>NZ_RQXT01000003.1 GCF_003863365.1 Mesorhizobium tamadayense | reverse complement strand
GATCCGTCGGGCGAGCCCATGCTCTCGATCGAAGACCTCAACTGGCCACAGCGCGCCGGCAGTAATGCACGGTCCCCGTGGCCAAGCTCGACGCCTCTCGCGCGACGTCACGTTTATTGCCGACTTGATGGCCCAGTGTGTCGTTCATCGTCGCAGAACTCGGTACCGACACCGACCCTTCATGCTGCGCCTCTACCTCCAACTTAGTGGTGGTATTTTACGACGCTTGTGGGCCTCTCATCTTCGTCGATGGGCGCCTATAGCCGCGTCCAGCGGCTTCATCTCCATTGCCGTCGCTATCTGGCATTTCGGTAGCGGCATTCGCGACGCTCAACCGTCCCATTTGCACGTCGTTGCCGTCGATCACCGCACGGATCGCTGAGCGGCCCAGGATGTGGGCTTTGCGTGGTATGATTTCGCGGTAGTTTTTTCGATCCCTGATGTGGCTCCGCCCTCACTACCGCCGAAGCTGCCAACCGCGCCGTAGGTCAGTTCGATAATCCAGGGAGGCACACATGAGGGTCAAGCTTACACTTTGAGGAAGGACTCGATGCCGGAAGCTCGAAGGGCTTCGTTGCGCCATGAGCGGTCATCATCGTAGCTGCCTTTCTGCGAGGTAGGTTCTTCTTTCCAAAAACAGCTTAGCTCTCAATTGCGGGAGACCCTCTGAGAGACATGTCGAGCCCGAGATTTAAGAGCATGGCCTTCTGATCGAGAACTTGCTGCCACATCTCAAAGGTCGTGCGACTGCCGGGGGCCAAACGGGGTTGCCGTTGGGTAAGTTTGATTTGACGTAGGGTCGAAATGGGACGTGAATAGCTCGACGACAGAGCCTGGCATCCCGCCGGTAATGTCCACGATTGGGGAGGTCCTCATGCGCATGTCGTTGGTTTCGATGATTTGCGGAACTGCTTTTGTTTGGTCGACCGCCGTGATTGGCCAAGAGGTCAAAGGAGAGTTTTCGTCTCCGAAAACCGATGAGGAGATGATTGCCAACGCTGTATCGGCAGCTCCGGAATCGATCGGAAAAAATGCAACAGTGATCGCCTTCGATGCGAAGGGAAAGGTGCGGACACTTCGGAAAGGCACGAACAACTTCACCTGCATTCCAGACGATCCGACCAATCCGGCTAACGATCCGAACTGCGTCGACGCAAACGGCCTAGAGTGGGTTATGGCGTTGGTGAATAGGAGTGAGCCGCCGAAGGGCAAAGTGGGCTTCGGCTACATGCTCCAGGGCGGTACTACGCCCAGCAACGTAGACCCTTTTGCAAAGAAGCCACCGAAGGGAATGAAGTGGATGCAGGAGCCGCCGCACGTGATGGTATTCAACTATGGCGGCAAACGAACAATCAAGGACTATCCGAGACCTGGCGAGATGGCGGACATGACACAGCCCTGGGTGATGTGGGCGGGGACCCCTTACGAGCACCTCATGATACCGGTCGGTGGTGCCAAATAGAGAATTGCCACCGAACCACAACCCTATTCCCGCCCGGCATACCTCGTGGCTGACTTTTGACGGCAATAGCCTCCCCTTCTCGCGAAGATGGAGTTTCCCATGCCTCGCTCAAAATCCTTTGCTTTGTCGCTTTTCGTGGTCTGCTTGCTGGTAGGAGCATCTTTCGCGGGGGCAGCTTCTGCCCACGCAAAGCTTGTCTCGGCAACGCCGGCAGCCGGTTCCATGGCGACGCCGGCGCCGACGGAGCTCAAGCTCAAATTTTCGGAAGGGGTCGAACTGAAGTTCACCGGCGTCAAGGTTGTCGGACCCAAGAAGGATGCCGTGGCGACGGGACCGGCTACGCTGGACCCGAAAGACAACACGCTGCTCATCGTCCCGTTCAAGGCGGCGCTTCCTGATGGCAAATACACGGTTGATTGGCACGTTCTGTCGACGGATGGCCACAAGACCAAAGGCTCCTACAGTTTCCAATCGATGCAGTAAGGTGACGTGTGAACGGCGCGCTCGTCCTTTGTCGCGTTCTTCACTATGGCTCAGCGCTGGTCCTGTTTGGGGTCGGCGCCTTTCAAGGCTGGCTGGCTCCGCCGGCTCTTGCGAATTCACTTGACGCAGCGCTCTGGCGCATCGTCAGGTTTGCGGCCGTCGTTGCCTTTTTGAGTGCCCTCGCCTGGCTCTTCCTTGCCTCGGGCGAGATGGGAGACGGGTGGAGCGACGATCCGATCACCTGGTATGACGTTCTCGCGGATACGGAATTCGGGCATGTCTGGCAGTTTCACCTGCTGCTGACTGCCCTCCTGGTAGGATTGGTCCTAAGTCGACCGGGCGGCCACTGGAGGCTGTTGTGCGTGTTGGCGGCTTTCCATCTCGGCGGCCTGGGCTTCATCGGCCATGCCGTGATGCTGGACGGGGCCGAAGGCTGGATAAGTCGCGCAAGCCATGTCGTCCACCTTCTGGCCGGCGGCTTTTGGCTGGGCGCACTGGCTCCACTGCTGCTGCGCCTTGGAAAGATTGGCGATGCCGAACTGCGGTTGGAAATTTCTGATGTACTTCGGCGATTTTCGGGCCTTGGCCACATAGCAGTGGCGGCGGTCATCGCGTCGGGCATTGTCAATGTGGCACTGGTGCTCGGCCAGTGGCCGACCGATACTTGATCGCCCTACCAAGCGCTTCTGCTTTGCAAGGGGGCTTTGGTCGCCGCGATGATCGGGTTTGCAATCGTCAATCGATACCTACTGGTCCCGAAGATAAGAACCCGCGGAGCTGCCTTGCGAGGTTTGCGCTTTTGCACACTGGCCGAACTGGCCCTGGGGGTCGGCGTGGTGGCCCTTGTCAGCCTGTTCGGCACCCTGCCGCCGCAATAGCCAAGGCCCGACGCGAATGTCTCAAATGGGTCACAATTTCCGGTTCCGAAAGCGTCGCGTCGATCGGTGTCATTGCGCCGCCGAGTGACGCAAGCCGCACGCTGTCGGACTTCTGTGCAACAGAATCTTCAGAGCCTAATTTTGTGATCACACCTTTGACCCCCCTCGAGGTTGACCCGCGTCTTCCTAGTGCCTAGGAGGATTCCGTTCAGTCACCTTTCCGGTCCGCGAAGGACGTATGGTGGGCCCGGAGGACGTATTCAAACTATTTGATCTCATTGGCTTTTTCGTGGGCCAAAATCAGAACTCTGCCTGTATTGTTTCGTATGGCCCCGCGACTGATAGCTGGTGATAGCGCCGGATCCGTCGGGGGAAATGGCTAGACGGGGAAAGGACCTCTCTGATCGTGGCGGGATCGCCGCTCGCCAGTTGTTACTCTGATCAGGCAGGAGCGTATTCGTTCGCCTCGAAGACATGATGATGGACACGTCCGGTAAACATCTTGAGAAGTTCGCCAGTCACATCACGGCTCTGAAACCGGACGTCGGACTGCAGAGCTGCGTTGCAAGCGTCCATGCTGGGATAGCGGATGGCGAGCGCCATGGCATAGACGGGGGCGCCCTCATCCCGTGCCGTGCCGTCCAGAACGCGCACTTCCTCGGCTCCGGGAAACTGCGTCCACAGCGGCACCAGCCTCTCCTTGACGAAGCGACGGAACTCGCCCTCTTGTCCGGGGTGGATTTTACCTTCGAAGAGAGCGTAGCGAATGATCATGGTCAAGGTTTCCTGAGTTTCTGCGGTTGAGACAGCTATCGCCCGCTGGCAGCAGTTCGAGGACCGAAATTTCCTGATTTGCGGTTGGAATGACATCGGCTTGCGGGCGCATCCCATAATGTGCCCGCATAGCTGCGGGCCTATTTGCCCCAGATTTTCTTGTACTCGTCCCGGTAACCGTTGCCGGGATCGAACGCATTGTTGGGGCCGCCGTCGAACTCGACATTGTCGGCCGTCACGACATGCAGCGGCGACAGGTAGCCTGACCATTTCTCGCCGGCGATGGCGCGGTTGAGCTCGTCGACCAGCTGCCAGCCCTGCAGGTTGAGTGGCTCGGCGACCGTCACCTTCTGGAACTGCCCGGCGCGGATGCGCTGATAGGCTGATTCCGAACCGTCGCCGGCGGCGACATTGATCGGCGCGTCGGTGCCGGCCTTGCCGGCCGCGGCAAGCGACGGACCCATGAAGTCGAAGTAGAGGTCGTTGATCGCCAGCGAATGCGTCCAGGCATCGCCGTATTTCTGCAGCAGCGAAGTGGTGAGCTGCGGCATGCGCTGCGAAGTCTCGGCAATCGGCGTGTCGACATATTCGAGCACCTTTCCGCCCAGCCGCTCGATTTCCGCCTTCATCTTGTCAGCCTTGGCGATGGCGATGGCGTAGGTCGAGTCGGTGAAGATAACCACACCGGGCTTGCCCTTGGCGTCGGCATAGGCCCAGTCGGCCGCAGCGGTCGAGACCTGCATGGCGTCGGTCGAGACATTGGCGAAGACGCCGTTCTTTTCGTCGGGCCCGATGACCGGTCCCGCATGCCAGGAGACCAGCGGGATGCCCGCGGCCTTTGCCTGTTCCAGCGCCGGCGCCTGCTCGACCGCATCGAAGCCGTTGATGACGATGCCGTTCGGCTTCAGCGCCATAGCCTGACCGAAAGCGGCGGTGCGCCCGCCGATCGAGCCGGCGCCGTCGATCACCTTGACCTCCCAGCCGATTGCCTTCGCCGCCTCCTCCACGCCGTTGGTGACGCCGAGAATGCCGCCGTTCTTGAGGTCACCGGCAAGCACCACGATGGTCTTGCCCGGCTGCGCCTTCGGACCGATGGTCGGCCCGTCCCAGGCGGTGGCCTTCTGGGCGTATTTCTGCACGACGGCCATGGCATCGACCATCGCATCTGCTCGCGCCTGCCCGGCGAACAGGGCCGGAGCGACGATGGCTACGGCCATCCAGGCGACTGTTGATTTCAAAATTGTCCTGCGATGCATGTTGGTTCCTCCCTTGGTTTTCAGAAATTGTAACTCAACTTCCGGCGGGTTTTGCTGGTGCCATGTCCCGCCACCGGGCCCACACCGGCAGGATGCGCGTTGACATAGATGGAATAGAGCGATGTCTGGGCGGTGATGTAGAGGCGGTTGCGCTTGGGGCCGCCGAAGCAGAGGTTGGAGACGATCTCGGGTACCAGGATGCGGCCGATCAGCGTTCCATCCGGCGCATAGACGCGGACTGCATCGGCGCTAGAGGCCCAGAGGTTGCCGCCGCGATCGACTCGGAACCCGTCGAAGAAACCGGCGTCACACTCAGCCAGTGTGCCGCGCGCCCGTGCCGAGCGGCTATCCTCGGCAAGATCATACGCCTTGATCGCACACGGCACCCCCTGAACATGGCTGGCGCCGGTATCAGACACATAGAGGATCGTCTCGTCAGGCGAAAACGCCAGTCCGTTCGGCTGGACCAGATCGGTGATGACCGCTGCGATCTCACCGTTGGCTTTGTCGAACCGGTAGACGTAGGATCCGCCGATCTCAGGCTGGGCAATCATGCCTTCATAGTGGCTGTCGATGCCGTAGATCGGATCGGTGAACCAGATCGTCCCATCCGATTTTACGACCACGTCATTGGGCGAATTGAGGCGCTTGCCGTGGACGGTCTCGACAAGACGTCGCCAGCTTCCATCATGTTCGAGGCGCGAAACGCAGCGTCTACCATGCTCGCAGGCGACGACCCTGCCCTCGCGGTCGAGCGTATGACCGTTCTGGTTGCCGCAATGCGTTTCGAAGACACTGACGGAGCCGTCGCATTCGTCGTAGCGCAGCAACCGGTCGTTCGGGATGTCCGACCACAGAAGATGCCTGGCGGCCGGGACATAGACCGGTCCCTCCGCCCAACGGCTGCCGGTCCATAGTTGTTCGAGCTTGGCATGGCCGATGATCAGCTTGGCGAAGCGCGTGTCCAGAATTTCGTAATCGCTCACGCCATGCCCCCTGGGCGCGTCGGCGGAACGGAGGCTGCCACCCGGCCCGGCAGCCAAATTCGACGATCGATCCTCATGTCTCGAGCCTGTCCCATCACTTTGCAGATTGCGGAACATGCTTGACCCCGGCCCTGTGGGCGGTACCGCGCTTGCGCTGGGCGTAGCCGGCGATGCCGATTGCAACCAAAAGTGTCACGCCGTTGAACAAGGGCTCCACGAAGAACGAGCCACCGAACTGCTGGATACCCGAGATGCCGACGGCGAGAATGATGACGCCGGTCATCGTGCCCCAGACATTGACGCGCCCAGGCTTGATAGTGGTCGAGCCGAGAAAGGCGCCGACCAGCGCCGGAAGAAGATATTCCAGCCCGACGCTGGCCTGGCCAATGCGAAGTTTGGAGGCGAGCAGCACGCCAGTCAGCGCCGTCAGCAGGCCCGACGAGACGAAGGCGCCGATGACGAAGCGACGCACCGGTATGCCGTTCAGCGCGGCGGCCTTCGGGTTGGCGCCGATGGCATAGACGTAACGGCCGATCGGCAGATATTCGAGGATGATCCAGAGTGCAACCGCGATCCCCAGCACGTAGAGGCCGGTGATCGGCAGCCCGAACACCATCGTGCCATTAAGCGAGTAGAAGCCGTTGGGCAGCACGCCCACCACCTGCCGGCCGCCGGTGTGCCAAAGCGCCAGCGCATAGAGCACAGTGCCGGTGCCGAGGGTGGCGATGAAGGAATCAATTCGCGCGACTTCAACCAGCAGTCCGTTGAGGAAACCTGTGGCGGCGCCGAGCAGCAGCACGATCAGCACCGCCAGCGGCCAGGGCACACCGAACATGGTCTGCAGGCTGATGGCGAGGATGTGCCAGAGCACGATGCCATAGCCAACGGTCAGGTCGATGCGGCCGGACGCCATCGGGATCATCGCGGCCAGCGACAACAGCGCGATTATCGCCTTGTCGGAGATGATCGAGCGCAGGTTGAGCAGCGTCGGGAAGGTGTTTGGCAACAGGATCGAGAACAGCAGGATCAGCAGCACCGTCAGGATCACCAGCCCGTAGACCGGCAGCAGCCGGACGATCTTCTGCGCCCTGGACAGGCTGGCCATTTCGCCACGGGTCGGCTCGAGTGCGCTGGATTCGATCGATTGCATGGCTTTGCTCCAGAACGGTCAGGCGGCTTCGGAAGCCGATGCGGCGGTGATCACGGCTGATGTGGTCAGTTGATCGCCGACCAGTTCGCGAACGATGCAGCCGCGCGAAAACACCAGGGCGCGATGGCAGATATGGGCGATCTCCTCGAAATCGGTCGACACCACGACGACGGCGAGGCCTGCTTCCAGCGCACGGCCGATCAGGCGGTAGATCTCGGCCTTGGCGCCGACGTCGACACCGGCGGTTGGGTCTTCGGCGATCAGCAGCTTTCGACCGGTATGGAGCCAGCGCCCGACGACTACTTTTTGCTGATTGCCACCGGACAAGGCCTCGATCGGCAGGTTCGGATCATTGGGGCGCAGCCCGACCGAGCCGCCGATCGCCTGTGCGAGGGCAGCCTCCTTGTGCGGCGCCAGAAAGGAGAACAGGCCGCGCTTGCCGGCGCCGGGGTTGAGGAAGCTGTTTTCCCGGATCGACAGGGAGCCCGCGATCGATTCCTCGGTCCTGTCGCGCGCAATCAGGCCGACCCCAGATGACATTGCTGCGATCGGGCTCGACAGGTCGGGCGCAACGCCGTTGATCGTCACCGAGCCTGAAAAGGCCTGGCAGCCGAATAGCGCCCGGCCGACCAGTTCCTGCCCGGCGCCGCGCAGGCCAACCAGGCCGAGCAGTTCACCCCTGCGCACTTCGAACGATACCGGGCCAGCGCCTGCGCAGACCAGGTCGCGCACCGCGCAGATCGTCTCGCCGGCCTGCGTCTCCGCCTTGGTGAACACCTGACTTACCGGGCGGCCGACGATCATTTCGACAAGTTCGTCGGGCCTCGTGTCGGCGACATTCTTCTGGCCGACCAGCTTGCCGTCGCGCAGCACGGCGACACGGTCGGCGATGCGAAAGATCTCGTCGAGACGATGCGAGACGTAGATCATGCCGACGCCGCGCTGCTTGAGCGGACGGATGGCGTCGAACAGCCGCTCGACCTCTTCGGCCGGAAGGCTGGCCGTCGGCTCGTCGAGCACCAGCACATCGGCCTCGGTGGCCAGCGCCCTGGCGATGGCGACCAGCGACTTTTCGGTGCGGGTCAGATCCTGGACCCGTGTCGTCGGGTCGAAATCGCAGCCGACCAGCTTCAGCGCCTCGTGCGCACGTTCTTCCGTGGAACGCCAGTCGATCAGGCCGGAGCGCAGCGAAAATCCCTGGGCCAGGCCGACATTCTCGCCGACGGTCATCCATTCGATCAGTCCGAGATCCTGGTGAATGAAGGCGACGGGCTGGCGCTGGTTCGGCTGAGGAGGGCGATGGTGATAGGGCTCGCCGCGAAACAGAATGCTGCCGCCATCGGGCCGGTAGATGCCGGCGAGCGTCTTGATCAGCGTCGACTTGCCGGCGCCATTTTCGCCGAGCAGCGCCAGGATCTCGCCCTTGCCCAGATCGAGCGTCACGTCGGAGAGCGCGCGGGTGCCGCCGAACTCCTTCGTAATCGACTTGAACTCGATCAGTTTTTCTGCGGCCAAGATGCGTTCCTCCCAAGATCGCCAAATGATGTTATCGATAACATTTCTGGGCGTCAAGCAACAAAATCAGGGACGGCCAATCAGCCGATCTTGCCGTCGAGCAGGCGCATCATTTCGGCCGAATCCTTCGGCCCCAGACCAGCAGCGCAAAGCAGGCGATGGATCTCAACCAGCTGGCCGGTCATCGGCAGCGGCGTCTTGGTCTTCAGCGCAAATGACTGCAATGAATCCAGATCCTTCAGCATGTTGTCGATGCGGCCCGTCGGCGAGAAATCGCGGTCGGCGAACTTCGCCATGAACTCCTGCAGGATGCTGGAATCGGCGCGACCGCCCTTGAGTGCTGCCGGAATTGCCTTTGGATCGACGCCGCCGGCTTCGGCGAGCTTCACCGCTTCGGCGATCGCCTGGAACAGAACCGCGCAGAAAAGCTGGTTGATCAGCTTGGTCGTCTGCCCGGCCCCGCTCTTTCCCATCAGCGTGTAGTTGGCGCAGAGGTGCTGCATCACCGTGCGGGCACGCTCGAAGTCGGCGGGGTCGCCGCCAGCCATGACCGTCAATCGGCCGGCGAGCGCGCCGGGAACACCGCCCGAAAGCGGGCAGTCGACCCATTTCATGCCGGTCTCGGCTGCGAGCTTCATCGCCATTTGTGCTGTGTCGGCCGGGTCGATGGACGACATGTCGATCAGCAGTTTCTCTGGCGATGCCGCCGCGGCGACACCGTTGTCGCCGAATACGACGGATCGCACGATGTCGGCATGGTTGAGGCTGAGGATGACGAAGTCGTTCGCCCGCGCTGCCTCGACGACCGAGGCGGCAGCGATGGCGCCTTTCGCCGTCAGGGCGGCGACCTTGGGCTTGTCGAGGTCGAACACCGTGACCTGCTGCATTGCCTCGATCAGGCGGGTGGCAATCGCCGATCCCATGATGCCGGCGCCGACAACGGCGACCTTTGCTGACGCTTGGGTCATCTCAACGTACCTCTTTCCTGGTCTTGGCAGCGGCTACGGCGCCGAGCGCGCCAAGCCTGTTCAGTGCCTGATCGGCGATCCGGTCGACCGCAGCATCGATATCGACGGTGATCACCAACTCCTCGCCGGCCGGATTCTCCAGCGCCGCCAACTGGGTGTCGAGCAAGGCCGGCGGAAAGAAATGCCCGCGGCGGTCGGCCATCCTGGTCTGCAGGATACCGCGCGATCCCTCCAGGAACACGAAGGACACCGGGCCGCCCGCCGCATGGCGAAGGCGATCACGATAGGATTTCTTCAAGGCCGAGCAGCTTATGACGAGCCCGCGGCCTTCCTGTCTTGCCTGGCGTAGCGCCGCGCCGACCACATCGAGCCACGGCCAGCGATCATCGTCGGTAAGCGGCATGCCCAGCGACATCTTCTCGACATTGCCGCGCGGGTGCAGCGTGTCGCCTTCGACGAAGGCAAGGCCAAGCCGTGCGGCAATGTCGATGCCGACGCTGGTCTTGCCGCAGCCACTGACACCCATCACGACGATGAGCGGAGCCTCAAAGGCAGGTCGTGATTCCGCCATCGACATAGAGCGTGTGTCCGTTGACAAAAGATGAAGCGGGGCCGGCCAGAAACACTGCCGCGCCCACCAGTTCGTCGACATCGCCCCAGCGGCCCGCCGGCGTGCGGTTGGTCAGCCAGGCTGAGAATTCGGGATTGTCGACCAGCGCCTGGTTGAGTGGCGTCTTGAAATAGCCCGGCGCGATGGAATTCACCTGCAGGCCGTGCTTCGCCCAGTCGGCGCACATGCCGCGGGTCAGGTTGCGCACCGCGCCCTTCGTCGCCGTGTAGGGCGCGATGTTGGTTCGCGCCAGTTCGCTTTGCACCGAAGCAATGTTGATGATCTTGCCGCGACGTCGCGGGATCATATGCCGCGCCACCGCCTGGCCGACAAAGAACACGCTCGAAATGTTGGTCCGCAGCAGCTGCTCCCATTTATCGGCGGGAAAATCCTCGAGCGGCGTGCGGAACTGCATGCCGGCATTGTTTATGAGAATGTCGATCGCACCAATGGTCGCTTCGATCCTGCTGACGCCCTCGACGACGGCTGCCTGATCTGTAACGTCGAAGACGGCGCTGCTGGCCTTGAAGCCTTTCGCCGAGAGCGCAGCGGCGGCCGCCTCGATCTTCCCGGCGGTGCGGCCGTTGAGTACGATTTCGGCGCCGTGCTGCGCCAGACCTTCCGCCAGGGCAAGACCGATGCCCTGCCCAGAGCCAGTGACCAGCGCCCGCATGCCGGTCAAGTCGAACAATGAACTGCCCACGTGATCCTCCGAAGGTACATCCCTGACAGCGGATATTATTTCCGCCGCTGCACCGCCAGTGCCTATTGACATGAATGTTATCGATAACATAGTCAATGGTAAAAGTGACCTCGCGGAGGAGATAACGCTGTGACCGACATATTGATGACAGGCCCCTATCCGGATTGGGACATGGGAGACCTCGAAGCGAAATATCGCGTCCACAAGCTTTGGCGGACCGAGGATAAAGACGCGCTGATCGCGTCCCATTCCGAAGCCATCCGTGCCATTGCGACGCGCGGCGAGCTCGGCGCAAGTGCTGCGCTGATGGCGAAGTTGCCCAAACTCGAAATCGTTTCCTGCTATGGCGTCGGCACCGACGCCATCGACCTTGCTTATGCCAGGAAAAACGGCATCCGCGTCACCAACACGCCCGATGTGCTGACCGAGGACGTAGCCGATATCGGGATCGGGCTGCTGCTGGCCGTGGCACGCAAGATCCCGCAGGCCGACAGCTATGTTCGCGACGGCAGCTGGCGCGAGGGCAACATGCCGCTGGTCACGCGCGTCTGCGGAAAAAGGCTCGGCATTGTCGGCCTGGGCCGTGTCGGCGCGGCGATCGCCAAGCGCGCGGCCGCCTTTGACTGCACCATCGCCTATTTCGACCTGCGCAAGCGCGACGACCTGCCCTATACCTTTGTCGGCGATCTCGTCGAGCTGGCGCGGCAAAGCGAGTTCCTGATCGTGACGCTTGCCGGCGGCGAAGGCACGAAGAACATCATCGATGCGGCTGTGCTGGCGGCGCTCGGTATGGATGGCATCATCATAAACATTTCGCGCGGCAGCACGGTCGACGAGACGGCGCTGCTTGCGGCGCTGGAAACGGGCAGCATCAAGGGCGCCGGGCTTGACGTGTTCTGGAACGAGCCGACCATCGACGAGCGTTTTCTCAGGCTCTCCAATGTCGTCTTGCAGCCGCATCACGCCAGCGGCACGGTGGAAACCCGCAAAGCCATGGGCCAGCTCGTTCGCGACAATCTCGCCGCGCATTTTAGTGGCCAGGCCTTGCTGACGTCGGTTGTCTGAGAAGGGACGCCAGCCATGAAGTCGATCGTCATCCACGCCGCAAAGGACCTGAGAATCGAAGAGACCGATCCCGGCATGCCTGGCGAAGGACAGGTCGAGATCGCCATCGAAGCCGGCGGCATCTGCGGCTCGGACCTTCATTATTACAACCACGGCGGATTCGGCCTGGTCCGCCTCCGCGAACCGATGATCCTCGGCCATGAAGTTGCCGGCACGGTGAAGGCTACGGGCAGTGGCGTTTCCACACTGGCTGTCGGCGACCGCGTCGCGATTTCGCCAAGCCGACCCTGCAATGCCTGCCAGTACTGTCTCAAAGGCATGCAGAACCAGTGCCTCAATATGCGTTTTTACGGCAGCGCCATGCCGATGCCCCATATCCAAGGCGCGTTCCGCCAGCGCCTGGTCGCCGAGACGTGGCAATGCCACAAGATTGCCGACCAGGTCTCCATCAACGAAGCCGCCTTCGCCGAGCCCTTCGCGGTGACGCTTCACGCCGTCAATCGGGCCGGATCCTTGCTCGGCAAGCGTGTCTTGGTCACCGGTTGCGGACCGATCGGTGCACTCTGCATTCTTGCGGCGCGCGTTCATGGCGCACGCGAGATCGTCGCCACCGATGTCATGGACGGCGTGCTGGCGAAGGCGCTGGAGATCGGCGCCGACCGCACGATCAACGTTGCGACGAACGGCGAAAAGCTCGGCGCCTATAATATCGAGAAAGGCAGCTTCGATGTGATGTTCGAGGCCTCTGGCAACGAACGCGCTGTCCGGGCGGGCCTTGATGTCTTGAAGCCGCGCGGCGTGCTGGTCCAGCTCGGGCTCGGAGGTGATATCTCAATACCGCAAAACCAGATCGTCGCGAAGGAGATCGAGCTGCGCGGCACCTTCCGCTTCCACGACGAGTTCGCGCTCGCGGTCGACCTGATCAACCAGCGCCGCGTCGACGTGAAACCGCTTTTGACTGGCATCTATTCACTCGACGAAGCGGTCGCGGCTTTCGAGATCGCCGGCAATCGAGACAGATCGATGAAGGTGCAGATCGCGTTCTGACCCGTTCGCCCGGAGCCGGCGAGGACTTAGGTGCTCTCACGTTCCACGACGCGATAACCGGTCAGGACGATCTCCTGCCCCTGCTTCTTCTCGGCGCCGCGGATAACCTGGATGAGCCTGCGAGCGGCCTGCCGACCGATGCCGTAGCAGTCCACATTTACGGTGGTGATCCCGGGATGGCAGAACGCGGCAACCTCGTAATCGCCGAAGCCCGCAATCGCGATGTCTTGCGGAACCTTCATGCCGCGGCGCTTGCATTCCATCAGTGCGCCGAAGGCTGAAAGATCCGACACGCAAAGCACCGCCTCGGTGTCGGGCCAGCGCTCCAGCATACTGACGATGGCCTGGCCGCCCTGCTCGATCGAAATGGGCGGAACGCCGAAGGAAACGAGGCGGCCAGTGGGTAGACCGAGTTCCTCAATGGCTCTTACGAAGCCTTCGCGTCGCTGGCTGCCACGCGTGTCGCGCGAGGTCGTGCCGCCAATGTATCCGAACTTTCGGTAACCTTTCCTGGCCAGCGTCTTGACCAGAAGACCCATAGCTTCCTCGTTGGAGAACCCGACCACCTGATCGATAGGCTTTGACGGCAACTCCCAGGTCTCGACCACTGGAATGCCGGCGCTTTTCAAAAGTTTGCGGGCGCGCTCCGTATGGGCACCGCCTGTCAGAATAATACCTTCTGGCCGCCGGCGAAGCATCGCTTCGATCAGCTTCTCTTCCTTCTCGACTGTGTAGTCCGTGTAACCGAGCAGCAGCTGCAGGCCGGTGCTCTCCAACTCGTCGGTTATGCCTCGTGCCGTGTCGGCGAAGTTGGAATTGTTAATCGAGGGAACGATCGCCGCGACAAAACCTGTCTTGCGCGACGAAAGGCTACCGGCCGACTGGTCGAGCACGTAGCCAAGCTCGTTGACGGCAGCCATAATCTTTTCGCGCGTGGCCTTGGAAACCCGGCTCCCCTCTTTCAGGGCGCGCGAAACAGTCATGGCCGACACGCCGGCGCGCAACGCCACGTCGGCCATCGTCGGCGCCTGGCTTTCAATGGGCCTCGACGATGCGGCCTTGCCCATTATGCTGCTCCAGTGGTCGGCCGCGCCGGCCGGTTCGGGGCAGATACCTCACGCATCGCCACATGGCCTTTGTCCCCCTTCATACACCACCTTCTGGAATCGCATCGCGGGTATATGTTATCGATATCATGAGGAACAGGCAACCGAGACGCGAGATTCCACCGGGCGAGCTGTATGGAGCGCGACGATTGCAGCCGGGCTTCCGTTGGGCAGCATCGTAAAGCTGGCGTCCGCGCCATTCGGGAGTCGCGAAGCTTCAAACCCCGTGCCCACAATTTTCCAGCGCCGGGAGGTTCCCGGATTATCATCGCCTTGACTTCCCACACATAGTGATGACCTTTCCGGTCGCGTATGGGGCGGCGGCCGGCCGCAGCAGCGAGGAAGTCGGGCGCAGAATCATCCCCTACACCGCGCTGGGGCTGATCGCCCCGCCTGGATCGACCGCCACCGCGGCCTCGGCGCGCTGCTGCGCAAACTGGCGATCGAACAGAGCCTATCCGGGCCTGCTCGAGCCGGCCTATTTGCATGCAGCCAGTTGACTGAGTCTCGACCCTAATGCCGCAGGATCTTGCTCAGGAAGGCGCGGCTGCGGTCGGTCTTCGGGTCGGAGAAGAATTCCTCCGGAGTGCCGCTCTCGACGATCGCGCCGGCATCCATGAACACCACGCGCTGGGCGACCTTGCGGGCAAAGCCCATTTCGTGGGTCACCACCATCATCGTCATGCCCTCCTCGGCCACCGCCACCATGACGTCCAGCACCTCCGAGATCATCTCCGGATCGAGCGCCGAGGTCGGCTCGTCGAACAGCATGATCTTGGGGCGCATGCCGAGACAGCGTGCGATTGCAACGCGTTGTTGCTGGCCGCCGGACAGTTGCGCGGGATAGGCATTCACCTTGTCGGCAAGGCCGACCTTGGCCAGTAGCTCGCGCCCGGCCTTCTCGGCCTCGGCGCGCTGGATCTTGCGCACATGGATCGGCGCCAGGGTCACGTTCTCGAGCGCCGTCTTGTGCGGGTAGAGGTTGAACGACTGGAAGACGAAGCCGATCTCGGCGCGCAGCAGCGTCATGTTGGTGGCGGGATCACCGAGGCGCCGGCCGTCGACCACCAGATCGCCGTCCCTGATCGTCTCCAGGCCGTTGATGCAGCGGATCAAAGTGCTCTTGCCCGAGCCGCTCGGGCCGCAAACGACGACCACCTCGCCCGGCTCGACGCTGAGCGTGATGTCCTTCAGCACGTTGAGCGCGCCGAACCATTTGTTGACGCCGCGAAATTCGATCATGCCGGTGCGACCTTTCGTAATCAGTGGCGACGTCACAGCTGCACCTCGCCATGCGCCGCGCCCATGCGGCGTTCCAGCCGGCGGGCCAGCATGATCAGCGGATAGCAGACGATGAAATAGCCGAGGCCGACGAGGAAGAAGACCAGCAGGCCGTTCGGCACGCGCTGCACCACGAGCCAGCCAACCCGGGTGAGGTCGGTGAGCCCGATGGCCGAAACGACCGAGGAGTCCTTGATCAGCAGCACATATTGCCCGACCAGCGGCGGCAGCACGATGCGCATCGCCTGCGGCAGCACGACCTGGCGCATCCGCTGCCAGCGTGACAGGCCCGATGCCAGCGCCGCCTCGACCTGGCCGGTCGGCACCGAGCGGATGCCGGCGACGACGATCTCGCAGATAAAGCAGGCAGCCAGGTTGGTCAGCGCGATGATGCCGGCGGTAAAGGCGTCGAGCTCGACGCCGAGTTCGGGGAGGATGAAGAAGATCAGGAAGATCTGCACCAGGAACGGTGTGCCACGGATCAGGTCGACCCAGGTGCCGATCGCCGTACTGATCAGCCTGTTGCCGCCGGTTCGCAGGACGCCGAGGCCAAAGCCGAGCAACGTGCCCAGCACCAGGCTGATCAGCGACAGCATCACGGTCATGCCGAGGCCGCGCACGGCGAGGGGATAGCTGCCGACAAGGCTTTGCAATTGCTGCCAGATCATGTCCGTGCCCCTGCCAGGCCGAGCCAGCGTCCGGACAGTGCCGCCAGCCCCTTGAGGCAGTAATAGAGCATCAGATAGAAGGCGGCGATGGTGATGAAACCTTCGGCCGGCATGAAGCGGTCGGAGGCGAGCAGCTGGCCAGCGCGCGTCAATTCGGCGACCGAGATCAGCGACAGCAGCGCCGAATCCTTGACCAACACGATCGCCTGTCCGAGCAGCGGCGGGATCGTTACCTTGAACGCTTGCGGCAGGATGACCAAGCGCATGCGCTGGACGTAGGTCATCCCTGAAGCGACGCCGGCCTCCGCGTGGCCGCGTGGGATCGACAGGATGCCGGCGCGAATGATCTCGGCGACATAGGCACCGCTGTTCAGCGACAAGGCGAGAATGCCGACGACGAGCTCGGGCAGGATGAAGCCGAGCCGCGGCAGGCCAAAATAGAGGAAATAGAGCTGCGCCAGCAACGGCGTGGCGCGCACCGCGTCGATATAGGCCTTGGCCGGCACGCGAAACAGCCAGCCACGCTGCAGGTGCATGGCGCTGAGCACGATGCCGACGGCGAGTGCGCCGACAAAGGACAACGCCGACAGCCACACGGTCGTGATGAGGCCCTGCCCGAACAGGGGCAGATATTCGACGATGGTGCGGAAACTGAAGTTTTCGAGCATCGCCAGGTGGTTTCCCCAAAGCGGACGAAGCGAATTCCGGGCGGTTTCGCGGCGCCAGGCGCGCGCGAAACCGCCCGGATCTATCGCTGCTTAATGGTCTTTCTTCCAGGCGTCGGAATTGACCCAGTAGTCGAGGTTCTTCTGCAGGCGGCCGTCGATGCTGACCTGGCTGAGGAACAGGTTCATCCAGACCAGCAGGTCCGGCTCGTCATAGCGTGTGGCGAACGCAAGCGGCTCCTTCGACAGGAGGTCGGGCATGATGGTGAAGCTGCCGGCCGGATAGGCGGTCGACTGACCCTTGACCGCCGAGATGTCGTTGACGCCGCAATCTGCCTGGCCGTTATTGACGGCGTCGAGCAGCAGCGGACCGCCGCCCTTGTAGCTCTTGATGTCGGCATCGGGGAAGGCGGTCTTGGCTTCCTTCTCGCCGGTGGCACCCAACAGCACGGCAATCTTGGTGCCCTTGGCCTTGCAGTCCTCGGTGGTCTTGAACTTGCTGTCGGCCTTGGTGAAGACGGTGCTACCCGTATACATGTAAGGCGTCGTGAAGGCGACTTTCATGCCGCGCGCCAGCGTCGGCGTCATGTCGGCGACCAGCAGATCGGCCTTGCCCGAAAGCAGTGCCGGGATCAACCCGTCCCAGTCGAAGTCGAGGAAGGTGATCTTGACGCCCATTTCCTTGGCCATCAGTTCGGCAAGTTCGACCGAACTGCCGGTGCGTTCGCCGGCCGCACCAACAAGCGAGAAGGGCGGTCCTTGCGTCTGCACGGCGACGCGCAGTTCGCCGCGCTTGGTGATGTCGTCCAGGGTTCCCGCACTGGCAGCAGTGGTGAGCCCGGCGAGCGCAAGTCCGGCGATGAAAAGCTTGGCAATCTTCATTGGGCATTCCTCCTTGATTTGTTGTTCCATTCTGTCGTTGGTGTTCCACCCTTCGGGGTGCTTTTTGAGCAGCAGTGCCGATGCCGGCGGCGACTACCGCTCGAAAACTCCTAATCCCAACGGACCGTCTCAGTGACCCGGATGCCGCGCATCGCCAGTTGGTCGAGAAAGCGGCCGTCAGGCACATGCAGCAGCGGGTTGAGCAGGCCGGAAGTGGCGATATCGCCCCGCGCCAGCATCTGCGCCACGATGCTCGCGGGGTAGCCGACGCCGAGGCTCATGCCGAACAGGCCGGATTGGAGGTCGCGTTCGATGATCAGATCCGACGTCACCGTCTTGCCGCGGCCGCCTTGCGCGCCCGAAAAGACATTGCGCATCACGCAAAGGTCCTTCTCGTCGGCGCCATATTGCAATTGCGGCCCGAGTAGCCGGCCGAGAAACTCGCGTGGGCTGGTGCCGAGGCCAGGCAGCTTGTCCTCGGAGAGGAAGCCAAGCTCTTTGAGCGGTGCCCAGAACTCCGACCACCCCGGCCAACGCAGCGTATAGCGGCCGGAGCGGCGCAGCTCCTTGGCGGCCGCCAGCATCTCGACATAATGCAGTGCGTCGCCATTGGGGAAGGCTTCCAGGCGGCCCAAGCCCGCGACTTCGATCTCGTGAATAAAGTGATTGTCGTGCTGCCGGCCGGCCGGAACTTCGACCCGCCCACCGTCTTCAATCATCACGCTGTCGCGGTTCTGGCTGGCCAGAACCATGTCGAAGTTCCAGCTCACCTTGTAGCACAGCGGCTTGGCGATCGCCTTCGGCTCGGGGATGCCGCCGCAATAGGAATCGATTGAGGTGATGGTGTCGAACTGCCGGGCGGCACGCACGTAAAGCACAAGGTCGATGCCGGGGTCGAGCCCGCATTCGGTCATGATTGAAACGCCGGCCTTTTCCGCCGCCGGAGCGAGATCGGCGATGGCCTTGCTGTAGTTGGTAGTGACCAGCGGCGTTTGCGTCGCGATGGCGGCTTGCACTGCCTCGCGCATCAGCGGTTGCGGCAACAGGTCGATGGCCGCGTCGACGCCCGTCAGCACATCGGCCAGCACCGTGCCGATCGCTCCCTCAGGGACGACGAAACGAACGCGCCCAAGGTCGGTCAAGCCGCCAAGCCGAGCCGCCCCGTCCGGCGCGGTATCGACGCAGACGACTTCTTCGACACCTGCGCTGGCGACGAGATCGGCGATCGCCGCCCGGCCTTGCAAGCCGAGACCGCCGAGAACCGCGATCTTCATGTCGGCTCCTTGCGCGCCGGCGTTTCCTCCGACCAGCAGCCTTCCGGCAGGCTGACCCACTTGTTGCAGGACGCCATGACGACGAAGGTCTCGCTGCGCACGACTTCACCTGGAATACCCGCTCCAGGGATCAACTCGCTGGTGATGCGATAGAGATCGGCGACATCGCCGGCCACGGTCACGTCGACGATGATGTCGAAGCGCCCGGTGACGACGGAGGCCGAGTTCACGAAAGGCAGTTCGGAGATACGCTGCGCCAGTTCCCGGGCGCGGCCGCGCCCCTGCGCGTTGATGCCGACGATCGCCGAAATCAGTTCCGGGCGCTCGGTCAGGTTGAGCAGCCCGACGATCTTGAGCAGGTTGCGGTCGAGTAGGTTGCGCAGCCGCATGCGCACAGTCGGCACCGAGATCGCCATCTTCTCGGCGAGGCGATTGACGCCAAGCTGCGCATCCTGCGACAGCAGCTTGACCAGTCGCCGGTCGGTCTGATCGAGATGTTCCCGCAAACGCTCAGGCTTTCATAAATGGAAAGAATTTAACAAATTTTCTTTCAGATATGAAAACAGCCTACGGGATATTATTTGAAACTGCAAGAGTGTTCGGCCACGGTTAGCAAGCGCCGAATGGGCAAAAATTTGCAAACGAGACAGGCGACGTTCGACGTGGTTCGATCAGAAGCAACCCGCGCTTTTTTGTCGCCATCAGCTGTCCCTCACCGGTGCATTGCTTGTTGTGCAGCTGTGCCGCCACGCGCCTAAGGGTGCAATCTGGGTCCAGCCGGCATCCGCAAGGACACTGCGAAGTCCGTTTTTGGGATCGAAACGCGATCTTCCTGGAATCATTGTGGAGATCTGCTCATGGCGCAACCTCGCCCGTGGCGTTGACACCAGCTATGACCGCTTTTGGTGGGCGGCCGGGATGGCTTAGATGACCGAGATCGTGAAGAGTTTCGGGTGCCGGCAGGCGTACGAAAGTCCCCGAGGAAGGAACCCGCGGGCCACAGGCGATGGCTATGGGGATTTCGGATTTCGGCAGATGTCGGCGATGGCGTGACCGCCGTCGGGAAGCTCTGGGGTGAATGCGGACAGACCGCTTCGTTGCGCCTCCGCGCGGTGTTGTCGGGACGGTGGGCGGCTGGGCGCGGCTCTGTCGGCGTCGATAATCACCATAGACGTGCGTCGATCCGTTGCCGGAGGCTGAGTGCATCGGCCCAAAACGCAAGGCCTTCTAAGGCCAGCACAAGAGCGCCGTAACCCGCCTTCACGAGCAGTCCGTCGCCTTTGCCTCGTTCCAGAGCACCCTGGACCGCTACACGCTGGCCGACATCATGCTGACGCCGAAGGACTTCCTTGGCAGCCCGAAAAGACCCGCTAGAAACGGCGCCGCGCACAACGTCGCATGATTGTTTCGTTACACGCCGTTTTGCTCCGATGGAGACGCCCGATGCCTGACCCAAAGAAGAAGGACAAGCCGTTCCCGAGGGAGATCGATTCTGGTATCGACTCCGACAACAGTCTTCTGCCAATGCTTCTTGGCGGGCTAGTTCTGATAGTCCTCGGCGCGACTATCGTCATGATGTTTGTCTAGTTTGGCCACGACCGCGTATGACGCTGTCGCAAAACCTTCATTCAGCAGCATTCGTGCAGGGCAGCGCCCCCGTGGCCCATGTTCCGCCGACGAATGCAGGGCGCCGACACTCTCCTGGCAGTTATCGCTGGGGATATGTTGTCGCAGAACAGAGCCCAATCGAGCGCGGTGTCAGGCCGAAGATAAGAACGTATTGAGCGACAGCATGTCGCTAGAGCTTACGACGGCGATACGTGGCCGGACTGTATGCGCCATCGGTGTTGGTGCCCGAGTACAACCAGGTCCAAGAATCCCTCATGCACCGCGAGGAACCTTGAGGCCCCGCACGGGTTAGGGATCCAGGAGAGAAAGGCACCAGATGTCGCCGATGGCCCGCGCCGGGAACAAGCCCGTGAGCTCGTGAGCTAAGGATACGGGAGACGAAGAATTGCTAGATCTTTCTCGTGAACGCAATCGGATGGTCGACGTCCACATCAGCCGCCGCGGCATCCACGATCGGGAGATCCTGCAAGCAATGCGCGAGGTTCCGCGCGAAGCCTTTGTCGATCCGGGCTTCGAAGAATTCGCCTATGAAGACGGGCCATTGCCGATCGCCGACGGCCAGACGATATCGCAGCCCTACATCGTCGCCCTCATGATCGAAATGGCGGAAGTCAGACCGGGCGATCATGTGCTCGAGGTAGGCACAGGCTCCGGCTACGCGGCCGCCGTAATGAGCCGCATCGTCGAGCATGTCTATACGATCGAGCGGCACCCCGGTTTGGCGGAAACAGCAAGACGACGATTCGATAAACTTGGCTATCGCAATATCGAGGTGCGGACTGGCGATGGCACCAAAGGTTGGCCCGAAGCCGCTCCGTTCGACGCCATCATTGTCGCGGCAGGTGGACCAGGCGCGCCGGCGGCGCTTCAGGAGCAACTGGACGTCGGCGGCAGGCTGGTCATCCCGATCGGCGACGAACAGGATGAGCAGCGCCTTCTGAAGGTCGTGCGAACCGGAGCGGCGACCTACACCGAGGAAGATTTCGGCGGCGTGCGCTTTGTTCCCCTGATCGGCGAGCAAGGCTGGCCCGAAAACGGCGACCGCACTGTGACCGATCGTCTGACCCGCACCGCTCGCAGACTGCCGGACATGATCGCAGCGGCGGCCGAACCGCTTCCGGATTTCGACGATCCGGCATTCGGCGAACTGTTCGACCGGTTTGCTGATCGGCGCGTCGTGTTGCTGGGCGAGGCCAGTCATGGCACGTCCGAGTTCTACCGAGCCCGCGCCGCGATAACCCGAAGGCTCGTGGAGCACGGCTTCACGATCGTGGCTGTCGAGGCCGACTGGCCCGACGCCGCGGCGATCGATCGCTACGTCCGCCACCGACTGTCTCCAGCCAGCTTTGATCCACCGTTCCAGCGATTTCCCACCTGGATGTGGCGCAACACCGATGTCGCAGCGTTTGTCGACTGGCTGCGGAGGCATAATGAAAAGCTCGAGCCGTTCCGCCAGACAGGCTTCTATGGTCTCGACATCTACAACATGAGCGGGTCCATCGCTGCGGTCCTGCAGTATCTTGACCGTGTCGATCCGCAGGCGGCAGCCATTGCCCGCGAACGCTACGGCTGCCTGACGCCGTGGCAGAACGAACCCTCCACCTACGGCCGCGCGGCACTTACCGATGGCTATAAGGACTGCGAGAAAGCGGTGCTGCAGCAATGCCGAGACATGCTGGCGAGGCAACTCGAACGTGCCGGGCAAGACGGCGCGGACCTGCTCGATGCCACGCAGAACGCAAGGCTTGTCGCTTCAGCCGAGCGTTACTATCGAACCATGTACTATGGCGGCTCGCAGTCGTGGAATCTGCGCGACACTCATATGTTCGAAACCCTGGAACATTTGCTTGAGGCGCGCGGCCAGAACGCCAAGGCAGTGGTGTGGGCGCATAACTCTCACATTGGCGACGCCCGCTACACCGAGATGGGCACCGTCCGGGACGAGGTGAATGTCGGCCAGCTTTGCCGGGAACGCTTCGGTGACGAGGCAGCGCTGATCGGCTTCGGCACACATTCGGGAACGGTCGCCGCAGCCTCCGACTGGGATGGCAAGATGGAGGTGAAATCGATCCGGCCTTCCCGTGGCGACAGCTACGAGCGGCTTTGTCACGATTGCGGCATCGCACGCTTCCTGCTCGATTTCAGCCGCGACGAAGGCCTGCGCAGGCGGCTTCTGGAGCGCCGGCTGGAGCGGTTCATCGGGGTCATCTATCGGCCGGAAACGGAATTGCACAGCCACTACGCGGACGTTTCTCTCGCCCAGCAATTCGATGCCTTCGTCTGGTTTGACGAGACCACTGCGGTAACCCCGATTGGGCCGGAGCACGCCGCGACAGGCGTCCCAGACACATATCCGTTTGGCCTTTAGGCTGTTGCCGCAGGAAGCCGCAGCGGAGCGGAACAATCGTCACATCCTGCTGTTTCTGGAACAGGTCTCTCTCTCAAGGAGATGTGTCATGACTGGAACCAAACATCCCAAGTGGAAGAAGCCGAGCGACGCCGATCTCAAGAACAATCCCGGCATTGGGTCCTCGAAGGGCACAATCAAGGAAGGCGATGAATTAGAACTCGAGGGCGAAAACACCATCGAGGGCGACGTTGAAAACGATACGACAGCCGCCGGGGGCATCAATCCAAGGCAGAAGATGCGCACGAACAGATAGCGTTGCGGATCGGACGGCGGTGCGGACTGGGGCGTCGGCGCCTCGCTCATCGAAACCTGTCAGTTCATCAGCGTCGAGCCGCGCGACTATCGGATCGCCGCTCGCGGATTGGTACCAAACATTCAGGCCTCGTGACTTGGTACGTTTGCGACGTTGATTTCTGCAGGAGTGGGCCGCAAAATGTTTGGGTTCTGTCTCGGGGAGGCTTAGAGATGGACGTCCAAACGCTACATGGACCTACTGCGCAAGAACTTGTGCAGGAAGCTGTTAGCATGGATTTGGATGGTGCCATCATTTCCGTCAGGACCGCTATTATACGCATTCGCGAACGTGGGCCGCATCTGCGCGAGAGCAACTGCGAATTGGTGGCGATGGTTGTGATGGAGGCGACCGGCCGCGGGCTGTTTGTCGCCTTTGACCTGCACGAATAACGTGATGGCTCTCCTGTAGCTCTCCGGCGTCGGCACGGATCGTCAGGGCATGGCCGCCCCTGGCGGCGAAAAGGAAGCATGTGGCCCGCACGGCCCGAGCGGCGCAACCAAATCGCTCGAAGCTCGTTACACGTACGTCGAGTTTTGTACGTTTCCGACAATTCTCTTGCGAATAGCGTATATTGGGCAAGAACGGCCTGCCGGCGCGGTCTCTCGACTATCTTACGATGAGGCGAGCCATGCACAAGAACGACCTTTCCTCCGTCCTGCACGATGCCAGGCTCCTGCTGCTTCAGATCCGAAGGTCCGTCGCATCGGGCGGTCATATCGATCAGGTACCAGAGTTCGACGCGCTGATTGGCGTGGCAGCCGACGAGGCCACCAGGAAATTATACGCGATCGACAACCGGAAATCAAAGCCGGGCGATGTTCCCGAATAAGCGATGATACTCAGCCTCCGACTGCCCATAGGCACCATTTGCGTGTGCCACAAGGCCGTCCCGGTCTCGAATGGTGATTTCGCCACGTCGCGAGCGTATTAGCCCGCGCCCTTCCAGTACCTGGAGCCCGATAGTAACGCCGGGACGTCTCACGCCGAGCATGACCGATAGAAACTCGTGAGTGATTGCAAGATGGCCGCCATGCACCCGGTCGGCACACATCAGCAGCCATCGCGCCAAGCGGTCTTCCACTTTCGTTCGTGCATTTGCCAGGGCGGTATAGCTGGTCTGGATGTGGAGGGCATGGACATAGCGCAAAAGAAAGAGCCGCAGGCTTGGGCTATTGCTGAGAGCGGAATTGAATGGATCAGCTTCAATTCGCATTGCGCTACCCGGCAACTGAACGAAGCATTCGAGCGCAGCGTAATCAACGCCCATCACCAGAGCGGAGCCTGTCATTCCCTCGAAGCCGATCAGTCCAACCTCGGCATCCTTTCCATTGGGATTCATAGCAACAATGGAGCCGAGGCCTTCCTCCAGGAAGTAGACCGCCCCGATCTTTGAACCGGCAGTCTCCATCGTCATTCTCAGATCGAGTGCGCACCGCTCGAGGTGGGGTTGCAGGAGCGCCAAATCAGGCTGGCTCATGCGCCGCAGCAATTCGTTCCTGTAAGGAAAATTCTCTGGACTGGTCATGGCTCTACCCAAAGAAGGGCAAGAGCCATTCGATCTCCCAGTCGTCCGCGCCCGTGCAAATTTGCCGACGATCGAGCGACCTTACGCCGTATGGCACGACAATGACAGCGGAAATCGAATTGATGCACGATGGCCCCTTCGCCACCTGCCTACAAAAGGTCGAAACGGAAAGTTAGTGTCGGAAACGTACCAAAGGCAGCTTGGTACGAAACCGACAATGGCGGGGCTGGCGGTTGGACCCTCCCTGGGGGCGGCGGGAGTCCGCCTTCGGGCAGCGTGGGATGGCTAGAGCAATTCCAGGAAAAGTGTGGAACGGTTAGGCTCGGCGACTTCGCCGTAGCCTTCCGTCTGGAATTGCGTGAAAACAAAGAGATAGAGCGGTTCGGCGCTTCCGTGAAACGGTGAAGCGCATTAGATGTGAGGGTCAAGGCGCAGTTTGTCCCGCGCGATCTTCCAGGCGGATTCGACGTGCCTCCGCGCCGCGGCTTCCGCTTCCTCCGGCTTGCGCGCCCGGATCGCATCCATGATCGCGTTCATCTCGGCGATCGCCGGCTCGCGCCGGTTCGCCGAGGCGATCGTCATCGAACGCAACTGGTTGATGCGCACGTTCAGCCCGCTGACGATCTCCCAGGCGACGCGTTTGTCCGCGGCCTCGAACAGCGCTTCGTAGAACCCCGTCGTCGCCCGCATCACCGCCGGCGGCTTGCCGGACGCCCAAGCTTCGAAGAGTTCGCCGAGGGCATGCTCCAGTGCGGCCAGTTGCGCCTCGGTCGCAGACAGCGCGCAGGCGCGCGCCGCGATCCCTTCGAGCAAGGCCCTGAGCTCGTAGATCTCGTCGGTGCGGCCGAGATCCGGCTTGGCCACCGCCGGCCCATGTCCGGGGATCATCTGCACGAGACCCTCAGCCTCCAGTTGCCGCAAGACCTCACGCACTACCGAGCGGCTGACGCCGAGCTGGTCGCAAAGCGGCCGCTCGACCAGCCTTTCTCCGGGCTGGAAATGAAAATCCATGATGGCCTCGCGCATGCGCTCGAGAGCCAATGTTCTCAAGGTCTTGGCGCTGCGATCGATGCGAAGCGTGTCGTCCTGCATGTGCTTGCTCCCTGCGCCGCCACGAAAACAGATTCCATAGCCGATTGACAAGGTATTTGGTGCTCCATAGTATGGTATACCATAAGACGAGACACGAAACGACGCTTTCTGGCGCCGCCCGACAGAGGTTTTCATGCAGCCGGCCATTCGCAAGATCGTCACCTACAGCGAGAACACGCTGATCGAAGGCGGCAAGACAGCGCCGCGGCCGCTGCGCCTGATCGGCGTCGCCGCGGTGGTGACCAACCCCTGGGCGGGACGCGGCTTCACCGAGGACCTCTCGCCCGAGATCCGCGCCTGCGCGCCGGTGCTCGGAGAAATCCTGACCCGCGAGATCATCGCTGCCGCCGGCTCCGGCGAGGCGATCGAGGGCTACGGCAAGGCCGCCATCTGCGGCACGTCAGGCGAGATCGAGCACGCTTCGGCGCTGATCCACACGCTGCATTTCGGCAACCATTATCGCCGCGCCGTCGGCGCCAAGACCTACCTTGCCTTCACCAATCTGCGCGGCGGGCCGAACACGCCGATCATGATCCCGCTGATGGACAAGAACGACGAAGGCCGGCGCTCGCACTATCTGACCGTGCATTTCCAGATCGGCGACGCGCCGGCGCCGGATGAGCTGGTGGTGGCGCTCGGCGCTTCGATCGGCGGCCGCCCGCATCATCGCATCGGCGACCGCTACCAGGACCTCAAGGAAGTGGGCGACCTGCATGGCTGACGCCGTCGCACCTCAATGGAGCCGGGCCGCCGCGCCCGACGGCACCAGCTTCATCCGCGCCGGATCGGGCGCGCCGGTGCTCTTCATCCATGGCGTCGGCATGAACGCGGCGATCTGGCAGCCGCAGATCGAGCGGATGGCGGACCGTTGGGACGTCATTGCCATCGACATGCTTGGCCACGGCCGCTCGCCGCTGCCGCCGCAGGTGCCGGAGCTCGCCGACTATGCCAGGCAGGCAATCCGGCTGCTCGATCATCTCGGCCTCACAAGCGTATCGGTCGTCGGCCACTCGATGGGCGCGCTCGTCGCGCAGGAACTTGCCCTCATGGCGCCGGAGCGTATTCGCCGCGTCGTTTCGCTGAACGCCGTGTTCCACCGGCCGCCCGATCTGGCCCAAGCCGTGCGCGAGCGCGCGGCGGCGCTCACCGGCCGCGGCGATGCGGCGGGTGCCGCCCAGACCATCGCTCGCTGGTTTGGCGATCCGGTTCCGGCCGAGCTCACGGCGGCCGCCGGGAAAACGGCGGAAGCATTGAGCGAGGTCGACCCCGAAGGCTATGCCCGCACCTACCGCTTGTTCGCCCGCGCCGACAGCGACCACGCCGAGCGCCTGCGGACGCTGGCCGTGCCGGCGCTGTTCATGACCGGCTCACAGGACAAGAACTCCTCGCCGGCAATGTCGGCCGCCATGGCGAGACTCGCGCCGCATGGCCGATGCACCGTGCTCCCCGGCCAGAGGCATATGATGGCGGTGGCGGCACCCGATCTCACCACACGCCACATCGTCGATTTCCTCAACGAAGGTGAAAGGCTGGAGCAAAGCGACGGAGCGGCAGCGGTCGCCAGCTTCGACAGCGGCGAGTTCCGCCGCGCGCTGGGATCTTTCCTTACCGGCGTCACCATCGTCACCACGATCGGACCGGAAGGCGAGCCGCGCGGCTTCACCGCCAACTCCTTCACCTCGGTGTCGCTCGATCCGCCGCTGGTGCTGGTCTGCATCGCCCACAAGGCGCTGGGACATCCTGTCTTCGCGACATCGAAGAGCTTCGCCATCAATATCTTGAACGAGGCCCAGAAAGCGGCCTCCGGCATCTTCGCCTCGAAAGCGGCGGACAAGTTCACCTCGGTCGACTGGCGCCCGGGACAGACCGGCAGCCCGGTTCTGGATGGCTCGGTGGCAACCTTCGACTGCGACATGGAGCGGCTTGTGGAGGCAGGCGATCATTCGATCCTCATCGGCCGCGTCCGTGACTTCCAGCACAGTTCCGCCCAGCCGCTCGGCTATTGCCGCGGCGCCTACATCACGCCCGGCCTCAGCCAGGAGGCGCTGGCCGCCGCCCTTCCCGGCACCGATGTCGGCGCCATTCTCGAAAACGGCGGCCGTGTCCTGTTCCTGGAAACGACGGACGGCTTCCTCGAGCTGCCGCGCGGCCGGGGACTGGGCTCGGCAAACGACGGCAAGAGCCTCAACGGGCTTCTGGCCGCAAAGGCCATCGAGGCCCAGCTCGGCTTCCTCTTCGCCGTCTGGGACGACGCGGGCAACGCTTCGCGCACGCATGTCTATTATCGCGGTACCTTCGACGTGCCGGCCTCCAGCGATCGCGGCATCCGGCTGATCGACATCGACGCGATAGACGGCTTGAAGATCGCCGATCCGGCGATCCGCTCGATGCTTACCCGCTATGTGCGCGAATGCACTGAGGACGCATTCGGCGTCTATGTCGGCAACGAGGTCGAAGGCGAGGTGAGGCCGCTCGCCAGGACCACTGGCTTCAACACAGGTGACCAGGGATGAAGTTCTCGCTCTTCGTGCATATGGAACGCCCGGACCTCGCCAAGCCGCATTCGGAGCTGCTGAGCGAGCTGGGTGAGCTGGTCGTGCTGGCGGAAGAAGCGGGCTTCGAGACCGCCTGGATCGGCGAGCATCACGGGATGGAGTTCACCATCTCGCCCAATCCGTTCATCAACATCGCCTATCTGGCGGCCAGGACCAGCCGCATCCGTCTCGGCACCGGAACCATCATCGCGCCCTTCTGGCATCCGATAAAGCTCGCCGGCGAGGCGGCTATGACCGACGTCATCACCGGCGGCCGGCTCGACATCGGCATCGCGCGCGGCGCCTACAGCTACGAATATCAGCGCGTCTTCCCCGGACTCGACGCCTGGGGCGCCGGCCAGCGTATGCGCGAGATGGTGCCTGCGATCCGCGGCCTCTGGGACGGCGACTACGAGCACTCCGGCGAGTTCTGGCAATTCCCGCCGACCACCTCCTCGCCGAAGCCGGTGCAAAAACCCTACCCGCCGATCTGGGTGGCGGCGCGCGATCCGAACTCACACGACTTCGCCGTCGCCAATCAATGCAATGTCCAGGTGACGCCGCTGGCCTCCGGCGACGACGAGGTGACAAGCCTGATGCAGCGCTTCGACGCCGCATGCGCCGCTCATCCCGAGATCCCGCGCCCGGAGATCATGCTTTTGATGCACACATTCGTCGCCGAGGACGCGGCCGATGCCGATCGGCTCACCCAGGACCTGTCGAGCTTCTACTGCCAGTTCGGCGCCTGGTTCCAGAACAAGAAGCCGGTGCACCAGGGTATATTGGAGCCGCTCACCGCCGACGAGATTGCCGCCATGCCGCAATATGCGCCGGACAAGATGCGCAGGAATCTCGTGATCGGCGAGGCAGATGAAGTCATCGCCCGGCTGAAGGCCTATGAGGCGCTCGGCTACGACCAGTACTCGATCTGGATCGACAGCGGCCTCTCGCACGAGCGCAAGAAGAAATCGCTGCAACTGTTCATCGACCGGGTGATGCCGGCCTTCCTCTGATCGCGAGCCTCCATGACCGACGCTCTTTTCAGGAACTTCATCGACGGCCGCTTCGACGAGCCGTCCGCCAGCTTCGACAGCGTCGATCCCTCGACCGGCGCGCCGTGGGCGAAGATGCCGGCGGCATCCGAAGCCGATGTCGACCGCGCCGTCGAGGCGGCGCACCGCGCGTTGCGCTCAGGCCCGTGGCGGACGATGACGGCAACCGCGCGCGGCAAGCTGCTAGTCAAGCTCGGCGACCTCGTCGCCGCCAATGCCGGACGCCTGGCCGAGTTGGAGACGCGCGACACCGGCAAGATCATCCGCGAGACGCGCGCCCAGATCGCCTATGTCGGCGACTATTACCGCTATTATGGCGGGCTCGCCGACAAGCATGAAGGCGCGCATGTGCCGATCGACAAGGCGGACCTCGACGTCACCATCCGCCGCGAGCCGATCGGCGTCGTTGCCGCGGTGGTGCCGTGGAACTCGCAGCTGTTCCTCTCGGCGGTCAAGCTCGGCCCGGCGCTGGCCGCCGGCTGCACGGTGGTGCTCAAGGCATCCGAGGACGGCCCGGCGCCGCTGCTCGCCTTTGCTGAACTCGTCCACGAGGCCGGCTTTCCCGCCGGCACCGTCAACATCCTCACCGGCTTCGGGCAGGAGTGCGGCCGGCGCCTGACCAGCCATCCGCTGGTCTCGCGCGTCGCCTTCACCGGCGGCCCGTCGACGGCGCGCGCCATTGTCAGGAACACGGCGGAGAACCTCGCCCACACGACGCTGGAACTTGGCGGCAAGAGCCCCGTCGTCGTCTTCGCCGACGCCGATCTCGACAGCGCCGCCAATGCGGTCGTCGCCGGCATCTTTGCCGCGACAGGCCAGAGCTGCGTTGCCGGCTCGCGCCTGCTCATCGAGCGCTCCGTGAGGCAAGAATTCCTCGGCCGGCTGAAGCGCAAGGCCGAAGCGATCCGCATCGGCGACCCGCAGGATCCGGCGACCGAAATGGGGCCTTTAGCCACGCAGCGCCAGCGTGACTGGATCGAGAAGGTCGTGGCCGAGAGCCTCGCCGCCGGCGGCACGCTGGTCACCGGAGGGGCGCGTCCGGAAATCGGCGCCGGCTTTTACTACGCGCCGACCATCATCGACGCCGGCAACGCCAGTCTGCCCTGCGTGCGCGAGGAGTTGTTCGGGCCGGTGCTCAGCGTGCTCGCCTTCGACACCGAGGCCGAGGCATTGGCGCTCGCCAACGACACGCCCTTCGGCCTGGCATCCGGCGTCTTCACCAGCAATCTCGGCAAGGCGCACCGCATGGCGCGCGACATCCATGCCGGAGTCGTCTGGGTCAATACCTACCGCGCCGTCTCGCCGCTCGTCCCCTTCGGCGGCTACGGCCTGTCGGGCCTCGGCCGCGAAGGCGGGCTCGACGCCATCCGCGACTACACGCGCTCGAAATCGGTCTGGATCAAGACCTCGGACGAGCCCATCCCAGATCCTTTCGTCATGCGCTGAGAACGGCATGACGAAGGTGCGTCGACAAGAACAAGGAACGGAACAACCAATCAGAGGAGAATGACATGAAACTGATCTTAGCCGGCGTCCTCGCCGGACTGCTGGCGGCAACCGCCGCCAAGGCCGATGAAATGGTGTTCACCAGCTGGGGCGGCACCACGCAGGAAGCGCAGACCAAGTCCTGGGCGGAGCCGTTCGCGGCCAGCTCCGGCATCAAGGTGCTGCAGGACGGCCCGACCGACTACGGCAAGCTCAAGGCCATGGTCGACGCCAAGAACGTCACCTGGGACGTCGTCGACGTCGAGATGGACTTCGCCATCAAGGCGGCCAAGGACGGGCTGCTCGAACCGATCGACTTCGCCGCCGTGCCGAAGGCCGATCTCGACCCGCGCTTCAGCAATGAACATGCGGTCGGCAGCTTCTACTATTCCTTCGTGCTCGCCTGGAACAAGGGCGCCGTTTCGGGCGAGCCGACGAGCTGGGCCGACATGTTCGACACCAAGAAGTTTCCCGGCAAGCGAACCTTCTACAAATGGTCTGCGCCGGGCGTGATCGAGATAGCGCTACTGGCCGACGGCGTGCCAGCGGACAAGCTCTATCCGCTCGACCTCGACCGCGCCTTCAAGAAGCTCGACACCATCAAGTCCGACATCGTCTGGTGGGGCGGCGGCGCCGAGTCGCAGCAGCTCATCGCTTCGGGCGAGGCCGCCTTCGGCCAGCTCTGGAACGGCCGCGTCTTCGCGCTCGAGAAGGACGGCGCCGATGTCGGTGTCTCCTGGAACCAGAACCTCACCGCCGCCGACGTCCTCGTCGTGCCGAAGGGCGCCAAGAACAAGGATAGCGCCATGAAGTTCCTCGCCACTGCCACCAGCCCGAGCGGCCAGGCCAAATTCGCCGAGGCGAGCGGCTACGCGCCGATCAACACCAAGGCCAAGGCCGAGATGGCCGCCGACGTGGTCAAGGGCCTGCCCGACGCTCATGTCGACGGCCAGATCAACCTCGATATGAACTACTGGGCCGAGCATCGCGACGAGATCGCCACGCGCTGGTACGCCTGGCAGACCAAGTAGCGCCATAGGAAACCAAACGGGCGCGGCACGCCGCGCCCGTTCGGGACAACGGAACCGCCCGATGCAAGGAAACTCCCTCAGACGCCGCTCGATTGCCGGCCTGCCCGCCGGCAGCGGCGGCGCCTTGCCGGCGCTCACCCTGGTCGGCCTGTTCTTCATCGTGCCAGTGGTCGCCTTGCTGCTGCGCAGCGTCACCGATCCCGAGCCCGGCCTGCAGAACTACGCCGCCCTGTTCGGCAGCGGCACCTATGTGCGGGTGTTCCTCAACACTTTCCTGGTGGCGGCAGTCGTCACCGTAGTCACCATCATCGTGGCGTTTCCGGTTGCCTGGATGCTGGCGATCATGCCGCCGGCGCTCGGCTCGATCGTCTTCGGCATCATCATCCTGTCGATGTGGACCAACCTCCTCACCCGCACCTATGCGTGGATGGTGCTCTTGCAGCGCACCGGGGTGATCAACCGGGCGCTGATGGGCCTCGGTATCATCCATGAGCCGCTGCCGCTCATCAACAACCTGACCGGCGTCACCATCGGCATGGTCTACATCATGCTGCCTTTCATGATCCTGCCGCTGGTCGGCACGCTGCGCGCGATCGACGCGATGACGCTGCGCGCCGCAGCCCTTTGCGGCGCAAGCCCGTTGCAGGCGTTCCGCCGCATCCTCTTGCCGTTGTCGCTACCCGGCATCGCCGCCGGCGGGCTGATGGTGTTCGTGATGTCGCTCGGCTACTTCGTGACGCCCGCGCTGCTCGGCGGCACATCGAACATGATGCTGGCCGAGATGATCGCCCAGACGGTGCAGTCGCTGCTCAACTGGGGGCTCGGAAGTGCTGCCGCCTTCGTGCTGCTCGTCGTCACAATGGCGCTCTACGCGATCCAGCTGCGGATGGTTGGCGCCAGGCGCCTCGGCGGAGGGCTCTGAGATGCTGCTCGACTACGACCGGCTCGGATGGCTGCGCGCGGCGCTTGCCGGCTTCACCGCGCTCGTTGCCGCTTTCCTCCTGCTGCCGGTGATCTTCATCGTGCTGCTGTCGTTCGGCTCGTCGCGCTGGCTGGCTTTTCCGCCGCCCGGCTGGACGCTGAAATGGTATCAGGAGTTGCTCGCCGATCCGGCCTGGATCGATGCGGCGCTGACCAGCGCGCGCATTGCCGCCATGGTCGCAATCCTGGCTGTCGTCATCGGCCTGCTCGCTTCCTTCAGCCTGGTCAGGGGCGAATTTCGCGGTCGGCAATTGTTGCGCGGACTGCTGTTGACGCCGATGGTGTTGCCGGTGGTAGTTTTCGCCATCGCCATCTATGCCTTCTTCCTGCGCATCGGGCTTGCCGGCACCACGACCGGCTTCGTCATTGCACACACCATCCTGGCGCTGCCCTTCGCCATCATTCCGATCGCCACCGCGCTCGAAGGTTTTGACAAATCCATCGAGGATGCGGCGATCGTTTGCGGAGCAAGTCCGCTGCAGGCGAGGCTCAGGATCACGCTGCCCTCGATCCGCATCGGCATCTTCTCGGCGGCGATCTTTTCCTTCCTCGCCTCCTGGGACGAGGTGGTGGTGGCGATCTTCATGGCGAGCCCGACCCTGCAGACCTTGCCGGTCAAGATCTGGGGCAGCCTGCGCGCCGACCTCAGCCCGGTTGTCGCCGCCGCCTCCAGCCTGCTCGTCGGCCTGACGCTCGCCCTGATGGTCGTGACCGCACTCCTTCGCAGAAGACTGTCCAGATGACCCGACCGTTCCTGTCCATTCGCGCGGTGAGAAAGGCGTTCGGCGCCTTCGTCGCGGTCCATGACGTCACCATCGATGTGCCCAAGGGCGAATTCCTGACCTTTCTCGGGCCGTCCGGCTCCGGCAAGTCGACGACGCTCTACGCGATCGCCGGTTTCCAGGACCCGACCTCCGGCGACGTGCTGCTGGAAGACAAGTCGCTGCTTGCCGTGCCGTCGCACAGGCGCAACATCGGCATGGTGTTCCAGCGATACACGCTGTTCCCGCATCTCAGCGTCGCCGAGAACGTCGCCTTTCCGCTGCGCGTGCGCGGGCGGCCGGACAGCGAGGTCAGGCGCAAGGTCGCCGACATGCTGGCGCTGGTGCGCCTGGAAAGCTTCGCCGGCCGCTATCCGGGCGCGCTGTCGGGCGGCCAGCAGCAGCGTGTCGCGCTCGCCCGCGCGCTCGCCTACGATCCGCCGATCCTGTTGATGGACGAGCCGCTGTCGGCGCTCGACAAGAAGCTGCGCCAGGAGATCCAGGCCGAGATCCGCCGCATCCACCGCGAGACCGGCGTCACCATCCTCTACGTCACCCACGACCAGGAGGAGGCGCTGCACCTTTCCGACCGCATCGCTCTGTTCAAGGAAGGCCGCATCGAGCAGATCGGCACCGGCGAAGACCTTTATCTGAGGCCCGCGAGCGAGTTCGTCGCCGGCTTCATCGGCAATTCCAACTTCCTGACGGCGGAGCATCTCGAAACCGAGAATGGCACAGCTGTTGTGCGGCTGGCCGATGGCTCCATCATCAAGGGCGTGAAAGCGACACATGCGCTCGGCCACGGCCAGAAAGCCAGGCTGATGGTCCGGCCGGAAGCATTCCGCCTGATGCCCGCGCCGGGGAACGCGTCACTCGCTGTCGAGATCGTCGATACGGCCTTCTTCGGCGACCGCCGGCGCGTCGTGGCCCGCACCGGGTCGGGCGAAGAGATTGATGTCAGGCCGACTTCGGATACAGCCGAACCGGGCGACGCCGATTCCGCTTCAGGCCAGCAAATCTTCTTCGATCCCGCCGCGGCATTCCTGTTTCCGGCCTGAAATCCGGACTGGGTCGTCCCCGCGACCTCGCCGCTATCCAGTGCCGCGTCATCGCAACCGTGATTGCTTCGCGCCAATGCGGAAGACCGGAATGCGTCAATTCGGCCGATCCAGGGCACACACCGGTGCCTGCGGCCGCGCTTCACAGAATGCCATGCGCAGCGGATTTCCTTCCATCGAGCGGCTACGCGACCAGACCAGCAAAGCGCTTGCCTATTTGGTATGCTGGTATAATGTGTACCTGACATAGCGTCATCGTCAGCAGATGCGCTGTGCCGAGGGCTTCAAGCCAGTCGTTCGTTGGGAGGAAAATAGCTATGAGAGTTTCAATCATTGCGGCGCTCGCCGGCGTCGCACTGGCAGGTGTTGCTGCGCTGCCGGCAATGGCGTCACCGGACGCCCCCGTCATCGCGCTGGCCAATGCCTATTACGGCAACACCTGGCGGCACCAGATGGTGGAGGCTTTCGAGGCTTCGGCCAAGGAAGCGAAGGCCGCCGGGCAGATCGCCGACTATATCGTCATGAACGGCGACGGCTCGGTCGCGCAGCAGAACAGCCAGATCGCCGAGCTGATCCTGAAGAAGGTCGACGTGCTCGCCGTCGACGCCGCCTCGGAGACCGCAGTCAACGGCATCATCGAAAAGGCCTGCAAGGCCGGCATCATCGTCATCTCCTTCGATTCGGTCGCTTCGGCGCCCTGCAACTACCAGCTCAATTTCGACTTCAAGGGCTACAAGGCCGCCCAGGCGGAAGCCGTGTTCAAGATGCTGGGCGGCAAGGGCAACGTCATCCAGGTGCGCGGCGTGAAGGGTTCGGCGCCCGACAACGACATGTTCAACGCGCAGCAGTCGGTGCTGGCCAAATATCCCGACATCAAAGTGGTCGCAACCGTCTACGGCCAGGCGACGGCATCGGTGGCGCAGGCGGCGATCGCCAACGTGTTGCCCTCGTTGCCCCATGTCGACGCCGTGCTCGGCCAGGGCGGCAGCGACGATGTCGGCATCGCGCAGGCCTTCGTCCAGTATGGCGCCGACTACAAGGACAAGATGCCGGTCATCGAAGGCGGCGGCGGCACCGACTTCGTCAAATGGTGGGCCCACGAAAACGCCAGGAACGGCTACCAGACCGTCTCGATGAACACCACGCCCGGCATCGGCGGCGCCGCCTTCTGGCTCGGCCTGTCGCTGCTGAAGGGCGCCAAGGCGCCCAAGCTGATGATCATGCCGGTGGCGACGGTCGACGCCGCCAACCTCAAGGACTACGCGAAGCTGCCGGGCGGCCAGATCATCAGCCCGAGCTATTCGCTGGACTGGGTCAAGCAGAACCTGCTCAGCAAATAAGGCAACCAGCCTAGGGATCGGGCGCCGCCGCACGGCCGCGCCCGATCCTCGCCCGCGCAGAATCGGAGGACGAATGTCCCACATCGCCGTCGCCGTACAGGGCACCGCTGCCGTCGCAGCTCCTGCCGGGCCGAGCGTCGTCTCCCTGAGCGGGATCACCAAGAGTTTCGGGCCGACGCTCGCCAATGCGGGGATCGATCTTTCCGTCCGCGCCGGCGACGTGATCGGGCTGGTCGGCGGCAACGGCGCCGGAAAATCGACGCTGATGCGCATCCTGTGCGGCGCGATGTGGCCGACGCTCGGCGCGATTTCCTTTGCCGGCGAAAACGTGGCTTTCGCCGGCTACGACACCGGCGCAGCGCAGCGCCGCGGCATCCGCATGGTGCACCAGGAGCTTTCGCTCTGCGCCAACTTGTCCGTCGCCGAGAACTTCTTCCTGGAAACCCCGAACGATTCCGCCAGTCGGCCCGGCTGGCGCGCGCTTTACCGCGCCCGCTCCCGCGCCGCCCTGGACGCCGTCTTTCCCGGCAACGGCATCGACACCGACGCTGAGGTCGGACACCTCACCATCGCCGAGCGGCAGATGGTGGAGATCGCGCGCGCCGCGGCGACACCCGGCGTCAAGCTCATCGTGCTCGACGAGCCGACATCCTCGCTCGACCTCGACCGCTCGAAGCAGCTCAGGGCCTTCATTCGCGAGCGGGCGAAAGCCGGGCTCGCCTTCATCTTCATCAGCCACAAGCTGCAGGAAATTATCGACATCGCCACCGAAGTCGTGGTGCTGCGCAACGGCCGCACCGCCTGGCAGGGCCACGCCGCGGATGCTTCGATCGGCAAGCTAGTGCAACTGATGGGCGGCGACGCCAATCCGGTCCATCAGCACGCCGTCGCGGCCGCATCCTCGGAGGATGTTCTGGTGCGGCTCTCCGGACCGCTGACGGCAGAACTTGGACGCGACATCGACATCGTGCGCGGTGAGATCGTCGGGCTGGCAGGTCTCGAAGGCAGCGGGCAGAAGGAATTGCTGCACGCGATCTTCAACCCCGGCAGAAAGCAACACGCTGCTGTCACCAGGCATGCGGATGCCGGCTTCATCGCCGGCGACCGGCAGAAGGAAGGCCTGTTCCCGCTGTGGAGCGTGCTCGGCAACATCAGCATCGGCGCGCTTGCGCGTCGCCCGGCGCTGGGTGTCGTTTCCGACCGCGCCAGCCGCGATGCCGCTTCGCGTGCCGCCGGCCGCCTGCGGCTCGACGACCGGCGCTTCCAGTCCAACATCACCGAGCTCAGCGGCGGCAACCAGCAGAAGGCGCTGGTGGCGCGGGCGCTGGTCGCCGACACGCCGATCATCCTGCTCGACGACCCGACGCGCGGCGTCGACATCGCCACCAAGCAGGATTTCTACCGGCTCTGCAACGAGGTCGCGCGCGGCGGCCGCGCGTTGGTCTGGCACACGACCGAGGATACGGAACTGCTCGCCTGCGACCGCGTGCTGGTCTTTTCCGGCGGCCGGATCGTCAAGGAACTGGCAGGCGAGGCGATCACCGAGCAGGCGATCGTGGGCGCCTCCTTCGCGCAATCGACGGACAGGCAAGCGAGCACGACGCGAAACCAGGCCGCCATGGCGAAGCTCGGCCGCCGGCTGGTCGATGCGGCGCCGTTCATCGGGCTCGCCGCCGTGCTCGCCATCATGATCGCAATCAACCCGGCGGTCGCCTCGACTTTCGGGCTCGATCTGCTCCTGTTGCCGGCGCTGTCGCTGGTGCTGGTGACGGCGGCGCAGGTGTTCATCGTCGGCGGCAGCGAGATCGATCTCGGCGTCGGCGCCTTCGCAGGCCTGGTTAGCGTGCTCAGCGCAACGCTGCTCTACGACCAGCCGTGGCTAGGCGCGCTGGCACTAGTCGTGGCGGTAGCCGCCTATGCGGGGCTTGGCGGCCTGATCCAGGCGCGCAAGATTCCCGCAATCGTCGTCACGCTCGGCGCATCTTTCATCTGGGTGGGCATCGGCTATGCGCTGCAGCCGACGCCGGGCGGCGCCAGCCCGGACTGGCTGTCGATGCTTTTCAACTGGTCGCTCAGCTTCGTGCCGACGTCGATCGTCCTGATCGCCGCTGTGGCGCTGATCGTGCTCGTCATCGACCGGCTGCCGCTCGGCGTGGTGCTGCGCGGCTTCGGCAACAACCCGGCTGCGATGATCCGCTCGGGATGGTCGCCGACGCGCTACGCGCTGGTGCGCTATCTCATCGCCGGAGTGTTCGCCGCTGCCGCCGGCCTGTCGCTGACGGCCATCAACACGGCGAGCGACATCAATTCCGGCAATTCCTATACCTTGCTCAGCGTTGCCGCCGTGGTGATGGGCGGTTGCTCGCTGCTTGGCGGCATCATCTCGCCGATCGGCGCCGTCGCCGGCGCGGTGACGCTGTCATTGATCGGCGCGCTGCTCGGCACGCTCAGCGTCAGCAGCGACTACAACGCCGCCACGCAAGGGTTGATCCTGGTCGCGCTGCTGACGCTGCGCAGCCTGACCGCCGACCGCAGGAGCGAGCCATGAACGCACTCGCCGGCTTCGGCATCTGGGCGCAGCGCAACCGCTGGATCTGGTCGGCGCTCGGCGTGCTGCTTCTGTGGCTGGTGCTCTCCGTCGTCACCAACCGCTTCAGCCTGTCCAGCCTGTCCGGCGTCATTCTGTCGGCGTCCTTCCTGACGGTCGTCGGCGTCGGCCAGATGTTCGTGGTGACGACCGGGCGCGGCAACATCGACCTGTCGGTCGCCTCGGTGATCACGCTCAGCGCCTTTGTCGCTCTGCTCACCGTCAAGGGCCAGGACGCGAACCTCGCCGTCGGCGTGGTCGCCGCCATCCTGCTCGGCCTTGCCGTCGGAACGCTCAACTCGCTGCTCGTCGTCGGGCTCGGCATCCCTGCGATCATCGCGACACTGGCGACCGGCTATGTGCTGGCGACCGCTACCCTTCTGTCGAACAAGGCGATAGCCGGCTTCGCCGTCAGCCCGGCGCTGAAGGACCTGGCGACGGGGCGCATTTCCGGCGTGCCGATCATGGCCATCATGGCCATCATCGGCGTGGCGGCGACGTCCTTCGTGCTGCGCTACACCGTGTTCGGGCAATTGCTGTCTGCGGTCGGCCAGAACCGCGCCGCGGCGCGGCTCGCCGGCATCCGCAACGGCCCCATCATCGCGGCGGCCTTTATCATCTCGTCTGTTCTGGCTTCGCTCGACGGGCTGCTGCTCGGCGCCTATATCGGCGGGGCTTTCCTCGAAATGGGCCAGCCCTATCTCTTGCAGTCGATCGCCGCCGTGGTGCTTGGCGGAACGCTGATCTTCGGCGGCTCGGCAACCGCGCTCGGCACGCTCTTCGCCAGCATCCTGCTCATCCTCATCGTCACCACCATGCAGATCATCGGCCTGCCTCCGGGCGCCCAGGACATCGTGCAGGGCATCGTCGTCATCTTCGTGCTGGCGCTGGCCGGGCGGCAGGCATTGGCGGGGCGTGCGTCCGTCGACCTCGCGGACGGCGACAAGGACCCGACGGCGAGAACGGACGCGAACACCGCGGCAGCTCGGCCGGAATGACGGACGGACAACAGACGATTCTTCTTGCCAAATCGTGGTAGAGTGATCATACCAGTATATAAGATGACGATTGCGTTGACCGTCGTCTGAACATCAGGAGCAGGGTTAGATGACAACGATTGCGCTGTTCGGTGCCGGCGGAAAAATGGGTTACCGCCTGTCGACCAACTTTCGCGGGTCGCCTTACACAATCCGCCATGTCGAGATCAGCGAAGCGGGCAAGGAGCGGCTGAAGACCGGGCTCGGCATCGACACCTTTAGCGTCGACGAGGCGCTCGCGGGCGCCGACGTGGTCATCCTGGCCGTTCCCGATACACATATCGGCAAGGTGGCGGCCAGCATCGAAAGCAAGCTGGCGCCGGGTACGATGGTCATTGTGCTCGATGCCGCGGCGCCCTTTGCCGGTCATCTGCCCAAGCGTTCGGACCTGACCTACTTCGTCACCCATCCTTGCCATCCGCCGATCTTCAACGACGAGACCGACATGGCGGCCAAGAAGGACTTCTTCGGCGGCGTCAAGGCCAAGCAGCATTTCGTCAGCGCCCTGATGCAGGGTCCGGAGGAAGACTACGCCAAGGGCGAGGAGATCGCCCGGATCATCTGGGCGCCGGTGATGCGCTCGCATCGGGTCACCGTCGAGCAGATGGCGCTGCTCGAGCCCGGCCTTTCGGAAACGGTTTGCGCCTCGCTGCTCGTCGTCATGAAGGAAGCCCTCGACGAGGTCGTGGCGCGCGGCGTCGACCGGCAGGCGGCGCTCGACTTCCTGCTCGGCCACATGAACGTGCTCGGAGCCGTCATCTTCGGCGAAACCAAGGGCGTGTTCTCGGACGCCTGCAACAAGGCGATCGAATTCGGCAAGCCGGTGCTGATGCGCGACGACTGGAAGCGCGTTTTCGAGCCGGAGGAGATCGCAGCCAGCATCCAGCGCATCACCTGACGCGTCGATCCGTTTGCCTTTTGAAAAGGGCAGCCGGATGGAAGTCGTGCATCAGATACATATCACCTGAATTAGTGATTGACTCATCATACCAGTTAGCTTTAGCTGTCCAGGCTCGGATTGCTGGGACGAGCGGAGGAGGATGGCGGGACCGGCAGCGAGGCCAGGTTCGGATAAACGCCGGCAAAGGCGTTCAAGATCCGAGCGGCGCGGCCTGCACCGCCTGACGAATTCAGACAAATGGCCTCGGTCGTCCGGGGCAGGTTTTTTCAACGGGAGGACTTCATGAAACTCACTCGCAGAATGACGCTTGCAGCTTTCGCCGGCGTGCTTGCACTCGGCGGCGCGATGCCGGCCTATGCGGCGGACCTGATCGCCATCATCACGCCTTCGCACGACAATCCGTTCTTCAAGGCGGAAGCCGTCGGCGCCGAGGCCAAGGCCAAGGAGCTCGGCTACGACACGCTGGTGCTGGTGCATGACGACGACGCCAACAAGCAATCGGAACTGATCGACACTGCGATCGGCCGCGGCGCCAAGGCGATCATCCTCGACAATGCCGGCGCCGACGCAACCGTTGCCGCCGTGCAGAAGGCCAAGGACGCCGGCGTCCCGTCATTCCTGATCGATCGCGAGATCAACGCCACCGGCGTCGCTGTGGCGCAGATCGTTTCCAACAACTACCAGGGCGCCCAGCTCGGCGCGCAGGAATTCGTCAAGCTGATGGCCGAGAAGGGCAATTTCGTGGAGCTGGTCGGCAAGGAGTCCGACACCAATGCCGGCATCCGCTCCAAAGGCTATCACGACGTCATCGACGACTATCCGGACCTGAAGATGGTGGCGCAGCAGTCAGCCAACTGGAGCCAGACCGAAGCCTATTCCAAGATGGAATCAATCCTGCAGGCCAATCCCGACATCAAGGGCGTCATCTCCGGCAACGACACGATGGCGATGGGCGCCTATGCGGCACTTGCCGCCGCCGGCCGCAAGGATGTCATCGTCGTCGGTTTCGACGGCTCGAACGACGTGCGCGACTCCATCACCTCCAGCGGCATCAAGGCGACGGTGCTGCAGCCGGCCTTTGCGCAGGCGCAGATGGCCGTCGAGCAGGCCAGCGATTTCATCAAGAACAAGAAGTCGCCCGAGAAGGAAAAGCAGCTCATGGACTGCGTCCTCATCAACGGCGACAATGCGCCCAAGCTGGAGACCTTCGCGCTCAAGAACTGAGTCGGCGCGATCGAAGCTGCGAGGGGCGAACGCTCGTTCGTCCCTCGCCTCCATTTCATTATCCGAGTGCTTTTTGACCGCCATGCCGAACAAGTTGACCTGGCTGACTCTTGGGCTGCCCCTTGCCGCGCTCGCAGGCCTCAGCCTGAGCGCCTGCAAAATACTGCCGACGCCATCGGCGCAAGGCGGCGGTAGCGACAACAGTTCGGCCTTCAATCCCGACAAGAGGGTCAAGGATATCTGGGCCTCGAAGGTCATCCCCTATCTGCAGCAGAAGGCTGGGCCGTTTGCCGAAGTCCATGCGCTGGCGAAGACCGATCCAGCCGCCGCCGGCGCAAAATACGGCAATCCGAAGAAGCAGGCGAATTCGCCGTGGACCTTCGCGGTGCGCGTCGAAGGCAAGATAATCGCCGCCAACACGCAGTCGCGCGCGGCAACCATCGATGTCGACGTCGATGGCGACGGCAAGGCGGATGCGCGGGTGCAGATCGGGCCGGCGATGCGCGGAACCGCCATTCGCGACAGCCTGGATTTCGTGCAGTTCAACGACTTCACCAACCAGATCGACTTCGCCCAGTTCGGCAAGGCCTTCAACGCCTATGCCGACAAGATGGTGCTGTCCAAGCTGTCGCGCGACGGGCTGGAGGGCCGGACCGCCAAGGTGCTCGGCGCCTACACGATCGAAAGCGCCCAGAACCTGCCGCTGGTGACGCCGGCGGAGGCCGAGATCGGGCCGAAGCCATGAGTTCCTCGCCCGGTCACGACGTCATCCTGAAGCTGGAGGATATCTCCAAGGTCTATGCCGGCACCGTTGCGGTCAAGCATGCGAAATTCGAGGTGCGCAAGGGCGCGGTCAACGTGCTCGTCGGCGAGAACGGCGCGGGAAAGTCGACGCTGATGAAGATCATCGCCGGCGTCGAGCAGCCGACCGCGGGCCGCATCCTGCTCGACGGCAACGAGGTTTCGTTCTCATCGTCGGGAGACGCCGTCGGCCGCGGCATCGGCATGGTGTTCCAGGAGCTGAACCTGTTCGGCAATCTCTCGGTCGCCGAGAACATTTTTGCCACGCGCGAGTTGACCAACGCCTTCCGCAAGATCGACCACAGGGAGCAGGAACGGCGCGCCGCCGAATTCCTGGAACAGCTCGAAGCCGGCATAAGACCCGACATGCTGGTCGAGGACCTGCGCATCGGCCAGCAGCAGTTGGTCGAGATCGCCAAGGCGGTCTCGCTTGACGCGCGCATCCTGATCATGGACGAGCCGACCTCGGCGCTGAGCGCGGCGGAAGTCGAGATCCTGTTCAAGGTGATCGCCGACCTCAAGGCGCGCGGCGTGGCGATCGTCTACATCTCGCACCGGCTGGAAGAGCTGATCCGCATCGGCGACTACATCACCGTGCTTCGCGACGGTCGCATCACCGGCCAGGAGCAGATGCGCAACGTCGACACGCAGTGGATCGTGCGGCAGATGATCGGCTCCGACGCCAAGGATTTCGCCAAGGCCGACGGCCATGTCCCAGGTGACGAGGTGTTCCGCGCCGAGGAAATCTGCCTGCCCCGCGTCACCGGCGGACTTGCGGTCGACCATGTCTCGCTCTCCTTGCGCGCTGGCGAGATCCTCGGCATCTACGGATTGATGGGCGCCGGACGCAGCGAGCTGTTCGACTGCATCATGGGCCGCCACGGCCAGGCAAGCGGCAGGATCTTCATCGACGGAAAGCAGGTCAAGGAGCGCGACACGGCGCGACGCATCCGGCGCGGCCTGGCGCTGATCCCGGAAGACAGGCAGCGCGAGGGACTGGTGTCGATCCTGTCCGTCGCCAGCAACCTGACGTTGGCCAGCCTGTCGCGCTTCGTCAGCCTGTTTCATATCCGTGGCGGCGCCGAGTGGCAGGCCGTCACGCAAATGGTGCGCGAGCTGGCAATCAAGGTTGCCGACCCGGCGCAGGAAGTCTCGTCGCTGTCGGGCGGCAACCAGCAGAAGGTTGTGATCGGCAAGGCGCTGCTCACCGGGCCGAAGGTGCTTTTGATGGACGAGCCCAGCCGCGGCATCGATGTCGGCGCCAAGGCCGATGTCTTCCGCACCATGCGCAAGCTTTCGCGCGATGGGCTGGGCATCCTCTTCGCCACCTCGGATCTCGACGAGGTGATGGCGCTGTCCGACCGGATCGCGGTGATGAGCAACGGAAAGCTGACGGGCATGTTCGAACGCGCCGAGGCGACGGAAGCGGCGATCGTCGCGGCATCGGCGCTTGGCCATGGACCCGTGCACGGAGAGCAACGCCGATGACCGACATTCCAGCCAAGGCTGCCGCGCCACCCACATCCAGCGGCTCCGTGCTGCTGACGCTGATGAAGCTTAGGACCTTCATCGCGTTGATCGCCGTGCTGGTCTTCTTCTCGATCGCGGCGCCCAACTTCCTGTCGGCCGCCAATCTGATCCTGATGGCCAAGCACGTCGCGCTGAATGCCTTCCTCGCCATGGGCATGACCTTCGTCATCATCACCGGCGGCATCGACCTGTCGGTCGGCTCGATCGTCGGCCTGTGCGGCATGGTCGCCGGCTATCTCGTGCTCAATGGCATCGACCTGCAATTCGGCTACACCGTCTATTTCAACGTCGTCGAGATCGCCCTCATCACGCTTGGCGTCGGCATACTGATCGGTGCCGTCAACGGGTTGCTGATCACCAGGCTCAACGTCGCGCCCTTCATCGCCACGCTCGGGACACTTTATGTCGCGCGCGGCCTTGCGCTTTTGTCGTCGGACGGCCGCACCTTCCCCAACCTCGTCGGCAAGCCGGACCTCGGCACCACCGGCTTCGGTTATCTCGGCGCCGGCCGGCTGCTCGGCCTGCCGGTCTCGATATGGATCCTCATGATGGTGGCGCTGGGCGCTGCCTATCTCGCCAGGTACACGCCGCTCGGACGGCACATCTTCGCGGTCGGCGGCAACGAGCGCGCGGCGCGGATCTCGGGTGTGCGGGTCAACATGGTGAAGATGTTCGTCTACATGTTCTCCGGCTTCTGCGCGGCGATCGTCGGCCTCATCATCTCGTCCGAGCTGATGGCCTCGCACCCGGCGACAGGCGAGAGCTTCGAGCTCAACGCCATCGCAGCCGCCGTGCTCGGCGGCACATCGATGTCGGGCGGCCGTGGCACGATTGGCGGCACGATCGTTGGCGCCTTCGTCATCGGCATCCTTTCCGACGGGCTGGTGATGATGGGGGTGAGCTCGTTCTGGCAGATGGTGATCAAGGGTCTCGTCATCATCGTCGCGGTCGTCGTCGACCAGGCGCAGCGCCGGCTGCAGAGCCGCGTGACGCTGATGCAGATGGCGAAGGCGGGCTGAGCATGGCGGAATTGCGCGGAGCGCTGATCGGCTGCGGCTTCTTCGCCGTCAACCAGATGCATGCCTGGCACGACATCGACGGCGCTTCGATCATGGCGATCTGCGACCGCGACCCCGCGCGACTCAGGATCGTCGGCGACCAGTTCGGCATCGAGCGGCGCTACACCGATGCGGCTGCGCTGTTTGAAGGCGAGACGCTCGACTTCGTCGACATCGCGACCACCGTCGGCAGCCATCGGCCGCTGGTCGAGATGGCGGCCGCGCACCGCGTTCCGGCAATCTGCCAAAAACCATTCGCGCCGACGCTTGCCGACGCCAAGGCCATGGTGAAGGCCTGCGCCGACGCCGGCGTGCCGCTGATGGTGCACGAGAACTTTCGCTGGCAGTCGCCGATCCAGGCGGTGCGCGCCGTGCTCGACTGCGGCGAGATCGGCAGGCCGTTCTTCGGACGCATCTCGTTCCGGTCGGCCTATGACGTGTTTTCCGGGCAGCCTTACCTGGCGACGGGCAAGCGCTTCATCATCGAGGATCTCGGCATCCATATCCTCGACATCGCCCGCTTCCTGCTCGGCGATGTTTCGAACCTCACCGCGCGCACCGCACGCGTCAACCCCGGCATCTCCGGCGAGGACGTGGCAACGATGCTCATGGACCATGAGGGCGGCGCCACCTCTATGGTCGATTGCAGCTATGCGACGAAGCTTGCCGCCGAGCCGTTCCCCGAGACGCTGATCGAGCTCGACGGCAGCGACGGCACGATCCGGCTGGCGCAGGGCTACCAACTCACGGTTACCGGCAAGAGCGGCACCACGGTCAGCGACGTCTCGCCGCCGCTGCTTTCCTGGGCGTCGCGGCCCTGGCACAACATCCAGGAAAGCGTCGTTGCGATCCAGAAGCACTGGGTCGACTGCCTGACGACGGCCAAGGAGCCGGCGACGTCCGGCGCCGACAATCTCAAGACTTTCGCGCTGGTCGAGGCCGCCTATGCCGGTGCCGCCAGCCGGCAACCGGTGCGGATCGACGACCTGCTCTAATGACCAAAGATCCCTTCCTCCTCTGCGGCACGCACGCGGTCGACGCCGAACCGGTTCGGCTCAGCGCCGGCCTGCTCAGCGCCGATTTCGTCAACGGCAATCTGCGCACCATCCGGCATGGCGGCATCGAGGTGCTGCGCGCCATCGCCTATATCGTGCGCGATCGTGACTGGGGCACCTACGAGCTGGCGCTGGAGGATCTGGTCATCGAACAGAGCGATGACAGTTTCTCGGTGCGCTACTCGGCACGCTGCGAAGGACCGGGCGGAAGCCGGCTCGGCTTTGGCGCCAAGATCGAGGGCGATGCCGACGGCCGTCTCAGTTTCGATGTGAGCGCGCTGCCCGAAAGCGATTTCGAGACCAATCGCTGCGGCTTCTGCATCCTGCATCCGATCGCCGGCCTCGCCGGCAGCGCGGTCAAGGTCGAGCATACCGATGGCAGCGTGATGGACACGAAACTGCCGCTGCTGATCGACCCCTGGCAGCCCTTCAAGGATATGCGCGCCATCACCCATCAGGTCCGTCCAGGCGTCAGAGCCGAATGCCGGATGGAAGGCGACACGTTCGAGATGGAAGACCAGCGCAACTGGTCCGATGCTTCCTACAAGACCTATGTGCGGCCTCTCGCTCTGCCCTGGCCCTATGTGCTGCCGGTCGGCCAGCCGATGCGCCAGACCATCACCTTGCGCATCACCGGCGACTCCCAGGTGACTGCCGCGACAACCGGCGCCGAGCCGGTCCGCATCGAGCCCGGCGAGACCGGAGCGAAGCTGCCCGATGTCGGTGCGGTCATTTATCCGGAGGATGTCGAGGCGGCTTTGCACGAACTACCGCTGCTGTCTGAGCTTGGCCCGCAGCAGCTTCTCCTCCATTACGACCCGACGCGTGGCCACGGCCTTGATGCCTTGCGGGCTCATGCCGAACTAGCCGCCGGGTTCCCCGCCAAGACGACCCTCGAATGCGTCGTCGCTTGCGCCGGCGATCTCGACATTGAACTCTCGGACATTGCCGAGATGGCGCGCCGGGCAGGCTTGAGATTCGATGCCATCGCGGTCTCACCTTCGGTCGACCGCCAGTCGACGCCGCCCGGCAGCGTCTGGCCGGCTTGTCCGCCGTTAGAAGATGTCTACGCCGCAGCCCGCCGCGCCTTCCCCGGCATCCGGCTCGGCGGCGGCATGTTCAGCTATTTCACCGAGCTCAACCGTAAGCGCGTTCCCGCCGGTTTGCTTGATTTCGTCACCCACTGCACCTGTCCGATCGTGCACGCCGCCGACGATCTTAGCGTCATGCAATCGCTGGAGGCGCTGCCTTTCATCACCCAGTCGACACGGGCGATCTACGGAGCGAAGCCCTATCGCATCGGACCCTCGACCATCGCCATGCGGCAGAACCCCTATGGCGGCGCGACCAAGGAGAATTTTCGCGGCCAGCGCATTGCCATGGCCAATCTCGATCCGCGCCATGCCGGTTTGTTCGCTGCCGCCTGGACGATCGGCTATGCCGCGCGCGTGGCGCCGGCCGGGCTGGAGATGCTGACGCTCTCCAGCTTCACGGGGCCGTTCGGCGTGCTGGCGGCAGCTAGCGAATCCGCCGAGGAAGGAACGCCTCGGCCGATCTTCCACGCGGTGCAAGGCCTCGCCGCGCTGGCCGGCCATGCGCATATCGCTGCGGGCGTCAGCGACGATCGCGTGGCCGCGCTGGCGGGCCGCTCGCCAACCGGCGCCGTCACAGCCTGGCTGGCAAACATCACCGCGGACGACGTGCCCGTCGACGCCTCGGCGCTAGTTCGCGGAGCGGCAGCTCCGGTCACGATCTGGGACGGAGCGGGTGCGCGCAGGCTCGACCCAGGCGCAGCTTCAGGACGCCTGACGATGCCGGCCTATGCCATAGCCAGGATCGGCTGAAGGAAGCTACTTCCCGGAGTTCATCACGTAGAGGGCGCGCGAGCGTTCGAGGTGCTTGATCATCGCCTTCTCGGCGCCTTCGGCATCCTTCTTCTCGATGCAGCCGATGATCTCCTCGTGCTCGGTCAGGGTGAACTTTTCCTTGCCGGTCCAGATCAGCATCTCGGTATGATATTCCTTCAGCCAGCCGAGCATCGCTTCGCTGACCGCGACATAGATCGGATTGCCCGAAATCGCCGCGATCTGAGTGTGGAATCGCATGTCGGCGGAGATGAACGCCTCGGCGTCGCCGCGCGCGGCGCGTTGCTCGGCGACGGTTGCCCTGAGCCGCTGCACGTCCTCGGGCGTCGCCTTCTCGGCGGCTTCCCTGACCATGCCGCGCTCGAAGAAGATGCGCGCGCTCTTCAGGTGCTCGAGTGTGTCCTTCGACGACGATAGGATGATCTTGGCGGCGCCGTCGACCTGCTTGATGATCGACTTGGCGGTGAGCTGCAGCACCTTGGCGCGCTCGCCATGCGAGATGGCGACGAGACCCATGTTGCTCAGCGCCTGCATCGCTTCACGGATCGCCGGCCGGCCGACCTCGAAGCGCTCCATCAGTTCGCGTTCGGACGGCATGTCGTCGCCCGGCTGCAATTCGCCGCTGGTGATCAGCCGCTTCAGCCTGACAAAGACTTCGTCGGAAAGCTTGCGCCGGACGATCGGTTCCGAACGGTTCATCGCCGCGAATCACTCCCTTGACCCAGTCCTAATCTAGCACCGCAGCCGCAATTTCCGGAATGCCCGTCGCCCTATCGCATGGCGCTCAGCCGGGCAGGATATTGCTTGCAATGCTTATGTACTCATTATACCAGATTTCGAGCGCAGGGAATTCTTTTCCTGCCTTTCGACTGGGTACGGCCGGCCATGATCACCCTCACCTTTCGCATCGAGACCGCAGGGAGCATCGAGGCGCTGGCGGCCAAGATCGCCAGCGACCAGTCGACCGGCACCTTCGTCGCGTTGCCTGGGGAAACCGAGGAGCTGAAGGCACGGGTGGCGGCGCGCGTTCTGGCGATCCGGCATTTGCCGGACGCGGCGCAACCTTCGATACCCGAGGGCGGCATCGGTCCCTTCAGGCGCGCCGACGTCGACATCGCCTTTCCGTTCGACGCGATCGGCACCGATCTCGCGGCGCTGATGACGATTGCGATCGGCGGCACCTATTCGATCAGGGGCATGTCCGGCATCCGCGTCGTCGACATGAAGCTGCCGGAGGAATTCAGGGGCGCTCATCCCGGCCCGCAGTTCGGTGTCGCCGGCAGCCGCAGGCTGACTGGCGTCGAGGGCCGCCCGATCATCGGCACCATCGTCAAGCCGGCGCTGGGTTTGAGGCCGCATGAGACGGCCGGGATGGTCGGCGAGCTGATCGAGGCCGGTGTCGATTTCATCAAGGACGACGAGAAGCTGATGAGCCCGGTCTATTCGCCGCTGTCGGAGCGGGTCAAGGCGATCATGCCGCTGATCCTCGACCATGAGCAGAAGACCGGCAAGAAGGTGATGTACGCCTTCGGCATCTCGCACGCCGATCCCGACGAGATGATGCGCAACCACGATCTGGTGCTTGAAGCCGGCGGCAATTGCGCGGTCATCAACATCAACTCCATCGGCTTCGGCGGCATGGCGTTCCTGAGGAAGCGCTCCGGCCTAGTGCTGCACGCGCATCGCAACGGCTGGGACATCCTCACGCGCCATCCGGGCCTCGGCATGGATTTCAAGGTCTGGCAGCAGTTCTGGCGGCTGCTCGGCGTCGACCAGTTCCAGATCAACGGCATCGCCTCGAAATACTGGGAGCCGGACGACTCATTCATCCGCTCCTTCGAGGCGGTGACGACGCCGCTGTTCTCGCCTGGTGATTGCGCCCTGCCGGTGGCGGGCTCCGGCCAGTGGGGCGGACAGGCGCCCGAGACCTATGAGCGCACGGGACGCACAGTCGATCTCCTCTATCTCTGCGGCGGCGGCATCGTCAGCCATCCGGACGGGCCGGGCGCCGGCGTGCGCGCCGTTAAGCAGGCGTGGCAGGCAGCGGTCGAAGGCATTCCGCTCGAGGACTTCGCCAGGAGCCATGTCGAGCTGGCGCGCTCGATCGCGAAGTTCGCCGACGGCAAGGCGGCTTGAGCATGCAGGACCTGCTCCTCAGCTATTATGGCGACGACCTCACCGGCTCGACCGACGTCATGGAAGCGCTGGAACTCGGCGGCGTGCCGACCGTGCTTTTCATGCGCAAGCCGGATGCCGGACTGATGGCACGCTTCGCGCATTGCCGTGCCGTTGGGCTTGCCGGAACCAGCCGCAGCGAAACGCCGCAATGGATGGACACGCATCTTGAAGAGGCTTTCGCCTGGCTGAAGACGCTGCAGGCCGAGATCTGCCACTACAAGGTCTGCTCGACCTTCGATTCCAGCCCGACGATCGGCAGCATCGGCCGGGCGATCGAGATCGGCCGCGCGGTGTTCGGGCAAGCCTGCGTGCCGCTGGTGGTCGGCGCGCCGCAGCTCAAGCGCTACACCGCATTCGGCCATTTGTTCGCGGCCTATCGCGACAGATACTACCGCATCGATCGCCACCCGGTGATGAGCCGCCACCCGGCGACGCCGATGGATGAAGCCGACCTCCTGGTGCATCTGTCACGTCAGACGGAACTGGCCTCGGGACTGCTCGACCTGGCGACGCTGCAATCACCGTCGCGATCGGACGCCCTGGACCGCCTTCTCGGAGACTGCAGCATCGTGCTTATCGATGTCGACAGCCGCGAAACGCAGGCGCTCGCCGGCAAGGAAATATGGCGCAGCCGTAAGCCGGGCGGGCACTTCGTCGTCGGTTCCTCCGGCATCGAATATGCGCTGCTTTCCGAATGGGCGGGGGATACCGCTCCGGGCAGCGGGGTGTTCCCGCCGCCGGGAGCCGCCGACCGCATCGCGGTGGTGTCGGGCAGCTGCTCGCCGACGACGGAACGGCAGATCCGGCATGCGATGGGCGACGGTTTCGACGGCATCGAGGTCGACCCGCTCGAGCTGGTCTCGGAGCGTTCCGAGAACGCGATCGCGCGCGCCGCAGCGGCCGGCAAGGCCAGCCTGAAAGCCGGGCGCAGCGTGATCCTTTATACGGCGCTTGGCCCGACGGCCGATCGCGGCGCCGAGATCGACCGCCAGGAAGGCGCCCGCCACAAGCTCGGCCGCGGTCTCGGCGAACTGCTTCGCGCGCTGACGGTGGACCAGACGTTAAAGCGTGTGATCATCGCCGGCGGCGACACGTCGAGCCATGCGCTCGGCCAGATGGGTGTCGATGCGCTGACGGTCAGGATGCCGCTGCCGGCATCTCCCGGCTCGCCGCTTTGTGTGGCTCATTCGAGCTTCGAGGCGATCGACGGGCTGGAGGTGGCGCTGAAGGGCGGGCAGGTCGGAACCGATCGCTATTTCTCGGCCATCCGTGACGGTCTCGGCGGGTGAAAGCGCCGTGCCGTACTCACCCGCATTCGGCTCTGCGTCGGACAATTGCGCCGAACTCATCGCATGCCCGCATATCGACGGGTTGTTCATCGGACGTGCCGCCTGGCAGGTTGAGGGCTATCTCGACATCCTATGCTTCGCCAAAATATGAAGGAGAGGTCATGAAGCTTGCAATTGCGGGAGACAGCGCCGGCGAGGGCCTGGCCAGGGTCCTGGCCGACCATTTGAAGGACAGGCACGAGGTGTCGGAAGTGTCGCGCACCGAAGCCGGCCCTGACCCGTTCTACGCCAATCTGTCCGACCGCGTCGCGAACGACGTGCTGGCCGGCAAATACGACCGCGCCATCCTGATCTGCGGCACGGGGATCGGCGTCTGCATCTCGGCCAACAAGGTGCCTGGCATCCGCGCGGCGCTCACCCACGACACCTACTCCGCCGAGCGCGCCGCGCTATCGAACAATGCCCAGATCATCACCATGGGCGCGCGGGTGATCGGGCCTGAGCTGGCCAAGGCGATCGCCAATGCCTTCCTCAAGGAGACATTCGATCCGAAGGGGCGCTCGGCCGGCAATGTCGCCGCCATCGATCAAGTCGACGCCAAGTACAACGCTCGCTGACCCCTCGATACTTCCCGCTTCGCGACCTTGGCTGGACCAGAAGAAGAACGATTCCACGCAGCCGCGAAACGCTCTAGTCTCATGGTCGAGGACCATGCAGGGAGATGCCAATGAACCTGACGCAGAAGCTGATCAATGACGGCAATGCGGCGGTCGACGAAATGCTGGCCGGCATCCTGGCCGCGCATCCCGAGCATCTCTGGCGTCCGGACAACGCGCCGCGTGCGGTCGTCGCCAGGCACGGTCCACGGACCGGCAAGGTTGCGCTGGTGATCGGCGGCGGCTCAGGCCATGAGCCGACCTTCCTCGGCTATGTCGGCAGGGGCCTGGCGGATGCCGCCGCGATCGGCAACGTCTTCGCTTCGCCCCCTCCGCAGCCGGCGGTCGACGCGGCGATGGCCGCGAGCGGCGGCGCCGGCGTCCTGTTCATGTATGGCAACTATGCCGGCGACGTGATGAACTTCGACATGGCCGCCGAGCTGCTGGAGATGGAAGGCATCGAGGCCCGCACGGTGCTGACCACCGACGACATCGCGTCGGCGCCGCGCGACCAACGGCAAAAGCGCCGCGGCGTGGCCGGCAACGTGTTCATCTTCAAGGCGGCGGGTGCGGCCGCCGACATGATGATGCCGCTGGACGAAGTGGAGCGGATCGCCCGTCATGCCAACGACCGCACCTTCACCATGGGTGTGGCGCTCTCGTCCTGTTCCCTGCCGCAGACGCGGCGACCAAGCTTCGATCTTCCCGATGGCGAGATGGAGATCGGCATGGGCATCCATGGCGAGCCCGGCGTGCGGCGCGGGCCATTGCGTTCGGCCAACGATGTCGCCGACGAGATCATGGATGCGATCCTGGCGGAAATGAAGGCGCCGGCCGGCGATCGTGTCGCGATGCTGGTCAACTCGCTCGGCGCGACGCCGCTGATGGAACTCTACATCCTGAACGCCCGGATCGCGGAACGCCTGAAGGCTGCTGGGCTCGTCGTTCACAAGACGCTTGTCGGCCCCTACTGCACGTCGCTCGACATGGCCGGAGCGTCGATCACCATCATGCATCTCGATGACGAATTGCAGCGCATGATCGACCATCCCTGCGACTGCGCCATGTTCCGGAGTTGAGCGCGATGGAGTTCACGACCGGGGATTTGAAAGCCCTTTTCGGCGCCTTCTCCGTACGAATGGCGACCGAGCGCGACAGGCTCTGCGCGCTTGACGGGGTGATCGGGGACGCCGACCACGGCATCGCCATGGAACAAGGCATGAAGGCAGCGGCCGACGCAGCCCGGGCAGCCGAGGGCACGCTGCAGGATGTGTTCAATGCCGCCGCCAAAGGCTTTCTCAACGCGGTCGGCGCCTCCTCCGGGCCACTCTACGCGACCGCCCTTCTGCGCGCCGGTAAGGCCGCGGGTCCGCGCGGATCGATGCCGAGCGGCGAGTTGCGGACCGTCATTGCGGCGATGCGCGACGGCATCGTGCAGCGCGGCAAGGCGGAACCCGGCCAGAAGACGATGCTCGACGCCTGGGCTCCGGCCGCGGACGCGGCAGTCGATGGCCAGGATGCCGACGCCATAGCCGCCGCTGCCCGCCAGGGTGCGGAAGCGACACGCGACATGATCGCAACCGTCGGCCGCGCCGCGCGCCTCGGCGAGCGCTCGCTGGGCCATCCGGACCCCGGCTCGGTTTCGGCCGCAATGCTGGTCGAAGAAATCTGCAATGCGATGAAGACCGCTTAGGCGCCGCTTCTGCCGGCCGGATCTCCAACCAAGGAAAGCGGCGGTGCGTGGCGTTCCGCAGGTCGTTCAACCGGCCCCGCTCAACTGCGCGTTCGCCACCGTACCTTTTCGGCGAAGGCCTCCACCTCTCCTTGGCGAGGTTCCTTGCCGGTGTGCGTGAGCAGGTAGGCCGGCGTCAGGAAGAGACGGTTGCTTACCGGCTCGACGATCTCGAGCGAGTAATAGCCGATTTGCGTGAAGTACAGCACGCGCGCCCGCACGAACGCTTCCGTGGCTTCATAGCCGTGCCGTGAAAACATCGCCCGGATGGCATCGACCCGCGCGTCGTCCTCCTCGTTCACGATCCGGTGCACTTCGGCGGACTGTCGCGACCAGGCGCGCACTGCGAAATCCAGCCGCGGATTGAACAGCGATTCATCCAGCCAGCACTCGAAGACATTGAGCACGGCCTGCGTTATCGTCGCGGCGGGCCGGCCGGCCTGCTCGACGATGAAACGGGTGTTGTTGTTGCGCCAATAGTCCAGAAGCTGATCCAGCAGGTCCTGGCGGCTCTTGAAATACCAGTAGAAGCTGGAGCGCGAGACGTTCAGCTTCTGCCCAAGCGCGAGCACGCGCACCGCTTCAACGCCCTCGGAGATCAGCGTCTCGAGCGCGAGCTTCATCCAGTCCTCGCGCGTCACCTTGGTGTTGCCGATCAGACCGGACCGTCGCGCGACTTCATCAAAACTGGAATCGGAAGGCATAGCGAGCCGGCCAAGATTTAGACGCCGGCTAGATAGACGCGAAACCGCGCCACTACAATCCTGATGATTGTTCGAGCCATTCCCACAGGTAAGGCGCGAAACCGCGGTCGACGTGGAGGCGCCCCCGATTGGCATTGCCGAACCGGTAGAACAAGACATTGACGCCGGCAAAGAGCACGGAAGCCGAACGGCTGGCTTGCCCCGGATCGAGCGCCGTGGCCCTGGCGACCAGGCCGGCCAGGCCCGGCCCCTCGATCTCGAACACATGGAGCCCGGCATCCATGACCGAGACCGCGAACCCGGCCTCATACCAACCGGCCGCGATGGGAAACGCCTGTTCGCCGACGGCGAGAACGCGATCGCGTGCGATCCGCACCATGTAGCTGTCGCCGCTGGCAACCGCGCCGGCTCCGACGCCCTCGCCGGCGAGGCCGGATGCCAGCGCCCAGGCCGCCAGATCGCCGCTGACCAAAAGCTGGTTCAATCCGCCCAGCGTGCGCACGCTGACCTCGTCCTTGTCTAGCACCGCCGTCGCCCAGTCCGGCGCCGACGGCCATTTTTCGGCAAGGTTACGCATGCAGGCGCCTCCCCTCCGGATCGAAGGCGCAGGGCGCGACTATGGTTGCCTGCCGCACGACGCCGAGATGTTGAACGTCGATCGTCTCCCCATGCCGCGCGGCGCCGCGTTCGATGAGCGCCAGCGTGACCGGGCGCCCCAGGGTCGGGCTCTGATAGCTGGAGGTGACGAAGCCGATGCTTCGAGGACGGCCCTCTCTCTTCTCCACGCCATGCGCGCCGGTCGCCAGCGGCGCCTCGCCTTCGCGGACAGCCAGGCCGACAAGCTGATTGCGATCGGATCTGTTCGCCGCTTCGGTGAAAAGCGAACGCCGGCCGACGAACTCATTAGTCCGCTTGGTCCGTGGCCCCGCGACGCCCAGGTCGTGCGGCATGGTGTTGCCGTCGGTGTCCTTGCCGATGACGATGTACCCCTTCTCGGCGCGCAGGATCATCAGGGATTCGAGCCCGAGCAGAACGGCGTCGAAGGCGCGGGCCTCCTGCCGCATGCGTTCCCACAGCGCCTCGGCCCGGTCGGCGCGGATGGAGATTTCGTAGCTCCGGTCGCCGGTGAAGGAGACCCGGGCGATGCGCACCTCGTCGCCGGCAAAGCGGCCGGCGCTGACCGCCATGTGCGGCAGGCTGGTATCGTCCAGCGCGGCACCCAGATCGAGCGCTTCCATCAGCCCGCGCGCGTTAGGGCCTGACACGGTCAACGTCGCGTATTGCGCGGTGGCGTTGTGGATATAGACCGCATCGCGACCAAAACGATCCTGCCGCCACTCTTCCAGCCGAGCATGGACGGCGGCGACATGCGACGACGAGCAAGAGACGATGAAGCGATGCTCGTCGAGACGAACCAGCACGCCGTCGTCGAACACGACGCCATTTTCCGACAGCATGAAGCCGTAGCGGCAATGGCCCGGATTCAGGGTCGACATGGTGTTGTAATAGATGAAGTCGACGAATTCAGCCGCACGCGGGCCGATCACCTCGATCTTGCCGAGCGTCGAGCCGTCGAAGAGTGCGACCGACTGGCGGGCGCGCCGCGCTTCCTCCTGGATCGCGGCCCTGGCTTCTCCGTTTCCGTAACAGGCAGGCCTCAGCCAGCCGCCATATTCCTGGAACACCCCGCGTGCCGCGCGATGCTTTGCCTCCAGCGGCAGGCGGCGGACCGGAGCGTGCATGCTGCCCCGGCGCGATCCCGCCAGGCTGGCAAAGGGCACAGGCGTGAATGGCGGCCGGTAGGTCGTGGTGCCCACTTCCGCGATGGCGCGGCCGGTAACCTCGGCCAGCAGCGCCAGGCCGTTCAGGTTCGATGTCTTGCCCTGGTCCGTCGCCATGCCGAGCGTCGTGTAGCGCTTCAGATGCTCGACGGAGACGAAATTCTCCCGCGCCGCAAGCTCAACGTCCTTGGCTGTGACGTCGCTCTGATAGTCGATCCAGACACGGCCTTTGGCCTTGGGCTTCGGCCACAGGCCGACAACGCCTAGCGTCGCCTCAACTCCTGTGCTGTGAGGCACCGGCGACGACGATGAGCCGAACCCATCGAGAGCCGCCGTGCCGCTGGCCAAGGTTTCGGAAAGCGAGACCGTGCCGGCCAAGGCGCCGGCCACGCCGATCCCGTCGACAGCCTCTCCCGGAACGAAAGCCGTGAGTTGATCGCTCCAGGCGAGCTTACCCTTCGCCTGCGAGAACAAATGCACGGTGGGCGTCCACCCACCGGAGACAAGCACGCAATCGGCCACGAGGGTCGTGCCGTCATCGAGCAGCACACCCTGGACGGTGTTGTGTCCGCGCGCCGCCGCGACCGTACGCCCGGCCAAGACGCGAATACCCGTTCCCATCTGCGCGCCGCCCTCGCGCCGGCAATCGACCACCGTCACCAAGGCGCCGGCCGCCGCCAGCGCCGAGGCCGGCTCATAGGCGTTGTCGTTGTTGGTCGCGACCACGATCTCGCGGCCGACTAGCACACCGTGCCGGCGCAGATAGGCAAGTGCTGCATCGGCGGAGAGAATGCCCGGAAGATCGTTGTTGGCGAACGGAACGGGCCGCTCGATCGCTCCCGTCGCCAGCACGATGCGTCGCGGCCGCACGCGCCACAGCGTGTCGGGCCGGCCGTCGTGGTGCCGCTGATTGAGCGCGACCAGATTGTGATCGTAGAGGCCGAAGGCGGTCGTATCGCTCAGCATGAGGTGGCCGCCGCTGTTCAGCCTGGCTACGATTGCCTCGGCCCACGCCGTCCCTTCGACACCGTCGACTTCGCCGGCGCGGTGGCGAAGCGATCCGCCGGGATGCGTCCGGTCGTCGACCAGGATGACCGAGTGCCCGGCCGCGGCCGCGCCGGCAGCCGCGGCGAGACCTGCCGGTCCGGCGCCAACCACCAGGACGTCGCAGTGATGATTGATCTGGGCCGAGACCTGACGCGGCTTCCAGTCGCGGTCGACGACACCAAGTCCGGCCATGGCGCGGATGCGCGGCTCGAACAGGTGCCAGTCCGGCCACATGAAGGTCTTGTAGTAGAAGGCGGCGGGCAGGAAGCGGGCAAAGCGGTCGAGCACCGCGTTGCGGTCGGCCAGCGCCGTCGGCGACGCGTTGACGCTCTTGACGACGAGGCCGTCCTTGGCCGGCACGGTCGTCGCCCGCGCATTCGGCACGCGGCCGTCGGCGCTCTCGACGTCGACCAGCGCGTTGGGTTCCTCGACGCCGGAGCCCCAGATGCCGCGCGGCCGATGATATTTGAAGCTGCGGCCGACAACGGCCTGGCCACTCGCCAGCAAGGCAGAGGCGATCGTGTCGCCTGCGAAGCCCTCGACGCGCCTGCCGTCGAAAGTGAAGCTCAGCGGACGGGCGCGATCGATGTCGCTGCCGCCATCGGCGAGACGGGAAGCGCTCATGCGCCGTGCTCCGATTTGCCGAGCGTGGAAGAACCCGAGACCTTGTGATTGACGCTGTCGCGGCTCATCGCGAAGAACTCGCCGCAAGTCAGATGCACCCAGATCTCGCGGCCCGGGCCCTTCGGATTGTCGCGCATATGGAGATAGCCGGCCCAGCGCTCGGCCGTCACGTCGCCGCCGTCGGGCCTCAGGTTGCCGGCCTCGCCGCCATAGTGAAATTCGCTTTCTTCGCGCGGCCCGCAGAACGGACAGGGAAAGAGCTGCATCTTTTTCTACACCTTCAGTGGGCAATGCCGGAGCCGGCCGCCTCGTCGATCAGCCGGCCGCGGGCGAAGCGGTCGAGATCGAACGGCCGGCTGATGTCGTGGTGACTGCCGGTGGCAAGCAGATGGGCAAGCAGCGTGCCGCCGGCGGGAATCGCCTTGAAGCCGCCCGTGCCCCAGCCGCAATTCAGGAAAAGGCCGGGCAGCGGCGATTCACCGATGATCGGCGAGGAATCCGGGACGACATCGACGATGCCCGCCCATTGCCGCATCATCTTCAACTGGCCGAAGATCGGGAACATGTTGAGCATGCCGGCGATCACGGCTTCCAGCACCGGCAGGTTGCCGCGCTGGCCATAAGACGGGATGCGGTCGAGCGCGCCGCCGATGACCAGCTCGCCCTTGTCGGACTGGCTGACATAGACGCCGGTGTCCGGCGAGATCACCACCGTGTCGAGGATCGGCTTGACCGGCTCGGACACGCAGGCCTGCAGCGCGTAGGAATTGACCGGCAGCCGAAACCCCGCCTTCGCCGCCAGCACCGACGAATGGCCGGCCACCGCCATGCCCGTACGCTCGGCGCGGATTTCGCCGCGCGACGTGACGACGCCGCGGCAGCGTCCGTTCTCGATGATGAAGTCGGTAATCTCGCAGTTCTGGATGATGTCGACGCCAAGACGGCTGGCGGCGCGCGCGTAGCCCCAGGCGACGGCGTCGTGTCGGGCGGTGCCGCCGCTAGGCTGCCATGTGCCGCCATAGACCGGATAGCGGGCATGCGGGCTGAAATTGTAGATCGGCACGACGCGACGCACGTCCTCGATCGAGAATATTTCGCAGTCGATGCCGTTGACCTGGATGGCGTTGACGTTGCCTGCAGCGGTCTCCATTCCCGCTTCGCTGTGCGCAAGGGTGAGGATGCCGCGCGCGGAAAACATCACATTGTAGTTCAAGTCCTTCGAGAGCGTCTTGTAGAGGCTATGGGCCAGCCCGTAGATCGCCGCGCTTTCGGGATAGAAGTAATTGGAGCGCACCACGGTGGTGTTGCGGCCGGTGTTGCCGCCGCCGATCCAGCCCTTCTCGAGCAATGCCACGTTGGTGACGCCGTGGTTCTTTGCGAGATAGTAGGCCGTGGCGAGGCCGTGGCCTCCGCCGCCGATGATGATGGCGTCATAGCGCGGTTTCGGATCGGGGGAACGCCAGGCCTTTTCCCAACCGGTCTGGCCAGCGACGCCTTCCTTGAAGAGTGAAAGCGCTGAATAGTGTCTTGTCATGCGCTCAAGCCCCGCATCATCCCGCGACTGGCATTGCAACGGCGCGAAGGGGCTTTGAGAACGCAGCGTCGGCGGTGCAATGCCAAACCCGCGCAATCAGCTCGTCCCGCCTCGAAGGTCCATTCCATTCCGTTCCACTGCGGATCGACGAAGGCCGTCCGACCTCGCGAAGCGCGAACTTAGCTTGAATGTACACCTGTGTCCATTGGCGATCGAGCCAACGCGTCGCATGGGCGCGGCACTAGGGATCTGGCCAAAGTGAAATGCATTTGCGTGCACCGGGCGGATGGCGGATTTCATTTGCTTGGTGATCCCCCATCGATAGTGCAAACTGCCTGCCGGGCTGTCAGGAGGAGCAATGAGAGCACGCGCAGCGACGGTCGGAGACCTCGAGGATGTTTTCCGTGGCCTGTCCAAGCGAATGTCGGACGAGTACCTGGCGGCCGGCAAGGACAGCAAGGCCGCGTACGACAACCTGATGATGAACCTCAAGGAAGGCCGGGCGCATGCGCTGGTCGAGGGCGACAAGGCCGTCGCCATCATCGCCTGGCATGAGCATGGCGACGCGGCCGACACGCTGTTTGCCGCGCAGGAGGACTTCTTCAGGGCGGCGACGGTCCGCTTCTGCAGGCGTCACATCCGCCACATCCAGGCGCTCGCCGGCAACCTTCCCGTCCATTCCCGCAGCTGGCTGCGGGGACCGGACGTCGCAAGATGGTTTCGGGTGATCGGCTATGTCGAGCGAGGACGGGAGGACGGGGCGACGCTGTTCGAGCTGCCGCCGGCCCCTGGCGGCTGAGCAGCGCCGACGGGACGTCCCCGGATTCGTCGGCGCGCCGCTTCTCCCCCTGACAGCTGTGCCTTGAGCCGCCTTCGCTTCGGCTATCGTCGGTTCACAAACCGAACCACCTTGACCGCCGGCTAGAGCCGAAAGTCTCTTTGTCGGCGCGCAGCGCCACCGAAGGCTCATAGTAGTTGCCGGTTGGCGCGGGACCCGAGAAGAAATCGACCTCGACCTTGCCGATGCGGCCGCCGCCGAACTCAATGTAGCAGGTGCCGAAGCCGTCATAGAGCGTGCCGCTGCCGCTCCTGCGGAGCTTGGCGATGAGCGCGCTGGCGACGGCGCGCGCGGCGCCCTCGGCGAATACGCCGGCCTTGGGCGTGCCGGTGTTGGCGCCGTCGCCGACGGCGTAGACGTTCTCATACTTCGTTTCGAGCGTGCGCGGGTTGACCGGGATCCAGCCGTTCTCCGACATGCCGCTTTCCAGAACCACCAGCGGGACGCGATGCTTGGGAACGCCGAGGAAAAGGTCGAACGGCATTTCGGTGCCGTCGTCGAGCACTGCCGCGTTGCGTGCGTTGTCGACCGAGGCGACGCGACGGCTCGGGATAAACTTGATGTCGCGCTCGGCGAAGGCGGCAAGCAGTGCCCTCGAGGTGTCGGGCGAAGGCGGCACCGGACTGCCGAGCGGCAGCACCAGCGATATCTCGCAGGCCTCGCGCACACCCTGTCGCACCAGATAGTCATGCAGCATCAGCACGCATTCGCTTGGAGCCGGCGGGCATTTGTAGGGCGCGCCGCAGACGCCGACCATCGCCCTGCCCTTCTTGAAGGTCGGCAGCACATCACGCAGCCGCTCCGCCCCGGCAACGGTATAGAATTCATTGATTTCCGACAGCCCGGGCGTGGCCTCGAAATCATATTCGGCGCCAAGCGCCACGATCAGGTAGTCGGCATCGTAGACGCCGTCATCGGTGGTGACCCGCCGCTTTTCCGGATCGATCGCGATGATGGTGCGCTTCAGCAAGCGCACGCCGGGCTTGGCGTAGCGGTTGTAAGGCAGGCGCACCGCCTCCGGCGCCTTCAGGCCGAACATTACGTCAAGCTTCGAAAAGCCGAATACGAAGGTGTCGCTCTTGTCGATGAGCGTGACGTCGATGCCGTCGCCCATCGCCTCGGAAAGCAGCGTCGTCAGTTCCAGGCCGCCAAAGCCTGCCCCCAGGACGACGATGCACGGTTTATTTGCAGTGCTCATCTTGGTTCCCCACGTCTTGGCGCCATGCCGAGGCGCCGGATTGAATTTGCTTATTGTCTTTGCCAGGGCGGCGAGGACGCGCGTCTCCGATGCTCTCGCCGCCGATGCCCGCCGCCCAAACCTTGACGCCAGAGCTGTCAGGTCAGCACAGGCTGCGGCACGATGCGGATGTACGGCTTCGGTTCCTTCCAGCCCTGCGGATAAAGCTGCTTTGCTTCATCGTTCGACACCGAACCCGCGATGATGACCTCGTCGCCGGGCTTCCAGTTGACAGGCGTCGCCAGGCGGTGCTTGGCCGTCAGTTGCAGTGAGTCCACCACGCGCAGCACCTCGTCGAAGTTGCGGCCGGTCGTCATCGGATAGGATATGACGAGCTTGATCTTCTTGTCCGGGCCTATGACGTAGACATTGCGCACCGTTTGGTTTTCGGCGGCGGTGCGGCCGTCGGCACTGTTGCCGGCCGAAGCCGGCAGCATGTCGTAGAGCTGCGAGATAGCGAGCGTCGGGTCGCCGATCATCGGGAAGTTCGGCGCCATGCCTTGCGTCTCGGCGATATCCTTCGCCCAGCCGGCATGCTTCTCTACCGGGTCGACGGACAGGCCGACGACCTTGACGCCGCGCTTGTCGAACTCGGGCTTGAGGTGCGCCATGTAGCCGAGCTCGGTGGTGCAGACCGGCGTGTAGTCCTTGGGATGCGAGAACAGGATTCCCCAGTCCTTGCCCAGCCATTCGTGGAAGGAGATCGGACCTTGCGTGGTGTCGGCGGTGAAGTCGGGGGCGATGTCTGCGATACGGAGTGACATGGTTATTTCCTTTCCGGTTCGAATTCGATTGCGAGGGCATATTAGGAAATCTATGTTCCGCCAGCGTTCCTCGACGGCCGATGGCCGGTGACGGCTTCGGCGCCGGCTCCCCTTCTTCCGGATGGTGCCTCAATGCGCGTTTCGATCCATCTGCTCGGCCGCTTCGCCGTCAGTGTCGATGGCCGGCCGATCCCGGCGGCCGACTGGCGGCGTGACCGCGCCGCGGCGCTGGTCAAGCTCCTCGCCTTACAACCCGCCCATCGCATGCACCGCGAGCAGGCGATGGAAACTTTCTGGCCGGACGCCGACCCCGAGGCCGCCGGAGCCAACCTGCGCAAAGCCGTCCATTTCGCGCGCCGTGCGCTCGGCGCCCATGAACTCATCGAGATCAACAACGACATCATCGCGCTTGCGCCCAATGCGGAGCTCGATATCGATATCGAAAGCTTTGAGGCAGCCGCCAGGACGGCGCTCCGAGGCAGCGACAAGAGCGCTTTCGAACGTGCGGCCGACCACTATGGTGGTAGGCTTTTGCCGGACGATCTTTTTGTCGAATGGCTCGACGCTCCCCGCGCGCAAATACAGCAGCGCTACAGCCACCTGCTGCGCATCGGCGGGCTGTGGCAGCGGCTGATCGCGCTCGATCCGGCCGACGAGCAGGCGCAATGCGCGCTGATGCAGGCCGCACTCGATGCGGGCAACCGGGTCGAGGCGATCCGCCAGTTCAACCAGCTTCGCGACAATCTGCATGCTGAGCTCGGCGTCGGGCCGAGTGCCGCGACCATCGCGCTTTACGAGAAGGCGCTGGCGCTCTCCGGCGCGGAGACCGTCAATCCCTCGGAGCGCATCCGCACCTCGCTCGCCTGGGGTCTGGTGCACCTGCAGAGCGGCGAGTTCGACAAGGCGAGCGAGATTGCCAGGCAGACCCGCGATCTTGCGCTGGCTGCCGACCTGCCGCGCGAAGTTGGCGAAGCGAGCGCGCTGCTGGGGCTTGCCTCGATGATGCGGGCGCAATGGCCGCAACTGTTCCGGTCCGAATTCATCGAATGGGTCCGCGCCAAGCCGGCCTTCGTGCAACATGTCTTCGATGGCCACCTCTGCCTGTCCGAGTTCTGTCTGTGCAGCGCCAAAGGCCATGCCGAAGTCGCAGGACTGGCTCAAGAGCTGCTCGCCGTCGCCGAGCAGGCGCAATCGAGCGCAGGACGTGGTCTCGCCTGCCTGCTTCTCGGGGAGGCGGCGCTGTTTTCGGGCGACCTCGACGAGGCCGAGCAGTTCCTCAGCGAAGCCGAGCGGCTGCTCCTGGAGGCGGATGCGGTCGCCGGCCGCGTGTTGGCCATCGAGCGGCTGGCCGAGATCGCCCTGGAGCGCGGCCAGAAATGGCGGGCCGGCCGTCTGATCCGGCGCGGCCTCGCCGATGCCGAGCGCTCATGGCTTTCGCCGCATCTTATCATGCGCATGCAGGCGCTCGCCGTGCGAGCGGCATCGACGCCGAAAATGGTGGCGGAAGAGATCCTCGCCGGCGACCGGCTGCTGACACCGGGCGCCTGCCAGCCCTGCTCGATGGCATTGCGCACCGCGTCGGCAATCGCTCTTGCCAAGGCGGGAGAGCTCCAACAGGTCGAGCGCCGCCTGAACGACGCCGAACGTATCGCCGGCATGTGGCAAGGTGGCCCTTGGGCGGCAGCGCTTTGGGAAGCGCGCGGCGTGCAGCGGCGGGAACAGAACAAGGAAGTGCGCGCGCTCGCCGCCTTCGAAGAGGCAGCCGGCCGCTACGAGGAACTCGGCCGGCCGCGCGACCAGGCCCGATGCCTGGCGCGGATGCGAAACCACGCCTGATCTTGCGCCAGAGGCCATTTGGCGGGATGGTATGGAAGGCAGCCGGGGGCGCTGGCAGGCCAGATATGCATGGCTGCTGGAAATCGAAATGTTGCGCGCTTGCCTGGCCCTTGTCGCCCTTGTTGCCTTAGTGAGGCCAACAGAAGCAGGCGAGAGGCTGCCTCGTCTCTTCGACCACTCCGATCTGGCGTCCGCCTATTCGCGCGAGTCCGATCTTGTGACCGCCTATACGACCGGAATGGCCCGCTACCGTCTTCAGCTCATGGCGCGTACCGGAACGGCCAACCTCGCCGCCCCTCTCGAACCCTCGGCTTTGCGGCCGGAGTTTCGCCAGCGGACGTGGCGTTCGGCCGATGGCAGCCTGCTGCAGGGCTTCGCCGGCAAGGGTGGCTTCCGGCTGACTGTCGGCAACTGCCTTGCCCGCATCTGCGCGGCATATGAATGCAGCGAGGCCGGCTGGCCGGTCTATGCCTGCAGCGACGGCCGCAAGCGCAGGATGTCGGTCAAGAGCTTCGTGACGGCAACCTTCGACGGCGTTCCTTACCGGCGGTTGAGCGCACCGCCGGAACCATGACCCAGCAGCGCCGGCCGCCGCTTCTCCAAAGGCCGGTGCTTTACCCCACCCAAAACGCTGCCTGCCCCGCCCGGTTGATCTTCAGTGGCGGCGCAACAGCCACATCAGCACCGGACCGCCGATGAGCGTTGCGACGAGACCGGCCGGGATCTGGCGCGGGAAGATGGCAGTGCGGCCGATCCAGTCGGCCAGGACCATGATCAGCGCCCCGGCAAGCAAGGCTCCGATGGCCTGCGGCAAGGCGCGGGCAAAGCCGAGGCGCCGGGCCAAATGCGACGCCATCAGGCCGATGAAGGTCAACGGACCGACGATCAGCGTGGCGGCGGCGGTCAGCACGGCAACCATCAGCAGCACCAGCAGCCGGATACCTGCCACATCGACGCCGAGCGCGCGCAACGCCGGCGTGCCCAGCGGCAGCATGTCGAGCTAGCGGATGAACAGCGGCGCCGTCAGCAACAGGCAAAGCGCGACCGACGCCGTCAGAACCGCCGCGCCTTGATCGACGCCATAGGTCGAGCCGGTCAGCCAGTTGATGAGAAGCATGGCGCGCGGATCGCCGGCGGCGGTGAGCACCAAGATCAATGCGTCGAAGAGGGCCGTCAGCGCGACGCCGGCAAGCAGGAGCCGCTCCGGCGCGTAGGCAGCGCGGCGGCCGATGGCAAGCATGATGAGCAAAGTTGCGAAGGCGCCGGCGGCGGCGGCCGTGGTCTGCACGGGACGGCCCGGATCGGACACGGCAAACATCGCAACCACCATGCCGAGGGCGGCGCCGGCGCTGATGCCCAGAACCTCCGGGCTTGCCATCGGATTGCCGGTCAGCCGCTGCATCATCAGCCCGGCGAGCGCCAGCATGGCGCCGGCGGAAAGCGCTGCGAGCACGCGCGGCCATCGCCAGGACAACAAGGGCTGCAGTTGATCGCCGAAGGCGAAGCTCCAGCCGTCCGGCCCGGGTCCGCAAAACAGGGCGAGACCCAGAACCACAAGCAAGGCAAGACCGATCGCCGCCAGCAGGATGCCCGAGCGCCGTATCCTGGGCAGGCGCTCCGCCGCCAGCACTGGAAGTTCGGCGCCCAGACTGAGGCGCGGCAGCAGCCACAGCAGCAGCGGCGCGCCGAGCAGCGCGGTGACGGCGCCCGTCGGCAGCAGGTTGCCCTGCGGGCCGGTCGCCAGCTGCACCGCCTGATCGGCGGCCCACAGCAACGCGGCTCCCAGAAGCGGCGCCATTACCAGCCGCTGACCGAACCGGCGCGCTCCGCCGATGCGGGCGAGCGCGGCGGCCGCGAGGCCGAGCAAAGTCAGCGGCCGCGTCATCAGGCCGATCGCCAGCGCGGAGGCGCTGAGACGCGGCAGCAGCCACAGCGTCGTTACCCAATCCTGCTGGCCGAGCGAGCCGGCGCCCCAGATGAACAGGCCCGCCAGCCATTCGTGGTTGAGCACGACCAGCGCTGCGCCGATCGCTCCGGTATAGAGGCTGACGAGGAGACCTGCGAGCACGACGGAAAGCGGCGACAAGCTCTTGTGCCAGGAGAGCGCGAGCACGGCCGCCAGGGCGGCGAAGGCGCCGGCAAGCGCCACCCATTCGCGCCCGAAGGCAAGCAGCGAGGGCGCGGCGAGCGTCGCCAGAGCCAGCGCCAGATAGGCGCCGGCGGAGACGCCGACGGTTTCGGGCGAGGCAAGCGGGTTGCGCAGCACCTGCTGCAGCACCGTGCCGGCCAAGCCGAGCGCGGCGCCGCAGAGCAGGCTGACGAAAAACCTCGGCAGGAAGGCATAGTGCACCAGCACCTGCCGCATGTCGTCGATGTCGGGCGTAAACGCTGCGTCTAGCCAGAACGCCGACGGCAGTTGGACGGATAGATTGCGAAGCGTTGCCGCTGCAGCCAGTGCGGCGAGGGCGGCGCAGAGCAGGATGGCGACAATTCGCCAATCGTGCCTGGCTGCAACCCGGCGTTTGGCGCCGGCCGCAATGTCGCGGCTCTGCGCCACGCTGCCGAAGCCTTCAGCCATGGGCTGTCATCGCTTCGGCAAGCACGCGTGCGAAGCGGGCAGCAGCGGGAAGCGCGCCAAACATCAGCACGGGAGGCAGGCGCATGATCGAGCGATTGCGCACGAAGGGCATCGCGTTCCAGACCGGGCTCTCGGTGAGCGTGCCGCCGGCTCCGGCGGGCAAGGGTTCGAGATAGGCAAGACGCGCGTCATCGACTGTCGCCAGGCCGTCGATGGCGACGGTCGAAAACCCCCAGTAGTTGGTCCCGGCGGTCCAGGCGTTGCGGATGCCGATGCGGTCGAGCACATCCTGGAACAGGCTCATCCGGCCGTAGACGCGCACGTTGCGCGGATCCATGAAGGACACGACATAGACCGGCCTTGCGGCGAGCGGCGCCAGTTCCCGTCCGACTTTTGCCTCGGTCGCTTCGATCAGCGCCTCGCCTTCGGCTTCCCGACCGACTAGGCCGGCAAGCTTTCGAGTGGCTTCGACGGCATTGCGATAAGGCTGCCCGTTGTCCGTGTAGATGCCGATCGTCGTCACCGGCGCGACGCGCTCGAGCAGCGGCTTGATGCCATCGAGATAGGGGGTGGTGAGGATGACGTCGGGCTTGAGCTGCTGAAGAAATTCGAGATTGGGCTCGAGCAGCGTGCCGATATCGGCGACCTCCGGCGGCAGCGCCGGCTCGACCACCCACTCCTCCCAGACCTTGCGGTCGGCGATGGCGACCGGCCTGACACCGAGCATCAGCAAGGTCTCGGCCAAGCCGTCGTCGAGGCAGACGATGCGCAACGGCCGCGCCGTCGCATTAACCGGCCGGATGGCCCCGAAAGGTAGTGCGAAAAGCCCAAGCGCGGCGCGCCGGGTCATGCGGGAAGGCTGACGCCTACGCACGCCGGTTCTTGTCCCGAGTGCTGGCGAACAGTCTGCCAAGGCGCCGGCGAGGCCATGATTGTCCGTCACGATCCCCGCTCCTTCTCCCACATGCCAGGTTTTCGAAATCCATCATCGAGCCGGTTGACTACGAAACATGAATTCAACAGTCAACATTAAGCCTGTCAGGTTGCGCATGCGTCGCGTTGCATGGCATCTGTCGGCCGATGACACGCAAGCCTGTACGACCGTCTGCCGAACTCGCGCGACGACCCATCGCCGGGAAAGTCAGCCTCAACCGGGCGCTGTCGAAGCTTGGATTCTGCTCGCGCAAGCAGGCCGAGCTCATGATCGGCGAGGGACGCGTGCGCGTTGCCGGCAAGGTGGCGCGCGACCCGTCGCTGCGCGTCTATCCAGATCGCGATCGCATCACAGTCGATGGCGCGCAGGTCGCCGCGGAGCGAAAAGTCTATCTGATGCTCAACAAGCCGCGCGGGCTGGTCACCACGCGCGACGATCCCGAAGGGCGAGGCACCGTCTATGACTGTCTTACCGATTTAGAGCTGCCCTTCGTTTCGGCGGTCGGACGCCTCGACAAGGCAAGCGAAGGTCTGCTCTTGATGACCAACGACACGCGCTGGGCGAACGGCCTGCTCGACCCCGCCTCGCATGTCGCCAAGACCTATCACGTGCAGATCGCTTCCGCCCCTGACGAAGCGATGCTCGAGCGGTTCCGCACTGGTGCAGTCGTCGACGGAGAATTGCTGACAGCAAGCTCGATCGAGCTCTTGCGCAGCGGCGGACGCACGGCGTGGCTGGAGATCGTGCTCGACGAAGGCCGCAACCGCCAGATCCGCCGCCTGCTCGGCGCTTTCGACGTCGAGGTGCTGAGGCTGGTGCGGGTGGCGATCGGGCGGCTGCAGCTTGGCGAGCTGGCGAAAGGCAAGGCGCGGCATCTGACGGCCGAGGAGCTGGCGATGCTTTCAGCTTAGCTTTTTGACACAATGGTTTCGAAGCTCCCCTAACGTCGTCATCCTTGGGCGTAGCGCCGCGAAGCGGTGCGAAGACCCAAGGATCCATGCCGTGACCTTAGCCAAGAGCGCGGCGGAGCAGAATTCTGGACCGTCGCAACTCGTCGAAGCCACGGCATGGATCCTATGGTCTGCGCCGCGTCGCTTCGCTCCTTGCTCCGCCATAGGATGACGAGGCGTAAGGCGTTTCGCCCAATCTCCAAGGCATCCGATGTGCTATCCGGCCGGACTAATTCTGGTTCCATCGCCGGATGACAGGCTCGGTCAGATCGTGCTCATAGCCGAGGATGCTGAGGCTGGCGGTATCGAACACGAAGTGCGCGCCGCCCTGAGGTGGGAGGCCGACCCAGCGCGCCGCAAGCACGCGCAGGAAATGCCCACTGGAAAAAATGAGCACATTGCCGGCGACGGCGCGCAGTCCGGCGATGATCGCGTCGGCCCTGGAGCCGACATCGGCTGCCGCCTCGCCGCCCGGACAGCCGTCGCGAAACAGCTGCCAGCCGGGGCGCCCGGCAAGGATCTCCTTCGTCGTTACGCCTTCATAGGCGCCATAGTCCCATTCCTGCAGGTCCGGCTTCTTCACGGCGCGTTCGCCGAAGCCGGCGAGCCGGCAGGTGTCGAAGGCGCGCTGCGACGGGCTGGACCAGACCGCCTGGAAGGTCAGGCCCGCGAGGCGACCGGCAATGGCGCGCGCTGCCTCCTCGCCTCTCGCGGTCAGCGGAATGTCGGTGCGGCCGGTGTGCTTGCCCGATGCGCTCCATTCCGTTTCGCCATGACGGAGAAGGTAGATCTCGGGAAACGCGCTGCTCATCGACCGCCCTCACGGCTGAATGGTTACACCGGCGGGAAAACCGGCCCGCGCACCCTATGCGGCGTCCGATAAAAAGAACAGGCCGCGGCAGAGCCGCGGCCTGTTCGGCATCGGGAGGATGCCTCTTTTGTTGGCGCAATTCCGGACGGAAAACCGGTGGACACTTTTCCTGGAACTGCTTCGGTCGCTCAGGCGGGCTGCAGGCCGCCTGACAGCGCGAGGTCTGCTTCTTCCGGCAGCTGGCCGGCCATGGCGGCTGCGAACTGCTTCTGGTCGAGCTCGCCTTCCCAGCGCGCCACGACGACGGTCGCCACCGCGTTGCCGACGAAGTTGGTCAGCGCGCGGCACTCCGACATGAAGCGGTCGACGCCGAGGATCAGCGCCATGCCGGCGACCGGCACCGAAGGCACGACCGAGAGCGTGGCGGCCAAAGTGATGAAGCCGGCGCCGGTGATGCCGGCGGCACCCTTTGAGCTCAGCATGGCGACGAGCAGCAGCAGGATCTGGTCGCCGAAGGTGAGCGGCGTGTCGGTCGCCTGGGCGATGAACAGCGCTGCCAGCGTCATGTAGATGTTGGTGCCGTCGAGGTTGAAGGAATAGCCGGTCGGAATGACCAGGCCGACCACCGAGCGGTTGCAGCCGGCGCGTTCCATCTTGGCCATCAAGCCGGGAAGCGCTGCTTCCGAGGATGAGGTGCCGAGCACCAGCAGCAGCTCTTCCTTGATGTAGCGGATCAGCGCCAGGATGGAGAAGCCGTTGTACCATGCGACGGCGCCGAGCACGACCAGCACGAAGAGCAGCGACGTCAGGTAGAAAGTGCCGATCAGCAAGGCGAGGTTGGCGATCGTGCCGATGCCGTATTTGCCGACGGTGAAGGCCATGGCGCCGAAGGCGCCGATGGGGGCAGCCTTCATCAGGATGGCGACGAGGCGGAAGATCGGCGCGGTGAGCGCCTGCAGGAAATCGACCACCGGGCGGCCGCGGTCGCCGACGAGCGCCAGCGCCACGCCGAACAGCACCGAGAAGAACAGCACCTGCAGGATGTCGCCCTGGGCGAAGGCGCCGGTGATGGTGTCGGGGATGATGTTCATCAGGAAGCCGACGATCGTCGTGTCATGCGCCTTCTCGGTGAAGGTCGAGATCTTCGAGGCGTCGAGGGTCGCCGGGTTGATGTGCATGCCGGCGCCAGGCTGGACGACATTGGAGACGACCAGGCCGACGACGAGCGCCAGCGTCGAGAAGATGAGGAAATAGATCATCGCCTTGCCGGCGACGCGACCGACCTTGTGCAGGTCGGAGACACCGGCGATGCCGGTCGCGACCGTCAGGAAGATCACCGGCGCGATGACCATCTTGACCAGCTTGATGAAGGCGTCGCCAAGCGGCTTCAGCGAGGCGCCGATGTCGGGATAGAAATGGCCGAGCAGGATGCCGGCGGCGATCGCCACCAGGACCTGCACGTAGAGATGCCGGTAAAAGGGAATTTTGCCGCGCGGTTCCGCGGCAGCGATAGCCGTCTGCATGATATCCTCCGTTCAGCCCCGATCGAGAAGCTCGACCTCCCGGGGCATTTGACCTCCACAGCCTCGCGGCTGCTGCGTAAGCATTTGCAACGCGCGTGCCAGATTCGAGCCGACGGCATTTCAGACTGATTTCATTCAACTTTTTGGCTTGAAAGATTTTCTGTCCAAGATACCGCGTGCGGCGATCCGCATAGGTCGAATTGTGCTTTGTGCGAAATCATGCACAAATGCGGCATGCTGCAACGCTCCGCCGCTCCCCTGACACCCGAACTGCTTGCCGGGCGGGCGCGGCGCGCCTGGCTGCTGTTTGCAGCGATAGCGTTGCTGATCGTTGCCGCAGCACTCTACGGCGCCGGCCTCTATGGCCGCTCGACCGAGATCGAGGCGCTGGCCGCTCAGGGACGCACCGACGCCAATCTCAAGGTCGCGCTGCTGCGCGCGGTGCTGGAGAATCCGCGCGCGCTGCCGCTGCTTCTGTCCGAGGACCAGCAGGTGCATGATGCACTGACCGAGCGCAGCCCCGCCGCGATCGACGTGCTCAATCGCAAGCTCGAAGGGCTGGTTTCCGGCACCAAGGCCTCGGTGCTTTATGTTACCGGCACGGACGGGCTGGCCATCGCTTCGAGCAACTGGCGCGAGCCGGTGAGCTTCGTCGGCAACGACTACGGCTTTCGCGCCTATTTCTCGGGGGCCATGCAGTCCGGCACAGCCGAGTATTTCGCGCTCGGCAATGTCAGCAAGCGGCCGGGCCTCTACATTTCGCGCCGCGTCGGCAGCGCGGCCGCCCCACTCGGCGTCGTCGTGGTCAAGATGGAGTTCGACCAGCTCGAGGCCGACTGGCACGAGGCGAACCGCCCGGCCTATGTCAGCGACGAGCATGGCGTGGTGCTGATCACAAGCGTGCCCTCCTGGCGCTTCATGACGACGGCGCCGCTTGGCCAGCCGGTGCTTGCCGGGATCCGGGCAAGCCAGCAATTTGGCGACGCGCCGCTGGTGCCTTTGCCGATCACGAGGCCGCGACCGCTCAGCCCCGATGTCGCGCTCGTCCATGCCATCACGCCTGGCGGCAGCGACGCGGAATATCTGCGGCTAGCCACGGCCGTGCCCTCGACGCCGTGGCGGCTCGACTATCTCGTTCCGGCGGAGGCGCCCATCGCCTCGGCCCAGCGCGAAATGCGGCTCTTGGCGCTCGGCGTCCTCGTCCCGCTCCTTGCGTTAGCCGCCTATCTGTTGTGGCGCCGGCAGTCCGCCCAGATGCGGATTGCCGCCGAGCAGGCGGCGCGCGCGGAGCTCGAACGCCGCGTCGTCGAGCGCACCCAGGATCTGAGCCTCGCGCGAGACCGGCTGCAGGCCGAGATCGCCGATCACCGCAGCACCGAAGCGAGACTGCAGGTCATGCAGCAGGATCTGGTGCAGGCCAACCGTCTTGCGACCCTCGGCCAGGTTGCCGCGGGCGTCGCGCATGAGATCAACCAGCCGGTCGCCACCATTCGCGCCTATGCGGACAACGCCCGCGTCTTCCTGGAGCGCAAGCAGAGCGCGCCGGCCGAGGAAAACCTCGACGCGATTGCAGCGCTTACCGAGCGCATCGGCTCCATCACCGAAGAGCTGAAAGCCTTCGCGCGCAAGGGTCGTACCGCCGCCGAGCCGGTCGAGCTGCGCAGCGTCATCGAGGGTGCGGTCGTATTGCTCAGGAGCCGTTTTGCCGGGCGACTGGAGGCGCTGGCGATCACGCTGCCGCCACCGGCGCTCAAGGTGATGGGCAACCGGCTGCGGCTCGAACAGGTGCTGATCAACCTGTTCCAGAACGCGCTGGAAGCCCTGGAAGGCCGCGACGGTGCGCGGGTCGAAGTGTCCGCCGCGGAAACCGCCGACGGCGTTGCTCTGATCGTGTCCGATAACGGCCCAGGCATCCCGCCCGCGATCCTGAAATCGCTGTTCACACCGTTCAACACGTCGAAGGAAAGGGGGCTCGGGCTCGGCCTGGTCATCTCGAAAGATATCGTCGCCGATTATGGCGGCCGCATCGATGTGGCAAGCAGCGGCAGCGGCACCCGCTTCACCATCCATCTCTCGAAGGCTGGCGCGACATGACGAACGGCAATCCGGTCATCCTGATCGACGACGACAGCGAACTGCTCAAGGCGACAAAACAGACGCTGGAGCTTGCCGGTTTTGACGTGTCTGCCTTTTCCTCGGCAAGCGAGGCCCTTGCCGGCCTCGATGCCGGCTTTGCCGGCGTCTTGGTGTCAGACATCCGCATGCCCGAAATGGATGGCCTGCAGCTCTTCGACCGCGTGGTTGACCTCGACCCGGATATCCCCGTCATTCTGGTCACCGGGCATGGCGACATCGCCATGGCGGTCAAGGCGATCAAGGATGGCGCCTATGATTTCATCACCAAGCCGTTCGCGGCCGACCGGCTGGCGCAAAGTGTATGGCGCGCGGCGGAGAAACGCCGCCTTGTGATGGAGAACCGCTCCTTACGCGAGGCGGCCGAGCAGGCGCAGGAAGGCCTGCCGCTGATCGGCCAGACGCCGGCCATGGAGCGGCTGCGCCGCACGCTCAGACAAATTGCCGACACCGATGTCGACGTGCTGGTGACCGGCGAGACCGGCTCCGGCAAAGAAGTGGTGGCGAGCCTGCTGCACCGCTGGAGCCGCCGCGCCAAGGGCAATTTCGTAGCGCTCAATTGCGGCACGCTGCCGGAGACGGTGATCGAGAGCGAGTTGTTCGGCCATGAGGCCGGCGCCTTCACCGGCGCGCAGAAGAAGCGGATCGGGCGCATCGAGCATTCGAGCGGCGGCACACTGTTCCTCGACGAGATCGAAAGCATGCCGCCTTCGACGCAGGTGCAGATGCTGCGCGTGCTGGAAATGCGCGAGGTGACGCCGCTTGGCACCAACGAGGTTCGGCCGGTCGATCTGCGCGTCGTCGCCGCCGCCAAGGTCGATCTCGGCGACGCGAGCCAGCGCGGCGCTTTCCGCGAGGACCTCTACTATCGGCTCAATGTGGTGACGCTTTCGATCCCACCCCTGCGCGAGCGCCGGGACGACGTGCCGCTGCTGTTCGGCTATTTCGCGGAGCGCGCCGCCGCCCGCTTCCACCGCCCCGTGCCTGCGGCGCCGGCGGCCGTCCAGCGTCATCTGAGGGAACACGACTGGCCCGGCAATGTCCGCGAGCTCGCCCATTTCGCCGAGCGCTTCGTGCTCGGACTGGAGGAGATCGGCGGCTACCCTTCCCCTCAGCCGACCGACTCGGATGCCTCCATGCCCTTGCCGGAACGGCTGGAGCGCTACGAGGCCGAGATCATCCGCGAGACACTTGGTCGCAACGACGGCGATGTACGGCGCACGATCGAGGCGCTCGGCATCCCGCGCAAGACCTTCTACGATAAGCTGCAGCGGCACGGCATCGTGCGCAGCGATTTTTCCAGATAGATCAAGCCTGTGGAACCGGAGCGCATCCTCGGTCGTTGAGCCTGTCCAGGAAACCGTGGCACGTTGGCACCAGCCGTACGGCGAACGCATGACAGCGATGGCGTTGCCGGTTGCCATCGGCAAGCGTTGATGGTTTGTTGCCGCTCAGCGGAGAACGAATGATGCGCGAATCCCTCGGTCAAGACGAATATGGCTCGGCCAGCCCCTTCGATCCGGACGATCTGCCGAATCTCAACGCCATGGGGCCGGCGATGGGCAGCGGCAACGATTTCGAGAAATACGCCGTCGCCGTCATCATCGTGTTCGGAGCACTGATCATCGGCGGCCTGATGGCCGCCTCGATGACTTTCGGCCACCGCAACGGCTTCCTGTTCGCGCTCGGCGGCGCCACGTCGGCCTGGATCTCCGGCAACGCGCTGCTGCTCGACCGGCCGCGCATCTATGCGCTGTTCGTCGGCATCGCCGCGGTGTTGCTCATCGCCTCAACCGTCACGCTGGTCATCTAATATCCAAGCGCCTCGCCGGAAGCGGCGCGGCTGTCGATGGCGCCGTTGTAGCGCGCGCCGCCGCCCTTCCCGATTTCCGCCAGGCTTTTGCCGCCGACCAGGATGCCGGCCGCCTGGCCCCAGGTCTGGTCGCCGAGGTCGAGGTGATAGCCCATGCCGGCCAGCAGCCTTTCGGTGTCGGGCGAAAGCCCGAACGGTTCGACATAGATGGTGTCAGGCAGCCATTGATGGTGGATGCGCGGCGCGTCGATCGCCTCCTGGATGTTCATGCCGTGGTCGACGACGTTGACGATCGCCTCCAGCGTGATGGTGATGATGCGTGAGCCGCCCGGGCTGCCGATGACCATGAACGGCTTGCCGTCCTTGGTGACGATCGTCGGGCTCATCGAGGACAGCGGCGTCTTCTTCGGCTTGATGGCATTGGCCTCGCCCTGGACCAAGCCGTAAAGGTTGGGCACGCCCGGCTTCTGGGTGAAATCGTCCATCTCGTTGTTGAGCAGGATACCGGTGCCGTCGGCGACGACGCCGGCGCCAAACGAGCCGTTGAGCGTATAGGTCACCGCCACCGCATTGCCGTCATTGTCGATGATCGAGTAGTGGGTGGTCTCCTTCGACTCGCCGAAGTCTTTAGGCATCAGATCCTTCGAGACGCCGGCACGGAATGGGTCGATCTTGTCGCGGATTTGTTTGGCGTAAGCTTTGTCGAGCAGTTTTGAGACCGGATTGTCGACGAAATCCGGGTCGCCCAGCGCCGAATTGCGGTCGACATAGGCGTAGCGCATCGCCTCGACCATGACGTGGACCGTCTCGGCAGAGCCGGCGCCGAGATAAGACAGCGGATAATCCTCCAGCACGTTGAGGATCTCGCAGATGATCACGCCGCCAGAGCTCGGCGGCGGCGAGGAGATGATCTCGTAGCCGCGATAGGAGCAGGTCACGGGCTTCAGCTCGCGCACCGTATATTGCTCGAAATCGGCCTTGGCGAGGATGCCGCCCTTGGCGCCGCTGGCCTTGACGATGGCATCGGCGATGCCGCCCTTGTAGAAGGCGTCGGCTCCCTTCTCGGAGATCGCCGAAAGCGAAGCGGCGAGATCCGGCTGCACCAGTCGCTCGCCAATGCCGTAGGTCTTGCCATCCGGTTTCAGGAAGATGGCCGCCGCCGCCGGGTCCTTCGCCAGCCGCGCGGCGCTGCCCGCGAAAGAAGCGGCGTCGCCCTGGTTAAGGACGAAGCCGTCCCTGGCATAGGCAATGGCCGGCGCCATCAGATCCTGCCTGGACAGCGTGCCGTATTTTTCGCGCGCCATCTCGAAGCCCGCGACCGAACCTGGCACACCGACGGCAAGATAGCCGTCGAGGCTGGCGCCCTTCACCGGCTTGCCCTCCTTGTCGAGATACATGGTCTTGGTCGCGGCAAGCGGCGCGCGCTCGCGGAAGTCGATGAAGGTCGAACGGCCATCCTTCAGCCGGATGGTCATGAACCCGCCGCCGCCGATATTGCCGGCGTTGGGATAGACCACGGCCAGCGCATAGCCGACGGCAATCGCCGCATCGACCGCGTTGCCTCCCTTCTTCAGCACCTCGACGCCGACTTCGGTGGCGAGATGCTGGGCCGTCACCACCATGCCGTGCTCGCCCTTGGCCGGGGCGGGCGAGGCGGCGAAGACTGCGGCCGGAAGTGTAAAGGCAACGGTGAGAGAAAGGCTGACGGCGATCAGCGTCCGGCGGGTGATATGCATGGCGGGGCTCCGGGGTGTGGGGTTGCCTAGGAAAAACCCTCGGAGCGCGTTAGTCCAATAACAATTGAAGTAGCGCCTGGCAGAGCCCCCTCACCCGGATTGCCAACCGAATTGCGAAGGGGAATTCAGGGCAATCCGACCTCTCCCCAAGGGGAGAGGAGCTTGTGGGCGCCGATGCCAACCTCTTCTCCCCTCGGGGGAGAAGGTGGCCGCGAAGCGGCCGGATGAGGGGGAGCGTGTCAGACGATGCCGCCGCCGCCGCTGGCGACGGCCGGCCGCTCCGCCGCCACCTTCGCCCGATACCCGGCCTCGCGATAGACAGCGACCGGATCGATCGCGCCACTGGTCCTGAGGCGCGCCATGGCGAGGATCGGCTCGACATCGGTGCGGTAGGCGCTTTTCAGCGTCTGCGTCGCGATCAGCGCATCGTTCTCTTCCTGAAAACCTTCGAGCGCCGTGCGGTCGACCAGCAGCGCCTGCGCATAGGCGCGCTGCACCTCGACCGCCGACAGCATCAGGCTCTCGATCGGATCGGTGACGTTGTGGCTCTGGTCGAGCATATGCGCGGGATTGAATCCTTTCGCGCCCGAAAGCTCGGCATCGACCAGCTCGTTGAAGACCAGGAACAGCCGGTACGGATCGATCGAGCCGGCATCGAGGTCGTCATCGCCGTATTTGGAATCGTTGAAATGGAAGCCGCCCAATTTGCCGAACTGGATCAGTCGCGACACGATCATCTCGATGTTGACGTTGGGCGCATGGTGACCGAGGTCGACCAGACAGAAGGCCTTGTCGCCGAGCTCCTTGGCGATGATGTAATTAGTGCCCCAATCCTGCACGACCGTCGAATAGAAAGCCGGCTCGTACATCTTGTGCTCGGTGAACAGCCGCCAGTCGTCGGGCAGACCGGCGTAGATCTCGCGCATGGCGTCGAGATAGCGCTCGAAGGCCCGTGCGAAATTGACCTGGCCGGGGAAGTTCGAGCCGTCGCCGATCCACACCGTCAGCGCCTTGGAGCCGAGCGTCTTGCCGATCTCGATGCATTCGAGATTGTGCTCGATCGCCTGCCGGCGCGTGCCGGCGTCGGCGTGCGACAGCGAGCCGAACTTGTAGGAGAGTTTTTGGTCCTTGGCGTCGGAGAAGGTATTGGAGTTCATGGCGTCGAAGCCGAGGCCGAAGCGGGACGCGGCCTGCTTCAGCCGGTTCGGCTCGGCTTTGTCCCACGGGATATGCAGCGAGACGGTCGGCGTCGCCTGGGTGAGTTGAGCGATGACGGCGCAGTCCTCTATCTTGTCGAAGATATCGCGCGGCTCGCCGGGGCCCGGGAAGCGTGCAAAGCGCGTGCCGCCGGTGCCGACGCCCCAGGACGGGATCGCCACGCCGAATTTTTCCACCTTGTCGCGGATGGCGTCGATGGCGATGCCCCGCCGGTCGAGGCGCTCGCCGAGCGATTGATAGTCGCGCTCGAGTTCGGCCTTGCGCGCCGCGTTGTGCTTGGCGACGAGGTCGGCGGAGATGATGGTTTCGGACACTGCAATTTCCTCCCAGTACTCGTTCGGCCGGCGCTGCCCCTCATCCGCCTGCCGGCACCTTCTCCCCGTAGAACGGGGAGAAGGAAGGGCTACCGCGTAAAGCTCTGCGCGTTGCCGGCATCGACATTGATGATGTTGCCGGTCGACTTGGCTGACATGTCGGAGGCGAAGAAGTAGATCGCTTCCGCAATGTCCTCCGGGAAGACCGATCGCTTCAGCATCGAGCGCGAACGGTAGTGCTCTTCCAGATCGTCGGTCGACATCTTGTAGGCGGCGGCGCGCTGTTCCTTCCACTCGCCGGACCAGATCTTGGAGCCGCGCAGCACCGCGTCCGGATTGACGACGTTGACCCTGATCTGCGCCTCCGCCCCTTCCAGCGCCAGGCAGCGCGCCAGATGGATCTCGGCCGCCTTTGCGGTGCAGTAAGCGGCGGCGTTGGGCGAAGCGGCAAGCCCGTTCTTGGAGGCGACGAAGACGACGTTGCCACCGATCTTCTGCGCGCGGAACAGCCGGAACGCCTCGCGCGAGACGAGGAAATAGCCAGTGGACAGGATGTCCATGTTCTTGTTCCACAGCGCCAGCGTGGTCTCCTCGATGGGAGCGGAGGAGGCGAGACCGGCGTTGGAGACCAGAATGTCGATGCCGCCGAATTCGACCGAAGTTTCGGCAAAGCCCGAGGCGACCTGATCTTCCGAAGTAACGTCGATCCGCATCGGCCGGATGAAGTCTTTTCCGTAGGCCTTCGACAGCTCTTCGTGGGCGCCGGCGAGCGCCGCTTCGTCGATGTCCGCGAGCACCACGCAGGCGCCTTCACGCAGCAGGCGGTTGGCGGCGGCGCGGCCGATGCCGCCGGCGCCGCCGGTGACCAGCGCGATCTGGCCGGCCAGCGCCTTCGGCTTCGGCAGCCGCAGAAGCTTCGCCTCCTCGAGCAGCCAGTATTCGATGTCGAAGGCTTCTTGCGCGGGCAGGCCGACATAGGACGAGACGGTCGAGGCGCCGCGCATGACGTTGATGGCGTTGACGTAGAACTCGCCGGAGATGCGGGCCGTCGCCTTGTCGCCGGCGAAAGTGAACATGCCGACGCCGGGCATCAGATAGACAACGGCATTGGGATCGCGAATGGCGGGCGAGTCCGCGTGCTTGCAGCTGTCGTAGTAAGCCTGGTAGCCGACACGATAGGCGGCAATGTCGTCTGCCAGACGCGCGATGACGGCGTCGACGTCCGGCTTTGCCGGATCGAACTCGATCACCAGCGGCCGGATCTTGGTGCGCAGGAAATGATCCGGGCACGAGGTGCCCAGCGCCGCCAGCGGTCGCAGGTCTTTCGAATTGACGAACTCCAGCACCGCCGGCTGATCGTCGAAATGGCCGAGCTTGTGGCTCTTTTCGGAGATCAGGCCGCGGATCCTCGGCATCAGTTTCGCGGCAATGGCGCGGCGCGCCGGCGCGTCGAGCGACTTCACCACCTCGCCGCCGAAGATCGCCTTGCCTTGCGACTTGCGCTCGAACCAGTCGATCGCCTGGTTGATCACCGAGATCGTCGTCTCGTAGCACGCCTTCGGCGTGTCGCCCCAGGTGAACAGGCCGTGGCTTTCGAGCACCACGCCCTTGGCATCGGGATTTTCGAGGCAGAATTTCTCCAGCCACAGGCCGAGCTCGAAGCCCGGCCGCTTCCAGGGCAGCCAGCCGATGGCGTCGCCGAAGACTTCCTTCGTGATCGCCCTGGAATCCTTGGCGGCGGCAATGGCTATGATCGCATCGGGATGCATGTGGTCGACATGAGGCTTCGGCACGAAGGCATGCAGCGGCGTGTCGATCGAGGCCGCGCGTGGGTTAAGACTGAATGTACAGTGGGGCAGGTAGCCCACCATCTGATCTTCATGCTCGACGCCGCGATAGAGGCCCTTCAGCGCGCGCAACTTTTCCATGTAGAGGGTGGCGAAGCCGTCGAGCTTGATCGAGGCGCTGTCGCCGCCCGAGCCCTTGACCCAAAGCACCTCGACATCCTCTCCGGTGAGCGGGTCCTTCTGCCAGACCTTGGAGGAGGTGTTGCCGCCGCCGTAGTTGGTGACGCGCTTGTCGGAGCCGAGCGTGTTCGAGCGATAGACCAGAAGCTCGGGGCCGCTCATCCCTTCGACTTTTGCATCGTCCCACAGATTGGCGAGGCGCGAGCCGGAGCGCTTGTCGAGCATAGGTGTATCCTCCCTTGGGACGCAAAAAGGCGCGGTCCATTTTGGCGGGAATGTCTACGCAACAGACGCTCTTGTCAATCACAAACGATCAATATCGATCATATTGCACTGCACAATGAAAATATTTGATCGGAAATGATTGACACTGCGCGTTGTGAGTGCCTAGATGGCCAGGCAGGGAGGAACCATGCACGAAAAAGAGCGCCACAGGATCATTCTGTCCGCCGTCCAGGAAAAGCCTGTGGTGACGGTGCAGGAGATGGTCGACCTGACGGACTCCTCCGAGGCGACGATCCGGCGCGATATCGCGGCCCTCCACGTGCAAAAACGCCTGCGCCGCGTGCGCGGCGGCGCCGAGGCGATCTCGCCGCCGCAGTTCATCGGCCTTGCCGGCCGGCCCTTCTCGGTCAACGAGACGCTGAACGCCGCGCAGAAGCGGGCGATCGCGCGGGAAGCGGTGGACCTGTGCAAGGACGGCGAGCCGATCATCATCAATGGCGGCACCACCACCTTCCAGATGGTGCATTTCCTGACCGGACGCCGCATGCCGATCTTCACCAACTCCTTCCCGATCGCCGAGCACCTGCTCAAACATTCGAAGAACACGGTGATGCTGTCGGGCGGAACGATCTACCGCGAGCAGAACATCATCCTGTCACCCTTCGACAATGACGTGACGCGCAACTTCTATGCGCGCCGCATGTTCATGGGCGCGCAGGGGCTTGGGCCGCTCGGGCTGATGGAAGGCGATCCGCTGTTGATCCAGGCCGAGCAGAAGCTGATCGATCAGGCCGACGAATTGGTGGTGCTGGTCGATTCCTCGAAATTCCGCATGCGCTCCAGCCTGATCCTGTGCGGGCTGTCGCGCATCGCGACCGTGATCACCGACGACGGCATCGAGGACCGCGAGGCCAAGATGCTGGAAACCGCGGGCGTGGCGCTGGTCGTCGCCCGCAAGCAGTCAAGCGACAAGGAAGAATCTTCACTGCAGGCCTGAGGAGAACTCGCGCCCGCAGCGGCGATGGAATGCAACGCTCAAGGGAGGATATTCGATGAGCTTTTTGAAGAAACTGCTGGTCACGGCGGCCTTTTCCGCCGCCATGTTCGTGAATGCCGCCTATGCCGAGAACGTCAAGATCGCGCTGGTGGTGAAGTCGCTCGGCAACGGCTTCTTCGACGCCGCCAACAAAGGTGCCGAGGAGGCGGCCAAGGAACTTGGCGATGTCGACGTCATCTACACCGGCCCGACCAAGGCGACCGCCGAGGCGCAGATCGAGGTGATCAACTCGCTGATCGCGCAGAAGGTCAACGCGATCGCCGTTTCGGCTAATGACGCCGACGCGCTGGTGCCGGTGCTGAAGAAGGCGATGGATCGCGGCATCACCGTGATCTCGTGGGACTCCGGCGTCGCCAAGGAAGGCCGCCAGCTCCACCTCAACCCGTCGGACACCAACCTGATCGGCGAGACCATCATCAAGCTCGCCGCCGACTACCTGCCGGAAGGCGGCGATGTCGCCATCCTGTCGGCATCCTCGACCGCGACCAACCAGAACGCCTGGATCGAAGCGGCCAAGAAGGTGCTGCCGGAGAAGTTCCCGAAGATCAAGCTGGTCGCCACCGTCTATGGCGATGACGATTCGGCCAAGAGCACGGATGAGGCGAAGGGCCTGTTGAAGTCCTATCCGAACCTCAAGGCGATCATCGCGCCGACCACGGTGGGTGTTGTCGCGGCTGCGCAGGTTGTCACCGACGAAAACCTGATCGGCAAGGTCAACGTCACCGGCCTGGCGCTGCCGTCCGAGTTCAAGAAGTTCATCGACAATGGTGCCAGCCAGGCGGTCGCGCTGTGGAACCCGATCGACCTCGGCTACTCGGCGATCTACCTCGCCCACGACCTGGCAGTGAAGAAGGAAGAGGCCAAGCCCGGCGCCACGCTGTCGATCGGCCGCGTCGGCAAGGTGACGCTCGACGACACCAACTCGGCTGCGATGGCTCCGCCCTTCCAGTTCGACAAGACCAACATCGAGAAGTTCTCCAAGATCTATTGATCCTGGCGCCTTCAAACAGATGCGGCGGGCTATAGTTCCCGCCGCATTTTCAAACGGACCTGCTTTAGGGCCTGATACGGATATGGACACGACAGCCCAACATAAAATGGAGACGGAACGGCCAGAGCCTTCAGGCCTGTCCCAGCCATCCGCTCCGCGCCTGACGCTCTCCGGCATCTCCAAGAGCTTTCCGGGCGTGCGCGCGCTGCACAATGTCAGCCTGTCGCTCTATCCGGGTCAGGTCACGGCGCTGATCGGCGAGAACGGCGCCGGCAAGTCGACGTTGGTCAAGATCATGACCGGGATCTACCAGCCCGACGCCGGCGAAATCAGCATCGACGGCCAGGCCACGGCGCTGCCCAGCGCCCATGCCGCCTTCGGCCACGGCATCACCGCCATCCATCAGGAAACCGTGCTGTTCGACGACCTTTCGGTCGCCGAAAACATCTTTCTTGGCCACGCGCCCCGCACCCGCTTCGGCATCATCGACTGGCGCACCATGCGCAAAAATGCGCGCGAGGTGCTGGAGACGATGCGCGCTGGCCACATCGACGCCGACACGCGGCTGAAGGACCTTGGCATCGCCAACAAGCATCTGGTAGCCGTGGCGCGCGCCATGTCGATCGACGCGCGCATCGTCATCATGGACGAGCCGACCGCCGCGCTGTCGATGAAGGAGATCGAGGAGCTTTTCCTCTTGATCGAATTCCTGAAGAGCGAGGGCAAGGCCGTGCTCTTCATCAGCCACAAGTTCGACGAGATCTATCGCATCGCCGACCGCTATACCGTGTTCCGCGACGGCGAGATGGTCGGCGAAGGCCTGCTCAAGGACGCCAGCCAGGGCCAGATCGTGCGCATGATGGTCGGCCGCAACGTCGACCACATCTTCCCGCAGCGCGAGCCGAAGATCGGCGCGCCGGTGCTGTCGGTCGCAGGCCTTTCGCATCCGACCGAATTCGACGACATCGGCTTCGAATTGCGCAAGGGCGAGATCCTCGGCTTCTACGGCCTTGTCGGCGCCGGACGCAGCGAAGTGATGCAGGCGATCGCCGGCATCACGCGCACCAGCCGGGGCACCATTTCGCTGGAAGGCCAGGCGATCGCGCCGAAATCGGCGGCGGACTCCATCGAGGCCGGCATCGTCTACGTGCCGGAAGAGCGCGGCAAGCAGGGCGTCGTTATCGGCCTGCCGATCTTCCAGAACGTCTCGCTGCCTTCGCTGCGGCGCACCTCGAAATCCGGCGTGCTGAGGCTGGCGGAAGAGTTCTCGCTCGCCCGCTCCTACACCGAGCGGCTTGATCTGCGCGCCTCATCGCTCAGCCAGGATGTCGGTACGCTTTCGGGCGGCAACCAGCAGAAGGTGGTCATCGCCAAATGGCTGGCGACAGCGCCCAAGGTGATCATCCTCGACGAGCCGACCAAGGGCATCGACATCGGCTCCAAGGCGGCCGTGCACGGCTTCATGGCCGAGTTGGTGGCGCAAGGCCTGTCGGTGATCATGGTGTCGTCGGAACTGCCCGAAATCCTCGGCATGTCGGACCGCGTCGTGGTCATGCGCGAGGGCCGCATCGCGGCCACGTACGACAACAAGGGGCTCGACGCCGAGACGCTGGTGAGAACAGCCGCGGGGATCGTGGCATGAAGAACTTTTTTAAATACCGTGAGATCTGGCTCCTTGCCGGCATCGTCCTGCTGATCGGGCTGATCTCCACGCGATTCCCGGGCTTCGCCAACCCGGCCAATCTGCGCCAGGTGTTCAACGACACCTCGATCCTGATGATCCTGGCGCTTGGCCAGATGGTGGTGATCCTGACGCGCTCGATCGATCTGTCTATGGCGTCCAATCTCTGCTTCACCGGCATGGTGGTGGCGATGTTGAACGCCGCCCATCCAGCGATCCCGATCCCGGCGTTGATCGTCATTGCGCTGCTCGTCGGGCTGGTGCTCGGTGCCATCAATGGCTTGCTGGTGTGGCGGCTGAACATCCCGTCAATCGTGGTGACGCTCGGCACGCTCACCATCTATCGCGGCGCGACCTTCGTCGTCTCCGGCGGCGCGTGGGTCAACGCCGATCAGATGAGTTCCGACTTCATCAATTTCCAGCGCGCGGCCTTCCTCGGCCTGCCGGTGCTGTCGTGGATCGCGATCGCGGTGATCGCGCTGTTCTTCGTGGTGATGACGCGCACGCAGATCGGCCGCTCGATCCATGCCATCGGCGTCAACCCGACCGCCTCGGTTTATGCCGGCATCGATGTCGGCCGCACCAAGTTCATCGTCTTTTGCATCTCCGGCATGATCGGCGGGCTCGCCGGCTATCTCTGGATCTCGCGCTATGTGATCGCCTCGGTCGAGGTCGCCAACGGCTATGAGCTCAACATCATCGCCGCCTGCGTCATCGGTGGCATCTCGATCGCCGGCGGCATCGGCTCGGTCGGCGGCGCGGTGCTCGGCGCGCTCTTCCTCGGCATCATCTCCAACGCGCTGCCAGTCATCAACATCTCGCCCTTCTGGCAGATGGCGATCTCGGGCAGCGCCATCATCCTGGCCGTGGTGTTGAACGCACGCGGCGAACGCCGGCAGGGCCGCATCATCCTCAGAAAGGCGGAAGCGGCATGACCGACACCCCTGCCCCGCGCCACATCCCCGACCGGCTCGACAAGCCGCTTTCCTCGGCGATCTTCTCCTGGGAGGCGCTGCTCGTCGTCATCGCGGTCGCCATCTTCGCGATCAACAGCTTCGCCTCGCCCTATTTCCTCGACCCGTGGTCGCTGTCGGACCTGACCTTCAACTTCACCGAAAAGGGCCTTATCGCGCTTGCGATGGCGCTCTTGATCATCTCCGGCGAGATCGACCTTTCGGTCGCCGCGATCGTGGCGCTCGCCTCGACGATGATGGGCATGGCGGTGCAGGCCGGCGCCGGCGCGCCGGTGCTGGTGCTGATCGGCATCGTGGTCGGGCTCGGCTGCGGCGCCTTCAACGGGCTCCTCGTCACCAGGCTCGGCCTGCCTTCGATCGTCGTCACCATCGGCACGATGAGCCTGTTCAGAGGCATCGCCTTCATCATCCTCGGCGACCAGGCCTACAAGGGCTATCCGGAGAGCTTTGCTTTCTTCGGCCAGGGTTATGTCTGGTGGGTTTTCTCGTTCGAGCTGGCGCTGTTCCTCGTCGCGGCGCTGATCTACTGGTTCGTGCTCCACCGCACGAGCTTCGGTCGCCGGGTCTTTGCCATCGGCAGCAACCCCGTCGCCTGCCAGTTCTCCGGCGTGCGGGTCGACCGCATCAAGTTCATCCTGTTCTGCCTGACCGGACTGATGTCGGGCATCGCCTCGGTGCTGATTACCTCGCGGCTCGGCTCGACCAGGCCGTCGATCGCGCAGGGCTACGAGCTCGAAGCCATCACCATGGTGGTGCTGGGCGGCGTCTCGATCCTCGGCGGCGCCGGCAGCATCCTGGGCGTCGTGCTGGCCGCCTTCATCATGGGGCTGGTGACCTTCGGCCTCGGCCTGCTCAACGTACCGGGCATCGTCATGTCGATCTTCATCGGCCTGCTGCTGATCATCGTGATTGCGCTGCCCATCGTCTGGCGGCGGCTGCGCGAAGGACGCTTCGCCTGATGGAGAAATACGCCTTCAAGATGAAGCTCAATCCCGGCATGAAGGCCGAGTACAAGCGGCGGCACGACGAGATCTGGCCGTCGCTGGTGGCGCTGCTGAGAGAGGCCGGCATTTCCGACTATTCGATCCACCTCGACGAGGAAACCGACATCCTGTTCGGCGTGCTGTGGCGCAGCGATGGCCATGGCATGGCCGATCTGCCGAAGCACCCGGTGATGCAGCGCTGGTGGGCGCATATGGCCGATCTCATGGAGACCAGGGCTGACAACGAGCCGGTGGCGGCGCCGCTGGAAACCATGTTCCATATGGCATGATCCGCCACGTCGCCGTCATCGATATCGGCAAGACCAATGCCAAGGTGGCGCTGGTCGATCTCGCCACCATGCAAGAAGTGGCGCTGCGCCGCACGGCCAACGCCGTCGCCACCGACGGTCCCTACCCGCATCACGATGTCGAGCGCCTGTGGGCCTTCATCTTGGATAGCCTCGCGGGCCTGAACCGCGAGCAGCACATCGATGCCGTCTCGATCACCACCCATGGCGCGACGGCGGTGCTGCTCGATGCCGAGGGCGGGCTTGCGCTGCCGGTTCTCGACTATGAATTCGCTGGCGTCGACGAGCTGTTTGGGGACTATGACGCCGTTCGCCCGCCCTTCGCCGAGACAGGCACTCCGCGCCTGCCGGCCGGCCTCAATATCGGTGCACAACTTTTCTGGCAGCAGAAGCGTTTTCCGGACGAATTCGCGAAGACGGCGGGGATCCTGATGTATGCGCAGTATTGGGCTCTGCGGCTTGCCGGCGTGGCTGCCAACGAGGTGACATCGCTCGGCTGCCATACCGATCTCTGGAATCCTTGGAAGGTCGACTATTCGTCGCTGGTCGACGCGATGGGCTGGCGCCATTTGATGGCGCCGGTGCGGGCGGCGAAAGATCGGCTAGGGCCGATCCTGCCGGCGATCGCGCAACGAACTGGCCTCGACCCCGAGACTCCCGTACTCTGCGGGCTGCACGATTCCAACGCGTCGCTGTTGCCGCATCTGTTGTCCGATCGGCCGCCCTTCTCCGTCGTTTCGACTGGCACCTGGGTGGTATCGATGGCCGTCGGCGGCCGGAAGGTCAAACTCGATCCCGCACGCGACACGCTGGTCAATGTCAACGCGCTCGGCGATCCCCTGCCGTCGGCGCGGTTCATGGGCGGGCGCGAGTTCTCATTGCTCACCGAGGGTCAACCGCAGGAGTGGAGCGAGGACGATGTCGCCGCTGTGTTGGCGCGCAAAGCGCTGCTCCTGCCTGCCACCCAGCAGGGTTCCGGACCTTTCCCGCATCGCGCCGCACAGTGGAGCAATGCCGAGGATTTGAGCCCCGGCCAGCGCTTCGTTACCATCTCGTTCTATCTGGCGCTGATGACCGCGACCTGCCTCGACCTGATCGGCAGCGACGGGCCGACGACCGTCGAAGGACCCTTCGCGCAGAACCGGCTGTTCATCCGCATGCTTGCGGCCGCGACAAGACGGCCGGTGATCACGTCCGAGACCTCTACCGGCACCAGCATCGGCGCGGCATTGCTGGCGTCGGATGGTGTTAAGGCGATGGGCAAAGGCGAGCGGACCGAACCGCCCGCGGATCCGGCCTGGCGCGATTATGCAAGGGCTTGGCAGCGCTCTGCTTGACAGGTCGGCAATTAAAGACACCTTAGCCCGCAGTCCCGTAGAGCAGCCCCTGCGGATCGATCTCCGGCTTGCGGCCGCCGACGATGTCGGCCAGGAATTTGCCGGAGCCACAGGCCATGGTCCAGCCGACATGGCCGTGGCCGGTGTCGAGGTAGAGATTGCGGTATTTCGCCTGGCCGATCAGCGGCACCGAGTTCGGCATCATCGGCCGCAAGCCTGCCCACAGCACGGCTTTCTTCTCGTCGAAGGCGCCCGGGAACAGATCCTTGCCGGTTTCCAGGATGCTTTTGAAATCGCGCGGCTTGAACGTACGGTCGAAACCGGTGAACTCGGCCGTCGACGACATACGCAGACGGCTGCCAAGTCTCGAATAGCCGATCAGCCGGTCCTCGTCGGCGCCGCCCATGGTCGGCCCCTTGCTCTCGTCCTCCAGCGGAATGGTCGCGGTGTAGCCCTTCACCGGGTAGACCGGCAGGTCGATCCCGTAGCGGCGGCCGAGCAGCCCGCTTTCCGGCCCCATGGAGATGACGACCGCGTCGCCTGCAATCGGGCCGGCCGAGGTCATCACCGCTCGCACCTGGTCGCCCTCGATGTCGAGGCCCTCGACCGTCGTGCCGAACAGGAATTTGACGCCGAGCTTCTCGGCGGCATAGGCGGCGAGCCTGTCTGTGAACTGCTTGGAATCGCCGGTCTGGTCGATTGGCGAATAGACGCCGCCGGTTATCTTGTCCTTGACGCCGGCGAGCCCCGGCTCCAGCTCGGCCAGCCGGTCGCGGCCGACGATCTCGATCGGCAGGCCATGGTCGGCGAGGTAGCGGTAATTGTCGGTGCCGGTGTCAAAACTCTTCTGCGAGCGGAAGAAGTAGAGGATGCCTCGTTTGCGCTCATCGTAATGGATGCCTGTCGCGTCCGAGAGCGCATTGATGCAATCGCGTGAATAGAGCGCGAGTCTCAGCTTGATGTCGGTGTTGGCGCACAGCCGCGCGACCGTGCATTCGCGCAGGAAGCGCAGGCTCCAGGCATAAAAATACGGATCGAGACGCAGCCTGACCTTGATGCCGAGATCGTGGTTCCAGAGCCCGCGCAGGAAGGTCTTCAGCGCCGCCGGCGAGGCCCAGGCGGTGGCGTCGCCCGGCGAGACCAGGCCGGCATTCGACTGGCTGGTACCGCGTGCCGCCGCTTCGTGGCGCTCGATAACCGTCACCTCATGGCCGTCTTTAGCCAGATAGTAGGCAGCCGCCGTGCCAACGACGCCGGCTCCTAGCACCACAACTTTCATGCCGCCCCTCAAGGATCGAACCGGGCGATGCGCCTCCGCGCGCCGCCTTCAGACCCTCAATAGCGTGTCCCGACACGCCGGACGAGCCCTTGGCCCAACAGCTCGCTGCTTCAGCTCCGAGCCGAGTTCTTGCCGGTCAGGATGCGCTCCCAGGCCAGCGCGTCCTTGACGATCTGGTCGAGGTCGTCGCGCTGCGGCGTCCAGCCGAATTCCTTGCGGGCAAGGTCGGAATTGGCGACCACGGCGGCGGCGTCGCCCGGCCGGCGGTCGCCCATGCGGACGTCGAAATCATGACCGAAGGCGCGGCGCACGCTCTCGATGACTTCGAGCACCGAATAGCCGTGGCTGTAGCCGCAATTGGCGACGAGGCTCTCTCCGCCCTCGCGCAGCCGCTGCAGCGCCAGCCGGTGCGCAGCTGCCAGGTCGCTGACATGGATGTAGTCGCGGATGCAGGTGCCGTCCGGCGTCGGATAGTCCTTGCCGAAGACCTGCATGAAGGGCCGCTTGCCGAGCGCGGTCTCGCAGGCGACCTTGATCAGATGCGTGGCGCCGGGCGTCGACTGGCCGGTGCGGCCCCTTGGATCGGCGCCGGCAACGTTGAAATAGCGCAGCGCCGTGTAGCGGATATCGTGCGCGAGGCCCGCGTCGCGCAGCATCCATTCGCTCATCAGCTTGGAGAGGCCGTAGGGCGATTCCGGCGCCAGCCGCGCGTCCTCGCGCACCGGCTCCAGCCCGGCGCCGCCATAGACGGCAGCGGTGGAAGAGAAGATGAAATGCGGCACGCCCTCGCGCACCGCCGTTTCGATCAGCGTGCGGGTCTTGCAGGTGTTGTTCTCGTAGTAGCCGAGCGGATCGGCGACCGATTCCGGCACCACGATCGAGCCGGCGAAGTGAATGATGGCGTCGACCTGGTTTTCCCGGATGATCCGGCCGACCAGATCGCGGTCGGCGACGTCGCCGACGACTAGCTTCGCCTCGGGCGCCACTGCCCATTCGAAGCCGGTGGAAAGCCGGTCGAGGACGACGACGCTTTCGCCGGCGTCGAGAAGCTCCCAGACCATGTGGCTGCCGATATAGCCGGCACCGCCCGTCACCAAAACCGTCATCATCTACCTCGCTGATCAAGATTTATCGGAAACTGTCTTAACAGCCGCCGTACTGGAAACCCCGCCGCAAGCCCGTTATCATCCCCCCAATAGCAACTCCTTGAGTGTTAAGTCCGTAACAGTTCCTCCCGCCAGAGGCATCGTACTGAAACAAAATTGATCCACATCAAGGGAATAGGCCACGAACCGTGCTCGTTAGAAACAGGCTTGGGGCGTGGCATTTTGACCGGTGTGGCGCGGTGGACGCGGCATAGGGCTGTGACTATGATCCCGGCGCAAAATTGGGAAGCCGACATGAACTACCAGCGGTTCTTCGAAGACGCGATCGACCAGCTCCATGCCGAGCGGCGCTACCGTGTTTTCGCCGACCTCGAGCGCATCGTAGGCAAGTTTCCGCGCGCCATCTGGCGCTCCAACGGCCGCGCCCAGGAAATTACCGTCTGGTGCTCCAACGACTATCTCGGCATGGGCCAGAACCCGGACGTCATCGCCGCCTTCCAGAACGTGGCCGGCAAGATGGGCTCGGGCGCCGGCGGCACCCGCAACATCTCCGGCACGTCCAATCCGCTGGTCGAGCTCGAGCATGAACTCGCCGACCTGCACGACAAGGAAGCAGCGCTCGTCTTCACCTCCGGCTTCGTCTCCAACGAGGCCTCGATCTCGACCATCGCCAGGCTTCTGCCCAACTGCCTGATCATCTCGGACGAGCTGAACCACGCCTCGATGATCGAGGGCGTGCGCCGCTCCGGGGCCGAGAAGAAGATCTTCCGGCACAACGACGTCGCGCATCTGGAAAGCCTGCTGCAGGCCGCCGGCCGCGAACGCGCCAAGCTGATCGTCTTCGAAAGCGTCTACTCGATGGACGGCGACATCGCGCCGATCAAGCAGATCGTCGAGCTCGCCGAGCGCTACAACGCCATGACCTATATCGACGAAGTCCATGCGGTGGGCATGTACGGTGCGCGCGGTGGCGGCATCACCGAGCGCGAGGGCCTGGCCGACCGCATCGACGTCATCGAGGGAACTCTAGCCAAGGCCTTCGGCACTCTTGGCGGCTACATCACCGGCACGAGCGCCGTGATCGACGCGGTGCGCTCCTATGCGCCGGGCTTCATCTTCACCACCGCGCTGCCGCCGGCGATCGCCGCGGCCGCCACCACCTCGATCCGGCATCTGAAGCGCTCGCAGGCCGAGCGCGACGCGCAGCAGCGCCAGGCAGCGCGCACGAAAGAGGTGCTTGCCGCCGCCGACCTGCCGGTGATGGAATCGGCCACCCATATCGTTCCGGTGTTGGTCGGCGATCCCGAGCTCTGCAAGATGGCGAGCGACCGGCTGCTCGGCGTGCACGGCATCTACATCCAGCCGATCAACTATCCGACGGTGCCGCGCGGCACCGAGCGGCTGCGCATCACGCCGACGCCGTTCCACTCGGACGCATTGATCGCCGAGCTGCAGGACGCGCTGGTCGAGACCTGGGACGCGCTCGGCATTCCCTATGCCGCATCCGGCCGCCCCGCCGTCGCCAAGAGCGACCGGATCATTCCGCTGCTGGTGCCGAAGTCAGGCGGCTGAAGCCGCCTGTCTCACACTGTCTTCATCCATTTCGCCAGGCGATGCGCCGCTTCCTCGAGCTGATCGAGGCGGCGGTGGAAGCATAATCTGAGAAAGTGCTCGCCGCCGGGGCCGAAGGCCGTGCCGGGCGCCAGGCCGACATTGGCGTTGTCGACGATGTCGAAGGCGGCGGTGCGGGAATCGGTGATGCCGTCGACGGTGAAGAACAGGTAGAACGCGCCCTGCGGTACGGTGAAGCGCGCCTTGCCTGTCTCGCCAAGGATGCCACAGACCAGATCGCGTGCCGCTCGCGCGCGCTCCACCTGCTCGACGATGAAACCGTCGCCCTCGTCGAGGGCGGCAACCGCGCCGCGCTGCATGAACTGGGCGACGCCCGAGGTCGAATACTGGATCAGGTTCTCGAACACCTGCTGCAAGGCGGGATGGGTCTTGATCCAGCCGACGCGCCAGCCGGTCATCGCCCAGTTCTTGGAGAAGCTGTTGACGAACAGGATGCGGTCATCGTCGGTGGCGATGTCGAGGAAAGACGGCGCGCGGCCATGGCCATAGTGGAACAGCGCATAGATTTCGTCGGCTATGATCCAAAGCTTCTTCGCGCGGGCAAGATCGAGGATCGCTTTGAGGGTCTCCGCGACGGCGGTCCAGCCGGTCGGGTTCGACGGCGTGTTGATGAACAGCGCCTTCGTCCGAGCCGTGACCGCCGACGCGATCTTGTCGACATCGCATGACCAGCCATTGCCGGACTGGTCGAGCGTGACCGGCACGGGAACAGCGCCCGCAATACCGGCGGCAGCGGCGAAATTCGGCCAGGCCGGCGAGAGATAGATCACCTCGTCGCCGCTGCCGGCGATGGCGTCGATGGCCAATTGGATGGCGTGCATGCCGGAAGCGGTGACGATGAACTCTTCCTCGGCGAAGCGCTTGCCGAAATGCCTGGCGTAATAGCGGGCGAGCGCCTGCCTGAGGTCAGGAATGCCCTTCTGCCAGGTGTAGAAGGTCTCCCCATTGGCGAGCCCGCGAGCGGCGGCATCGCTGATGAAGGAAGGCGTCGGCAGGTCGCCCTCGCCGGCCCAGAGCGGGATAAGGCCTTCGCGCAGGCGGCCATGTTTGACGACGGCGACAATGCCGCTTTCGGGCGCGGCGCGGGCCTCAGTGCGTAAGGTCTGGATCAGGGTCATGCAAGAATCCGTCCGGTTTTCCACGACTGCTAACGCCTTTTACGAAAGCCGCAAACAGAAAACCCCGGCCGCGAACGGCCGGGGTTTTGGTCCAGCGTCTTCGTCTTGAGATTACTTCTTGGCGAGCAGGTCGCGGATTTCGGTCAGAAGCTGCACATCCGCGGGCGGCGCGGCGGCGACAGCGGGCTTCTCACGCTCCAGCCGCCTGCGCAGATTGTTCACGGCCTTGACCATGAGGAAGATGATGAAGGCAAGGATCAGGAAGTTCAGCACCACGGTGATGAAACTGCCATAGGCAAAGACCGCGCCCTCTTTCTTGGCATCGGCCAGCGTGGCTGAGTGGACGTTCGAGGACAGTCCAAAGAAATAATTGTTGAAGTCCAGCCCGCCGAAGATCGCACCGACGATCGGCATGATGATGTCGTTGACCAGCGAATCGACGATCTTGCCAAAGGCGGCGCCGATGATGACGCCGACGGCCAAGTCCATCACATTGCCCTTGGAAATGAATTCCTGGAATTCTTTCAGCATTCGACCCTCCTTGCCATGACAGGCCGCGCTGCCGCCCGGCTCTCCGGCGCCGACCCAAACCAACCTTAACAAAACCCCCCAGTTGCAAAATCGGAAAAAGGGCGAAGGAACCGGTTTGTGGTTATCCTGCGCTATCAACCACATATGCGCCGAAAGCCGCGATGGACTCAGGCTCCAAGCTGTGGTTGCGTCTTGATGGCCAGGTGAGGACCGGTCAGGGAGGAAGTGCGAGCCGTGCAAGGCTGGTTCGTCGTCATCATCGCGATCGCCTATGTGACGCTGCTTTTCGCCATAGCGAGCGTCGGCGACCGGCGCTCGGTGGCAGCCGGGCTCGGCCGGGCGCGACCCTTCATCTACGCGCTCAGCCTCGCCATCTACTGCACCTCCTGGACCTTCTTCGGCTCGGTCGGGCTCTCCTCCGAGCGGGGCCTCGAATTCCTCGGCATCTATACCGGCCCGGTGCTGGTCTTCGTGTTCGGCTTCCCGCTGCTCAACCGTATCGTCCGGCTCGCAAAGAGCGAGAAGATCACCTCGATCGCCGACTTCCTCGGCGCTCGCTACGGCAAGAGTTTTGCCGTCGCGGCGATCGCAACGCTGATCGCGACGATCGGCGCCGTGCCCTATATCGCGCTGCAGCTGAAGGCGATCTCCGGCTCGGTCAGCCTGATGATCGAGCACTATACCGGCTCGCCGCCTTCTTTTGATCCTTTTGTGAGCGACATCTCGCTGGTGGTGGCGATGCTGCTGGCGCTGTTTGCGGTGCTGTTCGGCACCCGCCACGCCGACGCCACCGAGCACCAGGACGGGCTGGTGCTGGCGGTGGCGGTCGAAACCGTGGTCAAACTTGCCGCTTTCCTCGCCATCGGCCTGATGGTGACTTTTCTCATCTTCGGCGGCCCCGGCGACATGCTGGCGACGCTCGCCGCAAACAACCAGGTGCGCCAGGCCATGGGTTACAGCACCTCCTTGGCCACATGGCTGGTGCTGACAAGCTTGAGCGGCTTTGCCATCCTGATGCTGCCACGCCAGTTCTACGTCACCATCGTGGAGAACCGCAGCGAGGCGGAGCTGCGCACCGCCACCTGGGTGTTCCCGCTCTATCTCGTGGCGATCAACCTGTTCGTGCTGCCGATCGCCTTTGCCGGCCTGTCGCTGGTCGGCGCCAGGACCAGCAGCGACCTCTACGTCCTGTCGCTGCCGCTATTCAGCGGTCATGACGTGCTGGCGATGATCGCCTTCGTCGGCGGCCTGTCGGCGGCGACCGCGATGGTCATCGTCGAGAGCGTGGCGCTGTCGATCATGATCTCCAACGACCTCATCATCCCGCTGTTCGTGCGCCGTCTGCTCAAGACTCCCTCTTCCGACAATGAGGACTGGTCGACACTGATCCTCAACGTGCGGAGGGCGTCGATCTTCATCATGCTGTTCATCGCCTTCCTCTACTACCGCGAGAGCACAAACAGCGCGCGGCTGTCCTCGATCGGGCTGATGTCGTTTGCCGCGATCGCGCAATTCGCTCCGGCGCTGATCGGCGGGCTGATATGGCGCCGCGCCAACGGCCGGGGCGCCGCGCTCGGCATGGTCGCCGGCATTCTGATGTGGGGCTATACGCTGCTCCTGCCTTCGCTGGTGGCTTCCGATACCGACATTGTCGTCCATGGTCTGTTCGGCTTCGAGGCGCTCAGGCCGCAGGCGCTGTTCGGCACCGTCGGCGAGCCGCTGAACCACGGCGTGCTGTGGAGCCTGTCAGTCAACACGCTGTTCTTCGTGCTGGGATCGCTGTCGCGCGCGTCCGTACCGCTGGAACGCATCCAGGCGGCGATCTTCGTGCCGCGCGAGGCGGGTCCGATGCCGAGCCTGCGCCGCTTCCGCACCGCGGTCACCGTCAACGACCTCAAGGACACGATCTCCCGCTATCTCGGCGTCGAGCGCACCGAGCGCTCCTTCCAGTCCTTCGAGAAGAACGCGAACGTCTCCCTGCACGGCAAGGAACAAGCCAGCATGGACGTCATCCGCTTCTCGGAGCAGTTGCTGGCGAGCGCCGTCGGCTCGTCCTCGGCGCGGCTGATCCTGTCGTTGCTGTTCCGCCGTAACGACCGCGACTCCAAGGATGCTTTCCGGCTGCTCGACGACGCCACCGAGGCGCTGCAGCACAACCGCGATCTCTTGCAGATCGCCCTCGACCAGATGGAGCAGGGCATCACCGTCTTCGACCGGGATTTCCAGCTGATCTGCTGGAACCGGCAATACCGGGCGCTGTTCGACCTGCCGGACGAGATGGGCCAGGTCGGCGTCTCGCTCGACCAGATCCTGCGGCATCTTGCCGAGCGCGGCGATATCCCCGCCGACCAGCGGGTGACGATGCTCAACCGGCTGACCAGCTTCGTCAGCCCATGGCAGATGGAGCTGAAGACCAGCGGCCGCATCCTGGAGCTGCGCTCCAACCCGATGCCGGACGGCGGCATCGTCGCCACCTATGCCGACATTTCCGGCCGCGTCGAGCAGGACCTGGCGCTGAAGCGGGCCAACGAATCGCTGGAGCAGCGGGTCAGGAGCCGCACCGCCGAGCTTACCCGCGTCAATGAGGAGCTGGCGCAGGCGCAAATGCTGGCCGAGGAAGCCAACCTTAGCAAGACTCGCTTCCTCGCCGCCGCCGGCCACGACATCCTGCAGCCGCTGAATGCCGCCCGGCTCTATTGCTCGTCGCTGATCGAGAAGGCCGGCAAGGGGCGGGCCGGCAAGGCAGCGATCAACATCGAATCCTCGCTGGAATCGGTCGAGACCATCCTCGGCGCGGTGCTCGACATCTCGCGGCTCGACGCCGGCGCGATGAAGCCCGAGGACACCGCCTTCAGCCTCGGCGGGCTGCTTGGCCAGATCGGCAACGACTTCCGCCCGCTTGCCGCCGAAAAGAAGCTCGGGCTGAAAATCATGCCGTCCTCGCTCGGCGTCATGACCGACCGCAACTTGCTTCGCCGGTTGATCCAGAACCTTGTTTCCAATGCCATCAAATACACGCGCGAGGGCCGGATCCTGGTGGGTGTCAGGCGGCGCGGAGTGTTGGCGGAAATCCAGGTAATCGACACCGGTATCGGCATTGCCGGCGACAAGCTGAACACCGTCTTCCACGAGTTCACGCGCCTGGACGAAGGGGCGCGCGAGGCCGAGGGCCTCGGCCTCGGCCTCTCCATCGTCGACCGTATCGCCCGGGTGCTGAGGCTCGAAATCCGCATCTACTCCAACCCGGGCAAGGGCACGCGCTTTTCCGTCATCCTGCCGGTCGCGGTGGTCGCGGCGCCGCCGCGCGAGGTCGGCAAGACGCCGCCGCACGCGGCGTCCTCACTTGCCGGGCTCAACGTGCTGTGCATCGACAATGACGCGCGCATACTCGACGGCATGCGGCTGCTGCTCGAAGGCTGGGGCTGCGGCGTGGAGACCGCTTCGGGGTCGGGCGATTTGTTGCGGCCGGGCGCGCTGAGGCCTGATGTCGTGCTTGCCGACTATCATCTCGACGGCGGCACCGGGCTTGACGCGATCGACAGGCTGCGCGCCGCCTACGGCCAGGACCTGCCTTGCGTATTGGTCACCGCCGACCGTTCCAGCGAGGTGCGCGCCGCTGCAGGTCAGCTCGATGTTCCGGTGGTCAACAAGCCGCTGAAACCGGCCGTGCTGCGCTCGATGATGACAAGGGTCAGGGCGCTGGCGCCGGCGGCGGAGTGACGTCAAACCCTGGGCTGGTCATTGCAACTCCCCTCGTCCTGCGTGCCCAAGGCACGTGAGGTAGGCGCAGAACATATCGGCGAGCGCGGCGGCATAGGCGTCTATCTCGGCCGATGTTCGCGGGCTCGCAGAGAAATCCTGCCCGACGGCGCTGAGCGTCGTCAGGATGAGCTCGCCAGCCATGGCGCGAGCGGCTTCCGATGCCTCCGGCAACGCCTCGAGCATGAAGTCCTCGACAGTGCGATTTGCCATGGCCCTTGCCTCCCGCGCCTCGGGCGCGTCCCGATAGAGGGGTGCCGCGTCGTTCAGCGCGCCGCGCACGGCGGCCTCCTCGCATTCGGAGCGGATGAAGGCATGCACCAGCGTGCGTATCCGTTCGAGCGCCGGCTTTTCGACATCCTGGAGAATGCCGCACAAAAGCTCGGTCGTCTGCCGCCATTCGTCGCTCTGCAGCCGGAACAGGAGCGCCGCCTTGTTGGGGAAGTATTGATAGAGCGAGCCGACGCTGACGCCAGCCTTCTCGGCCACGCGCGTGGTGGTGAAACGCTGCGCGCCCTCGCTCGCCAAAACCTGAGCAGCCGCCTGAAGAATCGCCGCCACGAGCTCCGTCGCGCGCGCCTGTTTGGGCTGTTTTCGGGTGGAAATTGAAGGGCTTGGGCGTTGGACCATGGCAGCGCTCGGGAATGCGAATTGGAAACCTGAAGGATTATTCGTATTTTTCGAGGCAACACAAGAACGCACTCGATCGGAGCCCAGCATGACGACCCTGACCGGAACCCCGCTTGCGCCCCTGCTCGCCCGCTTGCTCGAGGAAGCCAATGCTGCGACCAGCCCGGCGATGGCCCAGTATTCGCGCGAGGAACGGGCGCGCCTGCTCGGCAGCAAGACCGAATACCTCGATTTCTACGGCAGCCTGAAGGATCTGTGGCTCGCGGTTTCGCCGCAAGCCGGCACGCTGCTCTACATGCTGGCGCGCAGCACCGGCGCACGCATCATCGTCGAGTTCGGCACTTCGTTCGGCATCTCGACGCTCTATCTCGCCGCAGCTCTGCGCGACAATGGCGGCGGCCGTCTGATCACCACGGAGTTCGAGCCGTCGAAGGTGATGCGAGCCAAGGCCAATCTAACGGAAGGTGGCCTCATCGATCTGGTCGAGGTCCGCGAGGGCGACGCGCTGGAGACGCTGAGCAGGGACCTGCCGGACCGAATAGACCTTCTGCTGCTCGACGGCGCCAAGGCGCTCTACCCGGAAATCATCAGCCTGGTCGAGAGCCGGCTCAGGCCCGGAGCGCTGGTCATCGCCGACAATGCCGACTTCTCTCCCGAATACCTGGAGCGGGTGCGCTCGCCGGCTGGCGGCTACATGTCGACCCCGTTCGGCGACGACGTCGAGCTGTCGATGCGGCTCGGCTGAACAAGACTTGGATACAAGCGATCAGCTCACCGGCTGCAACGGGTCGCCGCCGATCTTGGAGAGTTGGATGACCGCCTGGGTGCGGCTGTCGACGCCGAGCTTCTGCAGGATGGCGGAAACATGCGCCTTGATGGTGGCCTCGGAGACGCCGAGCTCATAGGCGATCTGCTTGTTGAGCAGCCCCTCGGCCAGCATGCCGAGCACCCGCGTCTGCTGCGGCGTCAGCGCCTGCAGCCGCTTGATCAGGTCTGAGATCTCAGGGTCGCGCTCGACGCCGAGCTCGATGCCGGCCGGCGCGGCGATATCGCCGGCAAGCACGGCCTGCACGGCGGCGCGGATCTCGTCCATGCTTGCCGATTTGGAGATGAAGCCGGACGCGCCGAGATCGAGCGCGCGGCGGATGGTGACGGGATCATCATGCGCCGACACAACCACCAGCGGCACCGAGGAATGGATGCCGCGCAGCGAGATCAGCCCGGATAGGCCGCTGGCGCCCGGCATCGAGAGGTCGAGCAGCACCATGTCGATGTCTTCATTGGCCACGACCAGCGCCTTGGCGCTTTCGAAATCGCCGGCCTCGTGGATGGCGGCGACGTCGCCTATGCCGGCAAGCGCCTCCTTCAGCGCACCACGAAAAAGCGGATGGTCGTCGGCAATGACGAAGGTGTGGCCCGACGGCAAATATTCCTCCCAAGACCCCATCGCTGATTATGTGTTTCTTGCGGGATCGGAACGATTATGCGGCGGCGCGCTCCGTTTTCAAGCAGCAAAGAGCTGGAAAAGAGTTTCTCCAGAGCGATTCAGGTCTTTTGCGGAGCGGGCTTCGCGCCACCGTCGCCGTTTTCCCTGTCCATATCCTTGACGATGTCCATGAAGCTGCGGAAGAAGCGCTCCATATAGCTTAGCGTCTTGTTGAAATCCTCCTCGCTCGGCAGTTGAGACTCCAGCCGGGCGGAGGGCGAACTCTCGAGCTTGGCGACGCGCTCGTCCAGCGCCCTCACCGAGCTCTGCAGCCGGTCGATCTCTTCCTGGAAGGCGGCGCGCTCGTCGGCCGCCATCTTGCAGACGAGTTGGCCGGAGCGTTCCTCGCAAATCGACATGGCGCCTGTCTGGGTGTCCATGCGGACATAGCCGTTGGCCGACTTCTCCAGCCGGTAGCGATCGGTCTCCTCGGAATAGGCCGATGCGGCGACCAGCGAGCAAAGCGCCGCCGGGATCAGGATGTGTTGCAGACGCATGTTGTTTATCCTCCATGAGCCGTTGAGCCAAGAATATCACAGGTTTGCGCCTGAAATGGGGAAGAGTTCTGAAGCACCCTTTCCCCCATGGTTCGTTCGGACTATAGCGCGACAATGTCTCAGATTATCTACAAGATCGCGCCTGAAGCCATGTGGCGCGAAGCGGAACGGAGCGGCCGCTTCACGGGAGCGCCGATCGACATTGCCGACGGCTTCATCCATTTCTCCACCGCCGCGCAGGTGCGCGAGACTGCGGCCAGGCATTTCACCGGCCAGACGGACCTGCTTCTGATCGCTGTCGACGGAGCGCAGCTGGGTGAGGCGCTGAAATACGAGGTGTCGCGCGGCGGCGCCTTGTTCCCGCATCTCTACGCCCCGCTTGACCTCGATGCCGTCCTCTGGGCAAGGCCACTGCCGCTCGGCGGCGATGGCCGGCATCAATTCCCCATGCTGGAGGGCGAATGAGCGTGCTCGACCGGATCGGCCGGAAGCTGCTTTTCTCCCTCGATCCGGAAGCAGCGCACGGTCTATCGATCGCGGCGCTGAGATGCGGCCTGCCGGTCGCCTCGCCTCCCCCGCGCGACGCGCGGCTCAGGGTCAGCCTTTGCGGGCTCGATTTCCCCAACCCGCTCGGCATGGCGGCTGGCTACGACAAGAATGCCGAGGTGCCGGATGCATTGCTCAAGCTCGGCTTCGGCTTCGCCGAAGTCGGCACGATCACACCGCTGCCGCAGCCGGGCAACCCCAAGCCGCGCATCTTTCGGCTGACGGCGGACGAGGCTGTGATCAATCGGCTCGGCTTCAACAATGAAGGCCATGACGCCGCCGAAAAGCGGCTTGCCGCGCGCAAGGGACGCGATGGAATCGTCGGCGTCAACATCGGCGCCAACAAGGACAGCGCCGACCGCGTTGGCGACTACGAGCGCGGCGTCGCCCGCTTCGCGCCTTACGCCAGCTATCTCACCGTCAACATCTCCTCGCCCAACACGCCCGGCCTGCGCAACATGCAGGCGCGCGAGCAGCTCGGCGAGCTCTTGTCGCGTGTGATGGCGGCGCGCGAGAACGCTTTGGCGCGGCCGCCCGTCTTCCTCAAGATCGCGCCGGACCTCGTCGAAGCTGAACTGGAAGACATCGCCGCCGAGGTGATCGAGAAAAAGATCGACGGCGTCATCGTCTCCAACACGACGCTCGCGCGCGCTGGGTTGCGCAGCGCAAGCCTCGCGGGCGAAACCGGCGGGCTGTCGGGCAAGCCGCTTTTTGAGCGTTCGACCGCGGTGCTGGCGAAGATGCGCAAGCTCCTCGGTGCGAAGATGGCGATCATCGGTGTCGGCGGCGTCGATTCCACCGAGACGGCGCTGGAGAAGATCCGCGCCGGCGCCGATCTCGTCCAGCTCTATACCGGCATGATCTATGCCGGTCCGGCGTTGCCCGGCCGCATCGTTACCGGCATAGCGCGCTTCGTGGATCGGGAACGGCTAAAGTCCATCGGAGAGTTGCGCGATACCGGTTGCGCAAACTGGTCCAAACGACTCTGATGACTCCTGCGAAACCGGGAAGGCAGGCAATGGCCGAGGTTCTGAACTCCGTCGTCGACTCGATCGGTGGAACTCCATTGGTCCGGCTCGACAGGCTGACGGCGCAAGCGGGCGTCAGGGGCAGGATCCTCGCCAAGCTGGAATATCTCAATCCGGGTTTTTCGAAGAAGGATCGTGCGGCGCTTGGAATAATCGAGGAAGCCGAAAGATCCGGTGCCATAAAACCGGGGCAAACGGTGGTCGAGCTCACCTCCGGAAACATGGGCACCGGCCTCGCTATCATCTGTGCGGTCAGGGGCTACCCATTCGTCGCAGTGATGTCGAAGGGCAACTCCGAAGAGCGCGCGCGAATGATGACGGCGCTCGGCGCGGAAGTGATTCTCGTGGACCAACTGCCAGGGTCGGTGCCTGGGCAGGTATCGGGCGGCGATTTGGCGCTCGTCGAGCAGACCGCCAAGGCGGTGGCGGCGGAAAGAGGCGCGTATCGCGCCGATCAGTTCCATCGCGACGGGAACTGGCTTGCGCACTATCGCGGGACCGGGCCGGAAATCTGGGACGCCAGCCATGGCGCCGTCGACGCATTCGTCGACTTCATCGGCTCGGGCGGAACATATGCGGGGGTAGCGAGGGCGCTCAAGGAACGCAATCCCCTGATCAAGTGCTTCATCGTCGAACCCAAGGGCGCCGCCGCCGCCGCGGGAGAGCCGATCACCCAATCCGAACATCCCATTCAAGGCGGTGGCTATACAATGCCGGACCTGGCGTTCCTAAACAATGTGCCGATCGATGGCTATCTTCAGGTTTCCGGCGATGAGGCACGTCAGGTCACGCGCTTGCTCGCGCGCAGCGAAGGCATCTTCGGCGGTTTCTCCTCCGGAGCGAATGTGGCCGCCGCGTTGCGCCTTCTGAACGGCGATCAATCGGGCAAGACGATAGCCGTGGTCATTTGCGACTCCGGGCTGAAGTACCTGTCGACCGACCTCTGGAGCTGAGAAGCAACGCCGTCACCCCCTGCGCGCCACGACCACGGTCGATGCTAAAAGGCCGTCCTCACCCTGAGGCGCAGCACCGCGAGCAGGCTCAACCCCCGCACCAGCAAAAAGACGTGCAGCGCGGCCCACAGGCCGTTGTTGCCGAAGGCCGGCGCCAGCGTGATGAGCGCGGCGCTGAACGCGAGGAACGACACCAGCATCATGTTGCGCATGTCGCGCGACCAGGTGGCGCCGATGAAGACGCCGTCCATCTGGAAGGCGAGCACGCCGCTCAGCGCCGTGAAAGCCGCCCAGGGCAGATAGGTGTCGGCTGCCGCGCGGACATCGGCCGAGGTCGTCACCAGCGCCACCAGATCGGAGCCGGCCGTGAGCAGCACCAGGGTCGCCACGCCGGCGAGGCCGAAACCCCAGATCAGCGTCAGCCGCACGGCCTGCCGGAACGGTGTTGCCGCATGCGCGCCGATGGCGCGGCCTGCCAGTTGCTCGGCAGCGGTGGCAAAGCCGTCGAGGAAATAGCCGGCAATGAGGAAGAAGTTCATCAGCACGGCGTTGGCGGCGAGCGTCACCGTGCCGAACTGCGCGCCCTGCCTGGTGAACAGCGCGAAGGCGGCAAGCAGCGAGAAGGAGCGGATCATGATGTCGCGGTTGAGCGACAGCATGCGCCGGTAGGCCGGCAGGTCGAGGATACGCCGGCGCGATGGCCACTCCAGCCTGCGGAACCGCCTGAGCACGATGGCAAGGCCAAGCAGCATCGCCAGGAACTCGCCGGTGACGGTCGCCCAGGCAACGCCGGCAACACCCCAGCCGAGCTCGAGGCCGAGCAGGAAGCAGAGCGCGATGTTGATGCCGTTGAGCACGACCTGCAGCATCAGCCCGAGCCCGCCCTCGCCGCGGCCCAGCGCGTAGCCCAGTATGGCGTAGTTGACCAGCGAGAAGGGCGCGGCAAGAAGCCTGATGCGGATATAGACCGACATCGCCGCGCTGACGCGCGGCTCGGCGCCCATGAACCACTGGCCGGCCACGGCAAAGAGCGGCGCAAGGGCTGCAAGCACGACGCCGGCGACGACCGCGATCAGCATGGCCCGCCAGAAAACAGCTTGTTCTTCCAATGGATCGCCGCGCCCGAAAGCCTGGGCGACGAGGCCGGTGGTGCCGGAGCGCAGGAAGTTGAAGGTGGTGAAGACGACGTCGAATACCAGCGCTCCGGCGGCCAGGCCGCCGAGCAGGGCCGCGTCGCCGAACTGCCCGACCACCGCGGTGTCGACGATGCCGAGCAGCGGCGTCGTCAAATAGGCAAGCATCATCGGCACGGCGATCGTGAGCACCGAGCGATTGCTGACGATGAAGTACCTGGCGTTGGCCTGGGTCGCATCCAATGGATTGCTGCCTTGCAGCTTGATCGAACCGCCGATGTGCCCCAGTTTGCCGCTGCCGCGCAATCGCCAACCCGTGGCGGCCAACCGAATTCCCAGACTGGCGCAGAAAGACTGGTGCAGAAAGACTGGCGCAGGCCACTTCATGCCTTTGCAGATCGTCCATCACCCCGACTACGACGCCGGCTTCGCTGTCAACCATCGCTTTCCGATGAGTAAATATCCGCTTTTGATGGAGGCCTTGCGGTGCCGTGGACTCGCCGTCGCGGAAGCGCTCTCGATGCCCGAACCGGCGCCGGCGGCATGGCTGAAGCTTGCGCACGCTGCCGGCTATGTCGACCAGGTGATCGCATGCGAGGTGCCTGAAAAAATCGAACGCGAGATCGGCTTCCCGGTCGGCCGGCGCGTGTCGCTGAGGGCACAGCTAGCCACCGCAGGCACGGTGCTGGCGGCGCGACTGGCACTGAAACACGGTATAGCCTGCAACGCCGCCGGCGGAAGCCATCACGCCCGGCGCGCGCAAGGCGCGGGCTTCTGCACCTTCAACGACGTTGCCGTCGCTTCGCTGGTGCTGCTTGCCGAGCAGGCCGTCGAAAACATCCTGGTCGTCGATCTCGACGTGCACCAGGGCGACGGCACCGCCGACATCCTCAAGGATGAAACCCGCGCCTTCACTTTTTCCATGCATGGCGATCGCAACTACCCGGCGCGCAAGATCGCCTCCGATCTCGATATAGCGCTGCCGGACGGCACCGGCGACGCCGCCTATCTCGACCGGCTCCGCGTCATTCTTCCGGAGCTTTCCGCAAGACGGCGCTGGGACATCGTCTTCTACAACGCCGGAGTGGATGTCCATGCCGAGGACAGGCTTGGCCGGCTGGCACTCTCCGATGATGGCCTGCGCGTCCGCGACAAGACGGTTATCAGCCATTTCCGCGCAGCCGGCATTCCGGTGTGCGGCGTCATCGGCGGCGGCTATTCGGCCGACGTGCCGGCGCTTGCCGGGCGCCACGCCATCCTGTTCGAGGCGGCTGCTGGCTACGCCTGACTCTCGCCAGGGCTACTTCCTGTAGCTGGCGATCCTGAGCAGGATGAAGGCCGGCACGACGATCGCGGCGCCAAGCAGGATATAGCCCAGGAAGCGGTCGATGGCATGGAAGCCGAGGTTCCACAGATCGATGAAGAACTGGCGGATGCCATAGAACACGTCCATCGGGCTCCAGCCGAAGGCGTGCATGACGAGGCCGACGAGGAAGGAAACCACCAGCAGCTTGATCAGCACCCGGAGCGGTGAGTCACCGAGAAAGCGCGTCAGTGCGGACAAGGGCCGTCTCCACGTTTCGGCTGCCCCGATTCGGGGCGCGCGATCTCAGAAATACGCGCTCGATTGCTCAGCATCAAGCCGAGGGAGGCGGCGCGTCTTTCGATGCTCTTTCGATGCATCGCCGATTGCTAGATGCAGGGCCACCATGGTAACGAGGGCTCGCGCGGGTATGATGTAATGGTAGCCTGTCAGCTTCCCAAGCTGAACGCGCGGGTTCGATTCCCGCTACCCGCTCCATGCCTCATCACATGGGTTTGCGCCTGATTTGGAGACCGCCCGAAAACGAGAGTTTTACAGGTAGTTTTACACATAGCGTTCACTTTTTGGCCTGATCGAGTTTTCGGATGCGCTCCTTGATTGCGGCTCCGCGGCTCACATAACGCCTTATGATGCGCGAAACATGGTCCTCTTCCCAGCCCATGATCTCGGCGATCTCGCGCTCGGTCAGGCCGGCTGTGTAAAATTTCGTCGCGGCCGTGCCCCGAAGATCGTGGAAGTTCAGGTCATCGCCTTTCGGCCATGCGATCTTCTTGGCATCGGAGAACGAGCTAGCCAAACCGTTGACAGTCCACGGGCGCTTCTTGCTGCTGGTCAGGACGACCGGCGAGCGCTTCGGTATCCGCCCAAGGGCGTCGCGCAGTTCCTGATAGAGCGGAATGATGGCTTCGCGCTGGTGTCTGCTTTTGCCGGTGGTGATGGTTATGGCATCCTCGTCGGCGTGGGACCATGATAGGCGGATGAGATCGCCGACCCGAAGGCCCGTGCATGCAGCCAGATCGACGGCATGGGCAATTTCGGCCGAGCACGTCTTCTTCAGATGCTCGATGTCGCTACCTGTCCAGATGATTTCCGAGCGAGAGCCGCTGTAGATCTGTCTGACGCCTTCGCAAGGGTTCGAGCCAATCTTGCCGAGTGGATCGACCGCGTATGAGAGCACGCGAGAGAGAACCTGCATGCCGTAATCAGCTGACCTGGGCGTCGCCGCATATGCCGCTCGCCACCGGCGGATTATTGGTCTGATCTTTTCCGGTCGATCGAACTGGGCGATGCGCAGCTCCCCGAAATGGCCGGCAATCCGGTCGAGCCAAGGACCCCAGTTACGTCGCGTCGACTCGGCGAGTTTCTTGTAGTCGGCGCTCGCCTTGATTGCGTGACCAACGATCGAAAGCGGTTGTTGTCAGGTGTCGTGCGGCTGGCAATCGCCTCATTGTAGGACGCGAGGAATTCCGGTGTGCTTGGCATCCCAGCAAGGCGCGGACCACCGCGCCGAGCATACCAATAGACCTTACCCTTGGCCGTTGACCCGGTGTAGGCCCTTCAATTCAAGCGTGACCATAATGCTTCGCCTCGAACGCCGCCAGTTCACCGTCGAGATGATCCTCGTCGCTCACTGGAGAACGTGCCGCCGGCGTATCGATGCCCGACAGGGCATCAATGGCATGATCAAGCGTCTGGACATCCCAAATCTTCCGACCAAGAAGTTCGAACGGATCTGGAAAGATGCCCTTGCGGACGAGCTTGTCAAAATGGGTTGGACTAACACCTACATAGGATGCGGCTTCCCTTCGGTTACAGCCGCGGCGGGCTTCAAACGGCAAGGCGTGGATAAGCCCGCAGGTGATCATCGTCATGGCAGAATGCTCCTTCTGCATGACGTTATAGCGCTATCTCCCGCCGAGAAGCCGAAGTTTGAGAAAAAAGCTCGGTGAGCGCTCTCGCGAGGTGCTATGCAAGGACCAGTCGCCACTATCCAATAATTTGAAAGGGGCCCGGATGGTGCTTCGAGAGAGGATTGAACTCTGATTGAATTAAATGATTTCAATGGCTTATGCTACAATTTTGTAACATTGTGACGATCATCGAAATGGACCAAATCTAGCGTCCGTCAGTGGAAACCGTTGGAATCTTATAGCCTATAGTCTTGGCGGTATTCGGGCCGACCAGCTAGAACGCAAGAGGCAATTGCCGAGCGCCGCCCGATATTCAGTTTCGCGAAGATCCGCCTTATGTGCTCACGCACGGTGTAGCCGCTGATGCCGAGTTGTCTGGCTATCTCCTTGTCCAACTTGCCTTCCGAGATCAAGAAGGCAATCTGGAGTTCGCGCCGCGTCAAGGTCTCAGCTGGCGAAGCCGGCAGGCCGGTAGAAGCGGCGGGCCCACCGTCCGCATCGTAGATCAGATAGCGCGTCCCGGCACACATCATGTGGCCTACAGGCACCCGGAAATGTGCATTTGCACTCGCGCCGCCGCGGCCGTCATTGTCCAAATCGCGGATTGCGATCAATGGATGGCCGTTGACGATGAAGCTGGACCTGTCCCTCGCCTCATTAGACCGAGACGAAGGATTGTCGTCAGCAACATCGGCGAGCTTCCGCAAGTTCTCGGCACGCATGGACATGGCCGAACGCCTTGGTTGGCGGGAAAGTCACTACAACGCACCCCCCGCGGTGCCCCAATAAAATCATCGCACCGCCGAGACCCCTCGGCGCGACCACTACTTAATGCTGCACTGATGCCCTAACCATGAACTATATCACCTCCCCGAATATTAGCACTCCAAAAAGTTAGATCGAGCTCGTCACTTTCCAGGCCCGAAACCGGAAAGGATGGAGCGCTGAAGGTCCGGCGTGATCCTGACGCCACGGTTGAACAACCCCGCGGGAGCAAGCGGGACACCAGGTCGGCAACCCCAGGCGCCTCCAGAATGGGGTCGCGGACCGGCCGTGTGAACCGCGATGACGAAGGGCGCGCCGCCCAGCTGGCGATGAATCCAGACAGGCGCGCCGCTATGGCCCGGGCAGGTGTCGACGCTGTAGAAGAGCTGCCGTTCGGTGATCCGGTCGAGGCGCTCGGAATGTTCCCATTGCGTGCCGTCCGGCTTGTCGGCCGGATAGCCGGAAATGTGGAGCAAGCGTGAAGCGCGAAGTCTTTCAATATCCTGGCGAGAAGGCGACCACAGCCGGAAGAAGGCGGGCGACGGCGAAAACGGCCGCTCCAAATCGATCAGCCCGACATCGTGCAGCGCCGACGGGCGGCGGCGGTAGGGCGGGTTGACGCGCCATTGCTTCGCCCATTGCCAGCCGAAGGGCCGGGCGTCGCGGGACGCGCGGCCCGGCGTGACACGGATGCGCACCGCAAGATTGGGAAGACCAAGGCGCTGCCGGATGGGACTGGTAATACAATGCGCCGCGGTGAGCAGACGCGTTGGCGAAATCAGGAAGGCAGTGCAGCCGGTCAGCCTGCCGTCGCCGAAATCACGTTCGATGTGGCAGACGGCGCTGTGCGGGAACCGGTTCGTATGCGCGATCCTGGTGCGGCCGTCGGTCGGGCCGACCACCGCATAGTCCGCTTCATCGGCCAGACGGTCGAGCGCGAAAGGGACCTCACCGAACAGCGTCATTTTTCTGGCCCTTTTTCGACCTCCGGGGGGTCGATTCCCGAGGGCTTGTCCTCGTCGAGCCCGGCCGCGCTGGCTTGGCCTTCATCGGTTGGGTTTGCAGGTGCTTCCGAGGCTTCATCGATGCCGAGCATGTTGCGCAGACGCTCCATCAGCCAAAACGCCTCCTCGCCGCGGCCGCCAAGGTAGGCCGTCGCCCGGTGCATGAACTCCTCGTCAGAGCTGAACGGTGCCTCTGCCTCGGCCGCCGCTGCCTCGGCAGCGCGCGGTGCCGGCGGGCGGAGGGCTCTGACCTCCTCGAGGACGATTGCGTCGAGATTGGCCCATGCGGACCTTGAACGAGATGCGATCTGCCCGTGCATCGGGACCTCCCTTGGTTCAGCGGATCAGGCCGGTTTCATCGAATGTGGTGCTGTTGGGGTCGTAGAGCAGCGGCCGCTCCCGGTCCTGCAGCCAACCTTCATAGTTTCTCGCCCGCCGCGGATGAATGCCCTGGCGGGTCAGGCGGGCGGCCTGGACCAGAACCTGACCCGGCTGCAGGTTGCGGATCGCGACGTTGACCTTGGGATCGGCGCGGCTCGGCTGCCGATAATGCTCGATGATCCGCTGCGCGATCGAGCTGTTGGCTTTGGTCATGCCAATGCTCAGCGGGCGGTCGCGGTCGATTCCGGCGCGGGTGATGCGGTAGACCTGTGGCCCCGTCGCCAAGAAGGGCCGCACTAGCGAATCGACGGGTTCACCGCGGCGTGCGGCAGCGCGCGCCGCGTCGATGGCTGCCAGTGAGACCGGCCGCGTCCATCCGCGCCAGCCGGGCAGTTGCCGTCCCGCCGCCCGCGCCGATGTCTGGCGGCCTGCCGGCCGGGCCTGCCGCATCGCTGCCTCGTCGAAAGATGCACCGCTGCTGCAGGTCCCACAGCCGCAGCCGGGGAAATGCCGGCTCCTGACTTCCACCGCGCGGAACGGCTGCCGCTGCCGGCAGCGCGCACAGCCGCAAGGCCTGGGATGACCGACCGCCTGGGCGGCCTCCTCAACCAGCGCGTCGAGTTGTTCGTCAAGATAGGACATGCCGGCTCCCTTCCCTGTGCTTCTTCCTATGCTTCTTCGTCCTGTTCCGGCCGCGATCAGCCAAAGCCGGTTTCAGCCCTGGCGCTCGATGCCATCGCTCGTTCGCGCAGCCGCGCCACCGTCCGTTCCCTCTGCTCCACTGTCGGCAGCGGAAACGACGGCCGTGCCGGCTGCGGCGGGCGGATGTCGAGAAAGCGGGCGATATTGGCGTCCGGCGACACTTCGAGTTGCAGCCGCGAGGCCGGCGCCGAAAGCAGCGAGACAACGCCCGGACCATGGCCGGCGACCGTGCTGTCGCTGTGGACGATGACCCCCACCGAGATATGCCCCTCCAGCCGCGACCGGCCGTAGCGGTTGTCGGCGTCCATGATCCCGACAATGTCGCCGAAACGCAGCGAGCCTAGCCTGTAGCGCCGCACCATGCCCGGATCCGACATCTGGATATCGTAGTCGCCACGCAGCACATTGTTGCGGCCAAGGCCGGAGCCCATGACGCGGGCCGGAATACGGTGCGTCACCTTGACGCGGATGCGGCCGTTGCGCTCAACCGGCCGCCAGCGCGCCAAGAGCCGCGGCGAGCAGTTCCAGATAGCCACATCGGGATAGTCGGTCAGGCGCAAGCCAAGCCCGTAGGCCCAGACTTGGACACCGTCACCAATCGCCATTTGCCGCATCGCCGGAACGGGAAAATCGATCAGCACCGTGTCGACACCGCCATGCTTGCCGGTCACCACGCCACGCGCCCCGGCGGCGCGGCCGGTAGTGACGATGGCGTGATTGCCGACACAGGAATAGCTTTGCAGCGCTTGGTTGGCGGCGTCCGGGCTGCCACCGGCGGCGCGCGCCTCATTGCGGATCGACACCGCCGGCTCGACATGATCTCCGGCGAGGCCAACGCAAGGATCACCGACGCGGTGGTTGAGCACGATGCCGCCGGTGCCCGGCAGCGAGCGCGGCCTGCCATCATATCCGATGCGCCAGGGTGTTCCCCTCTCTGTCGGCGAAGCGACCTGGCCGGCGACGCTGATCATGACCAGGTCGCGCGCATTGGTGCGCAAGCCGTGGCTCGGGTCCAGGCGGGGCGGGCTCATGCCGCGACCTCCGCCGGCGCCAGCTCATGCCAGAGCGCGCATGCATTGCGCCACGGATCATCAGGTGTCTCGTCGTCTTGACCGGCCGGGTCTTCCAGTGCCCAGTCGGTTTCGGTCCAGCCGTCGGGCAGCGCCAGGATGACCGGCGCCACGATCTGCACGATCGCGGCGCTGCGGCCACTGGCAGTAAGCGGAGCCAGCGCCGGCCAGAATGCCGGGCTGGACCAGCCTGGAAAGGCGCCTGGATGGTGCCTAGCGGGAAATTCCAGCCGCTCGAGATAGTCGCAGAACGGCGGCCTGCCACTGCCTGCCGTGCCGGCCATGGTCAGAATGTAGGCGCTGTCTGGTTGCAAGGCGGCCGAGAGCGCAATCACGTCGCGGGCGCACTCATCCAGCGGAGCGGCGGTGCCGGGCTGGTCGCCAAGCCTGGATTCGAGTGCCGCGCAGCAGCCTTCGAAGCGCGGTAACAGCGCTGTTTCCTCGCGTTCGGGCAGCGCGCTTTCATATTGCGCGTCGCCGATCCAGTGCACCCGCGACGACAGCCTGCCGTTCTGCCATGCGCGCCGCCACGGTTCGAGCTCTAGCGCCAGCTCCTTGAGGCAGGCACCCCTCGTATCCGGGCTAAGCCAGGAACCGCCCATCTGGTCAGGCCGGTGGCGATAGTATTCATCATTGTCGAGCAAGGTATAGAAGCCGCGTGGCAGCCATACCCGCGCGGACTGGGAAAGCACCACCGTCATCAGCAGCCCCATCGGCGACAACGCCAGCGGCGCATCGATGACGATGTTCGGCGGCTTGGGCGCGAAGCGCCCGGGAAGATAAAGATGGTGGTCCATCGCTGACACTCTTCATCCCCGGCGAACGGTTCAGGCGGCGATGCGTGAGGCGGTGTTTCGGTTGAGCCCATACGACCAGTGCACCCGGTCGCCATCGAGACCCGGGAAGCGACGTCCTTCGCGCGTCAGCCGATAGGCAGCCAGCCAGGCATCGGCCTGAGAGCCCATCTTCTTGGCGTCGGCGTCGAATTCGGCCGGCGTGATCGTCGTGCGGAACTCATTCTCGGCGATATACTGCAGGACCCGGCGCCCCGCATCCGCCATCTTGGCGCGCTGCGACATTTCGGCGGCGCCGCCGAGGTGCCGGTTGGCAACGGCCTCGATGACATCCCATTTGGTGTTGGCGTCGAAGGACTTCTTGATATCGGGCGCGTCGAACAGCTCGAAGATCTGCTGCACATACTGTCCGGTTTCCCGGGTCAGGGCCAGGATGTTGCCGTAGCTCGAACGATCGAGATGGTAGCGTAGATCGGTGCCGACGCGCTGCACCGTGGCGAGCGCGGCGAACGGCCTGTCGTTGATCGATGCCGAGCCGCGAATGACCTGGCCGATGGTCAAGTCTTGGAAATATTGCGACATTGCGTTCATGAAGGCGACCAGCATGAAGTGGAAGCTGCGGTTGACGATGGCGCCGGCCGGAACGGGGGCGCGGCCGTAATTGAAGACGCGGCGATAGGCGATCAGCCGGTCTCGGCGCTTGTAGCGGATCGGCCGCCACTTCTCGAGGATGTATAGCCCGCGCGCGCCGGGGCCGCGCTGAATGCGGATCTGGCCGTTTTGGAACAGTCGCCGCAATACATCGACCACCTGGAACAGCTTCATGCGGTCCATTTGGTAGATGTAATAGAGCTCTGCCGACGCCTGCAGCTGCGGAGGGATGATCGACTCGTCGAAGTCGTTGCGCAGCAGCGGCATCTGCAGCGAGTCGAACGGCTTGATTGGCCCGTCACCGAAGCCGACCAGATCCGAGAAGCTGGTGGTCGTGGTGCTGGACGAGCGTTCGAGCAATTCCCCGTAGCGACCCTCGAACTCGCTCTCGAACGCGGCGCGGTCCGCCGGCGACAATGCCGACAGCTCGTCCCGGAAGAAGCGCTGGAACAGCCGCTGGATGACCTGGTTGGATTCACTAGCCATAATCAGACCTCATCTTGCTCGAATTGGCGGCTCTCAAGGTTTTTTGGTTGGCGGCGGTTGGCCGCCGGTCGGCGGTTGGCTGTCGTCGATCGCTTTCTGGACAGCGGGCGCCAGCTCGAAAAAGCGCGCCAGCTCGTCGTCGGTGACGACCGAGGGAAGGCCACTGCTGAAGCTACCAGCGTTGCGAATACGCTTGATGAAGTCGTCGCGCCGGGTTCCCTGCGGCTTGCGATTGTTGAACGTCTCGATGTCGTGCAGCGACTTGAATCCCGCCTGGTTGAGCCATTGCCCCGCAATTGTGCGGCCGACAATGTCTCCGGTAGTGTCGACCGCGGCGGCATAGAGCGCGGTGACATTGTCCTTGTCGCGCAGGCCGATGGATTGGACCGTTTTATGCAGCTCGTCGATGGCGTCGGCGACTTTGTCGATAGCCCCCTTGGTTCCCTTGCTGCCGGTTTTGACCTCGTCTGTCAGCCGATCGATCGACTGCGGCGTCTCGGCTGCCGCCTTGAAGCGCGCCTCGATCCCGGCGTGGAATTTGTTGGCGGGTTTATAGGGAAAAGCGATTCTCGCAGCCATTGTTCTGCTCCTCTCAGCCGGCAGACCAGAAGTCGGGACGGTTCTGCCCCATGCTCGCCATCGAGCTCGCGATCGGCGACGGCATCTGGACTGGGTTCGGCAGGTCGACGTTGGGCTCCTGCAGCGTGTTGTTGAGGATCCAACGAATCATCCAACGGATCAGCGAATGATTGCTGTTGCTGTAGTTGAAGACATCGAAACCACATTGCGGTGTCAGCGAACGCACCAGGCGCTCCGTCTGGCTTTCCGCCTGGTAGAAGATGCGCAGCTCGCGGACCATGAGCGCTTGGCTTGCATCCCCGGGCGGAGGGACCAAGCCGGCGAACGGACCGAGCAATTCGCGGGAGATATCGCCGAGTGTCTCTCTCAGCTTGACGCTGAGTTCGCACTCGAGCAGGGGGGGATTGTTGGCCTGGTCCGTCAGGGCCAGCACCGCACCGACGGCAAGGCCGACGGCCGCAGCCCGCTTTTCCTGTTCGCCAACTCCGTCCGGGTCCGTCCCCACCGCGTAAAGATCGATCGCCCTGTCCACCAGGAAAAGCATGTAATCCAGAAGGACCTGACAGTTGATCTCGTCGTCGTCGCAGCCGCAGCCGGCGAAGCAGTCGACCTGTTCGAGCAACAGGCCCCGCGCAATGGTGAGCTTCATCAGGCGGTCAGCGCCTGTGTCAGCACCGCCGGCGCCATAGAGGCCGTAGACGATGATCGGCGGGCGCGCGACGTAGAGAAGCCGCGAGCTGCCTTGCGAGACGAAGGCATCGACAAAGAGCTGCAGGCTCGACACGAATGCCACCAGCGGCGGCGATTCCGGCGACCCGAACGTGATCGGGATTTTGATCGGAACATGAATGCTCTGGCCGAACTGAATGAGGCGCTGGAAGCGGTGAACGAGCATTGCGGATGCGGTGGATAGTTCACGCAAGCCCTCGACGCTTGCCCCGGTCGAGAGGTCGACCAGATCGTCCATTGCCTGTGACAGGGCGCTTTCCTCCAAAAGGGCGCGCAGATCGGCTTGGCCGCCTTCCTCGAGTTGCCGCACCAGATTGCGGTAGGCTTCAATGCCGCGCGGCCAATCCTCCTGGCCTAGAGAGCTTTCGACCGAGCCGGTCAGGCTGCGCAGTGCCATTATAACGGCGTTGCGGCGCGCCTGTAATTCACCGGCTGCCGAGCGCACGATCGATGTGCTGCGAGTGATGCCGCTGGAAGCCAATCCTTCGCCGATGGCGACGAGAATGAGGCCAGCCAAGACATCGCAGCTCTGGGCAAAACGCCTGAATAGAATAGCGCTGCCGTCGGTGAGCGTCCCGACATAGCGCGCAAGGCGAGAATACTCGCCAAGCTGACGGCGGGCCGACATGGCACGGTCGTGATTGACCGAATCAAGGGCGAGTCGGGCGGCGGCCAGTCCCTCAGTGGCAATTTGCCGGATGGAGCGGCCCCAGCCGATCATCTCGATGCGAATGTCCTTCAGCGGCGAGGAGGTCGAAAGCGTCTGCAGGTCGCGTTCGAGATCGTCCTGCGCCTGTGCCAGTTCGACCGAGGACGGGCCGGAATTCTTCGCCAGCGGCACATAGTCGGGCACGCTCGAATAGGGCAGGCCGGCGCGCTCGCGGCGGTCCCGATCCGCCTCATCTGGGTAGAAGCTCAGGAGAGCGTTGGCGATCTGGTCGGGATCACGCGGATCGCTGACGCGCAGCGTTTTGCGCAGCAGGTTGTCAACGGCAACTGTGGCAGGCGAGCGAAATTTCGAGACCGGGTTGGCGGCGGTTGGGATTGCGTCGACCATGATTTAGTTCCTCATGCAACGAGTGCGGCTGGGGACGGTTGCGCAGTGGGCCGTCGGTTTGCCTGACGCTGGGCCAGGTTTCTAAAGACGAGCGCGGCAATGGCGTCCGGCTCTGCGCCGGCCTCCAGCGCGAAACGGCTGGCCGACACGAGAAAGCGGGGCGGCAGGTCGGGCATCCGTCCCGCCGCAATCAGGATTCCGCCTTGGCGGATGCGCGCTTCGTCGGCCCGGGTGAAAGGGATGGCGTCGGCCAGCGCATGCTGGCCCAGGCCGCGTCGCGGCTGGTAGGCGATTTCATCGACCACGGCCGGGATAACGCGAGGCACCGATGCGAGTAGGACTGGCGGCAGCCTGTGGCCGCGGGCCGGATTGTAGAGACCCCGCCAGACGCGTTCGGCCCGTCTCGCCTCGTCGGCGAAACCCATGCGGCGCAGCATCTGAGTCAGGATGAGAACACGGATCCAACCGGTCGGATGCGCCCCGCCGGGACGGTAGGTTAGCGCGCGGGCGCCCGGATGAGCGAGAAACTCCATCATGCCCCATACCGACGCCGTTCCGCCAAGCAGGAGCGCCGCGAGATCGGCAAAGATCTCCTTGTGCCAGCGGCGCAAGATCGTCACCACTAGGGGATCGAAGCGCATGCTGGCGAGCCGGTTGGCGACCGCTTGCGCGTTCTCCTGCCAGAGGCCCATATCCGCCTGCAGGTTGTGAGCAACTTCATGAAGGAAGACTGACTGCCAGGGATTGTCGCGATCCCACGGCACCCGGATCACCGGGAACGGATTGCTGTCGCCGAGCAGGCGGGCAAGTGCCACGCCGCGGCGCTGCGTGGCTGGAGAATAGCCATGTTCCAAATAGGTCAGCGGCTTCAGAAGCGGGCCGCTGAACACATCAGGCAGGGCCTGGCGGACGACTGCATAGCAATCGAGCGCGATCTCGTCATGCGCGGCGAGCGCCGGCGCGAATGCCGATCCGCGCTGCGACATGACTTCGAAGAACATCCCGAAAGTCCTACGCAGCCGATCGACGCTACGGTCGAGCATCGCCATTTGGGTAAGGGCATGTTGCGCCGTCGCCGGCGGCCAGCTGCGCTCGATCTCGACGATCCGCCTGTTGATGGCGTTGCCGATGGCGGCCAGCCGCTTGTTGGCGGCGTGGAAGTGAGCCCGGGACGGCGCGTAGGGCAGGTCTTCGGGACGAAGGCCGATGCGCCGGGGCGTCAAACGGTTCAGGCGCTGGGCGCGGGCCTTGAGGGCTCGCAGCTTGGTGTCCAGGAACCGCCTGGTCGAAGAACCCGTGCGCATCGCCGCGATCCTTCTTCTTGCAACGACTCTGCTTGCAAAAACGGCTGTTAGTTGGGCCGGATGGTGATGCTGACCGGGCCGCGGATCACGATCCGTCGCCTGTGCCCATGGCCTTGGCCGTATCCTCCGCCCGCCCAGCCGCCCAGGACACGCCCCGCGCCCAAGGTGCGCCCGGCCGCGCGCGCCAGGTTGCCTGCCGGGGCCATGCCGGCCCGAACAGCCGCCGCAGTGCGGCGCACGATCTGGCGCCCTCTTTGTAAGGGCAGAGTGAGTTGCCGGCGCAGGCCATGTCCGCGCGCCGCGACACGACGCGCGGTGCGCGCCAGCACCAGCGGCCGGACGGAGGCCGGTGTGCGGCGAGTGACGGCGGTGCGGCGAACGCTGTTGGCGATGCGAGGGAGCGCGCGGATCGCGGTCGGCCCGCCACGGTTCACAAGCTGGGTGGCGGCGCGCCGCACGGTGCGAATCGCCTGGACGCGCGCGGCAGCCGGCATACGTGCGGCTGCGGGGCCAAGCACCCGTCTCGTCGCAAGTCCTGCGACCAAGGGAATGGCGGCGCGATTGCGAACCGCGAGTTCCGCGAAAGCGTCGAGCGCCTCGTCTTCGGAAGCCTCGTCTGCCATTAACTGGCCAACGACATTGGCGACACCGCCGATAGCGGTGCCGACACCGGGAATGAGACTTGCGACGGGCGCGACGGCGCGTGCGATGCGGCCGATGGTTGGAGCGGCACGCCGGACGGTGCGAACGACGCCCCGAATGCCGCGGGCAATACGCCGGAAGAATTCGTCGCTGTCCTCTGCCGCAAGCGCATAGCTCATGGCTTGGTCCCAAGCGTCATCGTCAGATTCATCACCTTCGTCAAAGCTGTCACCTTCGTCGAACTCGTCGGCGGCATCGAATTCGTCGCCGGCGTCCATCTCGTCGAAGCCCGAAGCCTCGAATTCATCGCCTTCGTCGAACTCGTCGGCTTCGTCGGCAGCTTCGAAGCCATCGCCTTCGTCCATTTCGTCGAATTCGTCGAAGCTGTCGGCGGGACCTTCCGCTTCATCAAAGGCGAGGTCGTCGAACATCGATTCGTCATACCCGTCCATCTCGAGATCTCCTCTTGAGCGATCGGCCCTCAGGGGAAAAGGACCAAAGCGATAAACGCCAATAAGGATAGTCGTCTTCGAGATGACGGGTCACAAGTCGGCAGAAGCAGGTAGCTTAAAGATGGTCGCCAATCTAAACGACTGTTCAAACGAGAAAACTTCTGATCTACTAGCCGAATGCGTCTATATTTAATTAATTTGCGATGATACGCTCTAGCATTTCTGGCATCGAATTTCGAGGATCACGAGCAATGTAATGCCTCTTCTAGTTTTCCGTATCCCAGATCCGATCGATCAGCTATGCGAAAACTGACTTACCGACAGCAAGTGGCGGAAGTCCTCTGCCTCTGCGCGCTCAGCATTACATGCGATTACCAACTCGACCGTTCCCCCCTGGATTTGTGGTAGAGTTTGCACTTCGGTGCCCTTCGCGGGACAAAGAAATCGATCCAGGAAGATTAGTCCTTTCTCAGGTTGTTCGGCCATATCAACGGTGGAACCAGCTGATTTTAGGTAAGCCAGTAACTGGGCCGGAACTCGGTGATGGCGCGGTCTACTTGCTTGACGAAAGCCTCTCCGTCCGAAAGCAATGGCTTTCGCTAGCAGGTGACGTTTGAAAGATCATGAGGCCGTCCAGCTCTCTCAAGCCAGTCGAGGACAGTCTCATAGAGCACTTCGATATCCACGAATTGCCGCTCCTGTTGGCATAGTCCGGCGAGATACTGAGGGGCAAGAAGACGACCCGGAAGCTGCCCCACTTGCCAGACACTCGTCCTTCCTCTCCGCGCATTCGATATCGCCCAAGCTGTCGTGGCATAAAGGAAGCGTAGATTTTGTTTTCAACCGGGTAACAGACGCTAGCCGCGGGCTGGCAACCAGCTCCGCCCGAGCACCATCAGCTAAATCATCATTAGCGAGAATTTCGCCCGCACGACCGTGGCACTGCGCATTGCAGCGCCGGCACGTCCTGTCGTCATCGTTTCGATCGTCGCCAGCCCGCAGCTAGGGCTTCGTCTTCGGAGCGAAACCACCTTTCGCCTTTTGATTCCGAAATCCGGGTAATGCCGTAGAATTTCTGTCCCGACAGGTGATAGATACGCTCGCCTTCGGCCGAAATGTTTCCTTTGATCTTGCACCCACTGCTGTCCATGGCGAAGAGCGGCGCACTCGTCGACTGTCCGTCGTCACGATGTTCTGTTCGCCACTCCCATGGCACCTGGAAGGATCCTGACCAGATCCCGCTGCGATGAGCCTTGGCTATAGCCTGCTGATCTGCATAGGCGCCGTGGCTGCGGGCATCCGCTGCGCCCGCTGCAATGTCACGCGCTACTACAAGCCGCTCGAGTTGCGCGAGGTGATCGGCAACGTCACAATCGACGATGTGCGGGACAAGGTTCGCTGCCAGCAGTGCAAGAGCCGGGAGTGGATGAGCGCGCAGCTATTCCACCGACCGGGGAGCAGGCCCATACGATCCGCTTCCGGCGCCTGGTGCAGATCCGTTGGGAGAAGCGGGTGATCTGGCGCGATGAGTAAATGAATAGCGAGAGCGGCCCGGCAGGCTGGCGGGGTAGGCCAGCACGCGCCGGGCCTAACCGGCGGGGCTCGGAATCGAAACACGGCACCGGCTGAAGACAAATATACGCCCCTGCCTAAATGATCGGCACACACCCATAAGGGTGAGCTGGGAGTAGCCCGAAGCGCCGCTACGGTCTCGGTCCATCAAAATTTAACGGTCAGCCAAGCGCGTCAGTAGGCACGTGTGGTAACGGTTGATTCAACCATTGCTGGTATATAGCGAAGGCAGGTGGCGGCCCCGACAGAGGGCGGGGGTGCTGGGTCTGCCGGAGCCGCCTGCGCGGCAGTGGGCACTGACCCGCGCTGTTCCAGAATAGGACAGCGCGGGTCTACAATTAGTTAAAGCTAATAGACTGTTTTCGGCAGGCGCCTGCCCCTTTATGCTGTCCACCAGCGGTGCCTTCCGCTGCGGCCTGGCAAGGTGCGGCTGGACAGTCCAGGAACTTATCGACGCGCTAATGACGGTGGATTTTCACCGCAAGAGGACATAGCCGGCCACGCGGCCACCAGGAACTTTAGCGCTCTCTAAAGGTTCTCTCTGGGAAATCCTGAACACCCGGGTGGAATCTGTGGCCGAGTTGGCATTCGCTTTCGCATATTATTCAGGGCTGACCGGCCATGACATGGTGGGCGCCGTCGTATCATTAATCGCGGGCCTGCTTCTCTACAACGTTATGCGCGAGGACCGGCCGAACCGATAGGGCTCTGCCGCGCAGACCGGTGCCTGCAAACAGCCCTCGATCACCTTATCGACGAAGGCAGGAATCTCGCTCTCCCTCATTAACTTTAAGTCTTAGCCTTCCCTTTCGCAGTCGCCTTTTTCGCCGGCTTAGAGGTCGCCCAAAGGCACCGTCGCTTGCCGAAACGATTGCCCGAACTCGCTGAATTCCTAATGCCGCTAACTGCGATGGCGCGACGACAAGCACCTGGCGGCAACGAGATGGCTGGCGGCCCCGATTAACACCCACCGGGCGACTATGGATACTCAGCCGGTGAACAGCGACGGTCCCCAAAAGGGGCCGACCTAGTTTTACAGGGTCATTGATTTCATTGAGACTTTTCTGGTTAAGCGGATGCCCGTTTTACAGCTAAACAATTGAAATTGCTGAAATGAGCCCAGCTTCCCAAGCTGAACGCGCGGGTTCGATTCCCGCTACCCGCTCCAAGCCTCACCACAATGGCGCAGTCGCTACGACCAGGCAGCGCAGCCTTAGGCGACCGAAGGCCAACGCGATCGTTGCCGCTTACGGTCAGGCCAGCACCCCGCATAGGGGAAGGTGCTTTGCAACCTCGTCGGCCTCCATCCGCACGATGGTGTGCGACAGGCCGCCGTGCTCCTCGATCCACTGTCGCACCCAGTCGGGATATTGCGAGATCAGGTATTGCGCGGCGACCGTATTCTGCTGGCTACCGACGCCGTAGGGCAGATGGAAGCCGAAGGATGCGCGCGGCGTGATGCAAAGCTGCTCGGCGGGCAGAGACAAATAGAGCGTGCAAGCGCTATCGCACTCCCCATCGAATTCCACCAGTTCCTCGGCGGCGCGCAATTCGGCGACATGCAAGGCGAAGATCACGATCTGGCCGCCGGGGTTGCTGCGCACCGTTTCCGCATTCGCGGGCAGCGTCATCAGGACGGCGGCGAAGAACGCTACCGCCCTGGCTATCAGCCTCCGCTCAAACCGCGCGCGCGGCAGATCGGCGTGCATATTGTTGACCTCGCTCATCCGCGAGGACCAAGGCTAACATCAAGATGGTTAACAACAGGCAGCTTTGAAAACATCGAATATCCAGGTTCGCCCACTGCCCGACCCCTCTCAATATGAGGGCGACTGGAAAATCAAGCTGCCTTTTGACCGCACCCCGAACGGGCCACGGCGTTCACCGAAAGCGCGAAAAGAAGCGCGTGTCACTGGAAGCATGACGGGCTCGGGCCGTCGAAGAGGATAGCCGCGCGATTTATGGCGAAACGGAAGCCGGCCACCTTGCGGCGGCCGGCTTCCGGGCTGGTTGAGCAATTCCAGGAAAGGCGCGCAGCGATTTTCCGTCCGGAATTGCGTAAAAACAAACTATTGAGAGCAGGTCAGCGTTTCTTACCGGAAGCTGAACCGCCATGACCTCTAAAGCCAGAAGCTGATCCAGACGCGACGCCGCCAGCAGCGGACATGACGCCGACCATAGCGCCAATAGCGGCGGCAGACCCTTCTCCAAACGCGCCGGCGGCGGCGACGGCGGTAGTGCCGATCGCGGTAGTAGCGGCGGCGGCGGTAGTAGTATTGCGCCGGCTGCACCAGATCGGCCTGGTCATCTTCCTCGTAGATGGTCGGATCCGGCTTGTCGAGCTCATCCAGAATCCCGTTGCCATTTGGGATGCCGGCAACCGCCTTGCTCGGCCCCGCCAGGCTTGTAAACGCTGCCGCCCCCGCAACGCCAAGCATTCCAGTCAGAAACAACCGACGTTCCATCGAGACCTCCCGAACTGTTCAGCATCAGCGGCTCTTCTCTCGCCCGCAACAGGTTCCAGTGAGCAGCCGATCGGTTTGAACGTGCAAGTAGCAGTCTCGTTCCATCACCCCACTTCGCGCAGAATGAAGTCGTGCAGCATCTTGGCGGCGGGCGAGAGCGCGCGGTTCTTGACCGTGATCAGGCTGTAAGGCCGGACCTCGATGTCGAACTCGGTCTGCACGACATCGATCGCTCCGGACAGCCCGTCGGCGCTCTGTATGAACTTGGCGACCTGGACCGAAACAGGGGCGATGGCGTCGGATTGCGCCACCATCACCAGCGTCAGCAGCAGCGAAGAGGTGTTGAGGATGCGGTCGGGAAGCGGGATGTTGCGGTTCAGGAAGTTGCTTTCCATCGCCTGGCGCAGCGGCGAGCCGCCGGACTGGAAGACCCAGTCATAGGCCGCCGTCTCCTCCAGCGCGACCATCTTGCCGCTGGCAAGCGGATGGCCGCGGCGCACGATCAGGCAGGCCTTCTCGATGCCGATGACGCGCGATTCGAACAGCCGCGGATTGAGGTCGTCCGGAATGCGCGCGATGATGAAGTCGTGGCGGGAAGCGATCAGCTCGCGGGCGAGGACGTTCGACGTCTCGACCTGCATGGTGATCTCGATGCGCGGGTAGACGCGGCGGATCTCGCGGATCGCAGGCACCGCGAGTTCGATCGCCGGCGCCGTCACGGCGCCCAAAAACACCGAGCCGCCCTTGCCCGCCTTGAGCTCCGAAATCTCGCGGTCGGCCTCGCGCATTTCGAGCAGGATGGAGCGGGCGCGCCTGGCGAGCGCCTCGCCGTAAGGGGTCAGCGTTATGCCGCGCGGGAGCCGCTCGCACAACTTCACGGCGAGCACCGCCTCCATCTCGGCAATCATGCGCGAGGCGGCGGGCTGGGAGATGTTCATGACCTGGGCCGCGGCGCTCACCCGTCCGTGATCGTCAAGGGCGGCGATCATGCGCATATGACGCAAGCTCAGGCCGCTGCGCAGAAGCGTCTCCCCTTCTCCCGGCGGCTTCTCGTAACTTGCTGAAATCGCGTCAGGATCGCGCAATGCCGCCATGGTTTTCCGGTCGCTCCGCTACTTTTCTGTCGATCGCTAAACCATACCGGTTTCGGTATAGCAATGACCAAAGATCGCATTTGACAGTTATGTCAAAGGAACCCACCCTTCGCGCGTTCCGAGGCGCAAGGATCGGTGACGAGCAAAATCGTACCGATAAAAATGGCGCCGCGGGACCGATTGGGAGGATACCGGAGATCGATAAGCCGACAGCGGCGCGCCAGCGCTTCTGTTCGACTGCGCGGCCCGCGAAGCCCCGAGGTGTCGCGTCCATCAACCAGGGAGAGTAATGTGAAGATCATCAAGACACTGGCCGCCGTGGCGGCCCTTGGCATCGCAGCCATGGCGCTGCCTGCGCATGCAGGCGAAGGCCTGGTCGGCGTGCTCATGCCGACCAAGACCTCGCAGCGCTGGATCAACGACGGCGACGCCGTCAAGTCCCAGCTCGAAGCGCTGGGCTACACGGTCGACCTGCAATATGCGCAGGACGACATCCCGAACCAGCTCAGCCAGCTGGAAAACGAAATCACCAAGGGCCCGAAGGCGCTGATCATCGCGTCGATCGACGGCACCACCATGGGCGATGCGCTGCAGAAGGCCAACGATGCAGGCGTCGTCACCATCGCCTATGATCGCCTGATCAAGAAGACCCCGAATGTCGACTACTACACCACCTTCGACAATTTCGGCGTCGGCGTCATCCAGGCGAATTCCCTGGTCAAAGGCCTCAAGGAGCGCTTCCCGAACACCAAGCCGTGGAACGTCGAACTGTTCGGCGGCTCGCCCGACGACAACAACGCCTTCTTCTTCTACAACGGCGCGATGTCGGTTCTGCAGCCGTTGATCGACGACGGCTCGATCAAGATCAAGTCCGGCCAGATGGGCATGGACAAGGTCGGCACGCTGCGCTGGCTCGCCGCCACCGCCCAGGCCCGCATGGACAACCTGCTCTCGGCCAACTACTCGGACGGCAGCCGCGTCGATGGCGTTCTGTCACCCTATGACGGCCTGTCGCGCGGCATCACCGCCTCGCTGCGCGCCGTCGGTTACGGCACCGACGCTCAGCCTTGGCCGATCGTGACCGGCCAGGACGCCGAGACCGCCTCGGTCAAGCTGATCATCTCGGGCGAGCAGTATTCGACGGTGTTCAAGGACACCCGTGAACTGGCCAAGGCCACCGTGCAGCTGGTCGATAAGGTGCTCTCCGGCGGCAAGCCCGACGGCCTCGACACCAAGACCTACAACAACGACGTCAAGGTCGTTCCCTCGATCCTGTTGACGCCGCATGACGTCGACAAGTCGAACTACCAGGCGCTGGTCGTCGACTCCGGCTACATCAAGGCCGACGAGCTGAAGTAATCCAGCCTCAAAGGAGGGGTCCTGCGTGACGCAGGGCCCCTTTTCGTTCAGAAGCGAGCCCGGTATTGTTTTTTGCCGGCTTCTGCAGCGCATGCGCCGTCGCGGCGTGGACAAGACTGCAGTATGTTGATTTCGCGCATGACGCTTTCCCGAAATGGAAGGCATGCGCCAGGGAGCGGAATTCCTGATGACCTCGACGATTTTGGAGATGCGCGACATCACCAAGACGTTCCCCGGCGTGAAGGCGCTGTCGAACGTCAACCTCAGCGTCGAGGAGGGAGAAATCCATGCCGTCGTCGGCGAGAACGGCGCTGGCAAATCGACGCTGATGAAGGTGCTGTCGGGTGTCTATCCGTCCGGCACCTATGAAGGCGAGATCGTCTTTCGCGGTCAGGAATGCCACTTCAAGGGCATCCATGACAGCGAGCGTATCGGCATCGTCATCATCCACCAGGAGCTTGCCCTGGTGCCGATGCTGTCGATCGCGGAAAACATCTTCCTCGGCAACGAGCACGCCACCTATGGCGTCATCGACTGGAACGCCAACGAGAAGCGCACCAAGGCCCTGCTCGACAAAGTCGGTCTCAAGGAAGACCCCAAGACGCTGATCACCAATATCGGCGTCGGCAAGCAGCAGCTGGTCGAGATCGCCAAGGCGCTCAGCAAGGAAGTGAAGCTCCTGATCCTCGACGAGCCGACCGCCTCGCTCAGCGAGAAGGACAGCCAGGCGCTGCTCGATCTCCTGCTCGAGTTCAAGCGGCAGGGCATGACCTCGATCCTGATCTCGCACAAGCTCAACGAGGTGAACCGCGTCGCCGACAAGGTGACGGTGATCCGCGACGGGCGCACCATCGAGACCTTGCCCAGGAAAGACATCAGCGAAGACCGCATCATCACCTCGATGGTCGGCCGCCCGCTCGACGACCGCTATCCGCCGCGCGAGCCGCAGATCGGCGACGTTATTTTCGAAGTGAAAAACTGGTCGGTGTACCATCCGATCCATGCCGAACGGCAAGTGATCAAGAACATCAGCCTCAATGTGCGCAAGGGCGAAGTGGTCGGCATCGCCGGGCTGATGGGTGCCGGCCGAACCGAATTCGCGATGAGCCTGTTCGGCCACTCCTACGGCCGGCACATCACCGGTGAGGTTTTGCTCGAAGGCAAGCCGATCGACCTGTCGTCGGTGAGTAAGGCGGTGGAGAACCGCATCGCCTATGTCACCGAGGACCGCAAGACCTACGGCCTCAACCTCATCGACCACATCAAGCACAACGTGACACTGGCCAACCTGGGAGGTGTTTCCAGCCGCGGCGTCATCGACGACATGCACGAGATGCGCGTCGCCAACGACTATCTCAAGAAGACCAATATCCGCGCATCCAGCGTCTATCAGCTGACCGGCAATCTTTCGGGCGGCAACCAGCAGAAGGTGGTGCTGTCGAAATGGCTGTTCGCCGACCCGGAATTGCTGATCCTCGACGAACCGACGCGCGGCATTGACGTCGGCGCCAAGTACGAAATCTATACGATCATCGCCCGCCTCGCCGCCGAGGGTAAGGCGATCATCGTCATCTCGTCGGAAATGCCGGAGCTGCTCGGCATCACCGACCGTATCTATGTCATGAACGAAGGGCGTATCGTCGGCGAAATGGCGGCAAGCGACGCCAGCCAGGAAAAAATCATGCGCGCCATCGTTCGCGGAGAAGGAAAAAAAGCATCATGAGCACAGATAGCGCTCCCGCGCCGCAGAGCGGCGTCGCCGAGGACGTCAAGCAGGGTCCGCGCATCGCCGTCTCGGCGCTGACGACGAACCTGCGCGAATACGGCCTGATCATCGCGCTGATCGTCATCATGCTGTTCTTCCAGTACACGACGTCGGGAACGCTGTTCAAGCCGGTCAACCTCAGCAACCTGGTGCAGCAGAACTCGTTCATCATCGTGATGGCGCTTGGCATGCTGCTGGTGATCGTCTCCGGCTACATCGATCTCAGCGTCGGATCGGTCGCCGGCTTCATAGGCGCTCTTGCCGCAATGATGATGGTCATCTGGCCGCTCGGGATATTCAGCAATCCGCTCGTGGTCTCGATCGTGTGCCTTGTCGTGGGCGCCCTTATCGGCGCGGCGCAAGGCTATTGGATCGCCTATCACCGGATACCGAGCTTCATCGTGACACTGGCGGGCATGCTGATCTTCCGCGGCATCTGCCAGGCGCTGCTTGGCGGCGGCTCCTCGGTCGGCCCGCTTCCCAGCAGCTTCAAGCAGTTGAGCTCCGGCTTCATCCCGGACGTCATCGGCCCGCTGACGCTGATCCCGCCGACGGTGAATGCCGCCGGCAAGACCATCGTCGGCAGCGGCCTGACGCTGCATATGACGACGGTGGTGCTGGGCGTGTTCGCGGTGGTCGCCTATGCCTATTTCGGGCTGAGGGCGCGGCGCAAGCGCGAGCGCCACGGCTATGAGGCCGAGCCCTTTGCGCTGTTCGTCGTCAAGACGCTGGTGGGCAGCGCGCTGGCGCTGTTCCTGGTCTTCCAGTTCGCAAGCTACAGGGGCCTGCCGGTGGTGCTCATGGTGATGGGCGTACTGATCTCGCTGTTCGTCTTCGTCACCAAGCGCATGACCATTGGTCGCCGCATCTATGCGATGGGCGGCAACGCCAAGGCGGCGCAGCTATCGGGCATCAACACCGAAAGGCTGACGCTTCTGGTGTTCATCAACATGGGCGTGCTGTCGGCGCTCGGCGGCCTGATCATCGCGGCGCGCCTCGGCCAGGCCGTGCCGGCGGCCGGCCTCGGCAGCGAGCTCGACGTGATCGCCGCCGTCTTCATCGGCGGCGCCTCGGCGATGGGCGGCGTCGGACAGGTCATCGGCGCCGTAGTCGGCGGCTTCATCATGGGCGTGATGAACAACGGCATGTCGATCATGGGCGTCAATGTCGACTGGCAGCAGGTGGTCAAGGGCCTGGTGCTGCTCGGCGCGGTCATCTTCGACGTCTACAACAAGAACAAGGCTTAAGGGCCAACGGCAAGGACTAAGGAAGCATACGGGTTCTAGATCGCGGAGCTGCCGGCAACCCGTCGGCGCGAAGAAGTCCCGGAAGGACCAGGCTCGCGAGCGCAATCCGGAGGAAGAGTTTCAACCGTGGCACGGATCGGTTCCGGGCCGCGCCGGTCAAGGTTCGCCATCGGCAGCCGGGCCAAGGAAAAAGAGAGAGGGTTTCATCATGCTGATTTCCCAGATCCTCGACGACGCCGAGACGATCCGCGTCGTTGCCCGCAGCGGCGGCAAGACCCGGATCATCAACGGCGCGCGCAGCGTCTATTCGCTGGCGATGGAGGCAGCCCGCACCGGCACCGGCCTCGAAGCGCTGATCGAGCGCAAGGGCTATGGCGAGACGGTCGATCTCGACGCCGCCTACAAGAAGGGTCGCCTGGTGTCGCCGATCAACCATCCGGACCCGGCGCATCTGCACCTCACCGGCACGGGACTTACGCATCTCGGCTCCGCCGCGACGCGCGATTCCATGCACAAGAAGCTGAGCGACGGCGAAGAGCAGCTCACCGATTCCATGAAGATGTTCCGCATGGGGCTGGAAGGCGGCAAGCCGGCAAGGGGCCAGGTCGGCGTGCAGCCCGAATGGTTCTACAAGGGCAACGGCACCATGGCCGTGGCGCCCGGCGCTGCGCTGATGTCGCCCGCCTTCGCGCAGGACGCCGGCGAGGAGCCGGAGATCGCCGGCATCTATGTCATCGGCGACGACGGCGCGCCGTTCCGCGTCGGCTTCACGCTGTCGAACGAGTTTTCCGATCATGTGACCGAGCGAGTGAACTACTTGTTCCTCGCCCATTCCAAGCTGCGCAACGCCTCCTTCGGGCCGGAGATCCTGATCGGCGACCTGCCTGCCGACGTCAGGGGCTCATCGCGTATCTATCGCGACGGCAAGGTGCTTTGGGAAAAGCCGTTCCTGTCGGGCGAAGCGAACATGTCGCATACCATCGCCAATCTCGAGCACCACCACTTCAAATATTCGGCCTTCCGCCAGCCGGGCGACGTGCATGTGCACATGTTCGGCACAGCAACACTTTCCTTCGCCGACGGCATCAGGACCGAGGCGGGCGATACCTTCGAGATAGAAGCCAAGGATTTCGGCCTGCCGCTGCGCAATCCGCTGGAGATCGAAACGCCGGTGAAGGTGGCGGTGAAGGCGCTGTGAGACGAGCAATGAATGTGTGATCTTCTCCCTTGTGGGGAAGATTGGCAGCTCAACGCGCGGCGCGGAAATGCTTGGAGAGCTTCAGCCCCTGCGCCTGGTAGTTCGAGCCGAGGTCGATGCCGTAGAGCGCCTGCGGCCGCTTCAGCATATGCTCGTAGACGAGGCGGCCGACGATCTGGCCGTGGTCGAGGATGAACGGCACCTCGTGGCTGCGCACCTCGAGCACGGCCCGGCTGCCGCTGCCGCCGGCGGCTGAATGGCCGAAGCCGGGGTCGAAGAAGCCGGCATAGTGGACACGGAACTCGCCGACCAGCGGGTCGAAGGGCGTCATCTCGGCGGCATAGAGCGGCGGCACATGCACGGCTTCGCGAGAGACCAGGATGTAGAACTCGTCCGGGTCGAGCACCAGCTCGCCGGCGCCGCTCTTGTAGATCGGCTCCCAGAAGTCGACGACGTCCTGCGCGGCGCGCTTGTCGACGTCGACGAGACCGGTGTGGTGCTTGCCGCGATAGCCGACCAGGCCGTCCTTGTCGCCGTCGAGATCGATGGAGAGGGCTATGCCGCCGCCGGAAATGTTGGGCGGCTCGGTGGCGACCAGCATCTCGGCGCGGTGGAGGTCGCGCAATTCGCTCTCCGACAGAAGCGCGTTGCCGGTGCGGAAGCGTATCTGCGACAGGCGCGAGCCGGCGCGCACGACGATCGGGAAGGTGCGCGGGCTGACCTCGAGGTAGAGCGGGCCATGATAGCCTGCGGCGATTTTGTCGAACTCGTGGCCACGGTCGGTCATGACGCGCGTGAAAATGTCCAGCCGCCCGGTCGAGCTCTTCGGATTGGCCGAAGCCGACACTTTCGCCGGCAGCGCCAGGCTTTCGAGCAGCGGCACGATGTAGACGCAACCCGTCTCCAGCACGGCGCCCTCGGCGAGGCTGAACTCGTGCAGCTTCAGCCGGTCGAGCTTGTCGGCCACCTGATGATCGGGGCCGGGCAGGAAGGAGGCGCGCACGCGGAAGGCCGTGTCGCCCAGCCTGAGATCAAGGCTGGCCGGCTGGATCTGGTTGGTGTCGAGCGCGCGCGGCGACTTCAGCGCGCCCGCCTCAAACAGCGCCGCGATGTCCTGATCCGGAAGAATGCCTGTCTGCCGCAAGGTCTGGCTCCGCTCGAAGGCCGGGCAAGCGCGTGGTTCTAGCAGGCTCCTGCCGCAAAACAATAAACGGTTCGCGGTACCTGCCTGGTACAAACCTCTTAATCAAGCCGGCAATTGACGCAAGCGCGGGCGAGGTCTAAAGGGTCGTTATCCCGTGGTGATTTGGCCGGTCGGCTTGCAGCCACGTTAAACAAGTCGCTAAAGGACCGCTGGCCGCAAGGCCGTATGGGACCGGTTGCGACATCGCGGCCGGTTTTTTTGTGTTTGGACTGTTCTTTGCGAGTGGAATTAGGGCGATGACCAAGACGCGCAACTGGAAGGCTCAGACGGCACTCGTGCATAGCGGGACACTGCGTTCCGGCTTCGGCGAGACCGCCGAGGCGATGTATCTCACCCAAGGCTATGTCTACGAGACGGCCCAGGCCGCGGAAGCCCGCTTCAAGGGCGAGGAACCGGGCTTCATCTATTCGCGCTACGCCAACCCGACGGTGGATATGTTCGAGAAGCGCATGTGCGCGCTGGAAGGCGCGGAAGATGCCCGCGCCACCGCTTCCGGCATGGCGGCCGTCAGCGCCGCACTGCTCTGCAGCGTCAAGGCCGGCGACCATATTATTGCTGCGCGCGCTCTGTTCGGTTCCTGCCGCTGGGTGGTCGAGACACTGGCGCCGCGCTACGGCATCGAGGCGACGCTGGTCGACGGCACCGACATCGCCAATTGGGAAAAGGCGGTCAAGCCCAACACCAAGCTGTTCTTCCTGGAAAGCCCGACCAATCCGACACTCGAAGTGGTCGACATCGCCGCGGTCGCCGCGCTCGCCAATTCGATCGGCGCCAGGCTGATCGTCGACAATGTCTTCGCCACGCCCCTGCAGCAGAAGCCGTTACAGCTCGGCGCCCACATCGTGGTCTACTCGGCGACCAAGCATATCGACGGACAGGGGCGCTGTCTTGGCGGCGTCATCCTGTCGGACAAGAAGTGGATCGACGAGAACCTGCACGACTACTTCCGCCATACAGGCCCTAGCCTGTCGCCCTTCAATGCCTGGACGCTGCTGAAAGGCCTGGAGACGCTGCCGCTGCGCGTGCGCCAGCAGACGGAAAGCGCCGGCAAGATCGCAGATTTCCTCGCCGGCAGGCCGGAGATCGCCCGCGTCATCTATCCGGGGCGGGCCGACCATCCCCAGGCCGATATCGTCAAAAAGCAGATGTCGGGCGGCTCGACGCTGATCTGCCTCGACGTCAAGGGCGGCAAGCAAGCGGCCTTCGCCTTGCAGAACGCGCTCGACATCGTGCTGATCTCCAACAATCTCGGCGACGCCAAGAGCCTGATCACGCATCCGGCGACGACGACGCACAAGAACCTGAGCGACGAGGCGCGTGCCGAGCTCGGCATCGGGCCAGGCACGCTGCGGCTATCGGTGGGGCTTGAGGACGCGGACGACCTGCTGGCCGACGTCGAGCAGGCGCTGACGGCGGCGAAGTAACGGCCTGCGACGGCAGCAAAGAGCGTGCTTGAGCCGCTCCGGCTCAGGCGATCTCTTCGAGCTCGGTCATTGCTTTGGTGCGGATGGTCATAGCGTTGCCGCGCCATTCGACGGCGCCACCCAACCAGCCGCGCGCCCAGATAGCGGGAAGCATGAAGTCACGCACGATCATCGCCGTGACGCTGCGCGGCGACAGGTACCAGCCCTTGGACCAGGCGAGCAGGCATTCCGGCACATAGGCGATCGCCAGCACGCAAAGCGCAGTCGTAGGCTGGCTGACGTCGGCGCTTGCCGCCGCGATCAGCGCCAGAAGCAGCGACATGACCACACCGGTCAGGATCTCGGGGGCGAAGAACAGCGGGAAGGTGACGCGGCGCAGCCGCGCCCAGCGCGCCTGGCGCGACCAGACTTCGGCGAGCGTGCGCTGGCCGAGCGGCTGCTCGAAGGGCGAGGCGACAAGATTGACGCGCAGTCCCAGGCTGTTGACCAACTTGGTGGCCGCCGCATCCTCGGCGATCTCGGCGGCTAAAGCCTGGATGCCGCCATTTGCATCGAGCATCGGCTTGTTCCAGAGCATGCTCTTGCCCTGCGCGAAGCCAAGGCCGAGCGCTTCGCCGGCATATTGCCAGCGCGCCTGCAGCGTGTTGAGGAAGGCGCATTCGACTTCGGCCCAGAAACCATCCGGCCGCGAGCCGATCGGTGTCGAGCAGACGAGGCCGGTATCCGGCCGCCAGACCGCAATCAGATGCTGGACATAGTCCTTGGGCATCAGCACGTTGGAATCGGCGAGGACCACCCATTCGTGCCGGGCCGCCTGCCAGCCCTTGACGCAGTTGTTGAGCTTGGGATTGGCGCTGATCCTGTCGTCGCCGACCAGCAGCCGCGCCGGAACCTTGGGAAAGCGCGCGATCGCGGCATCGATGAGCTTGACCACAGGGTCTTCGGCATGGGCGACGCAGAAGATCAGCTCATAGCGCGGCCAGTCGAGCGAGAAGGCGCGGTTGAGCGTTTCCTCGGTGAATGGCTCGACGCCGCGCGACGGCACGACGATCGAGACCGGCGGCCGCTTGCTTCCCGGTGGAGGGATGACGCGCCGCGGTTTCAGGCGCGACGATGCGAGCAGAATGCCGGCGAGATTGGAAAGAAGAAGGGCTGACGAAGCGAAGGCGGCTGCGATAGTGAGTTCCATCGATTCTGGTCACTCCGGAAAAGCCGCCCTACAGCCGTTTCATCAGTCGATAGAGCGTCCGAGTCGCCCGCACGGTTGTGCACACCAACCATTGTCACGTGTCACTTAAATGACATTGTTTTTCGGCAGGTGCGCGTTGAGGACGGCAGAACGGACCATATTTCGTGTAACAACCGCGACGCGCGACAAATGTTTCGCCGCGACAACCGGAGTGACCCATGTATCGCGCCGTCACGCGCAACATCGAAGTGCAGGTCAGGCCGTTCTATCTGGAGGATCGTTCCGATCCGTCCGAGAACCGCTATGTATGGGGCTACCAGGTGACGATCGACAACCGGTCGGACGAGTTCGTGCAGCTTCTGTCGCGCTACTGGCACATCACCGACGGGCGCGGCCGCGTGGAGGAGGTGCGCGGCGCGGGCGTCGTCGGCGACCAGCCGGAACTCAATCCCGGCGACAGCTATCAGTACACCTCTGGATGCCCGCTCTCGACGCCTTCCGGCATCATGGTCGGCCACTATACGATGCGCAACGGTCGCGGCGAGACGTTCGACGTCGCCATCCCCGCCTTCTCCCTCGACATGCCGGGAACGAGGCGGACCGTGAACTAGGCGAAACCGTCGGCGCAAGCGCCTTTTCTCCCCGTCACTATACGGGGAGAAATGCCCGGCAGGGCAATGAGGGGCGGCGCCGGACTCGTGAGGTTGTCTTTCAGGCATATAACGGCATCTAAGTGAAATGCGCCAGACGTTGGCGCCGCCCCTCATCCGCCTACCGGCACCTTCTCCCCGTGAAACGTCCGTGAAACGGGGAGAAGGAAAGCATCTCACTCGGCCGCCGCGAACTCGGCCGGATCGAAGTCGTACTGCGCCGAGCAGAACTCGCAGGCGACGTGGATGCCGCCGTCCTCGGTGCTTTGCTGGATCTCCTCGGCCGAAAAGCCTTCGAGGATACCGCGGATCTTCTCGCGGGAGCAGGAGCACTGGTCGGCGACGGGCACGCTGCGGAAGACGCGCACGCCGTGTTCGTGGAACAGCCGGTAGAGCAGCCGCTCGGCGCCAACCGTCGGATCGATCAGTTCGGTCGGCTCGATGGTGCCGAGCAGCGCCATCAATTCCTTCCAGGAATTGTCGGACGGCTCGTGCGCCACGTCTCGGGGATCTCCGTCGCCGCCCGAAATGTCGGGCACGCGCATGCGCTCCGACGCCTGCGGGAGGAACTGCGCCAGGATGCCGCCGGCGCGCCACTGCTCGCGAGCCCCGCCGGGACCCGGCGTGACCAGCTTGGCGACCGACATCCTGAGATCGGTCGGGATCTGCTCCGACTGGCGGAAATAGGTGCGCGCGGCGTCTTCCAGCGACGTGCCGTCGAGCTGGACGATGCCCTGATAACGCTGTGTGTGCGCACCCTGATCGATGGTCAGCGCCAGAACGCCGGTGCCGAGCAGCTTCTGCTGCGAGGTTTCGCCCGAGGCAGCCAGCGCCTGCAGACGCTCGGCGTCGAAGCGCGCATAGGCGCGTAGCGCATGCGGCGTCGTGAAGTCCGCCACCAGCATGTCGACCGGCCCGTCGGTGCGGGTCTGCAGGATGAACTTGCCCTCGAATTTCAGCGACGTGCCGAGCAGCACGGTGAGCACGCAGGCTTCCGCCAGCAGGCGCGCGACCGGCTCGGGATAGTCGTGGCGGCTGAGGATGGCGTCGAGCATCGACCCGAGCTGCACCGTGCGGCCGCGCACGTCCAAGGGCGCCACTTCGTAAGGCACGACATGGTCGTCGCCGGCGAAGCCGAATTCGCCGAGTTTGGGTTGATGTTCAGCCAATTGACGGGTTTCCAACATGAAAAAGCTCCAGGGCGCGGCCGTGCCGCCCGGTGGGCCGCAGGCGTCGAAGCGCGTTCGATTTGCGTGATGGCCCGCAAATAGGCATCACGTCGCCCTGGATCAAGCTGGCCTGGATCAAGTTGGCTCGGGTCAAGTCAGGCCAGATCAAGGCGGGCCCGATCAAGCGCCCAGGCACCAGGCCAGCACCGCCTTCTGGGCGTGTAGCCGGTTCTCGGCCTCGTCGAACACCACCGAATGGGGTCCGTCGATCACCTCGTCGGTGACCTCCTCGCCGCGATGCGCCGGCAGGCAGTGCATGAAGAGCGCGTCGGATTTCGCCCTGGCCATCAGCGCGGCGTTGACCTGGTAAGGCAGGAAGACGTTGTGGCCGCGGGCGCGATGCTCCTGGCCCATCGACACCCAGCTGTCGGTGACGACGCAATCCACCTGGTCGACGGCCTCTTCGGCCGAGCGGGCAAATCTGACCTTGCCGCCATTGGCCTTCGACCAGTCGACATATTTCGCGAACGGCTCGCTGCCTTCCGGCACCGCGACATTGAGGTTGAAGCGGAACCGCGCCGATGCTTCCAAAAGCGAGTGCAGCACGTTGTTGCCGTCGCCTGTCCAGGCGAAGGTCTTGCCGGCCACCGGACCGCGATGCTCCTCGAAGGTCATGATGTCGGCCATCAGCTGGCAGGGATGGGTATCATCGGTCAGCCCGTTGATCACCGGCACGGTGGCGTTCTGGGTCAGCTCCAGCAGCCGGTCATGCGAGGTGGTGCGGATCATGATGGCGTCGACATAGCGCGACAGCACCTTGGCGGTGTCGGCGATGGTTTCGGAACGGCCGAGCTGCATCTCGGTGCCGGTCAGCATGATGGTCTCGCCGCCGAGCTGGCGCATGCCGACGTCGAAGGAAACGCGCGTGCGCGTCGAGGGCTTGTCGAATATCATCGCCAGCACCTTGCCTTCGAGCGGCTTCGAGCGCTCGCCGGCCTTGAGCCTGGTCTTTCGCGCCACGGCATCGTCCAGCATGACGCGCAGATCGCCTGCGGAAACGGCGGACAGGTCGGTGAAGTGACGAACGCTCATCGGCAAATTCCAGAATTACTTGGCGGCTTCGGCCGCAATCGCGTCGGTCAGGCTCTTGGCACCCGAGCGGATGCGCTTCAGTGCCTCGCCGATCTCCTCGTCGGTGACGGTGAGCGGCGGCAAAAGACGGATGACGTTGTCGCCCGCCGGCACCGTAAGCAAGTGCTGGTCGCGCAGCGCCATGTTGACCTTGGTGTTGGGCATGGCGCATTTCAGCCCAAGCATCAGGCCGGTTCCCCGAATACCTTCGATGATCTCGGGAAACTCGTCGGCGACCGCCGCGAGCCCCTGCTTCAGGAGCAGCGCCTTGTGCTGGACGTCCTCGAGGAAGCCGTCGGCCAGCACGACGTCGAGCACGGCGTTGCCCACCGCCATCGCCAGCGGATTGCCGCCGAAGGTGGTGCCGTGCACGCCGGCCGTCATGCCGGTCGCGGCCTCGTCGGTCGCGAGGCAGGCACCCATCGGGAAGCCGCCCCCGATGCCCTTGGCGATCGCCATCAGGTCAGGCGTCACGCCGGCCCATTCATGCGCGAACAGCTTGCCGGTGCGACCGATGCCGCACTGGACCTCGTCGAAGATCAGAAGCAGGCCGTGCCGGTCGCAGAGCTGCCGCAACCGTTTCAAGGATTGCGTCGGCACCGGGCGGATGCCGCCCTCGCCCTGCACCGGCTCGATCAGGATGGCAGCTGTCTCCGGCGTGATCGCCTTTTCGGCGGCGTCGATGTCGTCGAACGCGACCTGGTCGAAGCCCTCGACCTTCGGACCGAAGCCTTCGAGATATTTGTACTGGCCGCCGGCCGCGATCGTCGCCAGCGTGCGGCCGTGGAAGGCGCCCTCGAAGGTGATGGTGCGGAAACGCTCCGGATGGCCCTTGACGAACTGGTAGCGCCGCGCCGTCTTGATGGCGCATTCCAGCGCTTCGGCTCCGGAATTGGTGAAGAACACCTTGTCGGCGAAGGTTGCATCGACCAGCCGTTCGCCCAGCCGGCGCTGCTCGGGGATCTCGTAGAGGTTGGAGACGTGCCAAAGCTTGCCGGCCTGCCCGGTGAGCGCCGCCACCAGATGCGGATGGCTGTGGCCCAGCGAGTTCACGGCGATGCCGCCGGCGAAATCCAGATATCGCTCGCCTTTGTCGGTGACCAGCCAGGTCCCCTCCCCGTGATCGAAAGCCAGGGGTGCGCGAGCAAAGGTCTCGTAAAGCGCCGAACCGCTCATTATATGCGTCTCCGGAACCGGAAATCAAAAAAGCCGCCAATGCGGCGGCCTTTGCGGCTTATCATGTTTTTCGGCCATGAAGTCAACGAAAACGTCGTGCAGAAGCGCGCGGCAACGCACCGGCGCCACGCCGGCTCATAACCGGCCCATAAGTGGTCTGGCAAGTTGGGGAAAACCGAAAAAACCGAATCGTGTTGCCTCCGGGACTCTTGTCACCGAGTCACCCCATAAGGTAATTGTAGTCGAGAAATAACTAGATTTCGTGCGGCGGACCTAATCACCCGGTACATGTGGTGTTGTTTGCCCGGCAGGAGCCGGGTCGGGAAAGGATTCTGACTGTCGCACGCCTCAGCAGGAGCGCGGTCTCATGAACTGGACTGACGAGCGGGTCGAACTTCTCAGGAAATTGTGGTCGGAGGGCCTCAGCGCCAGCCAGATCGCCGCGCAGCTCGGCGGAGTGAGCCGCAACGCGGTCATCGGCAAGGTGCATCGCCTGAAACTTTCGGGCCGTGGCCGCGCGACGGCAGCGCCAGCGCGCCAGAAGAAGACGGCACAGGGAGCTTCGATGCAGAAATCGGTGGCCCGCGCCGCAAGCACGGCACGTCATGCGACGGTTTCCATCGGCGCGACCGCGCTGCAGGTGCAGTTCGACGCCGAGCCGGTGGCGCGCCACTACATCCGCCCGGTCGAGAACGTCGTCGTGCCGATCTCGCGCAACCTGCAGCTCGTCGAGCTAACCGAGCGCACCTGCAAATGGCCGAACGGCGACCCGCTGTCGGAAGATTTCAGCTTCTGCGGCAACGATGCCGCCGAGACCGGGCCATACTGCAAATATCACGCCCGTGTGGCGTTCCAGCCGGCAGCGGAACGGCGGCGGGCTCGGTGAATGGCGATACGGCAAATAATGGCCGCGTGAAGTAAGTATCCTTCACTATTCACTATTCACCATTCACAGCCATCCATTCTTCCTGAACCGCCAGTACAGCACCGCGCAGATCAGCGCGATCGCCATCAGCACGGTGGGGTAGCCATATTCCATCTTGAGCTCAGGCATGTCGCTGAAGTTCATGCCGTAGATGCCAGCGAAGGCCGTCGGCACAGCCAGGATCGCGGCCCATGAGGCGAGCTTCTTGGAGATCGCCGTTTCCTGGCTCTGCCCGACGAGCAGGCTGGCCTCGAAAGCGAAGGCGAGAACCTCGCGCAGGCTGTCGATCTTTTCCTGTACGGTGCGGATATGGTCCGTCACGTCGCGGAACAGCGGATGCATGGCGCCATGGACCTGCGGCAGATCGGCACTGGTGAGCCGCCGGCAGACCTCGACCAGCGGCAGCGCCGCGTTGCGCAGCCTGAGCAGGTCGCGGCGCAGCATGTAGAGCCGTTCGATGTCGGTGCCGGTCATCGGCTTCAGCAGCACCTTGTCCTCGATCTGCTCGACCTCGTCCTCGATCTGCTCGAGCACCGGCATGTAGTTGTCGACGATGAAATCGAGAATGGCATACAGGACGAAGTCCTCACCCTTGGCGAGCGAACCCGGGCAGCTTTCCCAATGCTGACGCACCGCGGCGTAGGAGGTCGACGGACCGTGCCTGACGCTGACGATATAGCCGGTGCCGACGAACAGATGCGTCTCCCCGAAGGTGACGCGGCCATCGATCAGCTGTGCTGTGCGGGCGACGATGAACAAGGCATCGCCATATTGCTCGATCTTCGGCCGCTGATGCGGATGCTCGGCATCCTCGATGGCCAGATCATGCAGATGAAACTGCGCCTGCACCCTGAGCAACAGATTGCGATCGGGCTCGAGCAGGCCGATCCAGACGACATGGCCGGGCCTTGCCGACCATTCGCCGGCCTCCTCGACCGAGATGTCGGCGACGCGCTTGCCGGCGGAATAGACGCTAGACGCAATGATGCCGGACGTCGGCTGCGGGGCCGGGGCCAGGTTTCGAACGTTTTCCATCGCAACCTCCCGAGGCAGCGACCGACAAAATCTCCGCGCCTGGAGGAGCTTAGCCTAAATCGAAAGGCTGTTCGAGAGCCACCCGTTCACTTAGCCGATATTGGGGGCCGATATTGGGGCCGAAACTGGGGCCGATATAGGGTCACTTGGCCGATACCGGTCCGGGAAGCACCACCTGGTCGGTCTTGTCGCCCTTCGGCCGGTCGGCCGGCATTTGGTCGCCGGTGACGATGTAATAGATGGTTTCGGCGATGTTGGTGGCGTGGTCGCCGATCCGCTCGATGTTCTTGGCGCAAAAGAGCAGATGCGTGCAGGGCGTGATGTTGCGCGGGTCTTCCATCATGTAGGTTAGGAGCTCGCGAAACAGCGAAGTGTACATGGCGTCGATCTGGTCGTCGCGGTCGCGCACGAAGCCGATCTTCTCGACCGAGCGCGAGGCATAGACGTCGAGCACTTCCTTGAGCTGCGTCAGCGCCAGATTGGCCAGCGCCTCGAGGCCGCGGAAGAGGCTGCTCGGCTGGCGGCCGTCGATGACCGCCGCGACGCGCTTGGCGATGTTCTTGCCGAGATCGCCGACGCGCTCGATGTCGGCCGAGATACGGATGGCGCCGACGATCTCGCGCAGGTCCGTCGCCATCGGCTGGCGCCTGGCGATGATGATGATCGCCTTGTCGTCGATCTCGCGCTGCGCTTCGTCGAGGACGATGTCGTCCTGGATGACCTTTTGTGCCAGACCCGGATCAGCGTTCACGAGGGCCGCGACCGCCTGCTCGACCATGCGCTCGGCATGCCCGCCCATAGCGGCGATGCGCTTCGTCAGGAATTTCAGTTCTTCGTCATAGGCACTGACGATGTGCACGGACTGCATGGGCGAAATGCCTTCCCGGAATCTGCCGCCTGTGTCGTTCCCTCGATCTCCGCTCATACGCTATCGGCATGACAGAAAAAAGAAATCTCCTGTTAGCACATAGGGCGGCCTCAGTGAGCCGGCAAATGAACCGTGAAGGCTGCGCCTTTGCCGATTTCCGACTTGATCGAGAGCCTGGCGTTGTGACGCGTCAGTATGTGCTTGACGATGGACAGGCCAAGACCGGTGCCTTTTTGGGTCCGGCTGTTTTCGACATCGACACGGTAGAAGCGTTCGGTGATGCGCGGGATATGCTCTTCAGGAATGCCTGGGCCGTAATCTCTGACGGTGACGTCGATGCCGGGTTCGGGGCCGGCCTCGTCGCGGACAATCGACACCGTGACCCGTCCGCCCGACTGGCCGTATTTGCAGGCATTCTCCAGAAGGTTTTCGAAAACCTGGAAAAGCTCGTCGCGGTCGCCGGGCACGGAATGCGGCCCGTCGATGAAATCCCGCTCGATGACGAGGCCGTTCTCGCCGGCCAGCGGCGCGAGCGAATCGATGACGCTGTCGATGGTCTGGCGAAGATCGACCTCGGTTCCCGGCTTCAGATAGGGCTTCATCTCCAACCGCGACAGCGACAAAAGGTCGTCGATCAGCCGCGCCATGCGGCCGGTCTGGTTCTGCATGATCTGCAGGAACTGGTCGCGGGCCGCCGGATCCTTGCGCGCCGGGCCGCGCAACGTCTCGATGAAGCCGGCGATCGAGGCGAGCGGGGTGCGCAGCTCATGGCTGGCATTGGCGATGAAATCGGCGCGCATACGCTCGATGCGGCGCGTCTCGCTCTGATCCTTGAACACCAGCACATAGAGATCGGTCGCATGGCCGACCGAGGAGGCGCTCACCCGGTATGTCCGCTCCACGGGAAGCTTTTCCTTGTAGTCGACGACATCGGACGCAACGGTTCCCGAGACGATGCCGTCAAGCAAGGCTTGCATTTCCGGCGCGCGGAATTTGAGCGACAGTGACATGCCGGGCGCCAGTCCACCAAAGGCGGCAAAGGCGGCCGCGTTGGCGTGGACGAGGGTGGCTGTTCGGTCGAAGATGATCAGCGGATCGGCAACGGCGGCGGCCAGATATTCGCCGGAGAGCAACTGTAGGCCGCCGGCCTCGATCGCCGCCGCCTCGTCGGCGGACTGCCGTTCGACGTCGGCGGGCAGCATTGCGGCTGCGACCAGCAGCGCCAGGGCCAACAGCGGCACATAGATCGAAAGGCCGCCGAAAGCGTAGACGGCGAGGACCGCGACGACAGCGGCGGCCAGCAACCAACGGCTGCGCCGCAGCCGGGACGCGGCTGCCTGCGTTGCGCCTTTTCGGTCTGCGCCCCTATCGACCATGCGCTGCCCCGTATCTTCGCCGGTGAAAGTCCACCCGACCGGACCGGCGCATGACCCCATAAAATCGGAATCGATTTTCCGGAATGTTCATGCGCAAAATCAAAGTGCTACGGCAACCCTGCGTCCAGACGGACGCAACGCCTTAGAGGCTCCCATAGCATGAGTCCGCAAGCTGGAAAGGTTCTTCTCGATGGAAAAAGCCAAGGAAAAAGCCGAAGCGGCGCCTGCCACAGGACCGATCAAGATCAAGATCGGCGGCAAGGAACGCGAGTTTGATATCGACAACCCGGTGCTTCCGGACTGGATTGAGGACAACAAGCTGACCGCCGGCGGCTATCCTTACGACAAGAAAATGAAAGGCGAGGAGTATGACAAGGAACTCGAGCGGCTGCAGATCGAGCTGGTCAAGGCGCAGGCCTGGCTGCAGGCGACCGGCAAGCGGGTGATGGCGCTTTTCGAGGGGCGCGACGCGGCCGGCAAGGGCGGCACGATCTTCGTGCTGCGGCAGTACATGAACCCGCGCACGGCGCGCAACGTGGCGCTGACCAAGCCGACGCCGACGGAGCTTGGGCAATGGTACTACCAGCGCTATGTCGACCACTTCCCGACCTCGGGCGAGTTCGTCACCTTCGACCGCTCCTGGTACAACCGCGGCGGCGTTGAGCCGGTCATGGGGTTCTGCACGCCGGAGCAGCACGAGAAATTCCTCGATGAGACGCCGCATTTCGAGCGCATGATCTGCAACGAAGGGATCCACTTTTTCAAATTCTGGCTGAACATCGGCCGCGAGACGCAGCTTGAAAGGTTCCATGACCGCCGCTGGTCGCCGTTGAAGAACTGGAAGTTCTCGCCGATCGACATCGCCGGCATCAACAAATGGGACGACTACACCAAGGCGCGCGACCTGATGGTCGAGCGCACGCACAAGGAGTTCGCGCCCTGGATCGTCGTGCGCGCCAACGACAAGCGGCGCGCGCGGCTCGCCGTCATGCAGCGGATCCTGTTGTCGCTGCCTTATGACGGGCGCGATCTCGACGCCGTCGGCAAGGAGGACAAGAAGATCATCGGCGAAGGGCCGTCGTTCCTGGAGAAGTAGCTTTCACGGTGCCTCGGCCGGCGTTCTCAACATTACAGCGCCGCGCACCTTCTCGGGTACGCGGCGCTGAGTCTTTCTAGGAAAGTTTCACGCCGCCAGGCGGGCGATCCGTTGCAGCCGCTTCAGCGTGGCATCGTCCTGAAGCGCCTGCTGGAACAGCGATATCTCGTGATCGATGCGGTCGCACAGAACGTCCGTATCGCCCTTGAGCAGGCCGCGCGTCTGCAGCAATGCCGCAACGGGCTTCTTGGCGAGCTGTCTTGCTCTTGCCAACGTTGTCTCCTCGGCGCTGCCTTCCACGATCTCGCCGACCAGGCCGAGCGCCTTGGCGTCGTCGACGCCCAGCGTGTCGCCCAGGCAGAAGAAGCGGAACGCGCCGGCATAGCCGAGCTTCTGCGGCGCCAGGATGCTGGTCGCGGCGTCCGGCACCAGGCCGAAATCGACGAACGGCACCCTGAAGGTGCTTCCCTTGGAAGCGATCACCATGTCGCAGTGGAACAGGATCGTGCAGCCGACGCCGACGGCATCCCCGTCCACGCAGGCCAGGACCGGCTTGGGGAAGGTCGCAAGCATGCGGAACATGTCGGTGACGGCGGCAATCAGCTGCTGGTGCTTGGTGGCGTCGAGGAACTCCGAGAAGTCGCCGCCGAGGCAGAAGCAGCCGGCGAGGCCGCGCAGCACGACCACGCGGACGTCGTCATCGATGGCGGCCTCGTGGAAGGTCCTGGCGAGGCTCGCATAGGCGTGCCTGTCGAGCACCGGCCGGCCATCATGCGAGGAGACAGTGACGACCAGCGTGTGGCCGCGCAGTTCCGGTTCGGGATGGAAGCTCATGACCGCCTCCATCACGAAGCCTGCCTCAGGCCGAGCTGGCCGGGATAGCCTCTCATCAGCACTGGCAGGAAATGGTTGCGGCGCTGGCGCACCACCGCCAACGTATGCTCGGTGAAGGAGAGCAGCGTCGCCACGACCTGCTGGTTGCCATAGGTGCGCTGGTAGCCGAGCGGCGTGGCCAGGAAGTGCAGCTGAAGCGCCCGCAGCACCCACATCGGTTCGAACTCGATGATGACCTGGTTGACATTGCGCTTGAGACCCCATTCGACGAAGCCGGCGATCAGCTCGGTGCCGACGGTCGAGACGCCGCGCTTGCCGTCACGGAAGCCCGGCGCCACCGCATAGCGGGTCAGCTCCCAGACATGCGGCCCCGAGGGCGGCGTCCCTTCATAGAGGTCCGACAGCACGTCGGTCAGAAGGTGAGCCCGCGTCGTCGGCAGCATGCGCTGGTAGCCGGCGAGCTCGCCGTTGCGGATGACGAGATGATGTTCGGCCTCCTCATGGTCGAACTGGTCGATCTCGAGGCCGTCCGGGCGATCAAGATCGGTCCACCCCATCTCCTCGACGAAGATCTTGTGACGCAGGCGATGAACCGCTTCCCACAGGTCGGGACGTTCCATCAATTCCTGAGTGGTGAGAGAAAAAAGCATTAGCCGTCTCCTGGGCTTAAGAGGAAGATACGGCCGGGCTTTCCCGAAAATATTACGCGATCGCGTAGGCAAGAATTTCTAGGCCGGCACGGCCGACCCGGACAATATAGCCACGCCTAATCGGCTCCGCGACTGCCGCACACGGTTGGCAAGGCCCAGTTTGCTTTTGGCGTTAAGAAAGCATTATCCGTCTCTTAAGCTTAAGAGGAAGATACGGCGGATTTTCCGAAAATTTTGCGCGATCGCGCGGGCAAGAATTTCTAGGCCGGCACGGCCGACCTAGCTGATATAGCCGCGTCTAATCGCCTCGGCGACTGCCTGCACCCGATTGGCGGCGCCCAGTTTGCTCTTGGCGTTAAGAAGGTGCTTCTCGGAGGTGTGCTCCGAGATGCCGAGAATCTGCGAAATCTCCCACTCGGACTTGCCGACAGCCGCCCATTGCAGGCATTCGCGCTCGCGCGGCGTCAATTCAATGTGATCGATGACCTTGTTGGCCATTGTATGAAGCTGCATGGCGCGGCCGATGGCGTAGGTGGACACCAGCGACACCATTCCGAATTCGACGTCCGACAGCTCGACGGACTCGCCGCCCAGCGAGACCATGACGATCTGACCGTCGAGCGTAACCAGCGGAAAGGCAAGGCCGTCGCGCAGCTTGAACTCGCGGGCGTCGCCCATAACCTCGTCGCTGCTCTTGTCGATGACGATGGCCTGCGAGGCCTCCCGCCACTGGAACGGGGCCTGCAATTGCTTCATGTGGCTGACGACCGGGTCATGGTCGACATAGTTGCGCGCCACGTAGCGCTCCAGCCACTCGCCCGGCCAGTCGCACAGCAGCACATGGTCCTTCTGCTGGCCGCGCGGCGTGCCGGGCTGCGGCACGGTTCCGGCCATCAACGCCGTCAGCCCGAAATTCGAGGTGACGCCGAGCAGCCGCTCGCAGACCGCGGCCGCCGTTTTGGCGTGCTGCAGCTGGTCCATGTATTCCAGAGTTCTATCGAACATGCTCATCGCAACATCTACCCCATGTTGCTTCAGATTTTCATAGTCATCAGTTGATGCCTGAACCACCCTTCGCCATCAACCCCCGATCGCAAGCTCTTCTGCGGCGCCGGTGATCTCCTCCTTGCCGCCGCGCGCGCAGCCACTTGCAAACATGCTAAACCATACGCCCAATTGGCGGGTTTGAAATCAAAAACCGTTGTGCCTGCGTCAATTTCGTACGAAAAGCCGGGGGCATGCCTCGGCGGAGCCTTATCGTGACATTCCGGTGGATATCCCTGGCCCTGATCCCGGCGCTGATCGGAGTGGTGCCGCTCGCCGGCGCGACTCAGGCCGCGGAGCCGCAGGTGCCGGTGCTGTGGGACGCCAAGGAGCGGCTGCCCAAGCCCGATCTTTCCGCGCTGCCGAGGTTGAGATTCCTCACCACCACCGATTTTCCGCCCTTCAACTTCCTCGACGGCTCAGGTCGGCTGTCGGGTTTCCACATCGACCTAGCGCGGGCGATCTGCGCTGAACTCGGCATCGTGGAGAAATGCCAGATCCAGGCGCTGCCCTGGAACGAGCTCGACGACGCGCTGCGGAAGGGCGAAGGCGAGGCGATCATCGCCGGCATCGCGGCGACGCCAGAAAGCCGCGAGAAATACGCCTTCTCGCGTTCCTACCTGCAGTTCCCGGCGCGCTTCATCATGCCGAAGGCGAAGGCCTTCACCGAGCCGATCCTCGACAAGCTGCGCAGCAAGCGGGTCGGCGTCATAGCAGGCTCGGCACACGAGAAGATGTTGCGCGACTATTTCAGCACGGTGCAAGTCGTGCCCTTCGACAAGCCCGAGGACCTCTACGCGGACCTCAAGGCCGGTAAGATCGATACCGCCTTCGGCGACGGCATGCGCTTTGCCTTCTGGCTCGGCGGCTCGGATGCGGCCGGCTGCTGCCGCTTTGCCGGCGGCCCATATCTGGCGCCCGAATATCTGGGCTCGGGCATGGCGATCGCCACCAGGGCGGGCGATCCGGCGCTGGCGGCCGCCTTCGACTACGCGCTGCAGGAGACTTCGATCAAGGGAACCTTCGCCGAGTTCTATCTGCGCTACTTCCCGGTGAGCTTCTTCTGAGTGCTGCTGATATTCAGGTGATGCCGGCCTGACCTGAATGTCAGCAACCCTCGGTCGGGGCCAATGTCAGGTCAGCGTGCGCAAGCGCAGGATGCCGCCATTCGCAAGCCGGCCTCACCTGAATATCGACAAACCCTAAGTCAGCGTGCGCAGACGGGCCTTGGCCGCCCGAGCGATCGCGGCGACGGTCAGCGTGTCGAGGTCGAGCTTGAGGCGGATGAGCTGCAGCACCCTGACCTCCTCCATGCGCATTTCGAGATCGACGGCGGCAACCTCGAAGGCGGCGGCATAGGCGGTGTCGCGCAGCCGCTCCGACAGCGCCTCCGCGGCACGCGCGAGGACGCCTTCCAGCCCGTCCTTGTCATGCAGCGCCTTCTGGCACGCTTGAGCCACCTCAACCAGCCTGTCCTGGTTGAAATCGATGAACACCGGCCAGGAGCGGACGACGTCGCCGATCCGTGCCAGCTCGACATCGGTCATGTCGCGGTCAGATGCCGAAGTGATGACCATCAGGTAGATCAGGGCTTCGTGCGGCGTCAGCAAAGCCATTCAAAACTCCTCAATGATGCCGTCCTAACGTAGGAGCGCCATTGTGGCACGGCAAGGAAAACCGCCGCAAATCGTTGACGCTCCGGCCAGTCGCGCCTAGAGACCGGTTGAAAAACTTACCCTGCGGCGAAAGCCGGCACATGACTGGAACTTTTACATGACGGGATCAAACATCATCGATCTCAATCCCGAGGTGCTTGCGGCCGCCGCCGAGAGCAAGGCTTGGCCGTTCGAGGAAGCCAAGAAGATCATCGCTCGCTACAAGAACAAGGATTTCCCCGAGACCGTCCTGTTCGAGACCGGCTACGGCCCGTCCGGCCTGCCGCACATCGGCACCTTCGGCGAGGTGGCGCGCACCACCATGGTGCGGCACGCCTTCCGGGTGCTGACCGGGGACAAGGTCAAGACCAAGTTGTTGTGTTTCTCCGACGACATGGACGGGATGCGCAAGATTCCGGACAATGTGCCGGATCGCGCGGCACTTGAGCCTTATCTGCACATGCCGCTCACGGCGGTGCCCAATCCCTTGGGCGGCGACTATGCGAGCTTCGCCGATCACAACAACGCGATGCTCTGCCGCTTCCTCGACACATTCGGCTTCGACTACGAGTTCGCCAGCGCGACGAGGTATTACAAGGAAGGCCGCTTCGACGAAGTGCTGCTGCGCGCCGCCGAGCGCTATGACGAGATTATGGCGGTGATGCTGCCGACGCTTGGGCCAGAGCGCCAGGCGACCTACAGCCCATTCCTACCGATCTCGCCGAAGAGCGGCCGCGTGCTCTACGTGCCGATGAAGCATGTCGACGCCAAGGCCGGCACCATCACCTTCGATGACGACGGCACCGAGACCACGCTGCCGGTCACCGGCGGCAAGGTGAAGCTGCAGTGGAAGCCGGATTTCGGCATGCGCTGGGCAGCGCTCGGTGTCGATTTCGAGATGTTCGGCAAGGACCACCAGACCAATGCGGTGGTCTACGACCGCATCTGCGAGATCCTCGGCGGCCGCGCGCCGGAGCATTTCGTCTACGAGCTGTTCCTCGACGAGAACGGGCAGAAGATCTCGAAGTCGAGGGGTAACGGTCTCACCATCGACGAGTGGCTGACCTACGCGCCGACCGAAAGCCTCGGCCTCTACATGTACCAGCGGCCGCGGCAGGCCAAGAAGCTCTATTTCGACGTTATCCCCAAGGCGGTCGACGAATATTATGCCTTCCTTTCCGCCTACTCCCGGCAGGCCTGGAAGGAGCGGCTCGGCAACCCAGTCTGGCACATGCATGACGGCAATCCGCCGGCCATCGACCTGCCGGTGCCGTTCGCGCTGCTGCTCAATCTGGTCAGCGCCTCCAACGCGCATGACAAGGCGGTGTTGTGGGGCTTCATCTCCCGGCATGCGCCGGGAGTGACGCCGAAGACGCATCCCGAGCTCGACCGGCTGACCGGTTATGCCATCCGCTATTTCGACGACTTCGTGAAGCCGACCAAGGTCTATCGCGCCCCCGACGCTGTCGAGCGAGAGGCGTTGGCGAAGCTCTCGGATGCGCTTGGCGCGCTCCCGCAGGGCGCCGACGGCGAAGCGATCCAGAACGCGGCGCTCAACGTCGCGCGGCGGATCGAGCGCTACCAGGACCATTCCAAGCAGAGCCCTGAAGGCGGCCCCGGCGTGTCGGTCGCCTTCTTCCAGATGATCTACCAGGTGCTGATCGGGCAGGAACGCGGGCCACGCTTCGGCTCGTTCGCGGCGCTCTACGGCATCGCCGAGACGCGCGCGCTCATTGAGCGGGCGCTGGCTGGTCAGTTGGCTGCCTGAGCACGCCATCGACCTCTTCGAGGATCGAGCTCGGCGCGGCAGGCGCCGGGCGAGAGAATGCCGGAACCGGCGGCAGGCCGGAAACGTCCGGCGCCGGCCCGAAGATGCCTTTCCTCGCCGCGCGCGCCTTTTCGCCGGCCTCGGCATAAGGACCGCCCTCGGCGGCGCGTGCCCAGCCGTTTTCGACCAGCCATTGGCCGACATCCTGCTTGCCGATCCGGCACTCGGCCGAAATCAGGTCGCGGCCGCCCTCCGGCGGCACCTTGCAGACCACGGCCCGGCCGCGCAGGAAGGCACGGAATGCCGTTCGCGCGCGGATGCCGCAAGCCCAGGATTTGCCATCGCCGGGGCAGGTCTCGTCCTCTCTGACGGTATCGATGCCCGAAACGGTGACCGAATAGCCCTTCGCCTCGATCAATCCGGCGGCGGCCGCAACCGGCTGGAACAGCTTCGTGCCGCTCCAGGCGGCCGGCATTTTCGGCTTGGGCGGCATGGCCAGCGCCAGCTCGCTCAGCGGTGCGCGCGGCTCGACGCGCTCAAGGTCCTCGGCGGCGGGCATTTCAGGCGGCGCCACCACATCGGGATCGATCGCCCGCGAATGCACCGCCAGCTTCGGCGGCAGCGGTGCGGCCGGTGCCAGAATGGCTGAGGTCGCCGGTTCCTCGGGAGCCGCGTCGGTGCCTTGCCCCAACATCGCATCGGCGGTCGGATCGATCTGATCGACCGCGACGATGCTTTCGCTGCCCTTCAGCGAGCGGCCTCCGGCAATGACCAGCGCCGCCATTGCCGAAACCGCGAGAAGCGCGAGAGCAAGATGGAGGACCCGCACCAGCCCGGAACCTATTGGCTTGCCCAGACGATCCGCGCCACCCATTCGACATCGCGCATCGGAATGTCGCGCTCCGGGTGTGCGGGATTGAGCGAGACCAGTACGATCGACTTCGCGGTCTGCCGATCGAGCACCTTGGCCATCACCTCGCCTGCTGTGGTCTTGACGACGACGCGGTCGCCCTTGCGCGTCGGCGCGCCCGGCTCGACGATCAGCACGTCGCCGTTGCGGTAGAGCGGCAGCATGGAATCGCCCTGGACCTTCAGCGCATAGGCGCTTTCGGCCGCCCGCGTCGGAAGCTCGACCAGATCCCAGCCCTGCCCCGAGGGATAGCCGGCATCGTCGAAGAAGCCGCCGGCGCCAGCCTGGGCGAAGCCGAGCAACGGCACGGCTGCGCGCGGCGGCTGTGGCGCTGCGGTGGTGCCGCGTCCTTCGACCAGCACCGTGAATTCTTCCAGCGAGGCGCCGGTGGCCTCGATAATCTTGGCCAGCGATTCGGTCGAGGGCCAGCGCGGGCGGCCGTCGGAGGACAGGCGCTTCGACTTGTTGAAGGCGGTCGAATCGAGGCCCGCGCGCCTGGCGAGACCGGAAGCCGACAGCGAATAGCGCTCGGCAAGAGCGTCGATTGCGGCCCATACGCGATCGTGCGAGAGCAAGTCCGCTCTCCTTCGAAAACAGGAAAAAATGCCTCAGCGTTGTCTAGCGCGCGTGCGTGTGAATGTCCACTGGCGGAAGCTGGATTACCGTCAAAGCTGCGTCATTCGCACAAAACTCAGGCCTGCTTGGCCTGCTCGCGCAGGTTCCGGTGCGAGATCATGAACGCCCGCTCGGCTTCGGTCGGCGGGCGCGGTTGCGCGGAATGGCCGAGCGCTGCGACGACCTCGCCGATCTCGAGAAAGCGGCGGCCGCGACGGTCATAGACGCCGCCCGTGGTCAAGATCAGCGCCGCCGTCTCGCCATTGTCGAGGACGAAGCGGTGCCGGCCGATGACAGAGGTGCCATCCCAGGTCTCGATCGACGACACTACCTCGAAGCGGCGCCATAGCCGGATCTCGCGCACATAGGACACCTGCAGCCCGCCGATCATCGGCGCCCAGCCATTCTTACGCGCCAGCGCGACAAGGCCGACGCGCAGGAAGATGTCGATGCGGCCGAGATCGGCCAGCATCATGTAGCGGGCGTTGTTGAGATGGCTGTTGAAGTCGATGTCGGTCGGCAGGCAGCGAAAGGCCAGCCGACTCTGATCGCCGACCACGTAAGGGCCACGGTTAGACGCCGTGGCCATCATGCGCACGAGGCGCCCCCAGACATACATGACTGCGCGTCAGGCGGCCTTCCTCACCTCGCCCTTCCGGTAAGGGTCGAAGCGCTGATAGAAGGTCTCGCCCTTCTCGGCCATGTCGAGCAAAAGCTTGGGCGCCTTGAACTCGGCCCCGTATTTCTTCTGCAGGCCCTTGGCGATCTTGACGAAACGCTTGGCGCCGATGCCGTCGATGTAGGAGAGCGCGCCGCCCGTGAAGGGGGCGAAGCCGAAAGCGAGGATCGAGCCGACATCCGCCTCGCGCGGATCGGTGACGATGCCCTCTTCCATGACGCGAACGGCCTCCAGGGCGATGCTGACCAGCAGGCGCTGTTTCAGCTCCTCATAGTCGACTTTCTCCGGCTTGAGCTGCGGATAGAGATCCTTCAGGCCTGGCCACAGCTTCTTCTTCGCAGGCTTGGCGGGATAGTCGTAAAAGCCCTTGCCGTTCTTGCGGCCGAAGCGGCCATGCGTGTCGACCATGGTGTTGATCAGCGCCATCTGCTTCGGATCGACGGCCTTCTCGCCGAGATCCTTGATGGTCTGCTTCATGATCTTCTGGGCAAGGTCGATCGCGGTCTCGTCGGTCAGCGCCAGCGGTCCGACCGGCATGCCGGCGGCCTTGGCGGCATTCTCGATCATCGCCGCCGGCACGCCTTCGATCAGCATCTTGTAGGCTTCTGACATGTAGCGCAGCACGCAACGGTTGACGTAGAAGCCGCGCGTGTCGTTGACCACGATCGGCGTCTTCTTAATGGCACGAACGAAGTCGATGGCGACCGCGAGCGCCTTATCGCCGGTCTTCTTGCCGAGGATGATCTCGACCAGCATCATCTTGTCGACCGGCGAGAAGAAGTGGATGCCGACAAAATTCTTCGGCCGCGCCGAGTTCTTCGCCAGCGACGTGATCGGGATGGTCGAGGTGTTCGAGGCGAAGATCGCCGAGGACTTCAGCACGGATTCCGCCTTCTCGGTGGCGAGCTTCTTGACGCCTGAATCCTCGAAGACCGCCTCGACAACAAGGTCGCAGCCGGCAAGGTCAGCATAGTCGGCCGTCGGCGTGATCAGCGACAAGAGCTTGTCCTTCTCCTCGGGCTTGGCGCGGCCCTTCTTCACCTGATCCGTCATCAGGCTATCGGAATGCGCCTTGCCCTTCGCGGCCGATTCCATGTCGCGATCGAGCAGCACCACCGGAATGCCGGCCTTGGCGGTGACATAGGCGATGCCGGCGCCCATGAAGCCGGCGCCGAGGATGCCGATCTTCTTGAACTTGGTGTCCGGCACGCCAGCCGGACGGCGCGCGCCCTTGTTCAGCTCCTGCAGCGAGACGAACAGCGAGCGGATCATCGCCGCCGCTTCCCTGGTCTGCATGATCTCGGTGAAGTAGCGCTGCTCGATCCTGAGCGCCGTGTCGAAGGGCACCAGCAGGCCTTCATAGACGCATTTCAGGATCGCGGCCGCGGCTGGGTAGTTGCCGTAGGTCTCGCGGCGCAGGATGGCGATGGCCGGCGGCCAAAGGTTGGCGCCGGCCGCCGAATAGATCGGACCGCCGGGCAGCTTAAAGCCCTTCTCGTCCCACGGCGCCACCGGCTTCAGGCCGTTCCTGATCATCGCCTTGGCGGTCTCGACGAGCTTCTTCGGCTCGGCGATCTCGTGTATCAGGCCCATCGACTTCGCCTTCTGCGGCGTGAGATTCTGGCCGGAAGTCAGCATCTGCAGCGCCTGCTGCTGGTCGGTCAGCCGCGGCACGCGCTGGGTGCCGCCGGCGCCGGGAAAGATGCCGATCTTCACTTCGGGAAGCGCCATCTTGACCTTGTCGGAATCGGCCGCGACGCGGCCATGGCAGGCGAGCGACATCTCGAAGGCACCGCCCATGCAGGTGCCGTTGATTGCCGACACCCACGGCTTACCGGACGTCTCGATCTTGCGGAACAGGCCGGTCATATAGCCGGCGTTGTCGAACAGCGCCTTGGTCGCCTTCTCGAGGTCCTTCTCCTTGTCGACGGCGAAGGTGGCGAGCATCTTCTGTAGCATGGTGATGTCGGCGCCGCCGGAGAAGCTGTCCTTGCCGGACGTGATCACCGCGCCCTTGATGCCGGCGTCGCCGGTCACATGATCGACGATCGCGTTGAGCTCGCGCATCGCCTCTTCGGTGAAGACGTTCATCGAGCGGCCCGGCATGTCCCAGGTGATGAGCACGATGCCGTCAGCGTCCACGTCGAGGGTGAAATTGGTGTAGCTCATCTTTTCTCTCCTCGTCAGACGCGTTCGATGATGGTGGCGGTGCCCATGCCGGCGCCGATGCAGAGCGTGACCAGCGCGGTGTTCAAGTCGCTGCGCTCCAACTCGTCCAGCACCGTGCCAAGGATCATCGCGCCGGTGGCGCCGAGCGGATGGCCCATGGCGATGGCGCCGCCATTGACGTTGATCTGGTCGTGCGGGATGTCGAAGGCCTGCATGTAGCGCAGCACGACGGAAGCGAAGGCCTCGTTGAGCTCGAACAAATCGATATCCGACAGTTTCATCTTGGCGCGCTTCAGAAGCTTCTCGGTGACGTCGACCGGGCCGGTCAGCATCAGCACCGGCTCGGAGCCGATATTGGCGAAGGCGCGGATGCGGGCGCGCGGCTTCAGCCCCATCGCCTTTCCGGCCTTCTTGGAGCCCAGCAGCACGGCGGCGGCGCCGTCGACGATGCCGGACGAGTTGCCGGCATGGTGGACGTGGTTCACTTCCTCGACTTCCGGATGCTTCTGCACGGCCACCGCATCGAAGCCGCCCATCTCGCCCGGCATGACGAAGGACGGGTTGAGCGAGGCCAGCGACTGCATGTCTGTCGAAGGCCGCATGTGCTCGTCATGATCGAGGATGGTGAGGCCGTTCTGGTCCTTGATCGGGATCACCGAATTCTTGAAGCGGCCCTCGTCCCAAGCCTTGAAGGCGCGCTTCTGGCTCTCGACGGCGTAGGCATCGACATCGTCGCGGCTGAAGCCGTACTTGGTGGCGATCAGGTCGGCCGAGATGCCCTGCGGTACGAACCAGCCGGGCAGGCCGACGGACGGGTCCATGAACCATGAACCGCCGGACATGCCCATGCCGACGCGCGACATGGATTCGACGCCGCCGGCGATGACGATCTCGTCGGCGCCTTGCGCGATCTTGGCGGCGCCGAAATTGATGGCGTCGAGACCCGAGGCGCAGAAGCGCGAGATCTGCATGCCCGGCGCTTTGGTGTCGTAGCCGGCCTCGAAGGCGGCGGCGCGCGGAATGACCGAGCCCGCCTCGCCGACCGGATCGACGCAGCCGAAGATGATGTCGTCGACATTGCCGGTGTCGAGCCCGTTGCGGTCGCGCAAGGCCTCGAGCGCCTTCGCCGCGAGCCGCACCGCCGGTACCTCGTGCAGCGAGCCATCCTTCTTGCCCCTGCCGCGCGGCGTGCGCACGGCGTCATAGACGTAAGCTTCGGCCATTTTTCTGCTCCTTGGGTTTGCCGGTCGCGCCGCTCAGAGAGAGCGCCCGATCAGCAATTTCATGATCTCGTTGGTGCCGCCGTAGATGCGCTGGACGCGGGCGTCGCGGTACATGCGGGCGATCGGATATTCATTCATGTAGCCATAGCCGCCATGCAGTTGAAGGCATTCGTCGACGACTTTGCCCTGCAGGTCGCTGAGCCAGTACTTGGCCATCGAGGCCGTGACCGGGTCGAGGCCGCCATTGATGTGGCGGGCGACGCAGTCGTTGTAGAAGACGCGGCCGATGGTTGCTTCAGTCTTCAGCTCGGCGAGCTTGAACTGGGTGTTCTGGAAATCGATGATCGCCTTGCCGAAGGCCTTGCGCTCCTTGACGTAATCGATGGTGAGAGCCAGTGCCCGCTCGATCATGGCGATCGCCCCGGTGCCGATCTGCAGCCGCTCCTGCGGCAATTGCTGCATCAGTTGGACGAAGCCCTTGCCTTCCTCGTGACCAAGCAGGTTCGAGGTCGGCACGCGCACGTCGTTGAAGAACAGCTCGGACGTGTCGTTGGCCTTGAGGCCGATCTTGTCGAGGTTGCGGCCGCGCTCGAAGCCTTCGACCTCGTCGGTCTCGACGACGATCAGCGAGGTGCCCTTGGCGCCCTTTTCAGGATCGGTCTTGGTGACGACGATGATCAGATTGGCGAGCTGGCCGTTGGTGATGAAGGTCTTGGAGCCGTTGATCTTGTAATGGTTGCCGTCCTTCTCGGCGCGCGTCTTGACGCCCTGCAGGTCGGAACCGGCGCCGGGCTCGGTCATGGCGATGGCGCCGATCAGCTCGCCGGTCGCCAGCTTCGGCAGCCACTTCTCTTTCTGCTCCTCGGAGCCGTAATGCAGGATGTAAGGGGCGACGATCGAATTGTGCAGGCCGATGCCGAAGCCGTCGACGCCGACATGGCCGATCGCCTCGATGATGGCGCTCTCATGCGCGAAGGTGCCGCCCGAGCCGCCGTATTTTTCCGGCATGGACGCGCAAAGCAAACCGGCGGCGCCCGCCTTCAGCCAGCTCTCACGGTCGAACATCTCGTTCTTCTCGAATTCGTCGTAGCGCGGCGCGATCTCCTCCGACATGAAGCGGGTCGCCATGTCGTAGAGCATGCCGACCTCGTCCGCCGCCCAGGCGGGCTTCGGCAGGCCAAGAACTTCGGCTGGATTGGTCGCCACGATTTCCTCCGCGTTCCGACAATTGTGGGCCGGCTTTGCCGGCCCGCCAAACCTAGAACGCTTCCGCCGGCAGCGCCATTAGCGTATCCGCGCCACTGGAGATGCGGGCAAGCCGCGTCGCCGTTTCCGGCATGATCCGCTCCATGAAGAAGCGCGCCGTCACCAGCTTGCCGTCGTAGAACGACGCGGCCCCATCGGCGCCTTCCGCGAGCTTCGTTTGCGCGGCCTTGGCCATCTCGCCCCACATGTAGCCTAGCGCCACGAGGCCGAAGAGATGCATATAGTCGGTCGAGGCCGCGCCCGCATTGTCGGGCTTGGCCATGCCGTTCTGCACGAGCCACATCGTCGCCGCCTGCAGATCGTTGAGGCCCTTCTTCAGCGCCTTGGTGAAGGGCGCCATCTTCTCGTTGGCACGGTTCTCCTCGCAGAACTCGCCGACTTCCTTGAAGAAAGCCTGCACGGCGCGGCCGCCATTCTGCGCCAGCTTGCGGCCGACGAGGTCGAGCGCCTGGATGCCGTTGGCGCCCTCATAGATCATGGCGATGCGGGCATCGCGCACGAACTGGCTCATGCCGTGCTCTTCAATGTAGCCGTGGCCGCCGAACACCTGCTGCGCCATCACCGCGTGGTCGAAGCCCTTGTCGGTGAGCACGCCCTTGACCACCGGCGTCATCAGGCCGGTGTAGTCGTCGGCCGCCTGGCGGTCCTTGTCGTCGCTCGCGCGATGCGCGACGTCCGACTTGATCGCCGTCCACAGCGCCAGCGCGCGGCCGCCCTCGTTGAACGCCTTCATGGTCATCAGCGAGCGGCGGATGTCGGGATGGACGATGATCGGGTCGGCCTTCCTGTCCGGCGCCTTGACGCCCGACAGCGACCGTCCCTGAAGGCGGTCCTTGGCGTAGGCGACCGCGTTCTGGTAGGCAATCTCGGAGAGCGAAAGCCCCTGCAGGCCGACGCCCAGGCGGGCTTCGTTCATCATCGTGAACATAGCCTTCAGGCCGCCGTTCAACTCGCCGAGCAGGGCGCCCTCGGCCTCGTCATAGTTCATGACGCAGGTCGAGTTGCCGTGGATGCCCATCTTCTCCTCGATCGAGCCGCAGGAGACGGTGTTGCGCTCGCCGACATTGCCCGACGCATCGAGCTTGAACTTCGGCACGATGAACAGCGAGATGCCCTTCACGCCTTCCGGCGCGCCCTCGACGCGGGCCAGCACCAGATGGACGATGTTGTCGGCCATGTCGTGCTCGCCAGCGGAGATGAAGATCTTCTGGCCGGAAATCTTGTAGCTGCCGTCGCCGTTGGGCACCGCCTTGGTGCGCAGCAGGCCGAGATCGGTGCCGCAATGCGGCTCGGTGAGGTTCATGGTGCCGGTCCAGACGCCCTCGACCATTTTGGGTAGCCAGGCCGCCTTCTGCCCGTCGGTGCCATGGGTGATGATGGCGGCGATCGCGCCCTGCGTCAGGCCGGGATACATCATGAGCGCCATGTTGGCTGAGACCATGTATTCGGAAACGGCCTGGTGGACCGTGTAGGGCAGGCCTTGGCCGCCGAACTCGGCGGGCGCCGCCAGCCCCATCCAGCCGCCTTCGCGATACTGGTCGAAAGCCTCCTTGAAGCCCTTGGGCGTGGTCACCGAACCGTCGTCATGGCGCATGCAGCCTTCCATGTCGCCGATACGGTTCAGCGGATGCATGACGTTTTCGGCAAGCTTGGCGCCTTCGGCGAGGATCGCCTCGACCACGTCGGGCGTGGCGTCCGAGAAGCCTGGAAGATTGGAATAGCGCTGATAGCCGAGCACGTCGTTGAGCACGAACAGCGTGTCCTGGACGGGCGCCCTGTAGATCGTCATGCCTTCCTCCACCCTTGCGGTCCTGGCCAGCCGGCAAGTTCCCGATCCAGGTCCGGACGGGAGGCCGAGCCAATGTCGATGCCCCGATAGCAAAAGTTGACGTTTGCGTAAACGTCAAATCTTGTCGCAGCCGGGAAATTTTGGTGAGCGCAGGGTACCAGGGGCAACAAAAAAGCCGCGCGGCCATGGCCACGCGGCTCTGTGTCTGGGATCGTCCCCGCTAGAGCGATTCAGCGATCAGCCGGCGGCGCTTGCCTGCGGCGCGGCCCGCTCGGTCAGCATCTGGCGAACGACCGTCATCGAATTGCTCAGCTCGTTGATAGCGTCCTCGATCAGCGCCCGCTGCTTCTGCAGGCGGGCGAGCTGCTTCTCCGACTTGTCGAGCGCCAGCCGCAACTGCTTGGTATTGGAGCCGCTCGGATCATAAAGGTCCATCATCTGCTTGACGTCGCGCAGCGAGAACCCGACCTTGCGGCCGAGCAGGATCAGCTTCAGCCGGGCCTTGTCGCGGCGCGTATAGAGACGGGTCGAGCCGTCGCGCTTCGGATTGAGCAGGCCCTTGTCCTCATAGAAACGCAGCGTGCGCAAGGTCACGCCATATTTCTTGGCCATCTCGCCGATGCGGACGAGTTCTTCACCGGCCTCGGCCGGTATGTCGTTGCTATTGGCTGCGGCTTCGCCGGGCGAAACAAGTTTCATGGTCACTGGCTTTCCCCTGATGGCGTCGCGGTCACGGACCGAGCGTCGCCTGAGTGGAAGCGGGGGCGTGCTTCCAATCGTGGTTTCGACAAATCAATCGCAAGAGGCACGGCTTCGCACCTTTTACGTTTACGTCAATTCTATAACGACAGCCGGCACCTGACGCAAGGGCGTTGTCGGAACGGAACTTAATGCCGCACCCGGATGTCACACCCGTCAGGCGGCTCGGGATTTATGCGCGACTTCTTAAGCTTGGTTAACGCCTTGTTTAGTAAGCTCCAAGTAGAAACCTCAGGACTCCAAGGGTTGCAGCGAATAAACCCGCGTCAATAAACTTCATGGTGTTTCGCATAATCCATTAGAATATTATTCTACGCGACCCATTTTTCTGCTTTACAGGCTCCTAGCCACTTCAATGGGTTATACGAACAGCAATTTTAACGCTTGCGGCTGCGATAGTTTTGCGTTTAAAATACTCGCAATCGGCCGAAAGGAAAAAGCAGCGATGCCCCTTTCTTCCTGTGCGCGCTGCTTCCCACCCAATCCAGGAGCAGCGAATGCGGAAACCTCGCACCTATCATCACATCCTACTCCGAGCAGAAACAATCAAGGCGCTCCTCGCGCCGATGCCTGATGAGATGAGCTTACGCATCTCGGAAGCAGGGCGCGTGATTTGGCTGTTCCGACAATTGGCTCGATTGCGGCCGGCTCTATGGATACGGCGCGAAATTTGTGAAGGACAACGGACTGATCCGGTATCCGGTTGCGCTCCTGCGCGAATGGATTGCCGAACATACCGTTGATCCCGACGACATTGCTGCAGAGCGTGAAGCCATCGAGACCGCTGAACAGAATGCGAAGGTGGCAGAAGCTGCTTGGGCCGACAAGGTTGAAGCTGCGGAGTAGCGGTCATGAGGCAAGATACAGAGGAAGTCCTCATCCGCGACATCGGCTTGATCCAATACCACGGTGAGCCCTTTAGCAGCGGCATCAAGTGGCACGGCGGCGTCATCGGAGGCGACATCTGGATCAAGAACGGGTCGCGATGGAACACGCTGGTGAAGGCGGCGCGGCAGCATCAGAAATGGGCACTGTGACCTACTGGGACACAAACCCTACCGGAAAGCGCCGATGACCACCGACACACCGCTCACTCGCTACAGCGCTACTAACGGCGCGCTCGCGAGCGGCTTCGTAACCGCCGAGCTACACCACCTGATGGGACACGACCCAGAGATTTCACGGACACCGCTCTCTGCAACCGGCAGGGAACCAATCTCTACCTGGAGTATTGTCTCTAGTTGGACCGGTCCAAGGACCGTCTTTCGCAACGAGCCCGGCGCGGACCCTCATCGCGTCGGGCTTAATACGTGGACGGTGAATCCCCACCGCTGATCCCCATCGGCCGCCGATTCTTTCCCCTTGTGTCGCGACAAGCGTAAGCTCACAAGTGCCAGCGTTGGGAGGCACTTCAATGAGTGTGGCCAAGTGGGCGGCAAGACCCGCCTCGGCTGAGCAGCTTCTGGAATCTATTCTCCAGAATGCGCGATCCGGTGACATCATATCGGTCAAGTCGGCGATCCAGTCGATACGCGATCTTGACCCCTATCCAAGCGTTACCGACGAGGAACTGACTGCCGACATCGTGGAAGTCGCGACGGGCCGTGGGTTATTCGTCTGCTTCGACAGCCACGAATAGATGGCGCTCCACTGGTTCGATCCGCCGGTCTACGTCAAGACAGATCAGGTCGGCATGCGGTATGGCGTCAACCACGTCGAGGGAGCAGCCGAGCAACTGCTGAAATGGCCCAGGCGTGGCGGAGAAAAGTGGCAAGCCGCGGTCGAACTCTGCATCGCGGCGATGGAGGGCAAAACCCCGCCGAAAGAAGTCCGAGCAGCCTTTGAAGCCGCCGCTGAGGAAGCGGGCATGCTGCTGCCCAACAACTGACCACCACCGCCTAGCGACGACTGCCGGCGTCCTCGCGCTCTCGCCGGTCGAGTTCGTCCAGCAATGCAGCATGCGAAGCCGGCAGCTCTGAATCGACTTTCAGGTGCAAGAGCTGGCGCAATTGCGTGCGATTTTCGTCCCTGCGGATCAGCCAGCGGAAGGCTCTGGCTGGTACCTGCTCTTTTTTGTGAAACTCGGGCACAATTAGGGTTTCCCCTTTCAAGCTCGCATTGGCCCTCAAGACCGAAACCCGCAGGTGGTGGAATGGTTCCGCCGCCTCCGACCACCTTGGACGGCGGATGAAGTTCCCACCGGGGCGGCATTGCAGAAGCACCCCTGATATTCACGACACACCTTAAACCAATATTCGTGGCGTTTTACGTCATCCGCTTAGCGCGTTATACTTGCTGTTCGCGGAGCCTACATTGTGAATATTCTTGAAGCGGTCCACGACACCAAGCTTTTCGCCCAATGGTTTCGGGATATGGCGACTTGGCAACGCTGGCTGATCTTCCTCGCCGCTTTCTTCGCGCTCCCCTTGAATGATGAGCAGCTTGCGGTCTTCCGCCATCACACAGGCAGGCAGACACCGCCAAGCAAGGCGACCATTACGCCGGCATCTGGCCGGTTGAAATGTTCAAAAAGTTCGGCATCACCTACCTGCAAGCTGCGCGACCCAAGTCCGAGCTCTACCAGCGCCTTCTGCCGCTTGTGAACAGCCGTCAGGTGGAACTGCTGAAGCACACGCGCCTCCTGCTCCAACTGCAGAACCTAGAGCGCCGGACAACGAGAAGCGGCAAAGATTCCATCGATCACGCCCCGAACAGCCATGACGACGTTGCCAATTCGCTTGCTCTTGGCCGGGACCTGCCCCCTGGCGAGTTCGGCCATCCGCTCCAGGGCATCGATGCGGGCTTTCTCGTATGACAGCAGCGCGCATTTGCCGAGCACGATATTGACCTGTTCAAGCCACGGCATTTTCATCCTGACGACGTAGCGTTTGTCGGTTGTCGTCCCCGATACCTGGACCGCTAGCCCGTGCGTTTCGCTGTCCTAATAGAGCCTCTGCTTGCCCGATGGATCGGGCGCGGCAAGAGCATCGACCACCTTCTGGCTGAGTTTGATTTTGTTCTTGTCAGCCTTCGGACCGAATTGGCTGCGGGTACGCGGTTGTGAGGACCCCATGGTGATGTGAACCTTTCACGAACGAATAAACTTCATGGATCCAGAAACGGGTATTCCAGCTACCGGATCGCAAAAAAGTTAACGCCGCTCAGCGGGGCCTGCAAGCAAAAAATGTAGTCATTTCAAGCACTTGGCATTTGAGCTGCTTGCGCACTAAAAACTTAAAAAAGGTAGAAAGGTTAACGCGTTGTTTACCACGTTGGGCGAAATGTGCGCATGTCGGTCACCCGTGTTTATCCTGTAGCGAATTTTTCACGGTTTTTCGAAGCGCGGGTAAGAACCCGGGAAGCCCGTCTTCCTCCGCAGCTAAACCGCGCGGACGCCTTCGTTCCCGGCAGGACTTTGGGAAACCGGCCTCGGCCGGTCATTCTGAACACGGGCGCATCGATGAACAGCAAGCGGTCCTATCTCGATACACTCAACGCCGGCAGGCAACGCCGGCCGCACACCTCGCTGGAGGATCTGAACCGCTCGCTCGAAACGCTGGAGCAGCGGCTGGAACGGACCCACACCGACATGCCCGAGCGCCCCGATCCGCGTCGGCCCGCCGCCGAGCCGCGCTATGCCGCCGCGCAACCTTATGGTTCGCCCCGCTGGTACGAGGACCCCTACGCCACGCAGAGGGAACAAAATCGGGGATCGCAAAGCCGGGGGCCGCAAAACCCGCCGGCCGCTTCCGACTTCGGCCCCAACTATCAGGCCATTGCCCGCGACATCGATCGGGTGCGCGGACAGGAGGATGGCGTCGCGATGGTGGGCAAGATCGCGGTCGAATTGCGCGGGCTGCGCGAGGAGTTGCGCCATCAGATGACCGCCGGCCTGCAGCGCGAATTCGACGCGCTGCGCCAGGATATCGATCGCGCCATGCAGGCGGGCAGCCAGCATGGCGCCCCCGCCGACAAGAGCAGCGCCGAGCTCGGCCTTGAGGTCGAGCGGCTTTCCGGCGCCATCCACACGCTTGCCGAAAAGAGCGACGACCGCAGCGTCAACCTGCTGCGGCTCGAGCTGGAACAGGTCAAGGCAGCGCTCGACACGCTGGCGCGCGAGGAAAGCGTGCAGGCCGTCGATAAAAGCGTGCGGGCCGTCGACCGCCGCTGGGACGATTTCGACCGCCGCTGGAGCGCCTTCGAGGATCGCGTCGACGCCGACCAGCGCCAGCGCGCCGAAGGGCCCAACCTTTCGGCACTCACCGACCGGCTCGAACAGATCAGCAGCGCGGTCAACAACCTGCCGCAGTCGCTTTCGCTCGCCTCGCTGGAGGAAAAGTTGCGCACCCTTGCCGGCGCGGTCGAACGTTTTGCCAGCCAGCAGACGATGCGCGGCGGCGAGACGCTTGCCATGATCGACGAGCGGCTGGACGAGATATCGCGCGCCATCGTCGCCTCGACGGTGGCCGTGCAGGCCAATGCCTTCGATCCGGAAACCTTCGGCCGCATCGAGAAGCGGATCGCCTCGCTGGCGCAGCAGATCGAGGAGGTCGCGCAGTCGCGTCCCGGCGCCGAGGTCATCGACCGCCTCAACCTTCTGTCCAGCCGGGTGGACGAGCTCGCCGGACGCACCAACCTGCCGGAGCAGGCGATGGAGCGTCTGGGCAGGCAGATCGCTTTAATCACCGACAAAATAGACCGCGCGCCGGTGATGCCCGACGCCGACCATATCTTCCAGGGCCTGGAACAGCGCTTCGACGCGCTGTCCACGCTGCTCGAGCGCCGCCAGGGCGATGCGATCGAGCAGGGCAACATACTGTTCCGCGACCTCGAGCGGCGGCTGGACGAAGTCGCCGACAGGCTCGACCAGCGCATGCGGCAGGACGACGGCGCCGGCATTATGGAGGCGATCGACGCCCGCTTCACCGCGCTTGCCAAGCGCATCGAGACACGCGCGCCCGATCCCGCCAACGAATTGGCGATCCGCGGCCTGGAAAGCCGGCTCGAGGACATCTCCAGCCGGCTGGAATCGTCCGCGGCGCAGGTCGCCGGCATCGATCCGGCACTGATCCGCAGCCTGGAGTCGCAAGTGACGGCCCTTTCGGCGCATCTGTCGAAGCCGAGCGCGCGGCTGCCCGACTTCGAGGACATCAGCCCGCGCCTCAACGAGATCGAGAAGTCGCTTGCCGGCACGCGCGATTCCATCCTCAGCGTTGCGCGAGAAGCGGCGGAAAATGCCGTCAGGTCGCTGGCCGAGTCGAGTTCCAGCACGGCTGCCGCCAACGCCGTCGCCGTGAGCGGCCTCGCCCAGGACCTGAAGACGCTCGAAGCGCTCACCCGCCGTTCCGACGAGCGCAATTCGCGGACCTTCGAGGCGATACACGACACGCTGCTCAAGATCGTCGACCGGCTCGGCTCCCTGGAGGCCGACGAGCCCAGCGAAGCGGTCAGCGAACTTATCGATCCGCAGCCTGGCGGCAAGCGGGCCGCCCGTGCCGGCAAGATCGCTGTGCAGGACGCGCCGTCGATGGATATCGACCAGCCGCTGCCCTTGGCCGGAGACATCGCCGATCTCGACGTGCGCGCCGCTTCCATCCTGCGCAACGAGCCGGTTGCGAGAAGCGAGCTGTTTGCACGGGGAGAACCTGTTACGAGAAGCGAACCTGTTACGCGTGGCGAACCTGCCTCTCGCACGCCCGCCGAGGCCGCGGCTGCCGCCGCCATGGCCGCGCTCGGGTCGGACGCGGTTGGCGAGAAGACGGAGCAGACCGGCCGCAAGAAGTCGGTGTTCAGCGGACTGGCGCGCGCCATCAGGGGTAAGAAGGACGAGGACACGCCACCGCTTGCCGGCTCGGCGCCGGCCGGCGACGTTCCGACGGTCGACATCGACGAACCGCTCGATCCCAGAGCGGCCAACCGGCCGCTGGAGCCGGGCTCCGGTGCGCCGGACCTCAACGCCATCATGAAGCGTGTGCGCGACGAGCGCGGCGGCCAGCCGGCCAAGCGCGGCGAGACCGACGCCGCCAAGTCCGATTTCATCGCGGCCGCCCGCCGCGCGGCGCAGGCGGCTGCGGCGGAAGCCGACGCGCTGAAGCGGCAGTCGACGATGACCGGTCCGGTGAAGGCACTCAGAATCGGCGATCTGCTCAAGGCGCGGCGCAAGCCGATCCTGATGGCGGCCGCCGCGATCATGATGGCGCTGGCCGGCCTGCAACTCGGCAAGGCCTTCTTCTCCGATCCAGCGCCGGTCGCCAGCAACGACGTCGCGCCGATCACCTCCACGCAGTCGGTCGATACCGCGTCGCTCAATGCCGGCGCGCCCAAGGCCGGCGCGAACGCGGCGAAGTCCGAGAGCGGGCCGGAGCGTGTCGTCAGGCCGGCCGCGCCATCGAAGGACGATCCGGCGCCACAAGCCGCCGCTCGACCGTCCGGTCCCGAGATTCCCGCCGCCGCGCCAGCCGAACCGGCGCCTGCTCTGGCGGCTCTTTCCGCGCCAGCCCAGCCTGCGCCGATGGCTTCGACCATGCCGTCCGAGCCGGCAGGTCCGGCCGTGAACGCGCCGGCCATGCACACGGACGCGGATGCGCAGCCTGTGCCCAGCGTGCCGGCTGCCGGAATGCCGGCGGCCAGCACGGCGGCAACCACGTCTGCCGACACGACGGGCACCGTCCCGCCGGCCGGCAGCCAGACCGCGATGTCGGCCGTCAAGATCGATATCCCGACCGATATCGGCCCGGTGGCGCTGCGCGACGCGGCCGCCAATGGCGAGGCAAAAGCGCTGTTCGAGATCGGTTCGCGCTATGCGGAATCGCGCGGCGTCAAGGAAGACATGACGGCGGCCGCCAAATGGTACGAGAAGGCCGCCGAGCTGGGCTTCGCGCCGGCCGAATACCGCATCGGCAATTTTTATGAGAAGGGCATCGGCGTCGCGCGCGACATCAAGAAGGCCAAGACCTACTACCAGCTCGCGGCGGAACAGGGCAACGCCAGCGCCATGCACAATCTGGCTGTGCTGTTCGCCATGGCGGCGGACGGCGTGACCGACAATGAATCGGCGGCGCACTGGTTCCAGGAGGCCGCCGACCTCGGCGTCAAGGACAGCCAGTTCAATCTCGGCATCCTTTCGGCCAAGGGCGTCGGCATGAAGCAGAACCTGGAGGAATCCTACAAATGGTTCGCCCTCGTCGCCAAGACCGGCGACAAGGATGCCGCGGCCAAGCGCGACGAGATCGCCAATGCGCTCAGGCCCGAGCAGCTCGAGCAGGCCCGCGCCGCCACGGAACTGTGGAAAGCAAAGCCGCTAAATGCCGCCATCAACTCGGCCGACATCCCGGAATCCTGGCAGGATAGCACGCCGCAGACCACCGCCAGCATCGACATGAAGAAGGCGGTGAAGAACATCCAGCTGATCCTCAACAAGAACGGCTATGATGCCGGCGGCGCCGACGGCGTGATGGGCGACAAGACCAAGAACGCCATCATGGCCTTCCAGACCGACAACAAGATGAAGCCGACCGGCGAGATCGACGCACCGCTCGTCAAGGCACTGCTCGCGCGCAAATAACGGCAGGCGCGTCGCTTCCGCGACGCCTTGCCACAGATTTGCCTGTTAACTGATTGAGATGGTTTTTGTTTCGGCGCGGTGGCGGGGTTGACCCCGCCGCCGCGTCGGCGCAAGAAAAAATTGGCTTTTCGGTGCGAAACTGCCGGGGACGGCGGCATTCGCCGACAGGCAAACCAATCGAGACAGACGGGTGGGCATCTATCTCCCGATCGCGGAAATTTCCGTCAACGTCTTCGTGCTGCTGGCGATGGGCGCGGCGGTGGGTTTCCTGTCGGGCATGTTCGGCGTCGGCGGCGGCTTCCTGATCACGCCGCTCTTGATCTTCTACAACATCCCGCCGGCGATCGCGGTGGCCACCGGGGCCAACCAGGTGATAGCCTCCTCCTTCTCCGGCGCGCTGTCGCACTTCAAGCGCGGCACGCTCGACTTCAAGCTTGGCGGCGTGCTTCTGGCCGGCGGCATCGTCGGCTCGACCGCCGGCATCTTTGTGTTTGCGCTGTTGCGCCGGCTCGGGCAGTTGGATCTCTTCATCTCGCTGCTCTATGTTGCGCTGCTCGGCACCGTCGGCGGGCTGATGCTGGTCGAAAGCGTCAACGCGCTGCGCGCCACGCGCAGCGGCGCCGCGCCTGTGCTGAAGAAATCCGGCCAGCACAACTGGATCCACCGGCTGCCGTTCAAGATGCGCTTCCGCGCCTCGAAGCTGTTCGTCAGCGTCATCCCGGTGCTCGGCCTCGGCGCCGCCATCGGCTTCCTGTCCTCGATCATGGGCGTCGGCGGCGGCTTCATCATGGTGCCGGCCCTGATCTACCTGCTCAAGGTGCCGACCAATGTCGTTATCGGTACCTCGCTGTTCCAGATCATCTTCACCTCGGCCTACACCACGCTGGTGCATGCCACGACCAACCAGACCGTCGATGTTATCCTCGCCTTCCTCTTGATGGCCGGCGGCGTCGCCGGCGCGCAATACGGCGCCAAGGCCGGCCAGAGGCTGCGCGGCGAGCAGTTGCGGGCGCTGCTGGCGCTGCTGGTGCTATCGGTCGCCATCCGCCTGGCCATCGACCTTTTCGTCACCCCGCCCAATCTCTACTCGCTCTCCGCTGCGGGCCTGAACTGATGGCGGGATTGAGAGCGTTCGCAGCCATCTCCTTCCTGTCGCTCGCTGCCGCAGCACTGCCGGCGGCGGCACAGACGCCGCCGGCGGCCGAAAGCATCCAGATCGGCCTGTCGACCGACGCCATTTCGATTACCGCCGGTTTTTCCGGCGCCGACCTCACCATCTTCGGCTCGCTGGAAAATCCCGATCCGCTGGTTGCGCGCCAGGGACGCTACGATGTCATCGTCGTGCTGGAGGGTCCCGACCGCCCCGTCGTCGTGCGCCGCAAGGACAGGGTGCTCGGCGTCTGGGTCAATCTGGAATCGGAGACATTCGAGAACGTGCCGGTGTCCTATTCGGTGGCGACGACCCGCCCGCTGCAGGACATCACCGAGCCGAACAGCTACAAGCAGCTGTCGCTCGGCGCTTCCAACCTTTACATGCAACCGGCCGAGCCCGGCGACAGCCCGGCGACGATCGAGGAATTCACCGCGGCGCTTCGCGAGCGCAAGGCCGCGACCGGCCTCTACAGCGAGAATGTCGGCGGCGTGCAGTTCCTGTCGCAGAACCTGTTCCGCGCTACCGTCCGCCTCGCGCCCAACATCCCGGTCGGCACGCACAAGGCGCGCGCCTTCCTGTTCAAGAGCGGCATGTTCGTGAAGGAAAGCTCGGCCCAGCTCGAAATCCGCAAGTCCGGCTTCGAGCAGTCGATCTTCCGTGTCGCGCACGACTATTCCTTCCTCTACGGCGTGTTCGCCGTGTCGCTCGCCATGCTCACCGGCTGGCTCGGGCGGCTCGTCTTCCGCAGGGATTGAGGACAAGAGGGGTTCCCCTCTCCGCAATCTTGCGGTAGACCGCCGCTTCCCGCCTCACGGGCAACCAACGCACAATCATTTCGGCAGAGCGGTCCGGCCATCCGGATGACGGCGCGTTTTTCCGACGCCGGCGATCCGCTGCCGCGAAGCAATGACAGGAGGCTGCGATGCAATCAGCATTCGGCGGCATCGATTTCGGCACGTCCAATTCCACGGTGGGCGTGATCCGCAACGGCCGCGCCCGACTGGTGGCGCTGGAGGGCGAGCAGCCCACCTTGCCAAGCGCCGTTTTCTTCAACTTCGAGGACGGCCATACCTATTTCGGCAGGCGCGCGATCGCCGACTACACAGACAGCGTCGAAGGCCGGCTGATGCGTTCGCTGAAAAGCGTGCTCGGCAGTTCGCTCGCGAACGAGAAGACGCGCATCAAAGCGCGCCTGATCGGCTTCGTCGACATCATCGGGTTCTTCATCAGCCATTTGAAGAAGCGGCTGGAAGAGGATGCCGGCGGCTCGGTCGAACGTGTCGTCCTTGGCCGTCCCGTGCAATTTGTCGATGATGATGCCGAAGCCGACGCGAAAGCCGAGGGCGAGCTCGAAAAGGCCGCCCGCGCGCAAGGCTTCAAGCATATCGCCTTCCAGTTCGAGCCGATCGCGGCGGCGCTCGACTACGAACAGAACGTCGCCCGCGAAGAGCTGGCGCTGATCGTCGACATGGGCGGGGCGGCACCTCCGACTTCTCGGTCGTGCGCGTCTCGCCGGAGCGCGCCCGCTCGGACGACCGCAAGGGCGATATCCTCGCCAATCGCGGCATCCATATCGGCGGCACGGACTTCGACCGGCTGCTCAGCATCGCCCATGTCATGCCCGAGCTCGGCTACCTGACGCCGACCAAGGACGGCAAGCGCAATCTGCCGGCAAGCTATTTCATCGATCTGGCGACCTGGCAGCGCATCAACCTCGTCTACACCGCCAAGGCGATGTCGGATCTGAAGCAGATCCGCTTCGAGGCCGAGCGCGCCGACCTCGTCGACCGCTTCATCCACATCGTCGAGCATCGTTACGGGCATGCGATGGCCGGCCTGGTCGAACGGGCCAAGATCGCGCTGACCGACCAGTCTTCGGCCGAGGTGAAAGTGTCGCTGCCGGGCGCGCGCTTCGCGGCCGCGATCACGCGCGCGGGCCTCGAGGACACGATTAGTGCAGACATCGAACGGGTGACCGCGACGGTCAAGCAGACGATCGCCGACGCCGGCGTTTCCGCTTCCGCCATCACCGCCGTGTTCCTCACCGGCGGTTCGACGGCGATCCCGCTGGCAAAGCGGCGGATCCTCTCACTGGTGCCGCAGGCCTCCGTCATCGAAGGCGACATGTTCGGCTCGGTCGGGCTCGGCCTGGCGCTGGATGCGCGGCGCAAATTCGCCTGAGGCCGTTTCCCTAGCCCTTTCCAGCATCCGCCTTGCCTGTGAGATGCGCCTTGAGCGCCATCTGGGCGAGGCTCGCCTGCCGGTCGCGATGGGTGATCATGGCGAAATCGCGCTTCGGCAGATCGACCGGCACGGACCTCAGGCTGCCCTCCGCCAGGGAGCGCGCGACGACGAGCTCCGAGATGATGGTGGCGCCGGCGCCGGCCTCCACCGCCTGACGCACGGCCTCGTTGCTTGGCAGGACCAGGAATATCTGCAGCTCCCCCGGCGAAACGCCTTCACCGCGCGCGAAATCCTCCAGCGCCTCGCGTGTGCCCGACCCGCCTTCCCTGATGATCCAGCGCAATGCCCTGATGTCGAGATTTGCCGCCGGGGTCATCGGAAGCTCGGGGTGCGAGCGCGCCACGACCAGCATCATGCGATCCTCGTCGACCGTGGCGCGCCGCAAGATGTCGGACTCGGTGCGCCCCTCGACCAGCCCGAAATCGGCCCGGCCGTCCAGCACATTGGTCTCCACCTGCCTTGTGTTGCCGATCGTCACGCTGAGCCGCACCGCCGGATAGGCCTCGTGGAAGGATGCCAGGCGCCGCGGCAGCCAATAGCTGGCGATGGTCTGGCTCGCCGCGATCGACAGACTGCCGGTGACGGTCTGCGAGACATGCTCCAGCACATTGTGGGCGGCAGCCGCCCGCTCCAGCACCGCCTTGGCCTCGGGCAGGAACCGATGGCCGGTCTGCGCAAGCTCGATGTTGCGCCCGACCCGGTTGAACAGGCGCACGCCATGCTGGCTTTCGAGCGCGCGGATGGCGGCCGAGGCGGCGGATTGCGAGATGCCGAGCAGCTCGGCCGCCTTGGTCATGTGGCCGTGCTCGGCGACGGCGACGAAGATGCGCAACTGGTCGAGGGTCATGGCCAACTAAGAAGCAAAATCGATCGGAATTACAAGAGCCGCTTGTTAGACGGATCAATTGCTTTGTTCTAAGTTTTTACCGGAAGTTGGAAAAATTTGGCTTCTTCACCGCCAAGGTTGGAAATGATCGGGCGCTTTAAATCCCTTTTCGCGCATTGGAGCCGCCGGCTGAGGCGCCAGTTGGCCGGCGAGCGCTACCATCCCGAGCTCCACTATATGCGCGGCCCGGGACCGAAGACGAAAGCCAGGATGGCGGTCAGCAAGAGCGTTCGCGGATCATGAGCTCAACTGAGCCGCGCGGCGCCAACTCCGCACCCTCCCAGCGGCCACTGGCCGACAGCCAAGCGCCGGACGAAGGCGACGGCGTCGACACCTCGCCAAGCGTCTTCGACAGCATCGCCAAGACCACCTGCTACATGTGCGCCTGCCGCTGCGGCATCGACGTCCACATCAAGGACGGCAAGGTGCGCTACATCAACGGCAACAAGGACCACCCGGTGAACCGCGGCGTGATCTGCGGCAAGGGCAGCGCCGGCATCATGCAGCATTACAGCCCGGCGCGGCTGAGCAAGCCGCTCCTGCGCACCGGTCCGCGCGGCACCGGCGAATTCAGCGAGATCGAATGGGGCGAAGCGCTCACCATCGCCACCGAGCGGCTGTCGGCGATCCGCCGCACCGACCCGAAGAAACTCGCCTTCTTCACCGGACGCGACCAGTCGCAATCGCTGACCGGCTGGTGGGCGAGCCGGTTCGGCACACCGAACTTCGCCGCCCATGGCGGCTTCTGCTCGGTCAACATGGCGGCAGGCGGCCTCTACACGATCGGCGGCTCGTTCTGGGAGTTCGGCGAGCCCGACTGGGACAACACGAAATACTTCATGTTGTTCGGCGTCGCCGAGGACCATGATTCCAATCCGATCAAGATCGGCCTCGGCAAGCTCAAGGCGCGCGGCGCCAAGGTGGTGTCGGTCAACCCGTGCCGCACCGGCTACAACGCGATCGCCGACGACTGGATCGGCATCCGGCCAGGGACGGACGGACTGTTCGTGCTCGCCCTCGTGCACGAATTGCTGAAGGCCGGCCGCGTCGATCTCGATTATCTGCTGCGCTACACCAACGCCGCTGTGCTCGTGATCCAGGAGCCGGGTACGGCCGATGACGGACTGTTCGCCCGCGACGCTGACGGCGATCCGATGGCTTGGCACAGGGTGGCGAAGGCTCCGGTCAAGGCGGCCGATCCCGAAGCCAAGCCAGCGCTGACCGGCAGCTGTACGGTCAATGGCCGCTGCTGCGTGCCGGTGTTCCAGTTGATCGCAGACCGCTATCTGGACGAGAGCTATTCGCCGGATGCGGCGGCAGGGCGCTGCGGGGTCGATGCCGACACGATCCGACGCATCGCGGCGGAGCTGGCGCATGTCGCCTTCGAGCAGACGATCGAGCTGCCGGTCGCCTGGACCGACTGGGCCGGACGCCGCCACGAGACGATCAAGGGCCGGCCTGTCTCGATGCATGCCATGCGCGGCATCTCGGCCCATTCCAACGGGTTCCATACCTGCCGCGCCATCCATCTGCTGCAGGTGCTGCTGGGCACAGTGGACGTGCCCGGCGGCTTCCGCTTCAAGCCGCCCTATCCCCGCTGCGCGCCGCCGGGGCCGAGGCCGGCGGGCAAGGACGTGAAGCCTATGGCGCCGCTGGAAGGCATGCCGCTCGGCTTCGTCTCAGGGCCCGACGATCTCTTGGTCGACGAGGCCGGCACCCCCACCCGCATCGACAAGGCCTATTCCTGGGAGGCGCCTTTGGCTGCGCATGGCCTGATGCACAGCGTCATCCGCAACGCCTGGGCCGGCGATCCTTATCCGATCGACACGCTGATGATGTACATGTCGAACATGGCGTGGAACTCGTCCATGAACACGGCCGAGACCATCGCCATGCTGACCGACAAGGACGCGTCGGGCGCTTACAAAATACCCTTCATCATCTATTCCGACGCCTACTATTCCGAGACCGTGCCGTACGCCGATCTGGTGCTGCCCGACACCACCTATCTCGAGCGGCATGACTGCATCAGCCTGCTCGACCGGCCGATCAGCCATGCGGACGGGCCGGGCGACGCCATCCGCCATCCCGTCGTCGAGCTCGACCGCGATGTGCGGCCGTTCCAGTCGGTGCTGATCGAGCTCGGCGCGAGGCTCGGCTTGCCCGGCTTCGCCAACGAGGACGGCTCGGCGAAATACCGCGACTATGCCGACTACATCGTCAACCACGAGCGCACGCCGGGGATCGGCCCGCTCGCTGGCTGGCGCGGCAGGGATGGTGGCTCATTTGGCAAAGGCGAGGCCAACCCCGACCAGCTGCAGCGCTACATCGACAATGGCGGCTTCTGGCACCGCGATTTTTCCGCCGACCAGCGCTACTACAAGATGGGCAACCGCGCCTATCTCGACTTCGCGGTCGAGATGGGCTTCATCGCGAAAGCTGAGCCGATCGTCTTCCAGCTTTATTCGGAGCCGATGCAGCGCTTCCGGCTCGCCGCACGCGGCCACGGCAAGCTGCAGCCGCCGAAGGCCGAGCGCGCCCGCATCGAGACCTATATGGATCCGCTGCCCTTCTGGTACGCGCCCTTCGAGGACGACACCGTCGATCTCCAAAAATATCCGCTGCATGCGCTGACGCAGCGGCCGATGCACATGTACCATTCCTGGGGCTCGCAGAATGCGTGGCTGAGGCAGATCACCAGCCAGAACCGGCTGTTCGTGCACCAGAAGACCGCTGCCGGGCTCGACCTTGCCGATGACGACTGGGTGTGGATCGAGAGCATCAACGGCCGTGTGAAGGGTCAGATCAAGCTGGTCGACGGCGTCAACCCGGACACGGTCTGGACCTGGAACGCGATCGGCAAGCGGCGGGGCAGCTGGGGCCTGAAGGACGATGCGGCCGAAAGCAATCGCGGCTTCCTGCTCAACCACATCATCGGCGACCAGACCGCGGCCGACGCCAACGGCAAGCGCTATTCGAATTCCGATCCGGTCACCGGACAGGCGGCGTGGTTCGACGTGCGCGTTCGCATCGTCAAATGCGCTCGGCAAGAAGCCGGCTTCACCGAGCCGCAGTTCGAACGCTTCCGGCAGCCGCCAAATGTCCAGCCGTCGCCGGATGTGCTTCGCTTCGGCGCCGCGTTCCGCACGAAGAGGGAAGCCGCCGAATGACCTGCCTTCCCGCCCAGACCGAGAAGAAGCTCGGCCTCGTCATCGACCTCGACACCTGCGTCGGCTGCCAGGCCTGCGTCACCGCCTGCAAGGAATGGAACACCGGCGGCCATATGGCGCCGCTGACCGACATCGACCCCTATGGCGGCAATGCCGACGGCGTCTGGTTCAACCGCGTGCACGCTTATGAGCACACGACCGAACGAGGCGGCCGTACGGTGAACTTCCCGCGCTCCTGCCTGCATTGCGAGACGCCCGCCTGCGTCACAGTTTGCCCGACGGGCGCCTCCTACAAGCGCGCCTCGGACGGCATCGTGCTGGTCGACGAAGACAAATGCATCGGCTGCAAGCTGTGCAGTTGGGCCTGCCCCTATGGCGCGCGCGAGCTCGACACGGATGTCGGCGTGATGAAGAAGTGCACGCTCTGCGTCGACCGCATCTACAACGACAATCTGGCCGAAGAAGACCGCGTGCCGGCCTGCGTGGCGGCCTGCCCGACGAGCGCCCGGCATTTCGGCGATCTCGGCGATCCAGCGTCAGCGGTATCGCAGTTGGTGACGGCGCGCGGCGGCGTCGACCTGATGCCGGAACTCGGCTACAAGCCGACCAACAAATATCTGCCGCCGCGTGCCCATACCGAACGCGCGGCGAAGGTTGACGCGCCGGCGCTGGAGCCGATCCGGGCCGAGGGCGGCTTCCTCGGCTGGATCGATCGCATGCTTTCGAACTGAATTCGCGCCGCCTCAGCCATGCATCCCGCCTTCTCCGTCGTCTTCTTCACCACCGCCACCGGCGCCGGCTACGGCCTGCTGGCGTTGCTCGGTGTGCTTGGCGGCTTGGGCTTTGTCCAGCCAGAGATCTGGTTCGGCCTTGTCGGCATGGCGCTTGCGCTCGGACTGATCGGCGCCGGCCTGCTCTCCTCCACCGGCCATCTCGGCCGGCCGGAGCGGGCCTGGCGGGCCTTCTCGCAATGGAGCAGTTCCTGGCTGTCGCGCGAAGGCGTGGCATCGGTCGCCACCTTCATTCCAGCCGGGCTGTTCGGCATCGGCTGGGTGCTGCTTGGCGGCAGTGGCGGCTGGGTGGCGGTCGCCGGGCTGCTGGCGGCGGCCGGCGCGGTCGCCACCGTCTGCACGACAGGCATGATCTATGCCTCGCTGAAGCCGATCGCCCAATGGCACAGCCGCTATACTTTGCCGGCTTATCTGATCTTCGCGGCAATGACGGGCAGCGTGCTTTTCAATGTGCTGCTGCAGGTCTTCGGCATAGGTTCCAAAGGCGTCCTGATTGTCGCGCTGCTCCTCACCTTGCTCGGCTGGGGCTGGAAGCTTGCGACCTGGCGCTACAACGACCGGCTGGAGATCACGACAACCGCGAACACCGCGACCGGTCTGGCCGGTGGCACCGTGCGGTCGATCGAATGGCCGCATACGGAAGAAAACTATCTGCTCAAGGAAATGGGCTTCCGCATTGCGCGCAAGCACAGCGCCAAGCTGAGGCGGATTGCGCAGGTGCTGGCCTTCGCCCTGCCCGCCGCCTTACTCATGATCGCCTTCGCCTTGCCATGGCCTTTCGCAGCGGCCGCATCAGTGCTTGCAGCGCTGTTGCAGTTTGCCGGCATGCTGGTCGAGCGCTGGCTGTTCTTCGCCGAGGCGAAGCACACGGTCACGCTCTACTATGGCAGATAGGGGACTATGGCAGATAGGGGACTATGGCAGATAGGGGCGGCTTCAGCCCGGCCGCAGCACCGAGCCGGAAACCGCAGAGATGCGTTGAGCGAGCCGGTATGGGCGCCGAAGGCGGACCTCCGCCAATCATGCGGTGGCGGCGAGGGAAAACTGAGCGGCTCCTGAAGGACCGCTGTCAGGAAGACTGTGCGACACTTCTCTTCCCTTATTGCCGGGGGTCTTTCCTTACTGCCGGGGGCCGGAAGGGCTTGTGACGATGCCTGTGACGATTTCTCCGTTTCTCACTGCTCTCGGGTCCGAAGGTCCGCCCGCCGACCGGGCGAAAGACATGGACCTTTACGGGTGGCTGATCGGAAGCTGGGAAATGGACACGGTCCATCACCTCAATGACGGCACGATCCAAAAATGGCCTGGAGAAATCCATTTCGGCTGGGTGCTCGAAGGTCGCGCGATTCAGGACATCTGGATCAGGCCCAGGCGCCCGGCGCCGTCCACTATGTATGGCACGACCCTGCGCATCTTCGATCCTGGGATCGGTGGCTGGCATATCATTTGGGCTGACCCGCTCAACCAAGATTATTCGCGCCAGATCGGGCGAGCCGAGGGTAAGGACATTGTCCAGATCGGTGAGGACTCGCGCGGTCTGAAAACGCGATGGCGTTTCACCGAGATCACCGCCAACAGCTTCCATTGGATCGGCGAGGAAAGAGCTTCAGAGAGCGACCCCTGGCAAGTCACATATGAACATTTCGCCCGCCGAACAAATCCCTGAATCAGGGGATGGGATAGGGCCGCAAGCCCCGCCGCTGGGGGGAGGTGGGCCGTCAGGGCCGGAAGGTCGAGAGGAAGCGTAGAAAGCCGGGATTTGCAGGCCGGCTCGCTTGAGCTAGCCCGGCCGGAGCATGGCGCCGGAGATGGCGAAGACACGTTCCGCGCCCAGCATGTAGGCCATCAGCGTGTCGCGGTTGAACAGTCCCAGATAGGCGCGGTCGAGTACGTTGAGCGAGCCGGTATAGGCACCGAAGGCCGGCATGATCATGCGGCCGCCATCGCCCGCGAAACAGCGCCGCCGCACCGAACGGCCGCGCTGGACGATGCGCGCGCAAGGGTGGAGGTGGCCGGCGATCTCGCCTTCCACCCGCAGCAGCTTCGAAGGTTCGTGCCGGAAGAGCAGCGAGCCGACGGCGAGCTCCTTCACCATCTCGCCAGGCAGGTCGGCCGGGGCATCCGGATCGTGGTTGCCGGCGACCCAGAACCAGTCGCGGCCGGCCATCAGCGCTTCCAGCCGTTCACGGAAGCTCAGATGCATGCGCCCGGCGCCACCGCCGTCGTGGAAGGAGTCGCCAAGGCTGATGACTATGCGTGGCTGATAGTCGGCGATCACCGCCTGCAGCCTAAGCAAAGTGGCGCCCGTATCATAGGGCGGGATCAGCGCGCCCCGCCTTGCGAAAGAAGACCCTTTTTCGAGATGCAGGTCGGAGACGCAGAGCAGCCGCAGATCGGGGAAATAGAGCACGCCGCGCCGGTCGCAGACCGCGCGCTCGCCGGCGATGCCGACCAGATCGGCCTCGGCGATCAGCGTTGCGCGCGCCAGCGAAAAATTCATCCCCTCTCCGTTCCTTGTTCTACCCAATTCCGAACAGAAACCGTGACACACTTTTCCTGGAATTGCTTCCAGCCCTCTATCGGCCCATGGCCTCCTCGACCAGGTCGGCGGCTTCCATCAAAAGCGTGTCGTTGGCGCCGCCATTGACCGATTCCTTGCCGATCTCCAGCATCACCGGCACCGCCAGCGGCGATATCTGGTCGAGATGCTTATGCATGATTCGACCGCGCACGCGCGAGAGCATCTCGCCAAGTCTGCTGACATCGAGCAATCCGGCCGAGGCGTCGGTGCGCGTCGCCTGCAGTAGTATGTGGTCAGGCTCGTGGCTGCGCAGCACATCGTAGATCAGATCGGCGGAGACCGTTACCTGCCGCCCGCTCTTTTCCTGTCCGGGATAGCGCTTCTCGATCAGTCCGGCGATGACCGCGCAGGTGCGGAAGGTGCGCTTCAGCATCCAGCTGTCGTTCAGCCAGGCCTCGAGATCATCGCCCAGCATGTCCTCGTCGAAAAGTGCGGCCAGCGACGGCTTCTTCGCCTTGAAGAGCGCCGCCATGTCGTCCAGCGCCCAGACGGCGAGCGAATAGTCGGTGGCGACGAAGCCGAGCGGCCTGGCATGCGCGCGCTCCAGCCGGCGCGTCAGCAGCATGCCGAGCGTCTGGTGCGCCAGCCGGCCCTCGAAAGGATAGGCGACCATGTAGTGGCGGTTCCCGCGCGGAAAGGTCTCGACCAGAAGATCGCCGCGCTTCGGCAGCACCGATTTCTCCTTCTGCAGCCGCAGCCAGTCGGCGACCTGCTCCGGCAAGGTTTTCCATCGGTCGCTGTCGGCCAGCATGCCGCGCACCTGCTCGGCAAGATAGGTCGAGAGCGGGAACTTGCCGCCCGCATAGGAGGGCACGATGATGTTGGCGCCGGCCCCGTTGGAGACGACGCATTCGTTCTCGCGAATGCCTTCGAAGCGCAGCACCTTGCCGGCGAACAGGAAGTTGTCGCCGGGCCGCAACTGCTCGGCGAAGTATTCCTCGATCTTGCCGAGCACCGGCCCACCGCGCCCGGCCATGCCTCGCCCCTGTCGGACATAGCGGATATTGAGTTCAGGCATCTCGACGATGGTGCCGACATTCAGCCGGTACTGCTGCGCGACGCGGGGATGCGCGATGCGCCACAGCCCCTCTTTGGTCTGGCGGATGCGGGCATAGCGCTCATAGTTCTTCAGCGCATAACCGCCGGTGGCGACGAAATCGATGACGCGGTCGAAGGTCTCGCGCTCCAACGCGGCATAAGGGGCCGCGCCGCGCACCTCCTCGAACAGCAGGTCGGCATCGAACGGTCCGCCGCAGGCGACGCCCAGCACATGCTGCGCCAGCACATCCAGCGCGCCCTTGATCAGCGGCGGCGTGTCCTGCGCGCCGAGATAGTTGGCGTCGAGCGCCGCCCGGCATTCCAGCACCTCGAAGCGATTGGCCGGGATCAGGATCGCTTTCGACGGTTCGTCCATGCGGTGGTTGGCGCGGCCGATGCGCTGGGCCAGACGGCTGGCGCCTTTCGGCGCGCCGACATGCACGACCAGATCGACGTCGCCCCAGTCGATGCCGAGATCCAACGTGGAGGTGGCGACGATAGCACGCAGCGCATTGTCGGCCATCGCCTTCTCGACGCGGCGGCGCTGGCCGACGTCGAGCGAGCCGTGATGCAGCGCTATGGGGAGCGAGTCTTCGTTCGCCCGCCACAGCTCCTGGAACAGCAGCTCCGCCTGGCTCCGGGTGTTGACGAAGAGAAGCGTCGTTCGGTGCTGCTTTATCGCCTCGTAGATTTCGGGGATGGCATAGCGGGCCGAATGGCCGGACCACGGCACGCGCTCGCGCGAGTCGAGGATGGAGATGTCAGGCTTGGCGCCGCCGGCGACGGTAATCAGCCCGGCCATCTCGGTGTTCTTCGAGTTCTTGGGCGGGTTCTGCGCGACCAGCCAGCGCCGCAACTCGTCCGGCTCGGCGACGGTTGCCGACAGGCCTATGGTTTGCAGTTGGGGGACAAAGGCGCGCAGCCGCGCCAGGCCGAGCGCCAGCAGGTGCCCGCGCTTCGAGGTGACGAGCGAATGCAGTTCGTCGAGCACGACATAGCGCAGGTCCTCGAAGAAGCGCCTGGCGTCATTCGAGGCGATCAGCAGGGCGAGCTGCTCGGGCGTGGTGAGCAGAATGTCGGGCGGCACCAGCTTCTGCCGCTGGCGCTTGTGCGAGGGGGTGTCGCCGGTGCGGGTCTCGATGGTGACCGGCAGGCCGATCTCCTCCACCGGCTTGCCGAGGTTGCGCTCGATGTCGACGGCCAGCGCCTTGAGCGGCGAGATGTAGAGCGTGTGGATGCCGCGATGCGCTTCGCCCGGCTTTCGTTTGGGGCGGTTGGCAAGCTCGGTGAGCGACGGCAGAAAGCCGGCCAGCGTCTTGCCGGCGCCGGTCGGCGCGATCAGCAGCACCGATTGTCGGGCTTGCGCCTTCGCCAGCAACTCAAGCTGATGGACACGCGGCGACCAGCCTTTTTCACCGAACCATTTGACGAATGGCTCGGGCAGCAGGACGGCGGCATTCTGTTCGGCAAGGCGCGGCTGCTCTGTCACGCGCAAGAGGTAGCGCGAGCGCGTGCGATCGCCAAGAAAAATCGGAACAAAAGGGGATCGCGGCACCCTTCTGCACCATGCGAGATTGGCGAAATCTTCGAGGAGAGCGCCCCCTCGCCCCGTTTACGGGGAGAGGATGCCGGCAGGCAGGTGAGGGGCAGCGCCAACTGTCGGAGGTTCGCGCCGCCCCTCATCCGCCCTTCGGGCACCTTCTCCCCGTGAACGGGGAGAAGGAAAGATCACGGCCTCCTGAACCCCGTCGGGCCGCCATAGAGATAGCCGATGCGCTCGACGGCCTCCTTCAGCCCTTCGCGCGAGACCAGCATCGTGTGGCCGTTGGCATGGATCATGTCTTTCGCGTCGGTCATGATCGCGACATGGCCTTTCCAGAAGACGAGATCGCCACGCTGGAGCCGGGAAAAGCCGGGGCCTGGCTCGAGCGGCGTGCCGATCGATGCCGCCTGCATGTCGGAGTCGCGCAGCACCTCCTTGCCCGTCATGCGCATCGAAAGCTGCACGAGACCTGAGCAGTCGATGCCGAAGCCGGAGACGCCACCCCAGAGATAGGGCGTGCCGAGGAAGCTCTCCGCGACCGTGACATAGTCGCCGGCAACCTCGGCGATCGGCCGCAGATGACGGGCGATGATCGCCTGGCCGGAGGGCAGCAACGCGTAATGCGTGCCGCGCGTTTCGGCGGAGCCCGTCACCGTCACCGTCGAGCCCATCGACAATTGTCCGTCTATCGGGAAGCGCAAATCCGGTCCCGGATAGAGGAAGGTGCGTGGCACGGAGACGATTTGAGTGGGCGCGTGCTCACGTGCGCCGAGCACTTTGTCGGCGACATAGCCGACATAACCGTCGCGTTCGGCCTGCACCCAGGCCCAGCCTTCCGCTTCCTCGAAGACCAGCACCTCGTCGCCGAACAGGGCCTGTGTGTTCACGCCGGCGTCGGGGCGCGGCGCCTTGCGCAGGTCGGCGACGGAAGCCGCGATCCGCGCCGGGCGGCCGGCGACGAAGCGCTCGGCAGCGACCTCGCCTTTCAGCCTGGCATCGGCGAGGTCGGAACGAAAGGCGTGAAGGCGGGCATCCCTGGCGGTCAAATCGGTAACTCAGCTTGATTGAGCATGATCTTGTCCGAAAACCGGTTCCCACTTTTTGGGATCATGCTCTAGATTGGCAATTCATGCGCCCTGGCAACGATACCATCGCCGAAGCGCTCGACAAAGAGCGCGCCTTCCACCGTGCGCCGGATCAGCACATTGCGCTTGTCTAACTCGTCGCGGTGGCGCGAGACCAGCTTCAGCGCCCCCATCGTGTCGAGCGCCCTGGTGATGACCGGCTTGGTGACGTTGAGCCTGGCGGCCAACCCGCGTACCGTATGCGGCGGCGGATCGAGGTAGATGGTGAGCAGGATTGCCGTCTGGCGCATGGTGAGATCGGGCTCGCCGTCGCGCACCTGCGACAGCAACACCTGCTGCCACAGTCGCAAGGCCTGGCTCGGGCGCATCGAGATCGACATCCGCACAGCATGACGGCAAATTGTTTCGCTTCCGTTTCAGTCCCCGGCGTTTTGCCGGCTTTCCGACGAGTGTTCGTTTCACGCAATTCCAGGCGGAAAACCGCTGCGCACTTTTCCTGGAATCGCTTTTCCTGGAATCGCTCTATCCGAACCGTTTCGCGATGATCCGCTCCAGCGCGCGAATGCCTTGCGCCTCGCCGCCGGTCAGTCCGTACGGACGATCACTCGGGTTCCAGGCAAAAATGTCGAAATGTGCCCAGCCGGGCGTCTTCTCGACGAAACGCTTAAGGAACAGAGCCGCGGTGATCGATCCGGCAAAGCCGTCCGTCGTGACGTTGTTGATGTCGGCGATCTTCGATGAAAGCTTCGCGTCATAGGGACGCCACAGCGGCATGCGCCACAGCGGATCCTCGACAGCGAGCGAAGCCGCGGCCAGATCGGCCGCCAGAGCCTCGTCGCCGGTGTAGAAGGGCGACAGATCGGGGCCGAGCGCGACACGGGCGGCTCCGGTCAGCGTCGCCATGTCGAACAGCAGGGCCGGCCTTTCCTCGTCGGCAAGCGCCAGCGCGTCGGCCAGAACCAGCCGGCCTTCGGCGTCGGTGTTGCCGATCTCGACCGTGATGCCCTTGCGGCTTCTCAGAACGTCGCCTGGCCGGAAGGCGTTGCCGGCGATCGAATTCTCGACCGCGGGGATCAGCACCCGCAATCGCACATTCAGTTGCGCCGCCATGATGATGGAGGCGAGACCCAGCACGTTGGCGGCGCCGCCCATGTCCTTCTTCATCAACAGCATGCCCGACGACGGCTTGACGTCGAGACCGCCGGTGTCGAAGCAGACACCCTTGCCGACCAGCGTCACCTTCGGCGCGTCGCCCGGTCCCCATGTCATGTCGATCAGCCGCGGCGCGTCGGCCGAGGCGCGGCCGACGGCATGGATCATCGGGAAATTCCGCGCCAGGAGATCGTCGCCCTTGATGACGAAGATGTCGGCGCCGTGCGTGGCGGCCAATATCTGGACGGCCTCCTCCAACTCATCCGGCCCCATGTCGCTGGTCGGCGTGTTGACGAGGTCGCGCGTCAGGAAAATACCCTCGGCGATGCGGCGCACATGCGCCTCGTCGGCACCGGACGGCAGCACGAAGCGCAACGCCTTACCGGGCTTCTTGCCGTAGCGGGTGAAAACGTAGCCGCCGAGGACGAGCGCCAGCGCAGCGAGATCGGGCGCAGGCAAATCCTGGGCAAAATGCCATTCGCCCGCGGGCAGCGATCTCGCCAGGGCGCCGACGGCAAGCTGGCTCCCGCCGTCGCCGGTGCCGAACAGCGCGCCGGCGAGCGCGCCACCGTCGGCGGGCAGAACGAGTGTCCGGCCCGCCTCGCCCGAAAAGCCGTTGGCCCCTGCCCAGGCAATGGCCGAAGGCGGGAGGCCCGAGGCGTCGAGGCCGTCCTTTCCCACCAGATAGATTGGCAAGGCAGCTTCCGGTTTCTGGTCAACGAGTTCGACGGGCATTCGACGGTCTCCGGACGGCACAGCGAGTCGGCTTTTTAACGATCCGTTAGGGTTAACAGAATATTTCTTCGAGAGGGAAGACGGTCAGACAATGGCCGCGCAGGAATGGAGACCAGGTGCAGATGCCGATCAAAGCGCCGAACGTCAAAAGCAAACGTCTGATCGCAACGGCATTCATGGCGGTGCTGGCCGCCAGCGTCGCGGGGTGCGGCAGCACCAGCAAGCTCACGACGGGCTCCATTTCCCGATCCGACAACCAGCCGCTGGAAACGATGTCGGCCAACGAACTGCACAGCGCCACGGCCAGGCTTGGCGAATCCTACGCCAGGAACCCGAACGACAAACGTGTCGCCACGAATTACGCCGCGGCACTGCAGATGGATGGCGACGCCGACCAGTCGCTGGCGGTGATGCGCAAGCTTGCGATCGCCTACCCCAAGGACCGAGACGTGCTCGCCGCCTACGGCAAGGCGCTTGCCGCCAACGGGCAGTTCGAGCAGGCGCTCGATGCCGTGCGCCGCGCCCAGACGCCGGAATATCCGGACTGGCGCCTGGTGTCGGCGGAAGCCGCCATCCTCGACCAGATGGGGCATCGGAACGAGGCACGTCAGGACTACCGGAAGGCGCTGGAGCTCAAGCCGAACGAACCTTCGATCCTCTCCAATCTCGGCATGTCCTATGTGCTGGAGGGCGATCTGCGCACAGCCGAGACATATATGCGCTCGGCCGCGCAGCAGCCGAGCGCCGACAGCCGCGTGCGGCAGAACCTGGCGCTGGTCGTCGGCCTGCAGGGCCGCTTCGACGAGGCCGAGAAGATTGCCTCGCAGGAGCTTTCGCAGGAGCAGGCGCAGGCCAACATCGCTTATCTGCGCCAGATGCTTGCCCAGCAAAACGCCTGGAGCCAGCTCAAGGATCAGGACAAGGACAAGGCGAAGGCCGCGACGAACTAGAGCCTTGTTTTGACGCAATTTCCGGACGGCTGCGCGGCATTCAAAGCTATGCCGGACAAGCAAAAGCCGCGCGGCACTCGCCGCGCGGCCTTTGTCATGACCTCGACCGCCTCGCTTACTGGCTGCTGGAATTGTGCTGGTCGCCGAAGATGCCGCGCTGGCTGACCTGGATGCCGGCCGGCCCCAGAATGATGGCGAACAGAACCGGCAGGAAGAACAGGATCATCGGCACGGTGAGCTTGGGCGGAAGTGCTGCGGCCTTCTTCTCGGCCGCGTTCATGCGCATGTCGCGGCTTTCCGACGCCAGCACGCGCAGCGCATGCGCCACCGGCGTGCCGTAGCGCTCCGCCTGAACCAGGGCCTGGGACACCGACTTCACCGATTCCAGGCCGGTGCGGCTTGCCAGGTTCTCATAGGCGACCTTGCGGTCCTGCAGATAGGAGAGCTCGGCATTGGTGAGCACGAATTCCTCGGCGAGCGCCACGGACTGGGTGCCGATCTCGTCGGCGACCTTGCGAAGCGCCGCCTCCACCGACATGCCGGATTCGACGCAGATCAGCATCAGGTCGAGCGCGTCCGGCCATGCCAGCTGGATCGACTGCTTGCGCTTGGTCGCGCGGTTGTTGACGTAGAGGATCGGCGCATAGAAACCGCCATAGGCGACAAGAATGCAGACGAACAGCTTGATGAAAGCCGGCTGCTGCGGCAGGCCGCCCAGAACGAACAGGTAGATCGCGGCGAGCGCGAATCCGATGAATGGCAGGATCAGGCGAAAGAACAGGAAGCGCGTCAGCGGATTCTGGCCGCGGAAGCCCGCCACCTTGAGCTTCTGCAGCGTGCCTTCGTCGGCAAGCGCGCGCTTGAGGTCGAGCCGTTCGACGATGTTGCGCATGCCGATCGACTGCTCCTCGCGCAGGCCCTTGCGGCGGCGGTCGGCTTCGCTGGCTAGGCGCGCTCGCTGCTTTGAGCGCAGCTCGTCGCGCTCGAGCGCCACGCTTTTCATACGCGCCTTGAGCTGATCGCCGCCAAGCGCCGGCAGGAGCGTGAAGACGGTCGCAAAAACCGCGATGCCGACCAGGAGCGCGATAAGGAAGGAAGGATCGGTTAGCGTCTTGACGACCTGGTCTGTCATTGGGTCCGCGTCCCTACACTTCGAAATTCATCATCTTGCGCATCACCAGGATGCCGATCGACATCCAGACGCCGGAACAACCGAGGATCAGGTTGCCGACGCTGGTCGTGAACAGCGGCATGATGTAGTTCGGACTCGTCAGATAGACGAGAAAGGCGACGACGAACGGCAAGGCGCCGATGATGACGGCGGATGCCTTGGCTTCCATCGACAGCGCCTGCACCTTGGCTTTCATCTTCTTGCGGTCGCGCAGCACGCGCGAAAGGTTGCCAAGCGCCTCGGAGAGATTGCCACCGGCCTGCGACTGGATCTGGATGACGATGCCGAAGAAGCCGGCCTCGGTGCATGGCATGGTCTCGGACATGCGCAGCGTCGCATCGGGGATCGACAGGCCCATCTGCTGGGAATCGACGATGCGGCGGAACTCGGCGCGGACCGGCTCGGGAGATTCGTTGGCGATCAGGCGGATCGCATCGTTCAACGGCAGGCCGGACTTGACCGCGCGCACGATGATGTCGAGGGCATTCGGGAATTCCTCGAGGAAAGCCTTCACCCGGCGCGTGCGGCGAAACGACACGAACCAGCGCGGCAGGCCCAATGCCCCGGCCAAGAGAGCGCCAGGCAGTGCCAGCAACGGCGCGCCGGCGAGATAGGCGAGGACCGTAAGCACGACGCCGCAGATCGCCGAGTAGATGTAGAAGCGCTCGATGGAGACAGTCATGCCGGCCTGGCGGATCTGGGCCCTCAGCGGCGGCTTCTTGATGTTGCGGTCGCTGGCTTTCTGCTTCTCATCGAGCTGCTTGAGCGTGTCCTGGACGGTTTTACGCCGCCTGACCGCTTCCGCGGCGCGGTCGCGCGTAGCCTTCACCACCGACCGGTCGGTTTCGGCCGTCTTGATTGTTTCAAGCCGCTTGCCGGCCTGCTTTTCAATGTCGATGCGCGTGAACAGGAAAGCATAGGCCACCGCGCCGGCGCTGAGGCCGGCAAGCACGACGAAAGCCAGAACCGTGGTGTCAATTCCGAACATCGACCGGGGCCCCTACATCTCCAGATGCATCAGTCAGCGCGTTTCTCCATGGCCTCGAGCGCGTTGGCGAGACGCTGCTCCTCGCCGTAGTAGCGGGCACGATCCCAGAAATGCGGCCGGCCGATGCCGGTAGAAACATGCTCGCCGATCAGCCGGCCGTTCGCGTCTTCGCCCTTGATGTTGTAGAGGACGAGATCCTGGGTGATGACGACGTCGCCTTCCATGCCGATCACCTCGGTGATGTGGGTGATGCGGCGCGAGCCGTCGCGCAGGCGAGCCGCCTGGATGATCACATCGACCGAGCCGACGACGATCTCGCGCACCGTTCTCTGCGGCAGCGAGTAGCCGCCCATGGCTATCATCGATTCAATACGGTTCAGGCATTCGCGCGGGCTGTTGGAGTGGATCGTTCCCATCGAACCGTCATGGCCGGTGTTCATCGCCTGGAGAAGGTCGAACACTTCCGGCCCGCGCACCTCGCCGACGATGATCCGTTCGGGCCGCATGCGCAGGCAGTTCTTGACGAGGTCGCGCATGGTCACCTCGCCCTCGCCTTCGAGGTTGGGCGGCCTGGTTTCGAGACGCACCACATGCGGCTGCTGCAGCTGCAGCTCGGCCGAGTCCTCGCAGGTGATGACCCGTTCCTCGCGATCGATGTAGTTGGTCAGGCAGTTGAGCAGCGTCGTCTTGCCCGAGCCGGTACCGCCCGAGATGACGACATTGCAGCGGACGCGGCCGATGATCTTGAGGATCTCTGCGCCTTGCGGCGAGATGGCGCCGAACTTGACCAGCTGGTCGAGCGTCAGCTTGTCCTTCTTGAACTTGCGGATGGTGAGCGCGGTGCCGTCAAGGGAAAGCGGCGGCGCGATCACGTTGACGCGCGAGCCGTCGGGAAGACGCGCGTCGCAGATCGGGCTCGATTCGTCGACGCGGCGGCCGACCTGGCTGACGATGCGCTGGCAGATGTTGAGCAGCTGCTGGTTGTCGCGGAAGCGGATGCCGGTCTGCTCGACCTTGCCGTTGACCTCGATGTAAACGTTCTTGGACCCGTTGACCATGATGTCGGCGATGTCGTCGCGCGCAAGCAGCGGCTCCAGCGGCCCATAGCCGAGCACGTCGTTGCAGATGTCCTCCAGCAGCTCTTCCTGCTCGGAGATCGACATCACGAAATTCTTGATCGCGATGATGTCGTTGACGATGTCGCGGATTTCCTCGCGCGCGCTTTCCGGATCGAGCTTGGCGAGCTGCGACAGGTCGATCGTGTCGATCAGCGCGGAAAACACCTGGCTCTTGGTGTCGTAGTAGGTTTCGCTGCGCTCGCGTTGGACCCTTCTCGGCGGCTCGGGCGCCATCGGCGGCGGCTCCACCGGACGGCGAACGGGCGACGCGGCGGGCATGCTCGGCGCCGGCGCGGCCGGCCGATCGACAGCCATCGTCCCGGCCGAAGCGGGAGCGGCCGGAGGAGGTGCCGGCGGACGGAATTCGGGAGCTGCCCGGCTGCCGTCGTCTGTGCCTCTTTTACCAAACATGATCGACTACCCGATGCCGCTGCGCGAGCGTCATTTCTTGTTTCGTGAAAGCTTGCCGAGGATGGAGCCCAGGCCTGCCTTCTTCTTCGCCTTGATTTCGCTGCGCCCGGTCAACACATGCGCGATTTCGTTGATCATGCCGACGACCGGACTCTTGGCGTCCATCTCGCCAAGCATGCGGCCGTTGTTGGCCGCGTTGCCGAACAGCAGCGGCTCGAAATTGATCACCGCCATGGGCGTGATGCCGAGCGGTTCGGAAAAATCCGATGCCGCGATCTCCGGCCGTTTCGGAACGCCCGCCTGGTTGATGATGAGCTTCGGCGGCGGGTCGTTCGGACGCAGCCGCTTCAGCATGTCCACCATATTCTTGGTGTTGCGCAGATTGGCGAGTTCGGGCGTGGCCGTAATGACGATCTCATCGGCCTTGATCAGCGTGCTCTTGGTCCAACCGCTCCAGATATGAGGGAGATCGAGCACTAGCAAAGGCGCGCTGCGCTGCGCCGTTTCGATGACCTGGGAGAAGGCGTCCGGATCGAAATCATAAACGCGCTCGAGCGTGGAAGGTGCCGCCAGCAGCGACAAATGCTCGGCGCACTGCGCCAGCAGCCGGTCGAGATAGACCTCGTCGACGCGCTCGGGCGAAAACACCGCCTCGGCGATGCCCTGCGCGGGGTCCTGGTCGAAGTTGATGTTGGCGGTGCCGAAGGCGAGATCGAGATCGGCCACGACGACTTCAGACTTGAACAATGACGACATCGCCCAGGCGACGTTGTGGGCGATCGTCGAGGAGCCGACACCGCCCTTGGCGCCGATGAAGGCGATGGAGCGGCCGATCGGATCGGACTCGGGGTCGACAAAGATCGACGACACGACGCTCACGATATCGGTCATCGAGACCGGCGCGATGACATATTCGGAAATGCCCGAACGGATAAGCTCCCGGTAGAGGCCGACATCGTTGTAATGGCCGATGACCACGACCTTCGAGGTCGGATCGCAATATTCCGCGAGCTGGGTGAGCTGCTCCAGCAGCTGTTTAGGCTCGCTGCGCGATTCCAGCAGGATCAGGTTTGGTGTCGGCGCCGACTGGTAGAATTCGATCGCGGTGGCGATGCCGCCCATATGGACCTTCAGATGGGCCTTGGCCATACGGCGATCCTCGCCGGCGCGCTCAATTGGGTTGGCGACGCCCTCGGTCTCACAGAAAGCCTGGATCGAGATGCGCGGCACCGGGCGCACCGCCTGCATGGCGGCGACGTCCTGCTGCGAGAGATCGCCGGTATCCGAGGGCGTGTCGTAGGCAAGATTGCTCATCGTCATGCTCTTTCCGTGATCCGGCGCGGCTCAGTAAGTCACTTCCGAATTGCCGAGGAACTCGTCCGAAATGCCTCTGCCGCGATAGACATCGATCACCCTGCCGCGATTTTCGGCGTCGATGTCGGACTGCTTGCGCGGCCCGAGTAGATCGTTGGGATTGGACATCTGGGCGGCAAGGTTGTTCTGATATGAACACCCGAAATCTGCGTAGTGCCTGTTTTCCGATGTCTGCAGCAGGTCTTCCGGCCAGCGCCCGCATTTGTCGGTCTGGGCCTTCACGGTAACGAAGGCGACGCGGACCGGCGCCGAGGCTTCAGGCACGGCGGACTGGTAAGACGTCATGACGATCCGGTCGCGCTTGACGCCGGCCGCCATGGCAAGCCTGGCGAAGTCACGGCTGGCGGCCTGGGCGGCGGCCTGGTTCGCGGAACCGACCGGCGTCGCAATGGTCAGCGCCGGCGCAGCGCTCCTGTCGTAACCGTCGAGGAAGCCGAGCAGTGTGTCGCGCTGCGAGCCCGTCATGCCGCGATCACCGGCGCCGACCGGAAGGTCGATCTTCTGGTTCTTCTCGGCGATGACGATCGGATGATTGGTGCGATAGTCGTCCGGGATGGCGCCAACCGTAACGCTGTCGCGGTGCCAGCTGGAGCAGCCGGCGAGCGACGTCGCAAGCATGATCGCCAGGGCGGGAGCGACAGCCCGGCGGATACGTTCGCGGCCCGATCCTGCCACCGCGATCGTCATGGCCTTTGATGCTGACTGAGACATATCCGCTTCCCCGCTCACTTGTAGATGAAGCCAACGACGCCGTGATAACGGCCGGGTGGCCTGTCGGTCTGCATGGTGCCGTAGACGCGATTGACGCGGCCAAGGAACATGCCTGCGCCGTCGCTCGGCGCGTTGAAATTGTCGTCGGGCTTGGCCAATTCGTTGCGCGCCACCGGCCGCGCCAGATAGGGCGTGATGATGATGACGAGCTCGCTCTCGTTGCGCACGAAGTCGCGGCTGCGGAAGAGCGCGCCGAGCACGGGGATCTTGGTCAGCCCGGGCAATCCGTTGACAGCCTGCCTGACGTCGTCGCGCACGAGGCCTGCGATCATCATCGAACCACCGGAAGGCAGCTCCACCGTCGTATCGGCCAGGCGCTTGCGCAGCGACAAGGCGTTCATGCCGGGACTCGTGACGCCCTCGGAGAGCGAAACCGATGCCTCGGTTGTCGGCTCGGAGACGGAGGTCCTGACTTTCAGGCTAATCCGGCCGGGTGACAGCACCACCGGCTGGAACTCCAATCCGATGCCGTATTCGATCTTCTCGATCGAATAGGTCTTCAGCCCTGTCTGGTTGTCAGTCGAGACGTTGGCGGAAACGCTGTTCACCATGTTGTATTCGCCGCCGACCTTGAAGGTCGCCTTCTCGCCGGACACCGCAGTGAGCGTCGGCTCAGCCAGCGTCTTCATGACGCCGGCCGATTCCATGGCATTGATGTAGGCTTGGATCGACGACGTCCCGACATTGAAGCCCGAATTGGACAGCTGCTTGCCGAGGCCGGTGAAATTGTCGCTGAGCGCGCCCCAGGAAATGCCGTTGCTGCCGCCGTTGCCGATCATGTTGACGCCGAGCTGCTTCATCACCGAGCGGCTGACTTCCGCCACCGTCACCTTCAGCGTCACCTGATCGTCGCCGATGATCTGCAACAGATTGACGATCTTGGAGACCCGGCGCTCCTGGTCGGGATTGTTGATGTCGACGCCGCCATTGGCCGAGCCGCCGGCGGCTGTCTGGGAATATTGGCCGGTCGTCGCTTCACCGCCCGTGACGAAGATGGTCGCCAGGTCGACCGCGCGCTTGGCGTCGAGCGGAGTGTCCACATCGCCGGTGAGAATCACGTTGTCGTTCAGCAGCTCGACCTTGATCTGCGACGTCGGGAGGAAGCGCTTGAGATAGTCTTCCAGTCCGGCGACGTCGCGTTCGACCGCCAGGTCGAGGCTGGCAATCTGCTCGCCGTTGGGACCGAAGACGAAGATGTTGGTCTCGCCGACCGCCTTGCCGAACAGATAGATGCGGCGCGCCGTGCGCGTCACCGCGTCGGCGACCGCCGGATTGGCGACGAGGATGTCGTAGGCGTCGCTCGGCAGATCGATGACCACCGACTTGTTGAGACCGAGCTTGACGCGCTGCGAGGCGACCGAGGCCGTCACACCCGCCGCCCTGTTCGCGGCCTTGGCCTCGACGACGCCGGGCGCATTGGTGCCGAGCAGGAAAAGGCCGATTGCCGCCGCGATGCCCGGCAGTTTACCATTTAGCCTCATTTCCTTGCTCCCACTTCGGAAACTTCGCCCGACTTGATCAATCGCACCGTGCCGCGCCGGCCATTGCCGTTCACCAGATAATCGGCCTCGCCCAGATTCTTCTCATTCGTGTCGGTGATCGAACGCAGCGCCAGGGTCAGACGGTCCGCCATCTGCTGCGCCACGGTGATGATCTCCGCTTGCTGCGGCGTCAGCTCCAGCGTCGCGGTCTGGCCGACCCTGGTCTTCTTGCCTTCCTCGTCCTCCTGGATGGTCTGGTCGATGGCCAGGACACGGATGTTCTTGAGGATGGTCTCGGTGCTGAAGCCGCTGCCGCCGTTACCGGCGTCGGCGCGCCGGGTCATGATGACGTCGACGAAATCATTGGGCAGGATAAAGCCGCCTGCCGATGTGTCGGCCGATATGGCGGTCGCGACCGCGCGCATGCCGGACGGCAGGATCGACGACATGAAGCTCTGCCCCTCGCCGACCAGCTTGGAGCGCCGCAACGGCTCGCCGGTATACATGGCCACACGGGCCACAGAGCCCTTGAGCTTTTCGACCGCGTCCGGTTCGGCAGCACGAGTGATGAAATTGGCGTTGACGCCGCTGGCCGGCCACTGCTCCCAGCTGATGCTGTCACCGAGCTGGTTGCCCATCGCGACATCGCCGGAAAGCACCAAGACGTCCTGCAGCGCTATCGCCGGCGACTTGGCGTCGACGACGACCCGAGGCGCTGGCGCCACGACCATGTTCTTTGCGACATAGCCTGCGCCGCCCGCTGCGGCCACCGCCACGCCCAGAATGATCAATCGGGATGCTGGCATTCGTCCGAACCCTTCGCCCTCAAGGCAAACAACCTCGCCAGGCCGGACTTTGCAGCTGCAATCGTCAAAACAAGGTTAATGTAATGCTTACGATCGTGATTAATTTAAGGTTTACTTAAATTGGATGGACCCGCTTGTCGTTAACGAAAAAGGCGGCCAGGCCGCCTCGAGAAACTCTCTTGCGAAACAGCTAGGTGGTGAGCCTGTCCAGCGCCCAGACCATCAGCGGCGAATCCGGAAAGGTGATAAGCCCGCCGAGCCCAAGCGCGACGCCGTAAGGAATGCCCACGCTCTCGTCGGCGAAATGGCGCAGAAAGCGGTTATGGCCGGTATAGACCGCGAATGGCGATTTCCGGTAGGCCAGAATGGCAATCGTCAGCAGGCCACCGATCAATGTCGAGGTTACCAGATAGCCGATGAGATTGATGTTGAGCCCCATCCATACCGCGGTCGCCGCCAGGAGCTTGGCATCGCCGCCGCCCATGCCGCCGAGCGCGAACAGGCCGAAGGTCACCGCCAGCACCAGGGCACCAGCCGCGAAGTGCCAGCCATAGGTTGCCCAGTCCATCCCGGTCAAGGGAGCTACCAGGGCAAACGTCGCCAGGAGCAGCACCGGCACCCGGTTGGCGATCGTCATCGAAAGCATGTCAGAGATCGCCGCGAACAGCATGCAGAAAGGAAAGACAACGAAGATCACGGCTTCAAGCATGGGACAACACAATGCCAAAAATAACACGCCCATTAACGGTCAGTCAGTGCCGAGCGATCAAAATCGCGCGCAACCAGATGCGGCAACGAACAAGGGCCGCCTTGAGGCGGCCCTTCCCGTCGAGAGCGACTTCGTCGTCACTCGGTTTGTTACTAGTTGGAGTTTTTGACCGCACTGGCAATCGCCGTGAACTTCTCGTTCAGGGCGGTGCCGAGCTGGCCGGCGCCAACCATGATGGCGAGCGCGATGAGAGCGGCGATCAGGCCGTATTCGATGGCGGTCGCGCCGGATTCGTCCTTCACGAAACGTGCGATGAGGTTAGACATTCGAGAGCTCCTACTCCACGTGTTACAGCACTTCCGTCAACTTCTGTTTGGCGGTTGATCGGATGCCGCAAATCTAGGGAGAAGCCCTTTCAATCGGCTTAATAAATACCCTTACCGATTCCTTTCCGGCGGCGAACCCGTTGCTTGGTTAACCGTGGCCTAAATATCGAAAGGCGGCATGGCGGGCAGGAAAAGCGCGGAGATCCGGCCCACCCGCGATTTTGCTAAAACAGCGCATGCTGCTGGCTCATGACCCTCGATGCGACCAATCCTTATCGCAGCCATGCAGCGTTTAACCGTCGGTTCACCAATTTCGTTCATCTTCCGTTGAACAGTCTGCCGCCCGGAGCGCTTCAATGACCTTGTCGAGATCGCCATTTCCAGTCGTCGCGCTGCTGGCAGTTGCCGCTTTCCTCATGCCGGCCAGCGCCGGCACCGGCATCGAGGTCACCATGAATCAGGCAAAGATCGTCAAACTGTCGCGCGCCGCCGATACGATCGTCATCGGCAATCCGGCAATCGCCGACGCCGCCGTGCAAGATGCCTCGACGGTCGTCCTCACCGGCAAGGGGTTCGGCGTCACCAATCTGGTCGTGCTCGATTCTGATGGCAGCCCGATCATCGATGAGCAGGTGACGGTCGTCCGCCAAGCCGCATCCTCGGTGCGCATCTACCGGCGCGCCGACGTCCAGACCATGTCCTGCACGCCCTATTGCGAAAGCTCGTTCAAGAGCGAAGCGGAGAGAACTTCCGAAACCGAAATGAACGCAGCCCGCTGAGGCTGATGCCGGGAAGCGCCCGCGACGTTAATGGCGGGTTAAAGGTCGCCCGGCGAATTTAACGCTCGTCCAAACCGGACCTCAATGGGTTTTCGCTATGTTGCCGCCGACATTGCAAGGGATCGGCAGGAACGGGACATGAGCAAGGATCCGGCATCCGAGGGTGGCATGGACGGCAAGGCACGGGCAAAGCCCCGCCATGGCTTCTTCAGCGACAGGCGCGGCAGCACGGCGTTGGAATTCGCGATGCTGGCCATGCCGTTCGCGCTGCTCGTTTTCGCCATCCTCGAAAGCTGCATCTCGTTCGCCGGCCAGGAAGTGATGGCCAACGCCACCGACGATATCGCGCGCCAGTTGCGAACGGGCCAGATCAGGAAAGCCGACGTCACCGAAGCCTCGATCAAGACGCTGATCTGCGACAGGCTGGAGATCATGGTCGCCACGAACTGCCTCGGGTCCGGGTCAAACGCTTCACTGCTGGTGGACCTGCGCGAATATGCCACCTTCGCCGACGCCGCTGCGGCGGGCTTCAAGATCGTGGACCGCGACATCGTGCTGACGCAAGGCGCCGGCTCGACAAGCTTCACGGTTTCTCCCGGGCTGGCGGAATCGAAAAATATGCTGCGGGTTTTCTATAAATGGCCGGTCATGACCGATTTCCTGGCCAAGCAGATGGCCAATCTGAAAGACGGCAAGACATTGCACTTCGCATCGGTGACCTGGCAGAACGAACCATTCGACAACTGAGATTGCGGTCGGCCGGGACTGCGGCGGCGTAGGGGTAAGATATGTACCGTGCGGGGGCACACTGGGGAAATTCGGCTATTGTGGCGAAGGCAGCGCGGTTTTGCCGCGATCGCCGCGGCATCGCGGCAATCGAGTTCGCGTTCATCGTGCCGGTGCTGCTCATCATGTACTTCATCACGATGGAAGCCTCGCAGGCGATCGAGACCAGCAAGAAGGTCAGCCGCATCGGCAGCATGGTGGCGGACCTCGTCACGCAGCAGACGAGCGTAGACAAAGCCGCTCTCGATGCGATCATGAGGATCGGCACCTCGACGCTGCAGCCCTACAACCGCTCTACGCCGACGATCATCATTACCGGGATCCAGATCACCGACGAAGCGACGCCCAAGGTGAAGGTGGCGTGGTCGCGCAAGCTTGTAGGCAGCACCTATAGCGTCGACGCGGTGAAGGACAGCATCACCACGGTTCCGTCAACGCTGACGATCCGCAACACCTTCCTTGTCCGGGTGGAAAGCGACCTCGGCTACAAGCCGATCATCACCTGGTCGGCCGGCGATTCGAAGGCACTTGGCTTGACCTCGGCCTTCAACAACATAGCCATGGGCGAAACATACTATCTGAGGCCGCGCCGCGGCCCCACGGTACTCTGCACCGATTGCTGAGAAATCATTGCTGGCCGCCCGATTCCCGCTGCACGATGGCCAGCGCCGTTGCGTAGTCCTTTGACACGGCCAGCTCGAAGCCGCCGGAATGCGTCGATTCCAGAAGATCGTAGACGTCCGGGGTCAGCGACTTGAGATTGGTCAGGAACACGGCCAGCCGACGATTTGCTTCGGCATCGAGATCGCTGCGCACGGCATGAGGGCCGTATCGCAGCGGAGCCGAGGTCCATAGCACCCGAAGCGACGTCTTCGGGACGCCGGCGGCCTCGAGCCGCATGATCGTGCCGCCCGTATCGATGGGCTGGCCATCGGCGCCGACGGGCTCCCAGCCGAACAGGCCGTCGGCTTCGCCGTCGCCGAGCATCGTCTCGGCCGCGGTGGCCGAAGGGGAGCGCGCCAGGAAGGGTGAATCCTCCGCGATCTTCACGCCTTCGCCAGCCAGACCGGTCAGTGGCAGCAGAGAACCGGCGACATTGTCCGCGGGCGCGATCGCGATCCGGTGCGATGCCATGGCGGCGAGGTCCGGCACTTTGCCGTCGCGCGTCACCAGCACGGACCGGATGCCGACGGCCCCATCGGCATCGACCGGCGCCACCAGCGGCTCGACGCAGCCGCAGCGCTCCGAAGCAGAAGCATAAGCGAGCGCCGAATAGACCGCGTACTGGACGCGGCCGCTCGCCTGCGCCTCGATCAACGCCGCATAGTCGCGGGCAACCACGAACTCGACCTTCATGCAGCGCGTTGGTATAGGCATCGGTCAAGCGTGCCCGGCCGGGAACTGTGTTGCCGCCTCCGGGCTCGGCGACGATGCCTATGCGAAACGTGCCGATTTCGTCGCGCCAGTCGGCGTACGCCGGCGAGGCCGCGCAGAGCACCGCGAGAGCCGCCGCGCACATCCCCAAAGCCTGGCTTGCCACGGATCCCCCGACCTTGCCCATCCCTTGCCGCGCTCCGCCGACGCTGCGCCCGATTGCAGGACTGTGGCGCAGGCCGTTGCGGGTTGGTTTCCGATTTGCCAACGCCGCCGCGGAACCTTATGTCTGGCTGCCTGGACTGGCAACAATGGCACCCAATGGCGCGGGCTTTCCTATTCGTTCTCGATTCTTTCGGCGTCGGCGGAGCGGCCGATGCCGAACGCTACGGCGATGCCGGCGCCAACACGTTCGGGCATATCGCGCAGGCCTGCGCCGAAGGCCGCGCGGATCGCGAAGGCTTGCGCAGCGGACCGCTCGCCGTGCCCAACATGATCTCGCTCGGACTTGTCCGCGCGGCACACACGGCAACCGGGCTGAAGCTCGACGTCGACATGCCGCTGCTTGCCGCGTCCTTCCATGGCGCCGCCCAGGAGATTTCGAGCGGCAAGGACACGCCGTCGGGCCATTGGGAGATCGCCGGCCTGCCCGTGCGTTTCGACTGGGGCTACTTTCCCGACACCGTGCCGGCCTTCCCGGCCGAGCTGACCGGCGCGATCATCCGCGAAGGCAAGGTGCCGGGCATCCTCGGCGATTGCCATGCGCCCGGAACCGAGATCATCGAGCGCTTCGGCGAGGAGCACGTCCGCACCGGCAAGCCGATCTGTTACACCTCGGTGGACTCCGTGTTGCAGATCGCCGCGCACGAGACGCATTTCGGCCTGGAAAGACTGTATGAGCTCTGCCGGACGGTGCGCCGACTGATCGATCCGCTCAAGATCGGACGGGTGATCGCGCGGCCCTTCGTGGGCGAGACGAAAGCCACCTTCCAGCGCACCCACAACCGCCGCGACTATGCCGTGCCGCCGCCGGAGCCAACCCTGCTCGACCGTCTGACGGAGCGCGGCGGCAAGGTCATCGCCGTCGGCAAGATCGGCGACATCTTCGCCCATCGCGGCATCTCGGAGGTGCGCAAGGCGGGCGGCAACATGGCGATGTTCGACAAGGCGCTGGGCGCCATGGACGACGCCGGCGAAGGCGATCTGGTCTTCGCCAATTTCGTCGATTTCGACACCGAGTTCGGCCACAGGCGCGATGTGGCCGGCTATGCCGGAGCGCTCGAGGCCTTCGACCGCCGGCTGCCGGAAGCGCTGTCGCGCATCAAGCCGGGCGACCTGCTCATCCTCACCGCAGACCATGGCAATGATCCGATCTGGCGCGGCACCGACCACACGCGCGAGCGCATTCCAGTGATCGGCATCGGGCCGGGACTGACGGGCGGCGACATCGGTCTCAGGCCGACCTTCGCCGATATCGGCGAAACCGTCGCCGACCATCTTGGCCTCGCGCCCGGCCGCCACGGAACGTCCTTCCTAGCGACGATAGGCGGCCATGCCCGAACTGCCTGAAGTCGAAACGGTCCGGCGCGGGCTGCAGCCGGTTCTGGAAGGGGCGCGGCTCGCCAACGTCGAGGCGCGCAGGCCAGACCTTCGCTTTCCTTTTCCCGAACGCTTTTCGGAGCGGCTTACCGGCAAGACCGTGACGGCGCTTGGCCGGCGCGCCAAATATCTGACGATGCACATCGAAGACGGTCCGGTGCTGATTTGCCATCTCGGCATGTCGGGATCGTTCCGCGTCGAAACCGCCGGGAACGGCGACATGCCCGGCACCTTCCATCACGAACGCTCGAAGAGCGCGGCACATGACCACGTCGTGTTCGATGTCGTCTCGCCGAAGGGCGAGCGGTCCCGCGTCATCTTCAACGACCCGCGCCGTTTCGGCTTCATGCTGTTTGCCGAAGGGGCGCCGGACACCCATCCGATGCTGGCGGGGCTGGGCATCGAGCCGACCGGCAACGCGCTTGACGGCCCCTTGCTCGCCGCGCTGCTCGAAGGCCGCAGATCGCCGCTCAAGGCGGCGTTGCTCGACCAGCGGCTGATCGCCGGACTCGGCAATATATATGTGTCGGAGGCGCTATGGCGCGCCGGCCTGTCGCCGCTGCGCGAAGCCGGCACCATCGCCGGCTCGGGCAAGAAAGCGAAACAACAATGCGAACGCCTGGCAGCGGCGATCCGCTCGGTCATCGCCGACGCGATCGCCGCCGGCGGATCCTCGCTGCGCGACTATGTCCAGGCAGACGGGTCGCTCGGCTATTTCCAGCATTCCTTCGCGGTCTACGACCGCGAAGGCGAGCCGTGTCAGAAACCGGGCTGCAGCGGCCACATCGAGCGCGTCGTGCAGAGCGGCCGTTCGACCTTCTATTGCCGGACCTGTCAGCGGTGAGCTAGACCGGTCGCTTCAATCGAAGCGAGGAGACGATGCCATGACCTACGAAACCATTCTCGTGGAGACACGCGGCAAGGTCGGGCTGATCACGCTGAACCGGCCGAAGGCGCTCAACGCCCTGAATTCGCAGGTGCTGGCCGAGATCGTGGCGGCCGTGAACGCGTTCGGCGCCGATGCCGATATCGGCGCGATGGTGCTTACAGGCTCGGAAAAGGCGTTCGCGGCCGGCGCCGACATCAAGGAAATGCAGGCAATCTCCTTCGCCGACGCCTATACCCAGGACTTCTTCGTCGGCTGGGAGGAACTTACACGCGCACGCAAGCCGATCATCGCGGCGGTCGCCGGCTATGCGCTCGGCGGCGGCTGCGAGCTGGCCATGATGTGCGATTTCATCATCGCCGCCGACAATGCAAAATTCGGCCAACCCGAAATCACGCTGGGCGTCATGCCGGGTATGGGCGGATCGCAGCGACTGACCCGCTTCGTCGGCAAGTCGAAGGCGATGGACATGTGCCTGACCGGGAGGATGATGGACGCCGCCGAAGCCGAGCGCTGCGGACTGGTATCGCGGGTGGTGCCGATAGGCGAACTGGTCGACGAAGCGCGGAAGGCGGCGGCGAAGATCGCCGAGTTTTCACTGCCATCAGTGATGATGGCCAAGGAAGCCGTCAACCGGGCCTATGAGACGACGCTTGCCGAAGGGCTGCGCTTCGAGCGCCGCCTGTTCCATTCGCTGTTCGCGCTCGACGACCAGAAGGAGGGCATGGCCGCCTTCGTCGAGAAGCGGAAGCCGAATTTCAGCAACCGCTAGGATCGGCCAAAAAGAAGCCGGCGCGGCGTTGACGCGCCGGAAAAGCTGAACTATAAGCCGCACCAACCGAGGCGGCCCCGTGGCTGCCCGTTTGTTTTTTGCGCCCTGCGACACCCGCTGGCGCCCACCAGATCAGAAGAGAGGCATCATGGCCAATACGTCCTCGGCCAAAAAGGCAACGCGCAAGATCGCCCGCCGCGCGGCGATCAACAAGAACCGCCGGTCGCGCGTCCGCACCTACGTCCGCCAGGTCGAAGAGGCGCTTGCCGCCGGCGACAAGGCCGCCGCGCTGGAAGCGTTCAAGGCCGCGGAGCCGGAATTGATGCGCGCCGCAACCAAGGGTGTCATCCACAAGAACACGGCTTCCCGCAAGGTTTCGCGGCTGGCCCAGCGGGTCAAGGTGCTGTCGGCCTGACCGACTTCCCTTTAGAACCGTTATCCTTGAACCCGGCCGCACAGGCCGGGTTTTTTCGTTTGCCGGCAAGTACTTAAAAAGAACGCTCGCACAACGGCGCTCGGACCGAATTTCAAAGTTGCAGATGTTTTGCCGGCATATACATAATCGGTCATGTCGACACCCGCCGGATGCGACATGGTCCCGATTTAGCCTGTCACAAATTCCATATATTTTTCAGTAACTTACTGGCGGTCATCCACAGCTTGTTCAAGTCGCGGAGGAGCGGCGGGGGACAAGTAGCTGTCAAGAGAATTATTTCAGAAAATTTCGGATCGTCCGGCCTTTTTCATATTCGCCGGAAAAGGGTTTGAATCACAATGGCTTTGTCAAAACGTGCCCGGACGGCAGCCGCTCCGAACATGTCTCCGCTAAGCAGATTCGTTAAAAATCGGTTAGACGTGGCCTTGCCCTATCCACAGCGATTTCGGTAATGTCCATTCATCGAAGGGAAGGGCATTAGCCCCCTGACCCAGCCTGAATCGGCCAGCACAAAATGGCGGAATTCATGACGTGGAGCAATTCCGCGTGGGGCTTGGTCTGTCTCTTCGGTGCGGGTAGGGGACTGGCGTAATTGTACATGGCAGGTCGACATTGTACCGGCGTTTTCGCCGGACGGCGTTGTATTGCCCTGGCATGATCAAGCCGGCTTGCGAGAGCCGGCATCGGTCCCTTGCGCAACGTTGCGACGATCGCCGGCGGCGGCGATGGCGCAGCGGAAACTCGCCGGACCCAGGGTGCAGGAGGCGCACTCCCGGCGGAAAAGGGTACGACAAGACAAGGAACTTGATCATGCAGAGCGGCATCGAACGGGAGATAGCAGGCGAGCTCCCATTCCCAGCAACTATCGTCGGAGGGGACGGCATGGCGGCATCCAGCGACGCTGAACAGAAGTTCGAGCGGGTCAAGGCCCAGTTGAAGGCGCGTCTGGGAGCCGAGGTCTATTCGAGCTGGTTTGGCCGCATGAAGGTTGCCGAGGCGTCGCGCGGCATTGTCCGCATCTCCGTGCCCACGGCCTTCCTGCGGTCGTGGATCAACGGCCACTATCTCGATCTCATCGCCGAACTGTGGAGACATGAGGATCCCGACCTTCTCAAGATCGAGATCATTGTGCGGACCGCCACGCGGCAGGGCCGCAACCATGTCGAGCCGGAGATCGCGCCTGCGCGCAAGATGACCAAGCAGGCGCAGACCGTGCTCGCCGCCGGAACGGCAAGCGCCGGCCGGGTGGAACGGACGCCGGCGCCCCGCCAGGGCGCGCCGGTGGAGACCGAGTTCCGCCACAATGTGCTGGGGTCGCCACTCGATCCGCGCTACACTTTCGCTTCTTTCATCGATGGCCCCTCGAACCGCGTGGCCTTCGCGGCGGCCAAGGCGGTGGCAGAATCGCAGTCGAGCGCGGTGCGCTTCAACCCGCTCTTCCTTCATGCGACCGTCGGATTGGGCAAGACGCATCTGTTGCAGGCGATCGCGGCGGAATCGCTGCGGCAAAACCCGAAATCGCGCGTGGTCTATCTGACGGCGGAATATTTCATGTGGCGCTTCGCCACCGCGATCCGCGACAACAATGCGCTCACCCTCAAGGAGCAGCTGCGCGATATCGATCTTCTGATCATCGACGACATGCAGTTCCTTCAGGGCAAGTCGATCCAGCATGAGTTCTGCCATCTCATCAACATGCTGCTCGACAGCGCCAAGCAGGTGGTGGTCGCCGCCGACCGGCCGCCCTCGGAACTGGAATCGCTGGAGCCGCGCGTGCGCTCGCGTCTCAATGGCGGCGTGGCGCTCGAAATGTCGGCGCCGGACTTCGCCATGCGCCTCGGCATGCTGAAGCTGCGCCTTGCCACCGCCAAGGTCGACGATGCCTCGCTCGATATTTCGGACGAGATCCTCGATCACGTCGCCCGCACGGTGACGGGCAGCGGGCGCGAGCTCGAAGGCGCCTTCAACCAGCTTCTGTTCCGCCAGTCCTTCGAGCCGCAGATCACAATCGACCGCATCGACGAGATCCTCGGCCACATCTACCGCTCGGGCGAGCCGAAGCGGGTGCGCATCGAGGACATCCAGCGCATCGTGGCGCGTCACTACAACGTGTCGAAGACAGAGCTGCTCTCCAACCGGCGCACGCGCACCATCGTCAAGCCGCGACAGGTGGCGATGTATCTGTCGAAAGTGATGACGCCGCGCTCGCTGCCGGAGATCGGACGGCGTTTCGGCGGCCGCGACCACACGACGGTGCTGCACGCCGTGCGCAAGATCGAAGATCTTTCCGGTGCCGACAACACGCTGGCGCAGGAGCTCGAACTGCTCAGAAGGCTCATCAACGAGCAGGCCTGAGCGGTTGCAAATCGATAAAGCGCGTCGCGTCGAAACAGATTCGAGCGACGCGCTTTAAGTGTTTGTTTTCATACATGTCGTTGCCCCAAAACCGCTGCGCATTTTTAGGCGACATGCACTTGTTTTCATGCATGTCGTTTTCCCGAAACCGCTACCCAGTTTTGGGCGACAGGCATCGGGTCGGCGCGCTTCGCCGGCTTTATCCCCAGAAAGCCCAGGCAACCGGCCGGAACCGGTGCCGTGGGCTTGCGCTTGCAGGCTTTTTACTGTCAGCTTACACAGATTCTGAGCTCTTCGGAGCTTTCGCGGGACGCCGCTCCCCGGTGACCCGCTCATTTATTGAAGCGAGCCTGTTTCGTCATGCGTGTTATCCTGGAACGGTCCAATCTCCTGAAGTCCCTCAACCACGTTCATCGCGTGGTGGAGCGGCGCAACACCATACCGATCCTGTCGAATGTGCTGCTCAGCGCCGAAGGCGCCAGCCTGGAGATGAAAGCGACCGACCTCGACCTCGAAGTGACGGAAGCCACGCCCGCCAAGGTCGAGCGCGGCGGCGCGACGACGGTGCCGGCGCATCTGCTCTACGATATCGTGCGCAAGCTCGCCGACGGCGCCGAGGTGATGCTGAAGACCGACGAGGACGGCAACGCGATGACCGTCACTTCCGGGCGCTCCAGCTTCCGCCTGCAGTGCCTGCCGCAGTCCGATTTCCCGGAGCTTTCGGCCGGCTCCTTCTCGCACATCTTCCGGCTCGACTCGGTGGCGCTCAAGGGCCTGATCGAGAAGACGCAGTTCGCCATCTCGACCGAGGAAACGCGCTACTATCTCAACGGCATCTTCCTGCACACGCATGAGGCGGGCGGCAAGCTGAAGCTGCGCTCGGTCGCGACCGACGGCCATCGCCTGGCACGCGCCGAGATCGACGCGCCGGCAGGCTCTGAAGGCATGCCCGGCATCATCATTCCGCGCAAGACGGTGAGCGAGCTGCAGAAGCTGGTCGACGACCCGGATGTGGCGGTGACGACGGAACTGTCGGACACCAAGATCCGCTTTACCATCGGCAGCGTCATTTTGACCTCGAAGCTGATCGACGGCACCTTCCCGGACTATCAGCGGGTCATTCCGACCGGCAACGACAAGAAGCTTATCATCGACCGCCAGAGCTTCGCCGCCGCCGTCGACCGCGTCTCGACCATTTCGTCCGAACGCGGCCGGGCAGTGAAACTGTCGATCAACGACGGCCTGCTCACGCTCGCCGTCAACAATCCGGATTCGGGCAGCGCCACCGAGGAGCTGGCGGCCGATTACTCGTCCGACCCGATCGAGATCGGCTTCAACGCCAAATATCTGCTCGATGTCGCGGCCCAACTCACCGGTACGGAGGCGAAGTTCATGCTGGCGGATGCCGGGTCTCCGACGCTGATCCACGACTTGGCCGACGAGACCGCGCTCTACGTGCTGATGCCGATGCGGGTCTAAAGCAGGTCGCGTGAAAAAGGATTCACGCCACCTGCTTTAGGTCTTTGAATTCAAGCATGTCTTTGCCCCGAAACCGCTGCACACTTTCGGGAGACATGCTTTAGGCCCGAGAGCGGTTCATCGTTTGTGTGAAACGGCGAACCACTCTATCTCTCTTTGCTTGACGCAATTCCGGACGCAAAAACCGTGTCTCGCTTTTCCTGGAATTGCTTTAGAGCGGTTCATCGGTTCACGCAGTACCGCTCTATCTGTTTGTTTTAGCCGCATTTCTGCGACGCCAAGTGGTTCCACTCGGCTGCAAAATGCTCTAGCGGGCCTGACATGTCGCCGTGACCTCGGACGCCAACCAGCTTCGGCAGCAAAACTATATAAGTAAGTTGACGCTTACAAATTTCCGCAACTATGCGGGACTTTCGCTCGAGCTCGGTCCCGGCACCGTGGTGCTGTCCGGCGACAATGGCGCCGGCAAGACCAATCTGCTCGAAGCCATCTCGCTGCTGACGCCGGGGCGCGGGCTCCGCCGCGCGCCCTATGCCGACGTGGCGCGCGAGGGCGGCGATGGCGGCTTTGCCTTGCACGCCCGGATCGAGGGACCGGAAGGTCAGGTTGAAATCGGCACCGGCATTTCCGGCGGCGATGCCGCCGGAGAAGGCGGCAGGCGCGTTCGCATCAACGGCGCGCCAGCGAAGTCGGTAGAGGATATGCTGGAATGGCTGCGGGTCGTCTGGCTGACCCCGGCGATGGACGGGCTGTTTCCGGGTCCGGCCGCCGACCGTCGCCGCTTCCTCGACCGGCTTGTGCTGGCGATCGACCCCGGCCATGGGCAGCGGGCGCTCGACTACGAGAAGGCCATGCGTGGCCGTAACCGTCTGCTTACGGAAGGCTCGCGCGACAGCGGCTGGTTCGACGCGATCGAGACACAGATGGCCGAAACCGGGGTGGCGATCGCGGCGGCACGGGCGGAACTGGTGCGGCTGCTGGCTGCGATGATCGACAGGCTGCCCGGCAGCGGCCCATTTCCGCAGGCAGACATCAGCCTCGCCGGCGAATTGGAGAGCGAGATCGCTGTCGCGCCGGCCGTCGATGTCGAGGAGCGGTTCCGCGCCACCCTCGCCAATGGCCGCGAGCGCGACCGCGCCGCCGGCCGCACGCTGGACGGTCCGCACCGGTCGGACCTCCTGGTCCGTCACCGGCCGAAGTCGATGCCGGCCGAATTGTGCTCGACAGGCGAGCAGAAGGCGCTGTTGGTCGGCATCGTGTTGTCGCATGCGAGGCTGACCGGGGAGATGTCGGGCCTGACGCCGATCCTCCTGCTCGACGAGATCGCCGCGCATCTCGACAGCGGCCGGCGCGCGGCGCTGTTTTCCATCCTCGAGGAACTGAACTGCCAGGCCTTCATGACCGGCACCGATGCCGCGTTGTTTTCCAGCCTTGCCGGGCGGGCGCAATTCCTGACGGTCGACCACGGCAGCGTCGGACCGACGGGTTAGCTCTTGAAGGGATCGAGCGTCGCAGCCATCTGCCCATGACAAGGCTTTGCCTTGCATGTGCATGACAAGGCTTTGCACCAGCTATAAGGTCCGGCCATGACCAATGCCGCCCTGACCGACGAAGAGCTCGAACGCTATGCCCGCCACATCGTGCTGCCCGAAATCGGCGGCCCCGGCCAGCAGAAGTTGAAGCGGGCGCGGGTGCTAGTGGTCGGCGCCGGCGGACTGGGCGCGCCTGTGCTTGAATATCTTGCCGCGGCCGGCGTCGGCACGCTCGGCATCGTCGACGACGATACCGTCTCGTTGTCCAACCTGCAGCGGCAGGTGATCCATGGCAGCGACACGATCGGCATGGCGAAGACCGACAGCGCCTCGGCGGCCATCATGCGAATCAACCCCAATGTCGGGGTGGAACTGCATCGCCTCAGGCTGACGGAGCAAAACGCCCCTGCCCTCGTCGCCCGCTACGATGTCGTCGTCGACGGCTCCGACAATTTCGAGACACGCTATGCGCTGGCCGATGCCTGCGCCCTGGAAAAGAAGCCTCTGGTCACCGCCGCCGTCGGCCGCTTCGACGGCTCGGTGACGGTGCTGAAGCCGTTTGAAACGGGCGCCGACGGCAGGCGCAATCCAGGCTACCGCGACCTTTTTCCGGAAGCGCCGCCCGAAGGGCTGGTGCCATCCTGCGCCGTTGCCGGCATCGTCGGCGCGCTGACGGGCGTCATCGGCACGCTGGAAGCGATGGAGGCGATCAAGCTGATTGCCGGTATCGGCGAGCCGCTGGTCGGCCGGCTGCTGCTTTACGACGGGCTCACCGCGCGTTTCGACACAGTTCGCTACAAGGCAGTCTGAGCGCATGGACCGGCCGGCCACTCCCTTGGTCACCGAGCTTCCGCCGGACTTCGCGCGGTGGGACGAATTGCTGGCGCTGATCCTGCGCGCCTTCGCCTATATGGACGGCGTCATCGACCCGCCGTCCTCGGCGCATCGGTTGACGCCGGAAAACCTCAAGAGCAAGACAGCGCTGGAGACGGCGTTCCTGGCCTTGGAGAACGGCCAGATCGTCGGTTGCGTCTTCGCGCTGGAGAGGGCGAAGGATTTCTATGTCGGCAAGCTTGCCGTCGAGCCCAGCCTTCATGGGCGGGGGATAGGCGGACGGCTGATGCTGGCCGTGGAGGACCTTGCCCGTCGGCACGGCAAATACGCCATCGAGCTGCAGACACGCGTCGAACTCACCGCGAACCACGCCGCCTTCGCCCGGCTCGGCTTTCGCGAGACCGAGTTCACGGCGCATAAGGGCTACGACCGGCCGACCTCGATCACCATGCGCAAGGTGCTGTCTTGAGCCTCGCGCTCAGCCAAGAAGAACAGGCAATCGCCGCCGGCAAGGACGGCGCCGGGATGGCAATGCGCATCGTTGCCGAGAGCGCGCGCCTGCTCGGGGCGCCGCGGCTGATCCCGATCGCCTCGGCGCATATCGACGGGGCGCTCTACCATGGCGATTCCGGCACGCTGTTCGCCGAGCGGCTGATCGAAGGTGGCGCCAGGGTGGCGGTGCGCTCGACGCTCAATGTCGGGGCGCTCGACCTGATGGGCTGCTCGCGCGTTCGCCTGGAAGAGCCGCAGCGCGGCATGGCGCGGCGGATGATGGAGGCCTACCGCAAGCTCGGCTGCGAGCAGAGCTGGACCTGCGCGCCCTATCAGGCCGGGCACAGGCCGGCGCAGGGCAGCGACGTCGCCTGGGGCGAGTCCAACGCGGTGGTGTTCTGCAACTCGGTGCTGGGCGCCCGCACCAACCGCTATGGCGACTTCCTCGACATTGCCTGCGCAATCACCGGCCGCGCGCCGGAATACGGCCTGCACCGCCCCGAGAACAGGCGGGCACGGCTGGTGTTCGACGTCTCGGGCCTTTCCGCTTCCTTCCTCGCTTCCGAGATCGCCTGGCCGGTGCTGGGCAGCCTCTACGGCCGCGAGGTCGGCAATGCGATCGGCGTCGTTACCGGCATCGGCGACCATCCCGGCGAGGATGCGCTGAAGGCCTTCGGCGCCGCCGCCGCTTCATCCGGCGCGGTCGGCCTGTTCCACATCGCCGGTGTGACGCCCGAGGCCCCCAACGTCGAAACCGTTCTGGCCGGGTCGGAACCCGAGGCGGTGGTCCATGTCACGCCGCAGATGGCGGCGAAGGCACGCGCCGGCCTGTCGACGGCGGCGGCGCCAAAGACCATCGATGCGGTCGCGATCGGCAGTCCGCATCTGTCGCAAGCCGAGCTCGACATGCTGGAGCGGCTGATCGCCGGAAGACGGCTGGCCGTGCCGATCTATGCCTGCACCGGCCGTCACGTGCTTGCTTCGCTGGAACAGGACGGCCGTCGCAAGAGGCTCGTAGCAAGCGGGGTGGTCATCGTCGCCGACACTTGCGTGGTGGTGACGCCGATCATGCCTGAGCTTGCGGGCGGCGTGCTGATGACCAATTCGGGGAAGTTCGCGCATTACGCTCCAGGCAACACTGGCTATGCAGTGCTCTATGCCTCGCTCGCCGACTGCGTCGAAAGCGCGATCGCCGGAAAGCCGCGATTCACGGACATCGCGGCATGAGCGCCGCAGCCGAAATCCTGGTTCCGGGCAAGGCTGGCGAAGGCGAAGCGCTGGTGCTGACGGCGCCGATCAGCTTCTGGGGCGGCGTCGACCCCAAGACGGGCCGAATCGCCGATGTCCGCCATCCGCAGCATGGCGAGATCATCTCCGGCCGGGTGCTGTTCCTGCCGGGCACGATCGGCTCGTCGTCGGCTTCCGCCGTGCTGATGGAGCTTGTCCACAACGGCCGCGCGCCGGCGGCGCTGGTGCTGCACGAGCCGGACGCCATCCTTCTGCTCGGCCTGATCGTTGCGCGGGAAATGGGCTGGGAAACGCCGACGGCGGTGCGGCTCGGGCGCGGCGTGTTCGAGACCTATCGCGGAACCACGGTGAAAGTCGCCGAAGACGGCGCCGTTAGAGCAATTCCAGGAAAATTGTGAAGCGGTTAGGCTCGGCGACTTCGCCGTAGCCTTCCGCCCGGAATTGCGTCAAAACAAAGAGATAGAGCGGTTCGGCGTTTCCGTGAAACGGTGAACAGCTCTGGCGTCGTCGCCTGAGCAGCCGTGGTTTTTCAGGTCCTGAGTGGCAGCACGCGGTCCGGCGGGCGGTGGCCGTCGAAGAAGGCGCGGATGTTGATGATCACCTTCTCGCCCATGTCGATGCGGCCTTCGAGCGTCGCCGAGCCCATATGCGGCAAAAGCACGACCTTGCCCTTGTGGGCGAGCTTCAACAGCTTGCTGTTCAGCGCCGGCTCATGCTCGTAGACGTCGAGGCCGGCGCCGGCGATCTTGCCGTCCTGAATGAGCTTGATCAGGGACTCTTCGTCGATGATGTCGCCGCGCGCGGTGTTGACGATGTAGGCCGCCGGCTGCATCAGCGCCAGGCGCCGGGCGGACAAGAGATGGAAGGTCGCCGGAGTCGACGGGCAGTTGACCGAAATGATGTCCATGCGGGCGAGCATCTGGTCGAGGCTTTCCCAATAGGTCGCTTCCAGTTCGTCCTCGACCGCCGGCAGCACGCGATGGCGGTTGTGGTAGTGGATGGACAGGCCGAACGCCTTGGCGCGCCTGGCAACGGCCGTGCCGATACGGCCCATGCCGACGATGCCGAGGCGCTTGCCCCAGATGCGGCGGCCGAGCATCCAGGTCGGCGACCAGCCGGCCCATTTCTTCTCGCCGGTGAGCACATTGGCGCCTTCGGCGAGCCTGCGCGGCACGGCGAGCATCAGCGCCATGGTCATGTCGGCGGTGTCTTCGGTGAGCACATTCGGCGTGTTGGTGACGGTGATGCCCTTCTTGGCCGCCGCCGCGACATCGATCTTGTCGACGCCATTGCCGAAATTGGCGATCAGCTTGAGGTTCTCGCCGGCCTGGGCGATCAGCGCGGCATCGATGTGGTCGGTGATGGTCGGGACCAGCACGTCGGCCTCCTTGACGGCCGCGACCAGTTCCGGCTGGGTCATCGGCCGGTCCTCGACATTGAGGCGCGCGTCGAATAGCTCGCGCATGCGGGTCTCGACCGGATCGGGCAGCTTGCGCGTGATGACTACGAGGGGCCGTTTTTTGCCTGCCATTGTATCCCCGAAGCTTCCTCGAAACCGATCTCGTTGAGACCTCTTTAACCAAGACAAGCGAAACTTGAAGCCAGTCGCGGTATCAGCCCACTCCTGTAACAAGCGGTGCCGCCGAAGACAAAGAAAAAGGGGCGCTCATCCCAACGGACCGGCGCCGAAAGGAATGAAAGTGTCTGGTTTCGCGTCGCTTCGCCTGGCTTTCAGCTCAGCCGTTCTCGGCGCCCTGCTTTGCGCGCCGCAGGCGTCCGCGCAAAGCGCCGCCGCGCCGGCGCAGACGGTGACGCTGGGACCGAGCGGTCTGCCGCTGCCGCGCTTCGTCAGCCTGAAATCCGGACGCGTCAACTCGCGCGTCGGCCCGGGCGCCAACTATTCCGTCGACTGGATGTACATGAAGGCCGGCCTGCCGATGGAAATCATCCAGGAATTCGACACCTGGCGACGCGTCCGCGATGCCGACGGCTCCGAGGGCTGGATCAACCAGTCGCTGCTTTCGGGCCGCCGCACCGCGATCGTCGCCCCCTGGCAGCGCGGCAAGGGCGGGCGAATCAGTCTCCTCGACGATCCCGACAAGGACGCCAACGTCGTCGCCATCCTCGAGCCCGGCGTCATGGGCTCGATCAAGAAATGCGACGGCCAGTGGTGCGAGATGACCTTCGACGGCCATAGCGGCTGGGTCGCCCAGTCGCAGGTCTGGGGCGCCTATCCGGGCGAAAAGGTTAAGAACTGATCTTTCTTCTGTGCACCATGATCTCATCCGAAAACCGGTGCCCACTTTTCGCTGCCGCGGTCCTTCGGTTCGGGATCATGGTCTAGCGCGTCCGATGCGGCCGAGATGCGTATCCTGAAAACCGGTTGACAGTTTCAGGCCGTAGCCGAGGGCGCGGTCGATGGCGATGTGGGCGATCCAGATGAGCGCCACCGCGGTCGTGATTGGGCCGGCAAACAACACTCCGGCAAGCGCAAGGACGAGCGGGACGATCAGCATGTGCAGGGCGTTGTAGGCGACAGCGCCGACACGCGGCCCGGCGAGATAGCCGAGCATCGACAGATCCGGCGCCAGGATGAGCAGCGCCAATAGCCACCAGGACACGCCGGTCATTTTGTAGAAGACGATGGCCGCCACGGCGGCCGCGACCCATTCGAGCCGGACCGCCAGATCGACGGGTCTCATCGCGGGGGGTCTCATCGCGGGGCAGATCAGCCGCGGCTCTTGGGGCGCAGTCTCACCACGATATCCACATTGGCGATCTCCATGCCTTCCGGAGGTTCCGGCAGGTTGGAGACGCTCACCGGGCCGCTGGCGATATCGAAGATCCGGTTCTCGCCCTCGACATAGAAGTGATGGTGGTCCGAAGTGTTGGTGTCGAAATAGGTTTTCGACCCTTCGACCGCCAGGATGCGAAGCAGGCCGGCCTGGGTGAACTGATGCAGCGCATTGTAGACGGTCGCCAGCGAAACCGGCACGCCGGCGGCGATCGCCTCTTCATGCAGTTCCTCGGCCGAGAGGTGGCGGTCGCCCTTGGCGAAAAGCAGATCGGCCAACGCAATGCGCTGGCGCGTCGGCCTCAGGCCGGCTTCGCGAACCCGCTTGTCCACAGCGACATTTTCCTTCCGGCAGCCCGAATCCATCTATCCCATCGAAGCTTGCAGCCAGCCCCATAGACAGGTCCAGAATGGCAAAAAGACGTCAATGCCAAGAACTGGACACCACCCGACATATATTCTGTCGCCCAAATGCGATCAATAGCGCGCATTGACCCAGGCAGGCGCACGGGTTAAGCGCAAACGCCGGTTTCCGGCCGCAAACAGAGTGTGTTAGGAAACCAAAGAACATGGGCGCCCTGCCGCCCGGACGGAAAACGGGGACGGAGTTAAATGGCGGGTCAAAAGTCCAGCTACGATTACGAGGAACTGCTTGCCTGCGCCCGCGGCGAGCTGTTCGGACCGGGAAACGCCCAGCTGCCCTACCCGCCGATGCTGATGTTCGACCGCATCACCGAGATCAGCGAGACCGGCGGCGCTTTCGACAAGGGTTTCATCCGCGCCGAATTCGACATCAAGCCGGATCTTTGGTTCTTCGCCTGCCATTTCATCGGCAATCCGATCATGCCGGGCTGCCTCGGCCTCGACGCCATGTGGCAGCTGACCGGCTTCTATCTCGGCTGGCTCGGCGAACCGGGCAAGGGCATGGCGCTGTCGACCGGCGAGGTGAAGTTCAAGGGCATGGTGACGCCGTCGGTCAAGAAGGTCGAATATGGCGTCGACTTCAAGCGCGTGATGCGCGGCCGCCTCGTGCTCGGCATCGCCGATGGCTGGCTCAAGGCGGATGGCGACCCCATATACGCGGCAACGGATCTGAAGGTCGGCCTGTCCAAGCAGTCGGCCGCCTGATCGCTTTTCGCCACTGCCCTCGCGCGTCCGACCGATGCGCAAGGACGCTGCGGCAGTTTATTTTGCGTATGATCAAAGGCGAAAACCGGCTAGGTTTTTCGCCAAAGTACGCCGGAAGGAGTTGCGAATGAGACGTGTCGTAGTGACAGGCCTCGGCGTTGTGTCGTCGATCGGCAACAACGCCAATGAGGTGCAGGCCTCGCTTTACGATGCCAAGTCGGGCATCAGCTATTCCAATTCCTTCGCAGAGCACGGCTTCCGCTGCCAGGTGTGGGGCGCGCCGACGCTCGACCCGTCGGCGATGATCGACCGCCGCGCCATGCGTTTCCTGAGCCAAGGTGCCGCCTGGAACCATGTCGCGATGGATCAGGCGATCGCGGACGCCGGTTTAGGCGAGAGCGACATCACCAATGAGCGGACCGGCATCGTCATGGGCTCCGGCGGACCGTCGACCAGGACCATCGTGGAAGCCGCCGAAACGACGCTCAAGAATGGCAGCCCGAAACGCATCGGCCCGTTCGCGGTGCCGAAGGCGATGTCGTCGACCGCTTCGGCCACTTTGGCCACCTGGTTCAAGATCCACGGCGTCAACTACTCGATCTCGTCCGCCTGCTCGACCTCGGCGCATTGCATCGGCAATGCCTATGAGCTGATCCAGTGGGGCAAGCAGGACATGGTCTTCGCCGGCGGCCACGAGGATCTCGACTGGACGATGTCGGACCTGTTCGATGCCATGGGCGCAATGTCGTCGAAATTCAACGATCGGGCGTCGACTGCTTCCCGCGCGTATGACGTCAATCGCGACGGCTTCGTCATCGCCGGCGGCGCGGGCGTGCTGGTGCTGGAAGAGCTCGAGCACGCCAAGGCGCGCGGCGCCAAGATCTATGCCGAGATCGTCGGCTACGGCGCGACTTCCGACGGCTACGACATGGTAGCGCCGTCCGGCGAAGGCGCTATTCGCTGCATGCGGCAGGCGCTTGCCACGGTGTCTTCGCCGGTCGACTACATCAACACGCACGGCACCTCGACGCCGGTCGGCGATTCCAAGGAAATGGGCGCCATCCGCGAAGTGTTCGGCGACAAGATGCCGTTCATCACCTCGACCAAGTCCCTCACCGGCCACTCGCTGGGTGCCGCCGGTGTCCAGGAATCGATCTACTCGATCCTGATGATGCAGGGCGGCTTCATCGGCGAGAGCGCCCATATCGAGGAGCTCGATCCGGAATTCGAGGACATGCCGATCGTGCGCAAGCGCATCGACAACGCCAAGATCGACACCGTTTTGTCCAATTCCTTCGGTTTCGGCGGCACCAACGCAACGCTGATTTTCCAGCGCTATTCCGCATAAGGATTTGCCTTTTATGGACGGGTTGATGAAGGGCAAGCGCGGGCTTGTCATGGGGGTCGCCAACGATCATTCGATCGCCTGGGGCATCGCCAAAAAACTATCCGAACACGGGGCGGAACTTGCCTTCACCTATCAGGGCGACGCTTTCGGGCGACGGGTCAAGCCGCTGGCCGAGAAGGTCGGCGCCTCGCTGATCGTGCCTTGCGACGTCGAGGACAGCGCGTCCGTCACCGCGACCTTCGAGACGCTCGGCAAGGCCTGGGGCGGACTGGATTTCATCGTCCACGCCATCGGCTTCTCCGACAAGAACGAGCTCAAGGGCCTCTACGCCGACACCAGCCGCGACAACTTCGTCCGCACCATGGTGATCTCTTGCTATTCCTTCACCGAGGTCGCCCGCAATGCCGCGGCGCTGATGACGAACGGCGGCTCGATGATCACGCTGACCTATGCCGGGTCGGTGCGGGTCATGCCGAACTACAATGTCATGGGCGTCGCCAAGGCAGGGCTGGAGGCGAGCGTGCGCTATCTCGCCAATGACTACGGTCCGCGCGGCATCCGGGTGAACGGCATCTCGGCGGGACCGGTGCGGACGCTCGCCGGCTCCGGCGTTTCCGACGCGCGCCACATGTTCTCCTATCAGCAGCGCAATTCGCCGCTGCGGCGCACGGTGACCATCGACGAGGTCGGCGGCTCGGCGCTCTACCTGCTGTCGGATCTGTCTTCGGGGGTCACAGGCGAGATCCACTATGTCGATTCCGGCTACCACATCGTCTCCATGCCGGCGCTCGAGGAACTGAAGCAGAACGACGGCGCCCGCGAATAATTCGATAGAGCGGTTCACCGTTTCACGGAAACGCCGAACCGCTCTATCTCTTTGTTTTTACGCAATTCCTGGCGGAAAACCGCTTCACACTTTTCCTGGAATTGCTCTAACGCAAAAAGGACCTTCCAGTAAAATTGGAGGCATTGGCGGAAACTCATTTTAAGGAGGTATCCGCTAAGAGGTCCTGTAGTTCAGGAACCTTGCATGCCTGCAGTCAGCAACCCGAAGCGAACACCGCTGTTCCGGCTGATCACCATCGCCAGCTCGGCCATGGGCAGTTTTATCCTCGGACTCTGGGGACTGCGGTTCGGCTTCGGCGACGGCCTGGCCGGAATGCCGGCGGGGACGATCGCGGGCATCATCGCCGCGCTCTGCGCCCTTTCCGCCGGCGGCGCCGCGCTCTCCTTCTTCGCGGGCGTCGATGAATCGGCCGAATACGTCTTCAAGGAAACGCATTTCGACAAGCTGACCGGCCTGCTGTCTCGCCCGGCCATGGTCGGCAAGACCGCCGCGGCGGCGTCGGAAACGATCAGGACCGGCGAACCGGTCTACCTGATCGATATCGACATCGACCGCTTCAAGCAGATCAACGATTCCATCGGCTACAGCCACGGCGACGAGCTGATCCGTGTCTTCACCGAAAGGCTGAAGGAGAACATGCCGGAGGACGCGGTGATCGGGCGTATCGGCGCCGGCGAATTCGCCGTGCTGCTGCCGGACCGCGATCTAAGGGGATCGCTCGAAGGGTTCCTCGAAAAGCTCATCAACCAGATGATGGAGCCCTATCAGCTCCAGACACATCTGCAGTCCGTCAGCATGTCCGTCGGTATCGTGGCGATGCCGAAGGACGGGGTCGATCCGGTGCTCGTCCTTCGCCGCTCCAACCTGGCGCTGCAGAATGCGCGTGCAAGCGGCATCGGCAACTGGTCGGTCTTCCACGCCGATATGGGGCGGGTGGCGGACTACCGGCAATGGATCGAGTCCGAGTTGAAAACCGCCTTCGACCGGGGCGACTTCAGTCTGCATTACCAGCCGCAGCTCGACCTGCCGAGCGGCCGCGTCGTCGGCTATGAGGCGCTGATCCGGTGGAAGCACCCGGAGCGCGGCATGATCCCGCCGATGGAATTCATTCCGATCGCCGAGGAAACCGGCATGATCAACCCGATCGGCGAGTGGGTGCTGCGCAAGGCCTGCAGCGACGCCCAATACCTGCCGGAGGATTGCTTCGTGGCCGTCAACATCTCGCCGGTCCAGTTCATGACCAGGGACTTCGTCGGCCTCGTGCGCGAGACCATGGCGTCGACCGGCATCAAGCCGTCGCGGCTGGAACTCGAAATCACCGAAACAGCGATGATGCAGGACCGCGACCGCGCGGCCGTCATCCTGCGGCAGCTCGCCGACATGGGCATCTCTGTCGCCGTTGACGATTTCGGCACCGGCTACTCGAACTTGAGCTACCTGATAGACTTCTCGTTCGGCAAGCTGAAGATCGACCGCTCTTTCGTCAGCCGTATCGACACCGACTCCAGCTCCGGCGCTGTCGTCTCGACCATCGTCGGGCTGTCGCGGGCGCTCGGCGTCGGCATCATCGCCGAAGGCGTCGAGACCGAGAGCCAGGCGACACTGCTGAGGGCCGCCGGCTGCGAGGTGGTGCAGGGCTACCTGTACGGCCGTCCGGCGCCGCTCAAGATCGAGCTCGGCCAGATGCGCTCCGCTCATGCCAGGCGCGAGCCGGCACGCCTCGTCAGCCTGCAGTAGGGCGCTGCGCCCTTTTTCCTGGCGCAATTCCGGATGGAAAACCGCTCTACACCTTTCCTGGAATTGCTTTTTTAAGCGTGTCGCGCTGAAACGGGTTCAGGCGATACGCTTTAAGTCTTTGTTTTGATGCATGTCGCTCTCCCAAAACCGCTGCACACTTTGGGGCGACATGCATTAGCGGCGCGCCGAAAACACCTTGAACATGCCGTCGCGCGCGACCTCGGCGTGGCTGGAGAAGGCAGCCGCCAGCACCTGCTCGTAGGGCAACTGGCGATTGGCGACCATGAACAGGCGCCCGCCTGGTTTCAGTGCCTTCGACGCCGCGCGGATCATGCCTGAACCGATGCCCGGCTCGGCGGCCCGGCCGCTGTGGAAGGGCGGGTTCATGACGATCGCGTCGTAGCGTCGCTCGACCGCATCAGTCAGCAGATCGGTCCAGAAGAAGCGGGGCTCGACAGCGGCAGAGCGGACGTTGACCTTCGCCGCCTCGAGGGCCTCGAAATCCGCCTCGTAGAGGTCGAGACCGGCGAGCCCTGTCGGGCGTTCCACCATTTCCGCCGCAAGATAGCCCCAGCCGGCGCAGAAATCGGCGACGTGGCCCGCAAGGCCTGCCGGCAGGCTATCCAGCAGGAGCTTCGACCCTGCGTCGACGCGATCGAAGGAGAACATGCCCGGCGCGGTGCGGAAGCGGCCTTCGACGATCAGATCGGGGTTGGCGGCGCGAAGCGCCTCAGCCGCCTCCGCGCCTGCCTGGCGGAACCAGAAGGCGACGCCGTGATGTTTCGGCAGGTGCGCCTCGAGCGGCGCCAGCACATCGATGCGTTTGCGCAGGCTGTCGATGCCGTCCTCCTTGCCGCCGGCGACGACGATCACTCCCCCCGGCATGATGCGCTCGATGGCTTCGGCGATACGCAGCTCGTTCTGGCCGCGATGCCGGCCGGCCAGCACAAGCGCTGCATCGAAACCGGAACCCTCCGCCCGCGGCGTGACCGTGTAGCCGGCTGCCTGCAGGCTGCGAAAATGCGGCCGGAAGCCTTGCACGAGGTGCAATGCCGCATCGAAGCCGTCGGGCAGCCGGAAGCCCGGCTCCGCGCCCAGGAACAGGACGCGGGCCTGCTTTCGCGGCAGAGGCAGCGCCTCGGCCTCAAAGGGATGAAACAGCGTCTTCAGCGGCTCTGCGGCCATTCACTCCACTCTTCAAACAAAAAAACGGGCGCGACCTCGCGGCGCGCCCGTCTCGATTAGCCGTTCGGGCCGATCAGGCGGCGTCTTCCTCGCCTTCGGCCTTCTTCTCGCGCACGATCTCCTTGCCGGTCGCCTGGTCGACGACCTTCATCGACAGGCGCACCTTGCCACGCTCGTCGAAGCCCATCAGCTTGACCCAGACCTTGTCGCCTTCCTTGACGACGTCGGAGGTCTTGGCGACGCGCTCATTGGCGAGCTGCGAGATGTGGACGAGACCGTCGCGCGGGCCGAAGAAGTTGACGAAAGCGCCGAAGTCCGCGGTCTTGACGACCGTGCCTTCGTAGATCTCGCCGACTTCCGGCTCGGCGACGATGGTGTGGATCCACTTCTTGGCCGCCTCGATCTCCTTGGCGTTCGACGAAGCGATCTTGACCGTGCCGTCGTCCTCGATGTTGATCTTGGCGCCGGTCTTCTCGACGATCTCGCGGATCACCTTGCCGCCGGAGCCGATGACGTCGCGGATCTTGTCGGTCGGGATGTGCATGACCTCGATGCGCGGCGCGAACTCGCCGAGCTCGGCGCGGGCGCCGGAGAGCGCATGCCCCATCTCACCCAGGATGTGCAGGCGGCCTTCCTTGGCCTGGCCGAGCGCGATCCCCATGATCTCCTCGGTGATGCCTTCGATCTTGATGTCCATCTGCAGCGAGGTGACGCCGTTGGCGGTACCGGCGACCTTGAAGTCCATGTCGCCGAGATGATCCTCGTCGCCCAGGATGTCGGAGAGCACCGCGAAGCGCTCGCCTTCCTTGATCAGGCCCATGGCGATGCCGGCAACGGGCTTGGCGATCGGCACGCCGGCATCCATCAGCGCCAGCGAGGTGCCGCAGACGGTCGCCATCGAGGACGAGCCGTTGGACTCGGTGATCTCCGAGACGACGCGCAGCGTGTAGGGGAACTGGTCGGCCGAGGGCAGCATCGGCCGGATCGCGCGCCAGGCGAGCTTGCCGTGGCCGATCTCGCGACGGCCCGGCGAGCCCATACGGCCGGTTTCACCGACCGAATAGGGCGGGAAGTTGTAGTGGAGGAGGAACTTCTCCTTGTACATGCCGGTCAGCGAATCGACATACTGCTCGTCCTCGCCGGTGCCGAGTGTCGCGACCACCAGCGCCTGGGTCTCGCCGCGGGTGAACAGGGCCGACCCATGGGTGCGCGGCAGGACGCCGACCTCGGAGACGATCTTGCGGACGGTCTTCAGGTCGCGGCCATCGATGCGCGAGCCGGTGTCGAGGATGTTCCAGCGCACGACCTTGGCCTGGAGCTCCTTGAAGACGGTGGCGATCTGCTCGGAGGAATATCTGGACTCCTCGCCCTCGGCCGGAGCGAACGCTGCCTTGACCTTCGCCTTGACCGCGTCGACGGCGGCATAACGCGACTGCTTTTCGGTGATCTTGTAGGCTTCGCGCAACTCGTCGCCGACCACCTTCAGCATCTCGCCTTCGAGCTCGGAATAGTCCGGCGCGGTGAAGTCGCGCGGCTCCTTGGCGGCGACCTCGGCCAGCTTGATGATCGCTTCGATCACCGGCTGGAAGCCCTTGTGGCCGAACATGACGGCGCCGAGCATCAGCTCCTCGCTGAGCTCCTTGGCTTCGGATTCGACCATCAGCACGGCATCAGTGGTGCCGGCAACGACGAGGTCGAGCTTCGATTCCTGCATCTCGTCGATATGCGGATTGAGCACATATTCGCCGTTGATATAGCCGACGCGAGCGCCGCCGATCGGACCCATGAAGGGCACGCCGGAGAGCGTGAGCGCGGCCGAGGTGGCGACGATCGACAGGATGTCCGGATCGTTTTCAAGATCGTGCTGGACGACGGTGACGACGATCTGGGTGTCGTTCTTGTAGCCATCCGCGAAGAGCGGACGGATCGGGCGGTCGATCAGGCGGGAAACCAGCGTTTCCTTCTCGCTCGGACGGCCCTCGCGCTTGAAATAGCCACCCGGGATCTTGCCGGCGGCATAGGTCTTTTCCTGGTAGTTGACGGTGAGCGGGAAGAAGTCGAGGCCGGGCTTCGGCTCCTTCATCGAAACGACGGTGGCGAGAACCACGGTCTCGCCGTAGGTGGCCAGCACCGCGCCGTCAGCCTGGCGGGCGATCTTGCCGGTTTCCAGGATGAGCGGACGGCCGCCCCATTCGATTTCCACTTTGTGCTGATTGAACATATCTTGTCCTTCATATGCGGAAAGGGTCGCGCCGTCTCAACGGTCGCGGGGCATCCCTTCCCTGGCTTCCTTCGGGCAGCCACGGGCAAGACAACGGGAAGCTCGATGGATCCGGCTCACAAGCCGAGCGAGCATCCTGCAATCCTGCCCCATGACCGTCCACGGGCGGTTCCGAATGGCCCTCTGCGCTTTCGGAACCGGGTCTGGCCGACCAGTCGGCCGGCCTTGCGCATGACGCCGAAAACCCCTGTTTTCGGAACGCGCCGTGCGCGAATGCAAATTTCGAGAGCGCGTCGCGCTCCATTCCCAGCATCGGACACCGGAACGACCGATGCACCAATGCGCGACCGGCGGGCCCTCCGGAGAGAGCCCGCCGGTCAATTCGTCAGCGACGAAGACCGAGCTTGTCGATCAGCGTCTGATAGCGCCCGTCATCCTTGCGCTTGAGGTAATCAAGCAGGCTGCGGCGCTGGGAGACGAGAGCAAGCAAACCACGGCGGGAATGGTTATCCTTCTTGTGGTCCTTGAAATGCTCCGTCAGGTTCTTGATCCGCTCGGAAAGGATGGCAACCTGGACTTCCGGGGATCCGGTATCGCCCTTGGCGGTCGCGAATTCAGTCATCAGTTCCTTTTTGCGATCGGCAGTAATCGACATCGTGCTTTTCCTTATCTGTTCGAGGAAACGGGACGCCCTCAGCCGGGATGTCGTCCAGCAGGGGCCGGTGCAAGCAACGCGTCAGGGCGCGAAGCTGCGGCGCATATAGTGCAATTTCCGGCAAAAGGCCAGCCTAATCGTCAAGCCGGCTTGTCGCAGGTCTTGCCGGAAAAACAGAGGGTTCTGCCGTTACAGCCATTTCTTCCATCTGAAGAAGGCGACGAGCCCGACAGCGACGACCAGCATCAACAAAAGTGCCGCCGGGTAGCCGTAGTAAGCCTTCAGCTCCGGCATGTTCCAGGGCGAGCTTTCCGGCTCGAAGTTCATGCCCCAGACACCGACAAGGAAGGTGAGCGGCATGAAGATCACCGAGACGATCGTCAGATAGGAGATGACGTCGTTGGTTCGCGCCTGGGTCAGCGACAGATGCATCTCGATCAGGCCGGTCAGCATGTCGCGCTGGTTCTCGACCAGCTCGATCAGCCGCAGCGAATGGTCGAGCGTGTCGTTGAAGAAGATCTTGGTCGCGGCCTTCACGAAGGGCACATCGTTGCGGATCAGTGTCGCCAGCGCATCGCGCATCGGCCACAGCACGCCCTTCAGGACATTGGCGTCGCGCCGCAATTCGTGCAGCTGCCGCATCTGATGCTTGTGCGGCGTGTTGAGCATCTGGTCCTCGATACCGTCGACCACTTCGCCCGCGGCCTCGATCGGCGGGAAGTAGCTGTCGACGATGGCGTCGATCAGCGCGTAGGCTAGATAGTCGGCGCCGCGCGAGCGCAGCCGGTTGGGCATGGAAGCGGCGATGCGCTTGCGCACGGGATCGAACGGGTCGCCCTCGCGCTCCTGGAAGGTGACGACGAAATTTTTGCCGAAGAACACCGCGATCTGCTCGTAGCGATGCGCGGTGACATCGTCGATCATGCGCATGACGACGAAGGCATGGTCCTCGAAGAAATCCACCTTCGGCCGCTGGCCGGTGTTGACGACATCCTCCAGCGCCAGCGGATGCAGATTGAAAATCCGCCCGATCTCTTCGATTAGCGGGATGTTGGCAAGACCGGTGCAATCCAGCCAGACGACCGGCCATTTTTCGCAATGGGCATTGAGCTCGTCGATGCTGGCATTGTCGATGGTCTTGAATTTTTCGGGCGAGATCAGCGTCAGCCTGAGCTCGCTGCGCCGCGCCGCCGGATCGGCGATCAAGGTGCCGGGCGAAGCGCCGACCGGCGGCCGGCGGATTTTCAGCGGCGCCCGTTTCCTGACGGTATCAGCCTTTGCCATGATTTTTGTGGGCCATGATTCCTCTGGGCCATCAGCTCTAGGGCTCATGCAATTCCGGGCTGAAAACCGTTACACATTTTTCCTGCTCGAACCGAAACTAGCCGAGTGTCGTCAACCGGCAAAGACCCGCTTGGGCTTGAACATGCCCTGTTCGATGGCGCCGATGGCTACGAGCTTGCCGCGCGCGGTGGCGCAGGCCTCCTCGGCCTCGACCGGTGCATCGCGGCCGCGAATGATGACCGGGTTGCCGAGGCGGATCTTCGTCGCCGCGTCGTCGCTCACCGCGACCTGCGGCAGGCAGTCGAGCGCAACGGCGGTATCGACCAGCAGCGCATCGATGGCGCTGAAATCGACCGGCGCCTCGGCCTCGTCCGCGCCTTCATCAGTCTTGCCGCCGAAGCGCGCCACTTCGAGCTCGGCAACGGTGACGAAATCGTCCGCCGTGAACGGCTCGACCTCGACGCGTCGTAACTCGGCGATATGACCGAAACAGCCCAAATCGCGGCCCATGTCGCGCGCCAGCGAGCGCACGTAGGTGCCCTTGCCGCATTCGACCTCGAAGACGCTGCAGTCGCCATTGTGCTCGACGAGATCAAGGCGCCCGATCTCGATCTCGCGGGCGGGGATATCGACCGTCTCGCCGTCGCGGGCGAGGTCGTAGGCGCGTTCGCCGGCGATCTTGATGGCCGAGAATTGCGGCGGCGTCTGCATGATGACGCCGGTGTATTTCGGCAGCAGCGCCTGCACCTCGGCCTCGGCCGGGCGCTTGTCGGAACTGTTCGTCACCGGGCCTTCGAGGTCGTCGGTCGAGCGTTCCTCGCCCCAGGCAACGGTGAAGCGGTAGACCTTGGCGCCATCCTGCACGTAAGGGACGGTCTTGGTCGCCTCGCCGAGCGCGATCGGCAGCATGCCGGAGGCCAGCGGATCGAGCGTGCCGGCGTGGCCTGCCTTCTCCGCCTGGAACAGCCATTTGATCTTGGAGACGGCCTCGGTCGAGCCCATGCCGACCGGTTTGTCCAGCACTACCCAGCCGGAAACCGGCCGCCCCTTCTTCTTGCCGCGGCGCGCCACTTATTCCTCGTCCTTGTCGTTGTTTTTGTTCTGGTCGCCGTCTTTATTCTGGTCATCGGGGCCGAGATCGCGCGCGACTTCGGGCGATTTCAGCAATTCGTTGATCCTGGCGAAATTGTCGAAGGAAGTGTCGAGCCGGAAACGGAACTCCGGCATGTACTTCATTTGCCTGAGCGCGCCGGAGACGCGGCCGCGGATGAATTTCGCGTGCTTGTTGAGCGCCTCGACCACGAAACCGGCGTCACCGGCGCCGAGCGGCGAGACGAAAGCAGTGGCAATCTTGAGGTCGGGCGACATGCGCACCTCGGAGACCGAGACGACCGCGTTCTCGATCACCGGATCGATGATCTCGCCGCGCTGCAAGGTTTCTGACAGCGCGTGGCGCACCTGCTCGCCGACGCGCAGCATGCGCTGGGAGGGGCCTGATGTTGTCGAACGGGGCATTTTCTTCGGTCCTGAAATCGTGAAGCGCGGGATGGGACCGCGCCGCATGTCTCAATATGCATGAGGGGTCTGGGCGGCAGCCTTTCGGCCGCCACCCGGGTCGTTCGCCAAGTATATCCGAATTTAGAGCGTCCGGGTCACCATCTCGATGCGGAAGCACTCGATGACGTCGCCGACGCGCATGTCCTCGTAGTTCTGGAAGGCCATGCCGCATTCCTGGCCGCCCGGCACCTCCGAAACCTCGTCCTTGAAGCGCTTCAGCGTCTTCAGCGTGCCTTCATGGATGACGACATTGTCGCGGATCAGGCGCACGCCGGCGCCACGCTCGACCTTGCCTTCGGTGACGCGGCAGCCGGCGATCTTGCCGACCTTGCTGATGTCGAAGATCTCGAGGATCTCGGCATTGCCGATGAAGGTCTCGCGCCGCTCCGGCGAAAGCATGCCGGAAAGCGCCGCCTTCACGTCGTCGACGAGGTTGTAGATGATCGAGTAGTAGCGGATCTCGATGCCGGCAGCGGCTGCGGCCGCACGCGCCTGCGCATTGGCGCGGACGTTGAAGCCGATGATCGCCGCTCCCGAAGTCTCGGCGAGCGAGACATCGCTTTCGGTGATGCCGCCTGCGCCCGAATGGACGATGCGGGCGCGCACCTCGTCGTTGCCGAGCTTGTCGAGCGCTGCGTTGATAGCCTCGATCGAGCCCTGCACGTCGCCCTTGATGACCAGCGGGAATTCCTTCAGCCCGCTCGTCTGCAACTGCGAGATCATCTGCTCGAGCGAGCCGCGCTGGCCGGCATGCTTGGCCACCGCCTTCTCGCGCGCCAGGCGCTGGCGGTATTCGGTGATCTCACGCGCACGCGCCTCGTTGTTAACGACGGCGAAGCGGTCGCCCGCCTGCGGCGTGCCCTGGAGGCCGAGCACCTCGACCGGCATTGCCGGCGGTGCTTCCGGCACATGCCCGCCGCGATCGTCGACGAGCGCGCGGACACGGCCCCATTCGTTGCCGGCGACCAGGATGTCGCCGGGCATCAGCGTGCCGGTCTGCACCAGAACGGTGGCGACCGGACCCCGGCCCTTGTCGAGCTTGGCCTCGATGACAGCGCCCTCGGCGGTGCGGTCCGGATTGGCCTTGAGGTCGAGGAGCTCGGCCTGCAGGAGGATCGCCTCGAGCAGCTTGTCGATGTTGGTGCCCTTGGTGGCCGACACTTCGACGTCCAGCACCTCGCCGCCCATCGATTCGACGAACACCTCGTGGCGCAGGAGCTCCGCGCGCACCTTCTGCGGGTCGGCGTCGTGCTTGTCGATCTTGTTGATCGCCACGATGATCGGCACGCCGGCCGCCTTGGCGTGGCTGATCGATTCGATGGTCTGCGGCATCACGCTGTCGTCGGCCGCCACCACCAGCACGGCGATGTCGGTCACCTGGGCGCCGCGGGCGCGCATGGCGGTGAAGGCCGCGTGGCCGGGCGTGTCGATGAAGGTGATCTTCTGACCGTTCTTCTCGACCTGGTAAGCGCCGATATGCTGGGTAATGCCGCCGGCCTCGCCGGAGACGACATTGGCGTTGCGGATGGCGTCGAGCAGCGAGGTCTTGCCATGGTCGACATGGCCCATGATGGTCACAACGGGCGGACGCGACACAAGGTCTTCCGGACGGTCGGCGATGTTGAACAGGCCTTCCTCGATGTCGGACTCGGCGACGCGGCGAACCGTATGGCCGAACTCGGAAGCGACCAGCTCGGCCGTGTCGGCGTCGATGACGTCGCCCGGCTTCAGGATCTGGCCCTGCTTCATGAAGAACTTGACCACGTCCACGGCGCGCTCGGACATGCGCTGCGCCAACTCCTGGATGGTGATGGTTTCGGGCAGGATCACTTCGCGCATGACTTTCTCGCGCGGCTCATTGTGCATCGCGCGCTTGAATTTCTCCTGGCGGCGGCGCATCGACGACAGCGAACGGGCGCGGGCGTCCTCGTCCGACAGCGCCGAATTCAGCGTCAGCTTGCCGCGGCGGCGGTCTTCCTCACCCTTGGTGGGTTTTGCCGGACGCGCCACTTCGGGCGTCACGGGACGGCGGGCCGGCGCACCGGCACCGCCACCAGCTCCAGCACGCCGCGGCTTGGCCTCCTCGTCGTCGACGGTGACGAGATCGGCGGCCTGCGGCGCGCGGCGGCGGGCTTCTTCCTCGGCACGGCGGCGGGACTCGGCCTCGGCCTGGAGGCGCGCCTCTTCCTCGGCCTGACGGCGTGCGGATTCCTCGCGCTCGCGCTTGCGGCGGTCTTCTTCCTCAGTGCGGCGCTTGGCTTCTTCCTGGGCGCGCTGGCGGTCCTCGACCTCGCGGGCCTTGGAGCCTTCGAGCGCTCTGCGGCGCGCTTCCATCTCGCCGCGCGACAATTCGTTCAGCACCATGCCGGAGCGTTCCGGCGCCGGGGGCGGCGCCTTCGGCGCTTCCTGCACGGCGGGCGCGGGTGCTGCGGCTGCGGGCTTCGGCGTGAAGATGGACGGCGCCACCGGCTCCGGCTTGTCGCCGGGCAGCGAGAACTTGCGCTTCTTGGTCTCGACCACGACCGACTTGGTGCGTCCGTGCGAGAAATTCTGGCGCACGGTGCCCTGCTCCAGGCCGGGACGCTTCAGCGTCAAGGTCTTCTTCGGTGTAACGCTCAAAGTCTTGTCGTCGCCCGATTTCGTATCGCTCATTCCATATCCTCTGCGGCATCATCTTCGTCAGCAACGGCCGCAAGCATTGCCAAATCGTCAGGGGTTCCGCCCCGATACCGGTCGAGCGCAACCATGCGCTTCTCAACCGCCTTGCCCGCGTCCTGCGCGAGAACGGCAGCATGTATCACATTTGTACCCCCCAATGCCAAGCTCAACTCGGCCTCGGGGAAAAGTTTGTAGGCAAGGATGGCGGGGCCGCCAAGATGGACGGTTGCCCGCCGCGCCTGACTGATCTTGCGGACGCCGTCGTCCGAGGCCTCGTTCGCGTGCAGCACGAAGAGCGCCTGCCCGTCGCGCACCGCAGCCTCAACCTTGGCAGCGCCGAGAACGACCGCTCCGGCCTTGCGAGCAAGGCCCAACATACCCAGAGCGGATCTGGAAAGCAGCCCGTCGACCATGTCGCCGAGATCGACGGGAACGTCGACCTGCGCCTTGAAGGCGCGGGCAAACAGGTTCTTCGCCGCTGCCTTGTCGATATGTAGGCGATCAGCGGTGACCCAGCAACCGCGGCCGGGCAGATTTCTCTTGATGTCCGGAACGACGGCCGAATCCGGGCCGACGACGAAGCGGATCAGCTTATCCGCGTCGGCCTGCCTGCGCGTGACGATGCAGGTGCGATCGTTCATCTCTTCCACGGGCTTTGCGATGCGCGTTCACCTCACGCACCGACGGTTTCTTCACCAGCCGCTTCTTCCTCAGCGGCCAATTCTTCCTCGGAGATCCAGCCGGCCTTCTTGCGAGCGGCCAGCACCATCTCTTCGGCTTCGGCGCGCGAGACGCCGTGATCGGCGAGCACGCCCGGAAACACCTTGGTCTCGCCGTCCTTGCGTTCCTTCCAGCCGACCAGGTCGTCGGCGGCATAGCCGGCGAAGTCCTCGATCGTCTTCACGCCGTCCTCGCCAAGCCTCACCATCATGGCGGTGGTGATGCCGGGAATCTCGCGCAGCTCGTCCTCGACGCCGAGCGCCTTGCGCTTCTCGTCGTGCTCGGCCTCGATCTTCTCGAGATATTCGCGGGCGCGGGTCTGGATTTCCGACGCGGTGTCCTCGTCGAAGCCATCGATCGAGGCGATCTCGCCGGAGTCGACATAGGCGACTTCCTCGACGCTGGTGAAACCTTCCGAGGCAAGCACCTGGCCGACCATCTCGTCGACGTCGAGGGCTTCCATGAACAGCGCCGAACGTTCGACGAATTCCTTCTGGCGACGCTCGCTTTCCTCCTGCTCGGTCAGGATGTCGATGTCCCAGCCGGTGAGCTGCGAGGCAAGGCGCACGTTCTGGCCGCGGCGGCCGATGGCCAGCGACAGCTGATCGTCCGGCACCACCACCTCGATGCGCTCGGCATCCTCGTCGAGCACCACCTTGGCGACTTCCGCCGGCTGCAGCGCGTTGACGATGAAGGAGGCGGCCGAAGGCGACCACGGAATGATGTCGATCTTCTCGCCCTGCAGCTCGCCGACCACCGCCTGGACGCGGCTGCCGCGCATGCCGACGCAGGCGCCGACCGGATCGATCGAGGAATCGCGCGAGATGACGGCGATCTTGGCGCGCGAGCCCGGGTCGCGGGCGACCGACTTGATCTCGATGATGCCGTCGTAGATCTCCGGCACTTCCATGGTGAAGAGCTTGGCCATGAATTGCGGATGCGTGCGCGACAGGAAGATCTGCGGGCCGCGCTGCTCGCGGCGCACGTCATAGACATAGGCCCGCACGCGATCGCCGTATTTGTAGTTCTCACGCGGGATCAACTCGTCGCGGCGGATGATCGCCTCGCCGCGGCCGAGGTCGACGATGACGTTACCGTATTCGACGCGCTTGACGGTGCCGTTGACGATCTCGCCGATGCGGTCCTTGTATTCGTCATACTGACGGTCGCGCTCGGCCTCGCGCACCTTCTGGACGATGACCTGCTTGGCCGACTGGGCGGCGATGCGGCCGAAATCCATCGGCGGCAGCTGCTCGGCGATGAAGTCGCCGAGCTGGGCGTCGGGGTTGCGCTCGCGCGCCGAGGAAAGGGCGATCTGGGTGGCATAGTCATCGACCTTCTCGACCACTTCCATCAGCCGCTGCAGCTTCATCTCGCCCGTGTTGGGATTGATGTCGGCGCGGATGTTGGTTTCCTGTCCGTAACGCGAACGCGCCGCCTTCTGGATCGCATCGGCCATCGCGGCGATGACGATCGACTTGTCGATCGACTTTTCACGCGCGACCGCGTCGGCGATCTGCAGCAGTTCGAGCCTGTTGGCGCTTACAACCATTGTCTTTCTCCCGACTTCGCTCCGGGCTCGCGGCCCTGAAGCTCGATCAACTTTCCTGTTCGGTTTCGTTTTCTTCGCCGGCTGCGGCATCTTCCGCCTCGCCGCGGCGTTTTTTTGCTTCCTTGCGGGCCCTATTGTCCTTCGACAGGGCCTCGCGGATAAGGTCGTCCGTCAGCACCAGCCGCGCCTCGGCTATCGCATCATAGGGCACGCGCACCGTCGGCTCTTCGCCATAGGCCGCCTTGTCGCGCTCCAGCAGGATGCCGTCGGCGTCGGCCTCGGCGATCTTGCCTTTGAAGCGCTTGCGGTCGCCGATAAGGACCGATGTCTCCATCTTGACCAGGTGGCCGGTCCAGGCGGTGAAATCCGACTTGCGCACCAGCGGCCGGTCGATGCCCGGCGACGACACTTCGAGATGATACGCCTTTTCGATCGGATCTTCGACATCGAGCGCCGGCGACACGGCGCGGCTAACCTCTTCGCAGTCCTCGACGGTCATGGTGCCGTCCTCGCGCTCGGCCATGATCTGCAGCGTCAGGCCGTTCTGGCCGGTCAGTTGCACCCGCACGAGGCGGAAGCCGATGGCCCTGAGCACCGGCTGCACGATCAGCGCAATGCGCGCATCGATGCCGCTTTCGCGGACGATACGGTCGTCGGCTTCGCTTGCCGCTGCGGTCATAAGTTTCCTGTCGCTTTATCGCTTCGGCCGGCAGGTAACAAAAAAGAGCGGGACCGGGTGGACCCACTCTTCGTCATACCGACCAAGAATTTGCGCTTGATATAGACGATCCTGACGGGTGTTTCAAGCCTGCTACCGACAGCCTGCTGCCGACAGCCTGCTGGCAGGCTTGCCGTGGCGGTCCGCTCTACAGCTGCCGCGGCCATTGCTGGGCCGCATGTATCACCGTGAGGATTTCAATCTCGCCGCTGACGACCCGATACGGAATTATGTAGGGTATGTCAGTCAGGACCAGCTCCCGCGTGCCCTTTATTCGCCCGACTCGTCCCATAGCTGGCTGTTCGGCGAGATTATTCGCGGCAATGCGGGCGATGACCCGCGCAGCCGCTCTAGGATTGTCCTTTCCGATAAAGGCACCAATCTGGTCGAGTCGCCGCGACGCGCGGAGAGTCCAGCGGGTTCGACTCATCGTCCAAGAGCTGGCTTGACATATTTCGCTACGATATCGGCTAAGTCAGTCTCGCTTGCAAACTCTCCTCGATCTGCTTCGTTCAGCCCGGCCTCGATCTCGGCAAGCTGCCATTCTTCCCTGGCGACATAATCCTCAATCGCCTGAGCTGCGACATAGGAGCGAGAGCGGTCAACTTTCTCGGCCAAATGATCGAGCTTGGACACCGTCTCGTCGGAAAGACGTACAGTGAAGGCGGCCATGTTATGTCTCCATCTTTGGTTCACTTTGATTGTGATGGAACCAATATGGTTCGACAACTCTCGGCGCCGTCGTTTGATCTATCGGATGGGAGGGCAGATTGCGCGGGATGCATAGCGGCCGTGCATTCTTGGGATTGGTCGCTGCAATACCTATCTATGTTGCATTGCACAAACAGATTGGCGCGGTGGCGCGCGGAAGGTATTCATCATGGACCGTGGATTGTTTTTCGTGATCGGCGATTTCTTCGCAACATTCGGCAGCGCCGCGGCGGCATCGCGGGCCGTCGAAGCCGGCCGCAAACCGCGCCGGAGCGATCTGAAGAAGCTCGGCATCGACCCGGCCGCCTTCGACAGAATTGGCCGCTTCTGAGCTGCGGATCATTAGGGCGCCTCGCGGCCCTTCGGAGATTTTTCCGACCTACTTCCGGATGAAGGAGAGATAGGCAGGCCGCCTTCCCTCACGGATGGCTTTGGCCTCGTAGCGGGTGCCGGGCCAGCCCTCGTAGGGCTGGCGCCAGTCGGCAGCCTCGCTCGCCTGCCAGGCGAAGGCGCCGTGGGCGCGGCAGGCAAGCAGCGTCCAATTCACATAGCTGTCGATATCGGACGCGAAGCGGAATCTGCCGCCGGCCTTCAGCGCCCGGGCGAACCGGTCGAGATTGGCAGGGCTGACGAAGCGCCGCTTCCAGTGCTTCTTCTTTGGCCACGGATCGGGATAAAGCAGGTCGATGCCGTCGAGCGAGGCCGGCGGCAGCCAGTCGAGCAGGCGCGTGGCGTCGTCGTCATAGACCCTGAGATTAGCAAGCGGGCGCTTGTCGAGCGCCGTCATCATCTTGGCCATGCCGTTGACGAATGGCTCGACGCCGATGAAACCGGTCGCCGGAGCCTCCGTCGCGCGATGCAAGAGATGTTCGCCGCCGCCGAAGCCGATCTCGAGCTGAAAGGCTGAAACCTGCGCCTTGAACAGCGTTCCAAGGTCCGCGGGCGCCTCCGCCGTCAGGTCGAGCCGGTAGGCGCGCAGGCCGCGTTCAAGCGCCGCTGCCTGCTGTGGGCGAATGGTCTTGCCGTGCCGGCGGCCGAAAAATCCTTCGGTCGCGCGGCTCGGCCTGTCGTTTGGCTCCATGGATAGGCTTGGCGACGCCGTCAGGCGGCAATCGCATCGGCAACCGCGTCCTTGAGGGCCTTGGCGAGGTCAGTCTTCTCCCAGGAGAAGGAACCGTCGCGGCCGGCCTTGCGGCCGAAATGGCCATAGGACGAGGTTTTCGCATAAATCGGCTTGTTGAGGTCGAGATGACGGCGAATGCCGGAAGGCGACAGGTCCATCACCTTGCGCAGCGCCTCCTCGAGCCTGGCCTCATCGACCTTGCCAGTGCCGTGGAGGTCGACATAGACCGACAGCGGCTGGGCCACGCCGATGGCGTAGGAGAGCTGGATGGTGCAGCGGTCGGCGAGCTTGGCCGCGACCACGTTCTTGGCAAGATAGCGTGCCGCGTAAGCCGCCGAACGGTCGACCTTGGTGGTGTCCTTGCCGGAGAAGGCGCCGCCGCCATGGGGCGCTGCGCCGCCATAGGTGTCGACGATAATCTTGCGGCCGGTGAGGCCGGCATCGCCGTCGGGTCCGCCGATGACGAACTTGCCGGTCGGGTTGATGTACCAGTTGCAGTCGTGGGCGATCTTGAGATCGCCAAGCGCCTCGATGATGTAAGGCTCGACGACCTTGCGAACCTTCTTGGAATCCCAGCTCGAATCGAGATGCTGGGTGGAAAGCACGATCTGCGTCGCTTCCGCCGCCTTGCCGTCGACATAGCGCACTGTGACCTGGCTCTTGGCATCCGGGCCGAGCTTGCCGGCCTCGCCATTGCCTTCATGGCGCGCGGCGGCGAGCAATTCGAGGATCTTGTGGCTGTAATAGATCGGCGCCGGCATCAAATCCGGCGTCTCGCGGCAAGCGTAACCGAACATGATGCCCTGGTCGCCGGCACCTTCCTCGCCCTGGCGGTCGGCGGCACTGTCGACGCCCTGGCCGATGTCGGGCGACTGGCCGTGCAGCAGCACTTCGATCTTGGCCGTCTTCCAGTGGAAGCCAGCCTGCTCGTAGCCGATCTCGCGGATAGCCTTGCGGGCGACCGACTTGAACTTGGCCGGATTGACGATCGGGTGGCCCGCCGCATCCATGAGGATGTTGCCGGCCTTGTCCTTCTTCAGCAACGTCTCGGGAACCCTGACCTCGCCGGCGATGACCACGCGGTTGGTGGTGGCCAGCGTCTCGCAGGCAACGCGCACCTTCCACGGGTCCATGCCCGTCTTTTTGGCTTCGCGATAGACGAGATCGACGATTTCGTCAGAGATACGGTCACAGACTTTGTCGGGATGGCCCTCGGAGACGGATTCCGAGGTGAAGAGATAGTTCTGCCGCGTCACGGGTGTCCCCTCTTGAAAAAGATCGGCAGGCTGCCGATTTTGGCGCGCCACGTGTTAGCGGTGCCGGGCGCCGCTCGTCAAGCGGCGCGACGGATCTGGCATGACTATCGGCACAATCAGCTTGTGCCACCGGCGGCAGGGCACCGCCGGCGACATGAGCCTGGAATCACTCGGCTTCGTCCGGCGAAAGGGACTTCACAAGATCGATGATCCGGCGCCGCACCTTGACGTCGGGAATCTTGACGAAGGCACGATTGAGCTGAAGCCCCTCCGGGCTGCCGCAGAATTCGATGGCGAAGGCCATCGAGGGATCCTCGGCGAATCCGCGGTTGCCGGCCCCGGTCTCCTGACCCGGGGCGTCCTCGAAGAAGAAAGCGACAGGGACGCTCAGGATTGAGGCAATTGCCTGCAGGCGGCTGGCGCCGACCCTGTTCGTCCCCTTTTCGTACTTCTGTATCTGCTGAAACGTGATGCCGAGATTTTCACCCAGTTTTTCCTGGCTCATTCCAAGCATATTGCGACGCAACCGAATACGACTCCCGACATGAATGTCGATCGGATTCGGCTTCTTCTTGTTCTCTTCTGTCATTTTTTCCTCGCCGAATTTTTCCGGCTTTTTCTATTTTTTCCGCCCAAACGAAGCCGAGGCCACCTGCCCCAACAGACCCCTCTGACCGACTTCGAGAAAATTTTAGGCGTTACAGTATGAGTTTCTAATGTGCCGACTGTCAATTCACCCGTAGCCGCTGCCTTACATTCACTGTGAAGGCCGCAATGGCAAACAGCAACATGATCAGCAATCCGTTAATGCGCCGCTGGTCGGCGGACAGCAGGGCGTGCCCGGAAACCGGCACATGCGCGTCGATGGCGCCGCGCGCGTCGACCGCCAGGGCATCGACGATAAGCCCGCGCGAATCGACAACGGCGGAGATGCCGTTGTTAGCTGCACGCAACAAAGGTAATCCATTCTCCACTGCGCGAATCTGCGCCTGCCTGAAGTGCTGGTAGGGCCCTGGCGTGTCGCCAAACCAGGCGTCGTTGGTGACGTTCACAATAAGTTCAGATGACGCGGCGTCAACCGCTACAAGGTCAGGAAAGATGACCTCGTAACAGATGAAGGGAACCGCCCGCAGGCCGTTCGGCACCGCGATCGAATGACGCTCGTTGCCGGCGGCGAAATTCATCGGCCCGGCAACGAGCTGGCCTACGCCGAAACGCTCGAACAGATCGGCAAAAGGCAGATATTCGCCGAAGGGCACCAGATGCACCTTGTCGACGGCGTCGGCGATCTCGCCCTTGTCGTTGATCGCCACCACGGAATTGTAATAACGGCTGCCGGCATTCCCCGAACCGCCCTCCTCGCGCACCACGCCGGCAATCAGCATCTGGCCGTTGCCCAGCATGTCGCCCAGCGCGGTCAGCGCATCCGGACGCTCGGTGAATAGGAACGGCACCGACGTTTCCGGCCACAGGATCAGCTGCGGCTTGGCATGGCCCTGTTCCGGCGCCTTCGCCGATATCCCCATCAGCGTGGCGAAGATGCGGTCGCGCACCGAGGCATCCCATTTCTCGCTGAGATCGACGGCGGGCTGGACGATGCGAACGTCGATCGAGCGGGTGGCCGGCTCGGCCGGGACGGCAAGCCTGAAATAGCCGAAGCCGACGTGAGCGGCGACGAGGATGACGAACAAGGCCGAGCCCAGCCTGAGATGCCGGCGCGCGACGACAAGCGCGGGAAGCGAAAAGACGAAGACGGCGAGCGCGTTCATGCCGATCATGCCGGTCACCGACACGCTCTGCATCAAGAGCGGCACCGGCATCGCGGCATAGCCGACGGCATTCCAGGGAAAGCCGGTGAAGAGAAAATCGCGCAGCCATTCGGCAAGGCCGAAGCCGAAGGCGAGCGCGGCGATGCGGCCGATGTCGCTGCTCCAGCAAAGCCGCGCCACGACCGTCGCAAAGCCGTAGAAAAAGGCGAGCGCGAAAGGGATTCCGACCACGGCGAAGGGCAAGGCCCAGGCGAAGCTGTCGGCCTCGACCAGAAGCGCCTGGCCGATCCACCAGAGGCCGGCGAGGAAATAGCCGAAGCCGAACCACCATCCGGTGGCGAAGGCCGGCCGCAGGCGCTTGAGCCAGCCATCGGAAGCTTCACCGGTGGCGCCGTCGAGCAACCAGACAAGCACCGGAAACGAGACGAAGCAGACGGCGAAGAAATCGTAGGGCGCCTGGGCGAGAACCGCGAGCGCGCCCGCGAGAAACGCAATCAGCGACCGCCGCCACCCCCACAGCAGAATTATCCGGCCGGCAAAGCGCTGCATATAGCGTCCCACGTCGCGCGAATCAGGGCCAGAGATTTAACAGGCCGAGCCGGATGCTCCAAACACGTATGGGCGCGACCCGATTCACGGCCGCGCTATCGGTGCCACCCTTCGATGCTGAGGCCGCTCAGCCGCTCGGCCTCCTCTTTGGGCACAACGCGCACGGTCTGCGTGAAGGTCCAGACATGGCCTTCGGGATCGCGGGCCCGGTATTGCCGTTCGCCGTAGAAATGATCGACCGGCTCCCCGACGATTTCGGCTCCCGCGGTGCGCGCTTTCTCGCAATGGGTGTCGAGGTCTTCCCTCAAACGGATGTAAACAGACTGCGTGTTCTTGCCGCCGACAGAGGCCGGGCTGGCAATGTGCCCGGCCCATTCGGAATCGACGACGATGTAGCCGTCGCCGAACCGCATTTCGGCATGGACAAGCCGCCCATCGCCATCGCTCACCAGCATGCTCGGCTCGAAGCCGAACGCGGACTGAAGCCAGGCTAAAGCCGCGCGTGGATTTCGATAGAAGACGCCGGAACCGAGGACTGCATGCTTGAACGGGTCTTCGACCGGCATGACAACGACATCAGGCCTGCTCGGTGCGCGCCGCGCGACGCCGCTGCCGTTCGCCCTTCGGGCTCTGCACGATGCGCACCCGCTTGACGCGGCGCGGGTCGGCGTCGAGCACATGGAACTCGAAGCCGGGTATGGCCTGCACCACCTCGCCCCTGGCCGGGACGCGGCCAAGGGTGTTGAAGATCATGCCGCCGATGGTGTCGACATATTCGCCATGCTCGCCTGCGGCGAATTCCCCGCCGATCATCTTGGCGACCTCGTCGATCTCGGCCTTGCCGTCGACGACGAACACGCCTTCGCCGGTCTGGGTGATCATCGGCTCTTCGTCGTCGTGCTCGTCCTCGATGTCGCCGACCACCATCTCGACGATGTCCTCCAGCGAGGCGAGGCCGTCGGTGCCGCCGTATTCGTCGATGACCAGCGCCATCTGGGTGCGCGTCGTCTGCATGCGCCCCATCAGGTCGGAAGCAAGCATCGAAGGCGGCACGAACAGAACCGGGCGGATCAGGTCGAGATCGCCGATGGTGCGCGCCAGATCGACCTGGGCGAGATCGAGAGCGGTCTTCACCGGCGCCTTCCGGCTCGCGCGGCCTTTCCTGACGCGGGCGAGCTTGGTGATGTGGGCGAGAACGTCGCGGATGTGGACCATGCCGCGCGGGTCGTCGAGCGTTTCGGAATAGACCGGCATGCGGGAATGGCCGGATTGCTCGAAGAGGCCAAGCAGATCGCCAAGCGAGGTGGTGATCTCGACCGCCTCGATGTCGGCGCGCGGCACCATGACGTCCTCGACGCGCACCTCGCGCAGCCGCAGGATGTTGTTGAGCATGGCCCGCTCGCCGGGCGAGAAGGATTCGACATCGCTCGTCGTCTCGGCCAGCGCGTCGGCGATCTCCTCGCGCAGATTGGTGCCGTTGCGGTGCCTAAACAGGCCGAGCACGCGATCGAAGAGCGAAGGACCGGCATGCGAAGGCTCAGCGGCCGCGCTGCCGGTCGGAATACTCGGACTGGAGCCCTCTTCCGACTTTTCGGAAGGCTTGGCCGCACTGCCGGCGTCCGGACGGGCGGCAGTTTCTGGTTTGTCGTTCATCGCCATCAGGTCAATTGATCTTTTTTGTTACGCGTAGGGATCGGGAATGGCAAGCCTCGCAAGCGCCGCGCGCTCGATCGCTTCCATCTCCTCGGCCTCGGCGTCGGTCTCGTGATCATGGCCCAGAAGATGCAGCAGGCCATGGATGACGAGATGTGTGATATGGTTCGCGATTGGCTTTCCTTCCAGTGCGGCCTCGCGCGCGACCGTCTCGGAGGCAAGCACGATGTCGCCCAGCATCGGCGGCAGCTTGCCGCCTTTCGGGAACGGAAAAGCCGGGAAAGACAAGACGTTGGTCGGCTTGTCCTTGCCGCGCCATGCGGCGTTGAGGGCCTGGATATTGGCATCGTCGGAAAAAACGATGCTGAGCTCGGAAGTGCCGCTCGCGCCGGTTTCGGCAAAGGCGGCAGCGACGGCGCGATCGACCAGGCGCGCCAGCTCTGCCTCAGCGGGCCAGTCGCCGGCCTCGACGAAAATATCGATGTCGACCGGCGTCTCGCCGCTGGATCCCGGATTTTCAGCCATGAGGCTTGATCAGCCCTCGGTGCCGAGGCCCCTGGCCAGCTTGCCGTCACGGTCATAGGCCTTGACGATCTCGGCCACCAGCGGATGCCGCACCACGTCGCCTTCGTTGAAGCGGACGGTGACGATGCCGGACACGCCGTCGAGGATGCGCAGCGCCTCGACCAGACCCGACTTGGTGTTGGGCGGCAGGTCGATCTGGGTCGGATCGCCGGTGACGATCATGCGCGAGTTCTCGCCGAGACGGGTGAGGAACATCTTCATCTGCATCGGCGTGGTGTTCTGCGCCTCGTCGAGGATCACCGCCGCGTGGGCAAGCGTGCGGCCGCGCATGAAAGCCAAAGGCGCGATCTCGATGACCTCTGCGGCGATCGCCCGCTCGACCTTGTCGGCCGGCATCATGTCGTAGAGCGCGTCGTAGAGCGGCCGCAGATACGGATCGACCTTCTCCTTCATGTCGCCGGGCAGGAAGCCCAGCCGCTCGCCGGCTTCAACCGCCGGTCGCGAAAGCACGATGCGCTCGACCATGCCGCGCTCCAGGAGCATCGCTGCATGAGCCACCGCCAGATAGGTCTTGCCGGTGCCGGCCGGGCCGATGCCGAAGACCATCTCGGAGCGCTCCAGCGCGCGCATATAGGCGTCCTGGTTGAGCGAGCGGGCATAGATCGTGCGCTTGCGCGTGGCGATCTGGGCGGCCGAGACCTTGCCCTTGCGCTCCATGGTCGGCAGCGTCAGCTGGTCATCGGCGGCCATCGCCATGCGCACGGCGCCATCGACGTCGGACTGGCCGATGTCGACGCCCTTCTGGAGAATGCCGTAGAGGGTGTCCAGCGCGCGGCGCGCCTGCTCGGCGGCGGAGGCCGTGCCTTTGATCGCAAGCTGGTTGCCGCGCGAGCGGATGTCGACGCCGAGCTTCTGCTCGAGCCGGGCCAGGTTCTCGTCGAACTGGCCGTAAAGGGCGCTGGCAAGCTTGTTGTTGTCGAAGGTCAGTACGATGTGCGCCATGTCGGAAGCCCCGGAAGCCTGGTTCTGGGGCGGATTCTTCAGTTCAGCAGCGCTCAACCGTCTCTCCTCATCTGCCGAGGCCATCAGGCCAATTCGGCGAACAGGCTGTTGGGACCTGTCTTCGTGATTCGCACGTCAATAATGTCACCGATTCCGCCGGCCTTGTCGTCAACAATAACCGGCTGCAGCCAAGGCGATCGGCCGACCTTCTGGCCGGGGCGGCGGCCGGGCTTCTCGATCAGCGTGCTGATGGTGCGGCCGACCATGCCGGCGATGAACCCCTGCTGCTGCTCGTTGACCAGCGCCTGCAGGCGTTGCAGCCGCTCGTCCTTCACGGCTTCCGACACATGGCCGTCCATCTCGGCGCCCGGCGTGCCGGGGCGGGGCGAATATTTGAACGTGAAGGCCGAAGCGTAGCTCACGTTACGCACCAGCTTGAGCGTCGCCTCGAAATCCGCGTCCGTCTCGCCGGGAAAGCCGACAATGAAGTCGCCGGACATGGCGATGTCGCCGCGCGCGGCGCGGATGCGGTCGATGAGGGTCAGATAGTCGCGTGCCGTGTGCCTGCGGTTCATCGCCTTCAATATCCGGTCGGAGCCAGACTGCACAGGTAGATGCAGATAGGGCATCAAGGCCGGCAGGTCACGGTGCGCGGCGATCAATTCGTCATCCATGTCGCGCGGATGACTGGTCGTGTAGCGCAGCCGCGCCAGGCCGGGGATTTTCGCCAGGCGCAAGAGCAGGCGGCCAAGCCCCCATTCCCCGCCGTTCTCGCCCTCGCCATGCCAGGCGTTGACGTTCTGGCCGAGCAGCGTCACCTCGCGCACGCCGGCCTCGGCCAGGCGCTCGGCCTCGGCGACGATCTGCGCCACCGGGCGCGAGACTTCCGAGCCGCGCGTATAAGGCACGACGCAAAAGGTGCAGAACTTATCGCAGCCTTCCTGCACGGTGAGGAAGGCGGTGACGCCGCGCTTTGCCACCTCGGCCCGCTTCGGCTGCGGCAGATGCTCGAACTTGTCCTCTATGGCGTAGTCGGTCTCGACGATCTTCTGGCCGCCGCGGACCCTCGCCAGCACATCGGGCAGACGGTGATAGGTCTGCGGACCGATGACCAGATCGACCGCGGGCGCGCGGCGGATGATCTCGGCGCCTTCGGCCTGCGCCACGCAACCGGCGACGCCGATCAACAGCTCGCGACCCGTTTCGGCGCGCTCGGCCTTCATGTCGCGGATGCGGCCAAGCTCGGAATAGACCTTTTCAGCCGCCTTCTCGCGGATATGGCAGGTGTTGAGCAGAACCAGATCGGCGTCCTCGACGGCGTCGGTCGCGACGTAGCCTTCGGCGGCCAGCGCATCGGTCATGCGCTGGGAATCGTAGACATTCATCTGGCAGCCATAGGTCTTGACGAAGACCTTTTTTGCGGCCCCGGCGGGCACCGGCTGATGTTCCGGCGCCGTGCCGATGTCGTGACTTTCGATCGTGCTCAATTCCATCGGGCGGCTTCTAACGCCTTTCCGTGACAAAAAACAGACGATTCTGGCCGTCTATGGCGCCGCGCGTTCGGTTTTCGGATCGTGCGCTAAAGCAGGTAGCGTGAAAATGGATTCACGCGACCTGCTTTAGGTCTTTGATTTTAAGCATGTCTTTGTCTCGAAACCGCTGCACACTTTCGGGAGACATGCTTTAGCGGCTGGGGCGCGGATCCGCGAGCGCGGCCTGCGTCATCTCGCGCACCTTGGCCTCCATCAGCCGTGCCGTTTCCTTGCGGCTCGAGCCCTTGGAGAACGGCACCGGATCGCCGAAATGCACCTCGGCGTCGACCGCGCCCTCGGCAAGCAGGACCTTCAAATGCGGCATCAGATCCTCGTCGCCGATCCAGGCGGCCATCGGCCGGTGGCGGCGGCCCATCGGCACGCCATGCACCCGTGTATAGACGATCGCCACCGGCTGGATGAACACCTGGTCCGCGGCCCCTTCGGCAATAGCCATCGAGGCCGCGCCGAACAAGGTGCTCTTGAAGGGCAGCACCAGATTGCCGTCGCCGGTCGAGCCCTCGGCGAACAGCACCATCACATCGCCCTTGGCCATGCGTTTGGCGATCTCGCTCGCCTGGTCGCCGGAGGTGCGCTTGCGCTCGCGTTCGATGAAGACGGTACGCTGCAGCCTGGACAGCATGCCGATCAGCGGCCAGCCTTCCATATCGGCCTTGGCGATGAACTTCACGTCGACAAAGGAACCGAGCACCATGATGTCGGTCCAGGAGATGTGGTTGGCCGCGATCAGCAGCGGGCGTTCCCTGGCCAGCGCGCCCTTGACATGGACGCGAAGCCCAATCGCCTTCAGGATCATCTTGTGCCAGATCTTGAGGATGACCGTTTCGGGCCAGAGCCTGGTCTTCATCGACAGTATCTGCAGCGGCACCAGCACCAGCGAGCCGACGACGACAAGACCGAGCGCCAGGAAAATCCGCAACTTCTTGATCATTCGCTCCCGCCTCGGCCCGCCGTCTGGCTAGCGAAGATCGCGGCGCATGACAAGCGCGCCGGTCGGACCGTGCTTGGTCGACCGGTAGTAGTTCGGGCGCTGGCCGACCTGGCGGAAGCCGAGCCGGCGGTAGAGCGCGATGGCCGGCTGATTGGTCTCGTCGACCTCCAGGAAGAGCGCCTCGGCGCGCTGCGCATGCAATTCGCGCAGCACCGCGTCCATCAATTGCCAGCCGAGCCCCTGGCGGCGATGGGCGCGAGCAACCGCGACCGTCAAGATCTCGCCCTCGCCTGCCGCGAGCCGCGCCAGCACGAAGCCAACCGGAGGCTTCGCTCCCTGCCCGGTCTCGCGCGCGGCATAGCCGAACACAGTGTCCTGTTCGAGGAGCGCCGAGAACTCACCGTCGGTCCAGGGGCGAACGAAATCCTCGCGATGCAGTTCCGCAACGGCGGCGCTGTCGGCAACCGTCAGCGGCTCCAGCGCATAGTCCCTGCGGCGCGGCTGAAAGAAAGGTATGCGCATCAGGACTCTTTTTCTCCGGGACCCCGCCTTTGGGAAACGTGGTCTTGCTTTTTTGGACCATGATCTTTTCCAAAAACCGGTTCCCACTTTTTGGGATCATGGTTTTGTCTCGGCAAAATGAAACCTGCCTGCGGCTTGGCATCGGCGCCGCGCAGATAGAGCGGTTTCGGCCTTTCGCCCGCTCCTTTGGCGGCGGCCAGCCGGGCATAGGTGGCTATGTCGGCTGTGGCAACAACCGGCCCGATGTCGGAACCGTCTCCGGCCGCCGCGGCAACCATCGGCGCGGCGGTGCCCGCGAGAACCGCTTTCGCGTCGACTGCCATTCCGGTTGCTTCGGAAAGCGTGGTCACCGCAGGACCGTAAGTCAAAACTAACGCTTTGTCGAAAAGAGCCGCATGGAGCTCTTCGCGGCCGGCGTCGAGCGCGGCCAGCACGGCGCGGCCGGGAAAGGCGGCCGCCGATTCCGCTGCCAACGCTTCCAGCGTCGTCACGCCGATGGCCGGGACTTTCAGCGCCAAAGCCAGCCCCCGCGCAGTCGAGACGCCGACGCGCAGGCCTGTGAAGGAACCAGGCCCGGTCGAGACGGCGACGGCATCCAAGCCCTGGTAGCCAATCCCGCTGGCCTTAAGGGCAGTCTCGATGACGGCCATCAGATGCTCGGCATGCCCTTTGCCGAGGTCGAGCACCTGGCGGCCAAGCTCGATGCCCGCGCCCGCGTCGTAGACGCAGGCGGCGCAGAGATTGGCAGCGCAGTCGATGGCAAGCAATTTCATGCGGGCAGCTTCATACGGACAGCTTCTTGGGGCCGGTTAAAAAAACACATTCCCTGTGCCCGGCATGGCCCGCCGCCGCAAGTGCCATGTGGCATAAATGTTAAGCGGCTTTGCTTCTGCGCAGCACCGAGGCGCATGCTCCAATGGCCGTTAAGCCGCCGCCGCGATGCGCAGCATGTGGTTGTCCCAGACATAGTCGGGCTCGGAACGCGAAGCGCCGGCGCCGCCGACGATCGCGCCGCCGCCGGTTGTCGCCATAAAGCCGGCGCCGTCCGGGGCGAGGCCACAAACCTCGACAAGCGATTTGGTCGCGACAATCCGCCCGCTCGCCGCGTCGAGGACGGCGAGCGAATTGCCCTGCGGCGAGGTGACGGCGACCGTGCCGGCGGCGGGATTGGCGGCAACCGAGCCGATGTAGTTGCGGAAGCCCGACAAAACGTCCTGCGGCATCTCCAGCAGCTCTAGATCTTTGCCAGGCACCGCGCGGCCGACCAGCGCCGGGCGGTCGGTCGCCGGCCCGCGATACTGGCAGCCGAACCAGACGGTGCCTGCCTGGTCGCGATCCATATGGCGGATCGACAGCTGGTGCATCGCCGGCGGCAGCTCGTGCTTTTCGATCAGGCCGCCGGCGATGCGGTCGACCAGCGTGTAGGAGGGCTTCATCGTGGCGACGTTGAGCTCGGCGCGGCCGAAGTCGGGATGCGTCTCGATGCCGCCATTGGCAATGGCGAGCGTCCTGCCGTCGCCGATCAGCAGCAGTTCATGCGGGCCCATGCCATAGGTCGGGAACTCGCCGATGCGGCTGAACTTCGCCCGCGCGTCATAGATGCCGACGACTCCGGCGGCATTGTCGAAATCATTCTCGGTGGCATAGAGCAGCGCGCCATCGGGCGAGAACACGCCATGGCCGAAGAAATGCCGGCCGGCGATGCTGGCGATGGTCAATGGCGGCTCGCGGCCGGCATGGTCGAAAACGACCGCGAAGGTGCCGGGCTGGCGAGCGAAGACGACCGAACGGTTTGAGACCGGGTCGAAGGTGACGTCGTGGCCGCGGTCGGGCAGATCGACCGTATGCAGGATCTTGCCGGCTTCGGAAAGCACGGCGGCGCCGAAGCTGCCGTCGCGCTTGACGAAGGCCGTGGCGAAGACGGCGTCCACTGCCAGCGCATCCGCCCAGGCGCGCGGCGCCATTACGGCGGCGAAGCTTGCACCGGCAGCGCGCAGGAAATCGCGGCGATCGATGAGCGAGGTCCTCACTGCATCAATCCCCATCCAGGGACGAAAAGCCGGCGGTCAAGCCGAACTCGGCGGTCATCCTGGTGCCGATCAGCGTCGAGAGGCTGGAGGTGATCCGCGCGAAATGGTCGAGCTTGTCGCGCAGCGCCGGATCGGCGAGCGCCTTGTCGATCGGCCCGGGGACGGACCGCGCCGTCGCCACGCCGTTGGTGAGCTGGATGTGGATGGATTGCGCCATCCACCGTGCATCGGCAGGCAGCGCATCGCCTAGCTTCGAGGCCTGAAACAACCGGTCGATGCCGGACAGGTTCCCGGCCAACGAATTCGTCGTGTTCTGCGAGCGCCAGTAGATCGCCTGCTTCGGCTTGTCGGCGTCCGGCTTCGCGCCAAGAAAACCCTTGAGGCGCGCGTCGCGGATCATGTCCAGCTCGTTGATGAAAACGCCGACCAGTTCCGTCACCGCTTCGGTGCCGTCGCGGTAGAGGGGGTTCTTCGGCCCCGGATTGGCCCAGAGCGAAGCAAAACCATCGGGCTTTTCCCAGGCGTCGCGGACCTCGCCGGCGATCGCCTCGATGTTGCCGGCGACCGCCGCGCCATAGGCGCAGCGGTAGGGTTCGTCCTTGCCGGCAAGCGCCTCGGCGCCATCGCCGAACAGCACATATTCGAGCGCGCCGAGCCCTTGCATGGCGACGCTCTTCCTCGCCAGTTGCGCCGGATCAGTGGCGGAGGCATCCTTGGCGGCGAGCGTCGCCTGCACCTGCCTCAAGCCGATGCTCTTGCGGTCCGGCCAATAGAGCATGCGCTCCAGCCGGTTGTTTTCCTTGACCGGCCCGAAGGCGATGATCTCGGCCACCGACCAGGCCTCGACCGTGGCGGAAAAATTCGCACGTGCCGCATCCAGATTTTGCCGGGATGGCACATTGCAGAGTTGATCCATCGCCTTGGTCAGGCTCACGGCATGATCGTCGAGGCTGGCATAGGCGGGGCGCACGAAGCCGCCGATCGCGCGCAAGATGACATCGGAGGCTTTCACCGCCGCCGTTGCCGGCAAGGCAGCGGCCAAAAATAGGGGAAGAGCAAGGGCGGCGGCCAGACGTTTCGACATCACAACGACTCCAGGAATTTGATCAGCGCAGCGCGGTCCGCGGCATCGGCGGCGGCAAAACGGTCGCGCGCCTTTTGGCCTTCGCCGCCATGCCAGAGGATCGCCTCTTCGAGCGTACGCGCGCGGCCGTCATGCAAATAGAAGCTGTTGCCGTTGACGGTCGCGGTCAGGCCGATGCCCCAGAGCGGCGGCGTGCGCCATTCGTTGCCGCTCGCTTGCCCCACACGTTGCCCGTCGGCTAGGCCCTCGCCCATGTCGTGCAGCAGGAAATCCGAATAAGGCCAGATCAGTTGGAAGGCCTGCGCCGTGTTGGCCGTGCCGCGCATGGTGACGAATTTCGGCGTGTGGCAGAAGACGCAGCCCTTCTCATAGAACTGCTTCTTGCCGGCAAGGACCTCCGGCTCGCCGAGATCGCGCCGCGCCGGCACGGCAAGGTTCTGCGAGTAGAAGGTGACAAGATCCATCACCGGCGGCGGCGCCTCCGCCGTGCCCAGGCGCTGCTGCACGCCGTTCGGCATGGCGAGGCAATCCTTTTGCGCTTCGGTGCAGTCGCCCCAATGCCGCGGCACTTCCGGCGTCGAGATACCGACGTCGCGGGCAAAGGCGTCGGCGGCCTGCTGGCGGATCGACGCGGTGTGCGCCTTCCAGCCGAAGCGGCCCAACGTGATCTCGCCGCTCAACTCGTCGCGAACGATGTTCGGCCTGCCGGAGATGCCGTCGCCGTCGCGGTCATCCGGATCGGCATGGGCGAGGATGTCGGCAGGCGCAATCTGCTCGATCAGGCCGAGGCCGATCATCGGCGGCGTCAGGCGCGGCGACAACGTTGTGCGTGGACCGAGGGGGCCATAGGCCAGGTCTTCGATCGAGTAGCTGGGCTTGCGCAGCGAAACGGCGGCGCCGTCGGCGAGCTTCACCTTTTCCTCGGTATAGACGATGCGCATCCGGCCTTCGCCCTTGAGGCCGGGAACCGCCAGATCCTGCAATTGCGAGCCGTAGACCGGATCGGGGAAGTTCAGCAGCTTGCGGTCGGCGAGCTCGGCTCTCTCCTCGGCGTTGCTTGCATCGCGCGCCAGGCGCAAGAACATGGACGTGGAGCCGATGCCGCCTTCCGGCGGACGGCCGCGACCGTCCTTCAGATGGCAATTCTGGCAGGCGCGTTCGTTGAACAGTGGACCGAGCCCGTCGGAGGCCTGGGTCGAGGACGGCGACGACACCCAGTTCTTGCGGAAAAGCGCGTTGCCGAGCTTGAAGGTCCCCTCCTCCTCGAAAGTGATGTTGGCGGAAGACTGCGAGAACGCGTCGCGGTTGACGTCCTTCTCCGACGTGCCGGCGCCGCCCTGCATCCGCTCGAACGGCTCGGGCTTCGAGAAATCCGCGGTCGGCCGGGTGACGGCCAGCACCCGCGCCTGATCCTTCGGCGTCAGATCGGTGCGGCCGGAGGCGAGGCCCGCAGGCACCGGCTCGCTGGCCGTGGCGACAGCGGAAAGCGGGATTGCAAGCAGAAACAAAACCGGGCGATAAGTCCGATATCGCGGGCTCTTCTCAAGCGGCAGGCCACCATTTCGGGCCCGCCGCAAGCGGCGCAAGAGAGCTACGGGGCGCCGCATTCCCGCATGTCCTTACTCCGCCTCGTTGGCCGAGTCGGCGTTGAGCTGGCCGTACTTCTCCTCGCCGATCGAGGCGAGCAGGTCGAGCTGCGTCTCCAAAAAGTCGATGTGACCTTCCTCGTCGGCCAGCAGGTCCTCGAAAAGCTTCATCGATACGTAGTCCCCCGCCTCCTGGCAGATCTCGCGCGAGCGCTTGTAGGACGTGCGCGCGTCATATTCGCCGGCGAGGTCGGATTCGAGGACTTCCTTCACGTTCTGGCCGATGCGCAGCGGCGCAACAGACTGCAGGTTCGGATGTCCTTCGAGGAAGATGATGCGGGCCACCAGCCGGTCGGCATGATGCATTTCCTCGATCGATTCCGCCCGCTCCTTCGTTGCCAGCTTGGTGTAGCCCCAGTCCTCGAGCAGACGATAGTGGACCCAGTACTGATTGACGGCCCCAAGCTCCAGAAACAGGGCTTCGTTAAGCCGCTCGATGATCTGCGGTTCGCCTTTCATGGGTTCTGCTCCCGTATTGGACGCGCAAGCCTCTTACGCGGTCCAGGTGTGAAACGATGTCCACGCCGCCCACCTCTGAACGGGCATGGTAGTTCTCGGTGACCCGAATGATCGTTTCCACCACATTTGGAAAGCAGCCGCAACAGCGGCCGCGCTTGCGCATGGCATGATAGACCTTCGCAGGCACGATAAGCTGCCAGGGATCTTCATCCAGCAGACCGATGATCGTCTGCTCGATCTCCTTTTCGGTGATGATGTTGCAATGGCAGATCAGCATTCACTTGGCTCTGGCTGACGGCGCCGCGCCGGCGCCGTTTGGCTGGTACTGGCCCGACGTTACTTGAAGACCTTATCGGGCGCGTCGAGGCTGTCGGAGCCCTCGAAGGCGATCGCGTTGAGCTTCAAAGAGCCGACGGCGCGCTCGATCGACTTGGTCTGGTCGACCAGCGCGTCGATCGCCGCCTGCACGGCGGCGTTGCCTTCCGCGTTGCCCTCGGCGATCTGCTGGTCATAGGCTTCGCCGGCCAGCGCGCGCGTCTGGATCGCTTCCATCTTGGCGACGGTGAGATCGAGCTTGTCCGACAGTTCCTTGTCGAGCGCCGGATCGGCGGCCTTCACCATGTCTGAGACCGACGGGCCGGAAACCACGGTGCCGTCGAGCCGCTTATAGCTGGCATGGTAGGCGCCGCGGATGCCGATCGCGTCATACAGATGCGAGATATAGGTGTTGTCGGAGAAGCAGTCGTGCTCCTCCTCCGGATCGTGCAGCAACAGGCCAAGCTTCATGCGCTCGCCGGCCAGTTCGCCGTAAGAGAGCGAGCCCATGCCGGTGAAGATGGTGGAGATGCCGGCATTCGGCTCGCCGTCGGCAAGGTTCTTGCGCGCCGCACCGTCTTCCTTCCAGTTGTCGACCATCTCCTGCAGGTCGGACACCAGCAGGTCGCTCGCCGACTTCAGATATTCCGCGCGGCGGTCGCAATTGCCGCCGGTGCAATTCTTGAGATCGTAGTCGGTGTAAGGCCGCTCGCCGGCGCCAGGCCCGGTGCCGTGCAGATCCTGGCCCCAGAGCAGGAATTCGATGGCGTGATAGCCAGTCGCCACATTGGCTTCGACGCCGCCGGCTTCCTGCAACGTGCCGGAGAGAAATTCGGGCGTCAGCTTCGAGGCGTCGACCTTCTTGCCGTTGATCTCGATTTCCTTGTTGGCGATGACATTGGCCGTATAGAGCGAATTCTCGTCCGACTCCGTGCCGTAGCTCTTGGCGACATAGTCGATCAAGCCTTCATCCAGCGGCCAGGAATTCACCTTGCCTTCCCAGTCGTCGACGATCTTGTTGCCGAAGCGATAGGCTTCGGTCTGCTGGTAAGGAATGCGCGCCGCCTTCCACGCGTCGCGGGCTGCGTCGAGCGTCTCGGCCGAGGGCTTGGCGATGAGCGCGTCGACGGCCTTGTCGAGCGCCTGCGCGGTGGTCAGCGAGTCCTCGTATTTGGCCAGCGCGATGTCGGCATAGGTCTTGATCACCGCTTTCGGGTCGGTTTCGGCTTTCGCCGGCAGCACGAACACGGCGGCCGTCAGCGCCGCGGTGGCGCCGATGGCGGCAAGCCTGCTGCCAAAGCGCGGCGTGATTGTCGCTCTCATCAATCCATCTCCTCAGAAATTCAATGACATAGGCATGCGGCCGCAGGCGCACGGCACCAGCACAAGCACGAATGGCCGGAAAGGCAAGGTTGCCGCGCGATGGCGCGGCCAATCAGCAAAAGACACCGAAATGCCTCCAATCGAAAGGGTTCAAGGCCCAGACATCAAAGGAATGCGCCAAGGGCGCAGGCCTCCATAAAGCGGCGGAGAGGCCGGAAGTCAACTGGTGAGGTAGAGAAAATTCAATTGAAACAACAGTTTAGAATTATTCTAAACTGCAATTATCAACTTTAAGCCGGTGATCCCGCCGAACATCCGGATTGACAGGCGGCCATTCTGGGTGCGACCCGGACCAGGGCTCTTGCGGCGGCGGCAGACAATCGCCACCTGGCGGAAGATCCTAGGTTTGAAGGGAAAAAGGGCTGCGATGAAGAACGGGGTGGTCATTGTCGGTGCGGGTCATGCCGGCGTGCAGGCGGCAGCAAGCCTGCGCGAGGAAGGCTATGACGGACCGGTCATCCTGATCGGCGACGAGAACGAGCTGCCCTATCACAAGCCGCCGCTGTCCAAGACCTTCATCAAGGATGCCGAGGCGAAGCCGCAGCCCCTGCGCGGCGAAGCCTTCTATTCGGGCAGCGCCATCGACTATCGGCCGGGCATGCGCATCGACAGGATCGATGCCGGCGCTCGCAGGTTGCAAGTCGCTGGCGGCGGCACAATTCCCTTCGACCGGCTGGTGCTCGCGACCGGCTCGCGGCCGCGCCTTCTCAAGCTCGAGGGCGCGGAACTCGCCGGCGTGGTGTCGCTGCGCTCGCTGGCCGACGCGCGGCTGATCCGCGAGTTGAGCGCGCGGAGCAAGGATGTCGTCATCCTCGGCGGCGGCTTCATCGGCCTGGAGATCGCGGCGACGCTCAAGGCCGCAGGCCGCAAGGTCACCGTCATCGAGGCGCTCAACCGGCTGCTCGGCCGCGCCGTGGCACCGGCGATCGCCGCCCATGTGCGCCAGCGCCTGGAAGAGATGGGCGTGCGCATCCTGACCGGCACCACCGTTGCCCATCTGGAAGGCGAAAACGGCGGCGTCTCGGCCGCGATCACCTCCAGCGGCGAGCGTCTTCCGGCGCAGATGGTGATCATCGGCATCGGCGTGGTGCCCAATGTCGAACTGGCGGAAGCCGCCGGCATCGCGATTGCCAACGGCATCCGCATCGACCAGCATATGCAGAGCTCGATCCCCGAAATCCTCGCCATCGGCGATGCCGCGTCCTACCGGCACTGGCTCACCGGCGGCGAGGTGCGACTGGAATCGGTGCAGAACGCCACCGACCAGGCGCGGCTCGCCGCGCGCACCGTCCTCGGCCATGCCGAACCCTTCTCCGCCGTCCCATGGTTCTGGTCGGATATCGGCGATATGAAACTGCAGATGGTCGGTCTCACACAGGGCGGCGACAGCCATGTCGTGCTGGGCGAGCCGGCCGAGAACAAATTCTCGATCTACCACTATGCCGGGCACCGGCTGCTCGGCATCGAATCCGTCAACCGTCCCGGCGACCACATGCTTGGCCGCAAGATGCTCGGCGCAGGTTTTTCGCCGTCGCCGCAAACCGTTGCGGCGGGGCCGGATGCGCTGAAGGCGGCGCTTGCTGCCTTCAGCCAGGACGAGCCCGCGAGGGCGACGGGTTAGACGCGCCTACCCTCCCCCTTGTGGGGAGGGTCGCTGCGAAGCAGCGGGGCGGGGACGGCGCCGACCCCCATCCGGACCCTCGGTCCGACCTCCCCACAAGGGGGAGGTAGGGTTGGCTCACGCCGCCCGGACCTCGCGGATGGAACTCTCCAGAATGTCCAACGCCTCGTTCATGACGCCGTCCTGGATGGTGATCGGCGACAGGAAGCGGATGACGTTGCCGTAGACGCCGCAGGTGAGCAGGATAAGGCCCTTGTCGAGCGCCTTGAGCCTCACCGCATTGGCGAATTCGGCCGACGGCAGGCTTTTCTTCATGTCGTTGAACTCGACGGCGTTCATGAAGCCGGGGCCGCGAATGTCGACGATCTCCGGCACGTCCTCGCGGATCGATTGCAGCCGCTGCTTGAGCCTAGCGCCGAGCGCGTTGGCACGGTCGCAGAGCTTTTCCTCCTCGATGACGTCGAGCACGGCGTGCGCTGCAGCGACGCCGATCGGGCTGCCGCCATAAGTACCGCCGAGCCCGCCGGGGCCGGGCGCGTCCATGATCTCGGCGCGGCCAGTGACGGCCGACAATGGGAAGCCACCGGCCAGGCTCTTGGCCATGGTGGTGAGATCAGGCGCCACGTCATAATGGTCCATGGCAAACATCTTGCCGGTGCGGGCAAAGCCGGTCTGCACCTCGTCGGCGATGAGCAAGATGCCGTGCTGGTCGCAGATCTTGCGCAGGGCGGTCATGAAATCGCGCGGCGCCTCGTAGAAGCCTCCCTCGCCCTGCACCGGCTCGACGATGATGGCGGCCACGCGGCCCGGATCGACATCGGCCTTGAACAGCTTGTCGAGCGCGGCAAGCGAATCCGCAACCGAGACGCCGTGCAGCGCGACCGGGAACGGCGCATGGAAGACGTCGGCCGGCATGGCGCCGAAGCCGACCTTGTAAGGCACGACCTTGCCGGTCAGCGTCATGCCCATGAACGTGCGCCCGTGGAAGCCGCCGGAAAAGGCGATGACCGCCTGGCGGCCGGTGGCGTTGCGGGCGATTTTTATCGCATTCTCCACCGCCTCCGCGCCGGTGGTGACGAAGACCGTCTTCTTGTCGAACTTGCCTGGCAGCATGCCGTTCAGCCGCTCGGCCAGCCGCACATAGCTCTCATAGGGCACGACCTGGTGGCAGGTGTGGGTGAAGCGGTCGAGCTGCGCCTTGACCGCCTCGATCACCTTCGGATGGCGGTGGCCGGTGTTGACCACGGCGATGCCCGACGAGAAGTCGATATAACGGCGGCCCTCGACGTCCCAGATTTCCGAATTTTCGGCGCGATCGGCATAGATCTGCGTGGTCATGCCGACGCCGCGCGATATCGACTGGTTCTTGCGTTCGGAAATGGCTGAATTCTTCATCTCGTCCCTCATCGGGCAGGCGCCCGTCCTTTCTTGGTGCCGCTAATGCATGTCGCGCAAAAGTGCGCAGCGGTTTTGCGAAAACGACATGCATAAAAACAAAGACCTAAAGCGCGTCGCCTGAATCCGTTTCAGCGCGACGCGCTTTAGAAACCTCTTCTGGCCTTATTTCAGGATTTCCTCAAGTCGGCACCGCAGGCGGTCGATTGGGCCTGCCAGACTCGCCGGCCGATCTCAGCCGGACCGGCGATGAAGCTGCGGAAATGGTTTCCTTTTCCCGGCGATCGATTATCCTCGTTTTATCCGCGACGTGCCGCCGTCAGGAATGGTTTGCGCGGAACCGAGGGAACTATGAGCAGGAACGCGACACTGTCCGCCTTGCCGCCATCACCGCCCCGCCTTTCGTCTCGTCCATCCATTTTTTTGCTGCTCATCTGCGCCGCCACCGCGCTTTCGGCTGCCGGCTGCCAGAAGCAGCAGGCAGCGGAAAAGAGGCTGCCCATCATGGTGACGACGCAGACCGTGGCCCTGGCGGACTACGCGCCGCGAACCTCGCTGACCGGCGTGATAGCGGCTCATACGCTCAACAATCTGTCGTTCCGTGTCGGCGGTCGCGTCGCGGAGAGGCTCGTCGAGGTCGGCCAGCATGTCGACCGGGGCGCCGTGCTTGCCCGCATCGATCCGCAGGAGCAGGAATCCGACCTGCGCTCGGCGCAGGCCGATCTCGACGCGGCGCAGGCGCAGCTCACCCAGGCCAAGGCAGCTTTCGAGCGGCAGAAGACGCTGCTCTCGCAAGGCTATACGACGCGCCGCGATTTCGACAGCGCCGATCAGACGCTGAAAGTGGCGCAGGGCAGCGTTGACGCCGCGCAAAGCGCGCTCGCCAACGCCAAGGAGAACCTTTCTCATACCGAGCTCAAGGCGGGCGCCGCCGGCGTGATCACCGCGCGCCAGGTCGAGGCCGGCCAGGTCGTGCAGGCGGCGCAGACCGTCTTCACCGTCGCTGAGGACGGCGATCGCGATGCGGTCTTCAACGTCCACGAAACGCTGGTTGCCCAGATGCCGGCGCCGCCGCCGGTCACGATCACGCTGCAGTCCGACCCACAGGTCAAGGCGATCGGCAAGGTGCGCGAAATCTCGCCGGCGGTTGACCCGGCCTCGGGATCGATCCGGGTCAAGGTCGCCATTCCCGACACCCCCTCCGGCATGCCGCTGGGTGCGGCCGTGATCGGCTCGGCCAGCGCCAGGCCGGTAAAGGCCGTCCTGCTGCCCTGGCAGGCGTTGACCTCGAGCGACGGCAAGCCGGCGGTCTGGGTTGTCGATCAAGGGACCAAGGTGGTGGCGATGACGCCGGTTGAGGTGCTGGCCTTCGGTTCTGGCGTGGTCGTCATCGAGAAGGGGCTGGCGGAAGGGCAAAGCGTCGTTACAGCCGGCGTGCAATCGCTGAGCCCCGGACAGACCGTCGAGATAGCGGGGGCGGGAGAGTGAGCCGGCTGCCGCGCACCCCTGTCCTGCTTATCATTGTCCTGCTTGTGCTTTCGTCGCTCGCCGCCTGCTCGCAATCGGAAGAGAAGGCGCCCGAGATCATCCGGCCGGTGCTGTCGGTAGTAGTCGAGCCGCGCACCAATGACACCTTCGGCTTCGCCGGCTCGGTCGAGCCGCAATTCAGCGCCGAGCTCGCCTTCCGCCTGCTTGGCCGGGTTGTCTCCCGCGACGTCGAGGTCGGCGACGTCGTCAGCAGGGGAATAACGATCGCCGCGCTCGACCCGACGGCGCTTGAGCTTGCCGTGCAGGCGGCGAAGGCGGAACTCTCCAATGCCCAGGCGCAATTTGCCAATGCCTCCGCGAGCGAGGAACGCCAGCGCCAGCTGCTCGCCGCCGCCAACACCTCGCAGGCCGTCCTCGATGCGGCGCAGCAGGCCAGGCAAGCAGCGGCGGCCGGTGTCGAACGGGCCGCCGCCGCACTTGCCAAATCGCAAGAGCAGCTCGGCTATGCCAGATTGTTTTCCGACTTCGACGGCGTCGTCACGGCCGTCGGCGCCGAGGTCGGCCAGACCGTTTCGCCCGGGCAGACCGTCGTCACCGTGGCGCGCACGGATCCGCGCGAGGCGGTGGTCGACATCCCCGACCGGCTGACCGGCGATCTTGCCGTCGGCACGCCGTTCCAGATCATCCTGCAGTCGCTGCCCACCGTCACGACCGAGGCCAAGCTGCGCGAGATCGCGCCGCAGGCCGAGGGCTCGACCCGCACCCGCCGCGTGCGGCTGACGCTCGTCGATCCACCGTCGGCGTTCCGGCTGGGCTCGACGATCACGGCGACGCGCATGACGAAAGTGGCGCCGACGATCGAACTGCCTTTGTCGGCGCTGTTGGAGAAAAACGGTGCCGAAAAGGTATGGATCGTCGATCCGCAGACCTCGAGCGTGAGCGAGCGCGAGGTCAAGATCGCTTCCAGGAGCGGCGGCAGCTTCACGGTAGCGTCGGGCCTCGAGGCGGGCATGCGGGTGGTCACCGCCGGAGTCCACAGCCTGAGCGAAGGCCAGAAGGTCAAGGTGCCCGAGGGAGGGGCCTCATGAAGGGCTTCAACCTTTCCGACTGGGCGCTCGGCCACCGTTCGTTGGTCTGGTATTTCATGCTGGTCTTCGTGGTGGCCGGCGTCTTCTCCTACCTCAACCTGGGCCGCGAGGAAGATCCCGCCTTCACCATCAAGACGATGGTCATCCAGGCCAGTTGGCCGGGTGCCTCGGTCAACGAGACTGTGCGCCAGGTTACCGACCGCATCGAGAAGAAGCTCGAAGAGCTCGACAGCCTCGACTACACCAAATCCGTCACCACCGCCGGCAAGACGGTCATCTTCGTCAACCTGAAGCCGACCACCAAGGCGCGCGACGTCGTCCCGACCTGGCTGCAGGTGCGCAACATGGTCGACGACATCTGGTCGCAGTTCCCGCAGGGCGTTCTCGGGCCGTTCTTCAACGACCGCTTCGGCGACGTCTATGGCAACATCTACGCCTTCACCGCCGACGGGCTGACGCCGCGCCAGCTGCGCGACTATGTCGAGGATGTGCGGACCAAGATCCTGACCGTGCCGAATGCCGGCAAGGTGGACCTTGTCGGCGCCCAGGACGAGGCTATCTATCTCGAATTCTCGACCCGCCAGACCGCGGCGCTCGGCCTCAACCAGCAGCAAATCGTCGCCAGCCTGCAGGCGCAGAACGCGATCACGCCGTCGGGCGTCATCCAGTCCGGGCCGGAGCGGATCAGCGTGCGCGTCGGCGGCCAGTTCACCTCCGAGGAAAGCCTGCGCGCCATCAACCTGCGCGTCAACGACCGCTTCTTCCGGCTGAGCGACGTGGCGACGATCAAGCGCGGCTATGTCGACCCGCCGACGGCGCTGTTCCGCTTCAACGGCCAGGATGCTATCGGGCTCGCCATCGGCATGAAGCCCAACGCGAACCTGCTCGAATTCGGCGAGGCGCTGCACAGGGAGATGGACAAGGTGTTGGCCGACCTGCCGGTCGGCGTCGGCGTCCATCTGGTCGCGGACCAGCCGGTCATCGTGGAAGAGGCCGTCTCTGGCTTCACGCAGGCGCTGTTCGAGGCGGTGGCGATCGTGCTGGCGGTATCCTTCATCAGCCTCGGCCTGCGCGCCGGCTTTGTCGTGGCGCTGTCGATCCCGCTGGTTTTAGCCATCACCTTCACGGTCATGGCCTATCTCGGCATCTCGCTGCAGCGTATTTCGCTCGGCGCGCTGATCATTGCGCTCGGCCTGTTGGTCGACGACGCGATGATCGCGGTGGAGATGATGGTGGCGCGGCTGGAGGTTGGCGACAATCTCCGCAAGGCGGCGACCTATGTCTACACCTCCACCGCCTTCCCGATGCTGACCGGCACGCTGGTGACGGTCGCCGGCTTCATCCCGATCGGTCTCAACTCGAGCGCCGCCGGCGAATACACCTTCACGCTGTTCGTCGTCATCGCCGTGTCGCTCTTGGTGTCATGGATCGTGGCGGTGCTCTTCGCGCCGCTGCTCGGCGTGACAATCCTACCGGCGACGATGAAGGCAAAGCACCACGACCAGCCTGGCCGCTTCACCTCGCTGTTCAGGCGCATCCTCGTCTTATCGGTGCGCCGCCATTGGCTGACCATCATAGCGACCGTGCTTCTGTTCGCGGCCTCCATCGCCGGCTTCGGCCTGGTGCAGCAGCAGTTCTTCCCGCCCTCCGACCGACCGGAGCTGGTCGTCGACTGGAACCTGCCGCAGAACTCGTCGATCGCCGAGACGCGCGACCAGATGGAGCGCTTCGAGCAGCGGGCGCTGGTCGGCAATCCAGACATCGACCATTTCTCGTCCTATATCGGCCAGGGCGCGGTGCGCTTCGTGCTTGCCTATGACGTTCAGCCGGGCAACCCGTATTTCGGCCAGACCGTCATCGTCACCAGGAGCATCGAGGCGCGCAACCGGGTGAAGCCGGCGCTGGAAAAGTTGCTGCGTGCGGAGTTCGTCGGCACCGATGCCTTCGTCAAGCCGCTCGAACTCGGGCCGCCGGTCGGACGGCCGGTGCAGTACCGCGTCGGCGGACCGGACATCCAGACAGTGCGCGAGCTGGCGCAGCAATTCGCCGGTCTGGTTTCGGCCAATCCGAAGGCTGCGGCGCCGACTTTCGACTGGAACGAGCCGCAACGGGTGCTCAGGGTCGACGTGCTGCAGGACAAGGCGCGCCAGCTCGGCATCACCTCCTCCGACATCGCCAGCGCCCTGAACAGCACGGTGGGCGGCTCGACCATCACCCAGGTGCGCGACGCCACCTATCTGATCAATGTCGTGGCGCGCTCGCGCGAGGCCGAGCGCGGCTCGATCGAGACGCTGCAGAACATGCAATTGCCGACCGGAACCGGAGAGGCCATCCCGCTCGCGGCGGTCGCCAACTTCCGCTACGACCTGGAGCAGCCGGCGGTGTGGCGGCGCAACCGCACGCCGACCATCACCGTGCGGGCCGGGCTGGTCGGGGACGTGCTTCCGGCGACCGTGGTCAACGAGCTCAAGCCATCGGTCGATGCCTTCATCGCCAAGCTGCCGCCGGGCTACTCGGTCGAAACGGCGGGCTCGGTCGAAGAAAGCGCAAACAGCCAGGGACCGATCGCGGCCGTGGTGCCCTTGATGCTGTTCATCATGGCGACCATCCTGATGGTGCAGTTGCAGAGCTTCCAGCGGCTGTTCCTGGTGGTTGCGGTGGCGCCGCTCGGGCTGATCGGCGTGGTGGCGGCACTTGTGCCGAGCGGCGCGCCACTCGGCTTCGTCGCCATCCTCGGAGTGCTGGCGCTGATCGGCATCCTGATCCGCAACTCGGTCATCCTGATCGTGCAGATCGAGGATCTGGTCGCCGAAGGCAGGAACCACTGGGCGGCGGTGATCGAGGCGACCGAGCACCGCATGCGGCCGATCGCGCTGACTGCGGCGGCCGCAAGTCTCGCGCTAATCCCGATCGCGCGCGAAGTGTTCTGGGGCCCGATGGCCTATGCCATGATGGGCGGCATCATCGCCGGCACGGCGATCACGCTGCTCTTCCTGCCGGCGCTTTATGTAGCGTGGTTCCGGATCAAAGAGCCGAAGCAGGAGGTGGAGGGTGCGCACAGCGAGGCGGTGGCGGAGGGCGGTGCGGCCTGAGGCGGCCGTGCGTTCCTCCAATGCAAAACTTTAAATGCTGGCGCGACAGAACGCGGCATAGAAAGCTGGCTCTACGGACCCGCCATCCTACACCCGCACAAACCCCTCGGAGGCCCTGAGGAGATTTCGCGTATAATCCTCGCTCACCCGATGGCCGATCAGCTGGCTCGCGGTCAGCGTCTCGACCACCTCGCCGTTCTGCATCACCATCAGCCGCTCGCACATATGGGTGATGATGGCGAGGTCGTGGCTTACCATGAGGAAGGTGAGTTTGCGCCGCCGTCGTACCTCCTCCAGAAGGTTCAGTACCTCCGCCTGCACGGAAGCATCGAGCGCCGAGGTCGGCTCGTCGAGCAAAAGGATCGATGGTTCGAGGATGAGCGCGCGGGCAATCGCCACGCGCTGGCGCTGGCCGCCGGAAAGCTGGTGCGCATAGCGGAAGCGGAAGCCCTTGCCGAGACCGACCTCGTCCAGCGCACGCTCGATGCGCTTCTCGCCGTCGGCAATGCCGTGGATGGCTAAAGGCTCCTGCAGCAGCCGGTCGACTGTCTGGCGCGGATGCAGCGACCCGTAGGGGTCTTGGAACACCATCTGCACCTCACGGTAGAACGCCTTTTCGCGGGTTTTGCCGAGCACCTTGCCGTTGACCGTGATGGTGCCGGACGAGGCCGGCGCCAGACCGGTGATTGCCCTCAGCAGCGTCGACTTTCCCGAGCCGCTCTCGCCGACCAGCCCGTAAGACTCGCCTTCCCTCACTTCGAGGCTGACGCCCTTCAGCGCGCGAAAGCGGTCGAAGACCACCTCCAGCCCTTCGACGGAAAGCGCCGCCGTCACGCCGCCCACTCCGGCTTGCGGTCGAGCACCGGCAGCGGATGCCGCTCGAAACCGATCTTCGGCATGCAGTTGAGCAGGCCGCGCGTATAGGGATGCCGGGCGTCGCGCAGCTCGGATGCCTTGAGCTGCTCGACAACCTTGCCGGCATACATGACGACGACACGGTCGCAGAAGGACGAGACCAGGCGCAAATCGTGCGAGATGAAGATCAGGCCCATGCCGCGCTCAGCCACCAGCCTATCGAGGATGTTGAGCACGTCGAGCTGCACGGTGACATCGAGCGCCGAGGTCGGCTCGTCGGCGATCATCAGTTCAGGCCCGGCGATCAGCATCATGGCGATCATGGCGCGCTGGCCCATGCCGCCCGAGACCTCGTGCGGATGGAGGTCGAAGACGCGCGCGGGGTCGCGGATCTGCACCGCCCGAAGCATATCCAGCGCCCGCTCGCGCGCTTCGGCCTTGGAGACCTTCTCATGCGTGCGCAGCGTCTCGACGATCTGGCGGCCGATGGTCATCACTGGGTCGAGCGAATATTTCGGATCCTGCAGGATCATGGCGATGCGATTGCCCCGCAGCGCCCGGCGCTGGCTGGGCGATACGGAAAGCAGGTCGATGCCGTCGAAGGCGAGCTTTTTGGCCGATACCTTCGCCTGCGGCAGCGTCACCCCCATGATGGCGCGGCCGGTCTGCGACTTGCCGGAGCCGCTCTCGCCGACGATGCCGAGGCGCTCGCGGCCGAGCGAGAAGGAAACGCCGCGCACCGCCTGCACGAGGCCGGTGCGGGTCGCGAAGGTGACGTGCAGATCTTCGACTTCAAGAAGAGCTTTATCGTCGTTCATTGGTCGCCGCTCATTGGGGTCGCCGCTCATTGGTCGCCGCTGCGGGGATCGAGCGCGTCGCGCAGGCCGTCGCCGAGCAGGTTGAAGCCGAGGCTCACGATCAGGATAGCGAAGCCCGGCGCGCCCGCCACCCACCATTGATCGAGGATGAAGCGGCGGCCCGACGCGATCATCGTGCCCCATTCGGGCAGCGGCGGCTGCGCGCCGAGGCCGAGGAAGCCGAGGCCGGCGGCGGTGAGGATGATGCCGGCCATGTCGAGCGTCACCCGGATGATCAGCGAGGAGATGCAGAGCGGCATGATGTGGCGCAGCACGATACGGAAGGGCGAGGCGCCCATCAATTGCACCGCCTTGATGTAGTCGGAATTGCGCACCGTCAGCGTCTCGGCGCGGGAGATGCGCGCGTAAGGCGGCCATGAGGTGATGGCGATCGCCAGCACCGCGTTCTCGATGCCGGGGCCGAGCGCCGCGACGAAGGCCAGCGCCAGCACCAATTTGGGGAAGGCGAGGAAGATGTCGGTGACGCGCATCAGGATCGCATCAGTCCAGCCGCCGGCATAGCCGGCGACGGTGCCGACCAGGAGGCCGATGGGAGCGGCGATGATGGCGACCAGGATGACGACATAGAGCGTCCAGCGCGAGCCGTAGACGATGCGCGAATAGATATCGCGGCCGAGGTCGTCGGTGCCGAACCAGTGCGCGGCGCTCGGCGCCAGCAAGCGGGCATTCTTCAGGTCGCCCACGGTCGCCGAATAGGGGGCCAGCACGCCGGCAAGGGCGGCAACCACCACCAGCGCGAGGATGATGAGCAAACCGACGAAGGCCAGCCGGTTGGCTGTGAAGCGTCGCCAGGCGACATAGGAGCGGCCGAGCCTTGCCTGCATGCGCGAGGCCGGCCGATCACTGAGCAGCCACTCACGCCGGGATTGAATGGTTTCCACGCTCATCCGGCCTTGGTCCTTGGATCGAGAAGCCGATAGAGCAGGTCGGACAGAAGGTTGATGGCGATGAAGACCGAGCCGATGACGATGGTGCCGCCGAGCACCGCGTTCATGTCGGCATTCTGCAGCGAATTGGTGATGTAAAGCCCGATGCCCGGCCAGGAGAAGACGGTCTCGGTCAGCACCGAGCCTTCGAGCAGGCTGGCATAAGAAAGCGCTATCACCGTCACCATCGGCACCGCGGCGTTGCGCAGAGCGTGGCCCCAGATAATGCGCATTTCCGACAGGCCCTTGGCGCGCGCGGCGACGATGTATTCCTGCGCCATCTCGTTCAGCATGAAGGAGCGCGTCATGCGGCCTATATAAGCAAGCGCGAAATAGCCGAGCAGCGAAGCCGGCAGGATGATGTGGCGGTAAGCGTCGTAGAAGACGTCCCATTGCCCCTGCATGGCCGCATCGAGCAGGTAGAAGCCGGTGATCGGCGTAAAGGTGTATTCGTAGACGACGTCGAGCCGCGCCGGGAAAGCGACCCATTGCAGCTTGGCATAAAACAGCACGAGCCCGAGAAGCCCAAGCCAGAAGATCGGCACGGAATAGCCGACCAGGCCGATGATGCGCGCGATCTGGTCGATGAAGCTGCCGCGCCTGACCGCGGCGAGCACGCCGAGCGGCACGCCGATGACGGCGCCAATGATGGTGCCCAGCGTCGCCAGCTCGATGGTCGCCGGGAAGACGCGGCGGATGTCGGACATCACCGGATTGGTGGTCAGCACCGAGGTGCCGAAATCGCCGCTGAGGGCGCTTTTCACATAGATGTAGAACTGCTCGATCCAGGGCAGATCGAGGCCCATCTCGCGGCGCGTGCGCTCGACGACGGCGATCGGGGCCCGGTCGCCGAGCACGGCCAGCACCGGGTCGATCGGAATGACGCGGCCGATGAAGAAGGTGACCGCGAGAAGACCGAGATAGGTCGTCACCGCGATGACCAGGAAGCGACCAAGCGACGATAGAATGGCGACGGCGCGGGCGCTGCCGCGCCCGGCCGCCACCTTGTTTTCAGCTACGCTCACGCGGCGCGTCCGAAAACGCTATTCCTTTGAGACCGACCCGACGAAGTTGGTGTCGAAACTCGGGCCAAGCGCAAAGCCCTTGAGGTTCTTGCGCAGCCCGGCCACTTCGAGCTGCTGATGGATGATGACGAAGGGGCTGGTGTCGAGGATCTTCTTCTGCAGGTCCTTGTACATGTCGGCGCGCTTGGCCGAATCCTTCTCCAACAGCGCCGCCTCGGTTTCCTTGGTCAGGTCCGGAATGTCCCACGAATTGCGCCAGGCGAGCGTGTGCGACTTGCCGGCATCGGAATTGTCCGGGTTTGAAGCAAAGGTCTGGGCATTGGAGTTGGGATCGAAATAATCCTGGCCCCAGTTGCCGATATAGATGTCGTGGTTGCGGGCACGGTACTTGGTCAGCGTCTGCTTGCCGTCGCCGGGGATGATCTCCAGCTTGATGCCGGCCTGGCCGAGCGTCTGCTGGATCGATTCCGCCATGCCGGTGGTGGGCTGGCCGGTGCGCACGTCCATGGTGACGCTGAAGCCGTCCGGCAGGCCGGCCTTGGTCAGCAGCTCCTTGGCCTTGGCGACGTCGAGCTTGAACGGGTTGTCGTCGATGGCGCCGAGGTCGCCCTTGGGCAGGAAGGACTGATGGATCTCGCCGATGCCCTTGAGGATGGTCGAGCTCATCGCGTCATAGTCGACCAGGTATTTGAAGGCCTGGCGCACTTCCGGCTTGGCGAGGTTCGGGTTCTTCTGGTTGAGGCTGATGTAGTAGACCGTGCCCTTCGGCGCGCTGGTGGTGGTGAGGTCGGCATTCTTGGCGATGGCGTCGAGGTCGTTCGGCTCGAGGTTGCGGGCGACGTCGATGTCGCCGGCCTCCAGCGCCAGGCGCTGCGCCGAGCTTTCCTTCATGTTGCGGTAGATGACGCGGGCGAGCTTGGCCTTCTCGCCATTGTAATTGTCGTTGCGCTCCAAAACGACGGCCTCGTTGGCCCGCCATTCGCGCAGCTTGTACTGGCCGGAGCCGGCATAGCCGGTCTTCAGCCAGGCGTTGCCGAAATCGTTGTCCCATTTGTAGTCGGCGCTGGGGGTAGCGGCCGCGACGTGTTCCTTGACCAGCTTGGCATCGACCACCGAAGCGACCGTTGCCGACAGGCAGTTGAGCACGAAGCTCGGCGCATAGGGCTTGTCGACGACGAACTGGAAGGTGGTGTCGTCGACGGCCTTCGCCTTTTCGGTGACGTTGTCGCCGCTGATGCCGAACTGACCGATGATGAAGGCCGGGCTCTTGTCGAGCTTGATCGCGCGCTCGAAGGAATAGGCGACGTCGGCGGCGGTGATCGGATTGCCGGAGGCGAACTTGATGCCGGGCTTGAGCTTGAAGGTGTAGGTCAGGCCATCGTCGGAAACGCTCCAGCTCTCGGCAAGGTCACCCTTGACCTTGGAAGTATCGCTGAGGTCGAGGCGCACGAGAAGGTCATAGGTGTTGCCGGTGACTTCCGCTGTCGACAGCTCGAACGCCTCGCCCGGATCCATCGAGATGATGTCGTCGATGGCAAAGCCTTCGACCAGCGTGTCGGCGGGCGTGACGGCGAAGGCCGGCACTGTCAGCAGCGCAGACATCGCCACACCCGCGAGCAAGCCACGGAGAGCAAACTTTTCCAGCATCATATTGATCGTTCCCTGTTTTGTTGACCTGAGTTCCCGGCTCAGGGCCGCATTATTCTTCTCGAAGCCGACGGCGGCTTGGACCACTTAACGTCGTGGTTTTTGTCCAGTTGGTCAACACCCTTTTCGGCGGCTTCCCTGCCGGCAACGGACATTTTACGAAACAGCTTATTGGGCCAGAATGGGCTGCCACGAGTCGACCGTGCGCCGGCTAATCGAAGCCTCCAATCAGGAAAAATCTGCTAAACTTTCGACCCTTAGAAGTAGCCGCTACTTCAGCTGCGCAACCAGCGAGGCGTCAGGGAAACAGGTCGCGGGCTTGCCGTTCTTCGCCTGCCAGGAGCCGATCGAGCGGCGCGTCTTGAAACCGGGCAGGCCGTCGGCGCTGCCGACATCATAGCCCGTCGCCTCCAGCGCCCGCTGCAGGGCGGCGATATCGGACCGGTGGAAATCGCCGACCGGGCCCCAGGCGCCGGCGAAGCCGGCGTCGCCCCGGGCGATGCGGTCGGCGGCATGGCCGATGAACAGCGCATAGAGATCGCTGGTGTTGTATTCCTTCAGCACATAAAAGTTCGGCGTGACGATGAAGGCCGGACCGCTGCGCCCGGCGGGCATCAGCAGAAAACCCTCGGCCTTCAGCTCGCCAGCCGGGAACGGCTTGCCGCCGGCGCGCGCAATGCCCATCGCCGCCCAATCGGCGATTTTCTTGCCCTGGTCGGGACCTTCGAGCGAGCAGGAGACCTTCGCCGGCACTGTCACCTCGAAGCCCCAGCCGCGCCCCCTCACCCAGCCATGATGGACGAGATAGTTGGCGATCGAGGCGAGCACGTCCGGTGTCGAATTCCAGATGTCGGGCCTGCCGTCGCCGTCGAAATCCACAGCATGCTTGAGGAAGGATGTCGGCATGAATTGCGGCTGTCCGAGCGCGCCGGCCCAGGACGATTTCATCGCATTGACCGGCGCCAGCCTACGCTCGACGATTTCGAGTGCCGCCAGCACCTCGGTGCGGAAGAAATCCTTTTTCGTCGACATGAACGCCTTGGTGCCCAGCACCTCGAAGGCGTCGTAAGGCATCTTGGCCGCGCCGAAGCCGGTCTCGCGGCCCCAGATCGCTAGCACGATCTCGCCAGGCACGCCGTAGCGCTTCTCGATCAGCCCGAGCACCCTGGCGTTGGCGCTCTCGCGCGTCCGCCCGCCGGCGGTGACGGCGCGAATGATCTTCTCGGCGAAATAGTTGGCCGGCGGGCCGAACTCGGCCTGATGCTGCTTCTCAGGTGTCGTCGGTTTCTCGCCGGGCATGACGAGGTCCGGCAATTTCAGGTTCGGCTTCACGCCGATGAAGGCGGCGTCGAAGGTTTTCCTGGAGATGCCCTTCGCCTTGGCCTCAGGCCAAAGGTCGGTTTGCAGCCAGGCCTGGAACTGGTCGTCGATGGGCGCGGCGCGGGCGGGAAGGCTGAGGAGGAAAATGACGAAGGCTGCCAAGAGGGAAAGCACAGCCAACGTTCGAAGTTTGCGTTCCTTCGCACCCCCCTCTGTCCTGCCGGACATCTCCCCCGCAAGGAGGGAGATTGGCAGTTCGGTCGCCGGCGCTCTTCCTGCAACGCTGGCGATTGGCGAAAGCCCACGCGACACCCGATCTCCCCCCTTGTGGGGGAGATGTCCGGCAGGACAAAGGGGGGTGGGACGGAGTGCTATCGTTCGAGGAAAATCGCGCCTCATAGCCCCCTCCCCACCGCCTTGGTCAAAACACCGTCCTCGAACGCAGCGCCGCGGCGAGCGTCCCCTCGTCGAGGTAATCGAGTTCGCCGCCGACCGGGACGCCATGCGCGAGCCTTGTCACCTTGACCTCGAAGCCCGAGAGCTGGTCGGTCAGATAATGCGCCGTGGTCTGGCCCTCGACGGTGGCGTTGACGGCGAGGATCACCTCCTTCACCTCGCCGCCTGCGACGCGATCGACCAGCGAGCGGATGTTGAGCTGCTCCGGGCCGATGCCGTCGAGCGGCGACAGCGTGCCGCCGAGCACGTGATAGCGCACGTTCATGGCGGCGGCGCGTTCCAGGGCCCAGAGGTCGGAGACGTCCTCGACGACGATCAGCGTGCCGGCATCGCGGCGCGGATCGGCGCAGATCATGCAAGGGTCGGAGGTGTCGACATTGCCGCAGGTGGAGCAGATGCGCACCTTGTCGAGCGCCTCGCCCATGGCGGCGGCGAGCGGCTCGAGCAACTGCTCCTTTTTCTTGATGAGGTGGAGGGCGGCGCGCCGTGCCGAGCGCGGCCCGAGCCCCGGCACCTTGGCCAGGAGCTGGATCAGGCGTTCGATCTCTGGACCGGCGATTCGCTTCGACATCGCTCTGATCTAGAGCAATTCCAGGAAAAGTGCGAAACGGTTTTCCGTCCGGAATTGCGTCAAAACGAAAAGGGATCAGTTCGCCGCTTCCGTGAAACGGTGAAATGATTCAGGATTTTTCAGAGCGCTTTGGAACATCCGCGGCCGGGAATGATCCGCCATGCTGCCACGGCGGACCATGAATTGCAGGTTCGCTCAGTAGGCTTCGAGTGGCCGGTTCTGGCTGACGATCAGCGCGCCGATGGCGTCGGTGTTCTCAGGCGTCGACTGGAAGCCCATCGTCGCTTCCTGCGGCGCGCTTGGAACAGAGGTGACATACCGGCCCTTCAAGGTGCCGCCGAAGCGGGAGGCGTCAGGCTCCTCCATCGGCTCCTGCATCGCCACCAGCGTCGGCTTCACCGTGACGCGGCCGGATTTCTGCGCCGGCTCGGCGGAGGCCGTCATGTAGGTCTGCTGGGCGGGGACAGCCGTGGTCTTGGCCGGAAGTGACGACGCCGCGGCCGCTGTCATAGCGGCCTGCTTGGCCGGATCCGGATGCACAATGGTCTTCACCACCGGCTCTGCGGAGGCAACAAGCACAGGCGCGGAGTCGCGCTGCTGTTGCCGCGGCTCGGCCGAGGCCACGGCGACCGTCGGCTCGTCCGGCAGCGGCTGCCAGTTGCGGCCGCGCTTCTCATAGAAGGCGTTGCCGCCGGCCACCATCGTGTAGTGCATGTTATTGTAAGGGAAGCGCAGACCGGCGGTGTGGAAATACATCGTGTTCTTGAGCTTGGCCTTGCGCTCGCCCTTAAGCACCGCCTCGGCGGCCTCCTCGACATCGGGCAGCGCCTTCGAATTCATGGGCCGCGTCAGCACGCCGGGAGCGAACTGTCCCCTCTCGCCGACGACCTCGCAGATGGTGCTGCCATGCTGGCCCGAGCGCAGCCGGTTCATCACCACCGTGCCGACGGCGATCATGCCGTCGCGGCTCGACCGGTTGGACTCGAAGAACATCGCCCTTTGCAGGCACTCCTTGTCCTTCATCGTGTAGGAACGCGAACTGAGAAAGCTCGGCGTGATGGCGTCGGTCAGGCTCGCCACCGACATGCCGTGTGAAGCGGTCTGGCTGCAGCCGGCCAGGAACAAGGGGGAAGCGGCGATGCCGATGAGCAGCAGCGGCGTCTTCCATCGCGTCGCGATCAATAAAAAAGCCTCATTTCCAGATGCCAGCCCGCCCCGAGATGTGGCAAGAATGAGACTCTTTCAGGCAAAAAGATGGCTAGATGGTTAGCAAACTCTCGACTTGGGTAAAACTTTATGAATGCCGCGAAATGAGCCCGTGAACAACGCCGGCAAATGATTAATATTGCGGCCCAAGCTCAATTTTCGTTCATAATCAATTAACTGGCGGCAGCCGCCTCAGAACGGCAATTTCATTCCGGGCGGGATAGGCAGACCCGCCGTCAACGCCTTGGTCTTTTCCTGCATGATCTGCTCGACCTTATTTTTGGCGTCATTGTGAGCGGCCAAAAGCAGGTCTTCGAGGATCTCGACCTCGTCGTCCTTGAGCAGCGAGGGATCGATCTTCAGCGCCTTCATTTCGAACTTGCCGGTCAGCGTCACGCTGACCAGGCCGCCACCCGCCTGCCCGGTGGCTTCCAGCATGGCGATCTCGTCCTGCATGGCCTGGAACTTGGCCTGCATTTCTTTCGCCTTGCCCATCAGACCGAGAAGATCCTTCATAGCAAACGTCCTTTTTGTTTCTTCAAATCTCTTCGTCGTCGGCGGCTGGCTCGACCGGCAGGTCGGCCTCGGCTTCGTCCGCCTCCGGCGCGTCCGGAATGCGAACATCGATGATCTTGGCGCCGGGGAAGCGGGCGAGGATGGCGGCGACCGTCGGGTCGCTCTTGGCGTCGGAGAAGGCGTTCTCGCGCTTCGTCGTCTCCAGTTCGGCCAGCGTCTGGCCGCCCTCCTCCTTCGACAGCGAGACCAGCCAGTTGCGGCCGGTCCAGGCGCGCAACTTGGCGGTCAGGTCGTTGAGCAGCATCTTCGGCGCATCGTCGGTCAGGCTGACGTCGATGCGGCCGGGCTCAATGCGCACCAACCGCACGCAGCGCTTCACGAGCACCTTGAAGGCGATGTCGCGATTGGCGTCGGCAAGGGCGGCGATGTCGGCCAGCGACTTCACCGGAACGGCGGGCGTTTCGACGACCGGCTCGGGTGCCGGAACGAAGGCGGCGGGCATGGGCTGAGCCTCGACCAGCCGCATCGTCTGCGCGCCGCCGGTGGAGCCCGGCACCCGCGCCTGCGCCACAGCAGTTGCGCCGCCGCCATTGCCAGCCGGCGCTCCGTTGGCGCGCGGCGCGCCATTCGGCACCGGCGCGGCGCCTTCCAGCGATTTCAGCGCTTCGTCCAGCGTCGGCAGGTCGGCAGCGTGGGCGAGGCGGATCAGCACCATCTCGGCAGCACTCACCGGACGGTTGGAGGACTGCACCTCCGGAATGCCTTTCAAGAGCATCTGCCAAGTCCGCGACAGCACACGCACCGACAGCGTGCTCGCGAATTCGGCGCCGCGCCTTCGCTCGTCCTCGGATAGCGAAGCGTCGTCGGCCGCGGCCGGCACGAAACGCAGCCGGGTGACGAGGTGGTTGAATTCGGCAATATCCGTGAGCACTGCGGCGGGGTCGGCGCCGGTATCGTACTGCGCCCGGAATTCCGCCAAAGCCGCCGCCACGTCGCCCTTCATGATGTGCTCGAACAGGTCGATGATGCGGGCGCGGTCGGCGAGCCCGAGCATGGCGCGCACAGCCTCGCCGCTGACGATGCCGCTGCCATGGGCGATCGCCTGGTCGAGGATGGAGAGCGAATCGCGCGCCGAGCCCTCAGCGGCGCGGGCGATCATCGCCAGCGCCTCGTCATCGACGGAAATGCCTTCCTTGGCGGCGATCGAGGAAAGATGCGCGACCAGAGCGCCGGCGTCGATGCGCCTCAGATCGAAGCGCTGGCAGCGCGACAGAACCGTGATCGGCACCTTGCGGATCTCGGTAGTGGCGAAGATGAATTTGACGTGCGGCGGCGGCTCTTCCAGCGTCTTCAACAGGCCGTTGAAGGCCTGGGTGGAAAGCATGTGCACTTCATCGATGATGTAGACCTTGTAGCGGGCCGAGACCGGCGCGTAGCGGACGCGGTCGATGATGTCCCTGATGTCGTCGATGCCGGTGTGGGAGGCGGCGTCCATCTCGATGACATCGACATGACGGCCTTCCATGATCGCCTGGCAATGCTCGCCGGGGATGGACAGATCGACCGAGGGCTGGTCGACGGTCGCGGTCTTGTAGTTGAGTGCCCGTGCCAGGATGCGCGCCGTCGTCGTCTTGCCGACACCACGCACGCCGGTCAGCATCCAGGCCTGGGCGATGCGGCCGGTGGCGAAGGCGTTGGTCAGCGTGCGGACCATCGGCTCCTGGCCGATCAGCTCGGAGAAATTCGAGGGACGATATTTGCGCGCCAGCACGCGATAGGCGCCGGCTTTGCCTGTCACCAGACTTTCAGACCCCGAATTCTCGGCTTCGCTCATTCGCCGTCAAAAGCTCCAAGGACCGCGACGGAAGGCGGCCGATTCCTGCGCATAGTCTCACCCGCACGGCTTGGCGCCGTCAATGTCGCGGGAGAAAGGCGAAGAGGTGGGAGGCTGGAACAATGACCCGTTCCGGGCTCGTTAGGGCTGCTTCCTTCCGGACCTGACCCGGTTGGCGAGTGGATCGTCCACCACCAACCTCCCGCGCTCCATATCGGCAATTCAGCGGCGAAATGCAAGGGCGCAGGTGAATGACCAGCCACGGCATACAGCAGAGAACACCTTCAAATCCGCAGTAGCGGCCAATGATTCGCCTTGCAGCCATCTTGCCGCCGCACTAGCGTTTCCGGCTTGGAAAAAAATACAAAAGCGAAGGAAACGCCCATGCTGCCTGGCCTCAAGGCCGGTTTCACGCTGGACGCCCGATTGGAGGCGGACAGTGAGCAGCTCTTGTGGCTCGGCCTGTGCGAGCTCAGGCTGATGAACGACCGCCGCTGGCCGTGGCTGGTCCTGGTGCCGCAACGGCCCGGGATCGAGGAACTGCACGACCTGACACCACTCGACCAGGCGATGCTGACCTTCGAGACCAACATGGTGGCGCAGGCGCTGAAGAGGGTGACCGGCTGCACAAAGATCAATACCGGCGCGCTCGGCAACATTGTGCGCCAGCTGCATGTCCATGTCGTCGCCCGTTCCGAGGGCGACCCCGGCTGGCCCGGGCCGGTCTGGGGACACGGCATGCGCGAGCCGTATGAGCGCTCCGACATGCGCCGGTTTGCCCAAACGATCAAGGCAGCGCTATAAGCCGACCAGTGTCCATTCCGCGGTTTGCCGAGTCCCCCAACCCTGAGTCCCCATGAGCTTCCGCCTGTTTGACGCGCCCTTGCGCGAGCCCAGCCAGTTCGTCGGCTTCGCCGGCAACAAGATCGACCGGCAATCGGAGAACCGCGCCGACGACGCGGTCGAGAAGGCATTTGCCGAGCGATCGGCGCGGCTGATGCTGATGCATGCCGGCAGGCTTTATCTGAAGCTCAACGGCGGCAAGTTCGACCCATGGTTCGAGGCGGCGGAAAGCCAACCCTTCGAGGTTTCGCTCGACCGCGGCGTGCTGCTCGGCTTTTCCGAGAACGGTCCGGTGCTTGCCGTGCCCGCCGGTATCGAGCCGGAAAAGCTCCCCGAGACGGTCAAGGCGATCGATTATCGCTCGGTCTACATGCAGGGGCTGATCGACGAGGCGGCGGCCGGCGCGCTGGCGCAAGGCGCGGCGCTGCTCGCCTGGCATGCCAGCCATGCCTTCTGCAGCAAATGCGGCAGCCCTTCGGAAATGCGCGCCGGCGGCTACAGGCGCCATTGCCCGGCTTGCGGCACCGACCATTTCCCGCGCACCGACCCGGTGGCGATCATGCTGACGGCGACGCGCGAGAAATGCCTGCTCGGACGCGGCCGGCATTTCGGGCCGGGCATGTATTCGGCGCTTGCCGGCTTCATCGAGCCCGGCGAGACGATCGAGGCGGCCGTGCGCCGCGAGACGCTGGAGGAGGCCGGGATCCGGCTCGGCCGCGTCGTCTACCACGCCAGCCAGCCCTGGCCGTTCCCCTATTCGCTGATGATCGGCTGCTTCGGCGAGCCGCTCAACGAGGATATCCAGGCCGACCTCAACGAGCTTGAGGACTGCCGCTGGTTTTTCCGCGACGAGGTGCGCTCGATGCTGGAGAGAACCCACCCCGGGGATCTGATCACGCCGCCGAAAGGGGCGATCGCCCACCACCTCATCCGCGCCTGGGTCGACAGCGAATAGGAGCAGGAGCCGAAATGATCCGCCATACCGTCGTGTTCACGCTGAAGCATCCGCCGCATTCGCTGGAGGCGAAGCGGTTCCTCCACGATGCCAAGAAGATCCTCACCGGGATCAAGGGCGTCACCCATTTCGAGCAACTGCGGCAGGTGAGCCCCAAGAACGACTACCAATTCGGCTTCTCGATGGAGTTCGCCGACCAGGCCGCCTACACCAGGTACAACGAGCACCCCGACCACGTCGCCTTCGTGCGCGACCGCTGGGTGCCGGAGGTCGAGGGATTTATGGAGATCGACTACGTGCCGCTGGGCTGGGGTTGAGAATAGGAGGATCACGACGACTGGCCAACGTCCGAGGTTGGCGCAGGCTTCCGTGCT
>NZ_RQXT01000298.1 GCF_003863365.1 Mesorhizobium tamadayense | reverse complement strand
GCCCTCGGAGAGCGTGTCGGCACCATCGATCAGGCTGCGCTCGTGGAATTCACGGATGCCGTCGCTGTCGAGGACGGGGAGGCCGAAGCTTTCGGAGATGAGCGTGGCCTGGTGGCCATCCGGGCAGCAGAGCCGGACCATTTCGAGGGTGGTGCCCTTGCGGAGCTGGACGACGCGGGCCTTGGTCTTGGTGGAGCGGGTTGAGCTGGACATTGAGCTTACCTTTCTAGCGATGCCCTTCAGGG
>NZ_RQXT01000297.1 GCF_003863365.1 Mesorhizobium tamadayense | reverse complement strand
TCCTGAAGGGCATCGCTAGAAAGGAAAGCTCAATGTCCAGCTCAACCCGCTCCACCAAGACCAAGGCCCGCGTCGTTCAGCTCCGCAAGGGCACCACCCTCGAAATGGTCCGGCTCTGCTGCCCGGATGGTCACCAGGCCACGCTCATCTCCGAAAGCTTTGGCCTCCCCGTCCTCGACAGCGACGGCATCCGTGAATTCCATGAGCGCAGCCTGATCGAAAGCGCCGACACGCTCTCCGAGGGA
>NZ_RQXT01000296.1 GCF_003863365.1 Mesorhizobium tamadayense | reverse complement strand
TCCGGTGCCGAAATCATCCATGGCGATTTGAACCCCAAGGCTTTTGAGCTGACGCAAGACAGCGAGCGCCCGCCCGATGTCCTTGATCAGGCAAGTTTCGGTAATTTCCAGCTCGAGGCGGGACGGATCGAGACCGGTTTCTTTCAGCACTGCCCCGACCAGCTCCGACAAATTCCCGCCGTGGAGTTGCATAGCCGAAACGTTGACGCTGATTGCTAGCGGTTGTTGCCAGCTTGCCGCTTCGGCGCAGGCGGTCCGA
>NZ_RQXT01000295.1 GCF_003863365.1 Mesorhizobium tamadayense | reverse complement strand
CGAAAAAGTGGATACTGATATTAAAGACGGAGCACTATCGAGATCCCAACTGATTAAGAAAGGTTTCAAATTCAGCCTCCGGGATCGCCGCAGTGTGTTCGGGTCCGGGATAGGCACCGGAATGTATGTCAGCCCGGAATTCCCGGAATGCCGCGACGCGTTCACTATTCAGTCGGTCGAACTCGGCCTTGAAGTTCCGATACGCCTTGGCGTGGCGGGGAAGGCGGTTGCGGCCGTAGCCGAGCACGTCCTCTGCGAACAGA
>NZ_RQXT01000294.1 GCF_003863365.1 Mesorhizobium tamadayense | reverse complement strand
TGCTGCGGACTCGCGATAGATCGCAAGATCGACGAGACTCGAGCCGAAATCGAGCATCCGCGTGGCATGAAATGGCCATTGATATCCCTTGCGGAACAGGTTGGAGGCCATCTCCTGTGTGCTGCGATAATACTGGGCAAGGAAGTGGTGCTCATTGCCCTCCGCATCAATCGAATAGACATGCGGAGTCGCCTGGACATAGGTGCCGGACAGATTCCAGGGAAAACCCTCCCGGCGCGTGCCTATACCGAACTGGCTCTCTGTA
>NZ_RQXT01000293.1 GCF_003863365.1 Mesorhizobium tamadayense | reverse complement strand
CGCTGCGGACTCGCGATAGATCGCAAGATCGACGAGACTCGAGCCGAAATCGAGCATCCGCGTGGCATGAAATGGCCATTGATAACCCTTGCGGAACAGGTTGGAGGCCATCTCCTGTGTGCTGCGATAGTACTGGGCAAGGAAGTGGTGCTCATTGCCGTCCGCATCAATCGAATAGACATGCGGAATCGCTTGGACATAGGTGCCGGACAGATTCCAGGGAAAACCCTCCCGGCGCGTGCCTATACCGAACTGGCTCTCTGTG
>NZ_RQXT01000292.1 GCF_003863365.1 Mesorhizobium tamadayense | reverse complement strand
ACGGCTTGAGCGAGGTCACGATGAAGCGCGGATTGGCGCCCAATGTCGTCCACTCGGCCTTGGCGATGACCCGCCTGCGGCGGGACCAGCTGTCTTTGGTCGACCACATGAAGTCGCGAAAGACGCGTGCGGCCTGGCCGCTTGCCCTGGATGCCTGGCTCGCTTCCTCCAGGGCCGGGGCGATCTTGGTTTCCAGCCGCTCGTTGCGGGCGAGCCCGAAGACGTAGTCGACGCGGTTTTGCTCGCACCAGGCCATCAGTTCCTCGCGC
>NZ_RQXT01000291.1 GCF_003863365.1 Mesorhizobium tamadayense | reverse complement strand
CCGCGAGGAACTGATGGCCTGGTGCGAGCAAAACCGCGTCGACTACGTCTTCGGCCTCGCCCGCAACGAGCGGCTGGAAACCAAGATCGCCCCGGCCCTGGAGGAAGCGAGCCGGGCATCCAGGGCAAGCGGCCAGGCCGCACGCGTCTTTCGCGACTTCATGTGGTCGACCAAAGACAGCTGGTCCCGCCGCAGGCGGGTCATCGCCAAGGCCGAGCGGACGACATTGGGCGCCAATCCGCGCTTCATCGTGACCTCGCTCAAGCCGG
>NZ_RQXT01000290.1 GCF_003863365.1 Mesorhizobium tamadayense | reverse complement strand
TGAAAAAGTGGATACTGATATTAAAAACGGAGCACGTCTCACTATCGAGATCCCAAGTGATTAAGAAAGGTTTCAAATTCAGCCTCCGGGATCGCCGCAGTGTGTTCGGGTCCGGGATAGGCACCGGAATGGATGTCAGCCCGGAATTCCCGGAATGCCGCGACGCGTTCACTATTCAGTCGATCGAACTCGGCCTTGAAGTTGCGATACGCCTTGGCGTGGCGGGGAACGCGGTTGCGGCCGTAGCCGAGCACGTCCTCTGCGAACAGG
>NZ_RQXT01000289.1 GCF_003863365.1 Mesorhizobium tamadayense | reverse complement strand
TGCCCCTTGGAAATATGTAAACTGGTAGGGCGAGGGCATGAAGGCGTCGGCATTCGCGGCGCAGCCAAAGGCGAAGTCAAGCAGCGGCACGCCCCCGACCGCCCCCTGTTCGATGACCCAAGTGACCGCGCCGTGCAGCCCCTCCTCCAGGAGAATGCGTGGAACGTTGGCCGAAATCCCGAAGCCAAGATTGACAGCGCTGCCCGCCTCGAGTTCCTGCGCGACGCGCCGGGCGATTACCTTCTGGATGTTGAACTCCGGCACGCGAAAAC
>NZ_RQXT01000029.1 GCF_003863365.1 Mesorhizobium tamadayense | reverse complement strand
GGTCAGCCGAGCGAAGCGGAGGCTGGGTGAGGGGGAGCGTCCTATGCGATAGCCCTCCCGTCGAAGGGGAGGGGGACCTTTGACGGATTTTCACCGCCGCCACCGGCTGATAGGCTGGCTCATCCCGGGAGGAGAAGGCGATGGCGATCAAACTCGACGAGCTCAAGAACGCCACAAATCTGCGCGGGCGTAGCACTTTCATTGCTCCGGTGGACGGCAGGGCGCATGTCTCGGGCGATCGCTCGGTGCCCTTGCTCGACAAGACCATTCCGGCGCTGTTTTCCGATACGGTGAGCAAATACGCCACGCTCGACGCCGCCGTCTTCGTCGGCCAGGACAAGCGCTTTACCTGGAGCGAGCTGTCCGACACGGTCGATGCTTTAGCCGCCGGCTTCCTGGCGCTCGGCCTCGAAAAGGGCGATCGCGTAGGCATCTGGTCGCCGAACCGCTGGGAATGGCTGGTGACCCAATTCGCCACCGCGCGCATCGGCCTCATCCTGGTCAACATCAACCCGGCCTACCGGCTGACCGAGCTGGAATATGCGCTGAACAAGGTCGGCTGCAAGGCGCTGGTCACTGCCGCACAGTTCAAGACCTCCGACTATCTCGGCATGGTCGAGACGCTGGCGCCGGAGATCGCCACGGCCGAGCCCGGCAAGCTCGAGGCAAAGAAGCTGCCGGCGCTGAGGATCGTCATCCGCATGGGCGACGACAACTCGCCCGGCATGTTCAACTTCGGCGACGTGCTGGCCATGGCCGGTCGCGACGAGCATGACAGCCTCGACCGCATCTCCGAAGGGCTGAAGCCCGGCGACGCCATCAACATCCAGTTCACCAGCGGAACCACGGGCGCGCCCAAGGGCGCGACGCTGACCCACGCGAACATCGTCAACAACGGCAATTTCGTCACCTCGGCGATCAAGCTCACCGTCGACGACCGGCTCTGCATCCCGGTGCCGCTCTACCACTGCTTCGGCATGTCGATGGGCACCATGGGCTGCGTCACCAAGGGCGCGACCATGGTCTTCCCGGGCGAGGGTTTTGATGCCGGCGCGACGCTGAAGGCGGTGGCGCAGGAGCGCTGCACCGGCCTCTATGGCGTGCCGACCATGTTCGTCGCCATGCTCGACCATGCGGATTTCTCCAGCTTCGACCTTTCCAGCCTCCGCACCGGCATCATGGCCGGCTCTCCCTGTCCGATCGAAGTGATGAAGAAGGTGGTCTCGCTGATGCATATGGCGCAAGTGACCATCGCCTACGGCATGACGGAGACCAGCCCGGTCTCGTTCCAGAGCAGCGTCGATGATCCGCTGGAAAAGCGCGTCTCAACGGTCGGCCGCATCCATCCCCACGTCGAGGTCAAGGCGATCGACGCTGACGGCGCCACGGTCGCGGTGGGCGCGCCGGGCGAGCTCTGCACGCGCGGCTATTCGGTGATGAAGGGCTACTGGGACGACGCCGAGAAGACCCGCGAGGCGATCGACACGGACGGCTGGATGCACACCGGCGACCTCGCCACCATAGACACCGAGGGCTATTGCAACATCGTCGGCCGGGTGAAGGACATGGTCATCCGCGGCGGCGAGAACGTCTATCCGCGCGAGGTGGAGGAATTCCTCTACCGCCATCCCAAGGTTAAGGAAGTGCAGGTCTTCGGCATTCCAGACCCAAAATATGGCGAGGAGCTCTGCGCCTGGATCGTGCTGAAGCCCAACCAGATTGCCACGGAGCAGGAGATCAAGGCCTTCTGCGCCGGCCAGATCGCGCATTACAAGGTGCCGCGCTACATCCGCTTCCGCACCGAGCTGCCGATGACGGTGACCGGCAAGCCGCAGAAGTTCTTGATGCGCGAGGCGATGATGGAGGAGCTAGGACTCGTGGCGCAGAAGACGGCGTGAGGCGACGAACGCCGGTGGGGTGGGGGACTGCCGGCTTCGCAATCAAGGTTACCACCGGACAGGCTTTTCCCCGGGGTTCTCAGAAACGCACAAGGGCCGAATGAGTGGTTTCACACGATCGGTGACTTCATATGCGATGCCGTTGGCCGCCTTGGTGATGGCAGTCGCTGTCAGAGCTAGCGGTTTGTCGGTAGACGAAGGTTCGACGAGCGTCAGGATCCTCATCGGTGCGCTTTCGAGCGCGATCATGTTCATCACCATTTTCGTGGTGCTCGACCACGCTGAGGCAGTGGCCCGGCGTGTAGGGCAGCCGTACGGCACACTGGTGCTGACCTTCGCCGTGACGGCAATCGAAGTGTCGATCATCGTTTCCATGATGCTGCATGGAGCGAACAACCCTACGCTTGCCCGTGAGTCCGTCTTCTCGACGGTGATGATTACATCCACCGGCGTCGTCGGCACGTGCCTCACGCTTGGCGGCTGGCGTCATCGCAAGCAGGCAATTGTTCGACAAGGCACGAGCGCCTACCTGGCGGTTCTGGTCGCACTGACCGTCATGACGCTTATTCTCCCGACCTACACGCAAACTACGGAACCTGGCACATTCTCAGCAGCTCAACTCGGTTTTGTGAGCGTCCTTTCAGTGCTGCTCTATGCAGGTTTCGTTTTCGCCCAGACCGTCCGGCACCGGGACGACTTCACCGAAGGACAGGCACACGGCGTCTCGATGCGAGCCGCTCCGCAAGAAAGCATCTCTGCCAGCGCTCTGCTCCTGCTGATCGGGCTGATCGGAATAGTCATGCTCGCCGAGCAAGTCGCCGCAAGCGTCGAGAATACGCTCGTTGCCTACCAGGTGCCCCAGGCTGACAGTATTGTAGGGGCATTGATCGCGGGGCTGGTTTTGATGCCGGAGGCCATTTCGGCGGTTCGCGCTTCACTCAACAATGAGCTGCAGCGCGGCTTGAACGTTGCGATGGGTTCGGCTTGCGCCACAATTGGCTTGACGATACCGGCAGTCGCAGCCGCCAGCCTCCTGACGGGAAGAGGGTTGACCCTGGGGCTCCCGGCGACTGACGCAGTACTTTTGATTTTAGCGCTTTTCATATGTAACGTAAGCTTTAGCACCGATAGAACGACGTTCCTGACGGGAATGGTTCATATTGTAGTGTTTTTTACTTATGTATTTCTGATATTTGTGCCGTGAAAGCTTTGATGCAAGCTGGCGGCGGCATAACTGCCGTCGCGCATCAGCGGCAGGGTTCGTCCCCCTGAAACAGAAGACCTTTGAGACATAGGTCTTGGCTTGCTTTCGCAGCTTGAAGAAATCGTATTCGCTTTCGTCGCTCATGCCCCGACACTATCGCAGCATTATCAAGGTGGAAGGGATCTTCTTTACCGGGGCTCAGAAATTGGCGTGCGGGGCCGGTCCGCAACATCTATGTATGTAGGGCGGATTTTGATGGAATGAGCATGCTGTGACTCCAGCTCACGCCGCCCGACTTGTCTGCATCCTCAAAGCGTTGCCAGCCGCGAATTCGGCATGGTCTTTCCATAGGCTCGGCGCAGGGTCGCCTTCTCCTCCAGCGCGACGATGACCCGTGCGGCGAAATCCGTCTTGTACATATCGGCCAGCCGTGCCAGCCCGCCTGGCGTAAAGACATTGATCTCCAGAAGTTTGTCGCCGACGATGTCGAGCCCAGCCAGAAACATGCCGTCGCTGACCAGTTTGGGGCGTACCATCTCGGCAATGCGCAACATCGTGTCCGTTACCTTGACCTTGCGGGCGGTTCCCGCGGCGTGGATGTTGGAGCGGACGTCGCCCTTGGCTGGGACGCGGCGAAAGGCGGCGTAGCTGCCGTCGCGCGCCAGCGGCAGGCCGTTCATCAGGAAAAGCCGCACGTCACCAGCCTTGGCCTCCGAAATGTAGGCCTGCGCGATGAGATAGCCGTCACCGCTGGCGGCCTCGAAGATCTGGTTGAGGTTGGAATCGGCAGGCGTCGCAATATGGAAGACGTTCTTGCCACCCGACCCTTGCAGTGGTTTGACGATGCAGCCCTTCGAGTGTTTGTCGATGAAGGCGCGGATCTCGGCAATGCTGCGCGATATCAAGGTTGCCGGCCGTACCGCTTCGGGAAAGGTCTGCAGGTAGAGCTTGCTCTGTGCCTGTGCCAGACCGTCCGGATCGTTGACGACGATGACGCCCTGTTCTGCTGCGAGCCGCCCGAACATGATGCCTGCGTTGGCGGCCCATGGTCGATCGGTGGCGTCGAGCGACGGGTCGTTGCGCAGAAACAAGATGTCGATATCGCCTGTCGCGAAGGTCTTTTTCTGCTTCGCGGCATCCTTCAGGGCGGCATACAGTTTGTCGGGCGTCTTGTAGGGAGCGTCCGGCAGGACCGCGACGCTGACAGCCAGGCTGTCATCCGGACGCAGTATGAAGTCGCCGGGTTCGACATAGACAACAGAATGGCCGCGCTGGATCGCAGCCAGCGCCAGCGTTGTCGTCGTGTAGCCTGGCGTCTCGCTCTCGATCGAATTGACGAAGAACGCAATGCGCATCGGGGATGCTCCCTCAAGTCTCAACCATATCGATCGGATCGATCCCCGCCATCGCCTTCTTGAGCCGCGGACGCGCCGCGTCGGAAGAGAGGAAGGCAGGTTCGAGGCGCGGCGCGCGCAGCAAGCCGCGCGCGTTGAGTTCCTGGATTGCGCCGAAATGCGCGGCGGAGATCTTGCCGATCCAGAACGGCGTGAGGCTGCCGCCGCTCCTCAGATGATCGAGGACCTGCACCACGCCGCGCAGATAGATGGCGTCCTTTGCCAGGCCACCACCTCGAAAGACACGCAGCACGACGTTGAAGGCGCTGCGATCGTCGAGACCGAAATCCTTGTGGAGGGTGCGGAAGGTTTCTTCGAACGCCGCGCCGTCGAGCATCGCCTGACACGCGACGACCCTGGCCGCGATCAGCCGCAGCCGCGCCGCGGTCATGCCGCCGACCAGATATTCCGCCAGCACTGCCAGTCCCTCCTGCATGCCTTCGTAGCCGGCGAGCCCATTGCGGAAGATGGCGAGCCCCTGCGCAGCACCATTGAAATAGGTTAGCAGATGGACGCCGATTTCGTGACTGAGCAGTGCGGTGAGACGCTCCGGTGGAAGGTTGGTATCGCGCGAAACCAGCAGCAGGTTTCGAGAGACGAGTAGGCCGGCCGGAAGGTCGCCGCGGATCTCCACGGAAGCATCGAAATCGGAGTAGGCGGCACGGTATCCCGCGATCATGTCTCGCGCCGCTGCGGCGACGGCGTCGGCGCCCAGCCCCTTCTGCCTCGCCGCCGACGCAGCGCCGTGCGCCTTTTCAAGAATGGCGCGTGCTCGTGTCGCCAGGCTCGGTTCGACGCTGCCATAGAGGGCTCGTCCGAGTTCGACGAAGCGGGGCGTCTCGCGTGCCCCGAGCATTGACAGTTGGAGATCGAGCTCCTGCTGCTTCTGCGAGAGCAGCGTAGTCAGCAGCGGATCTTCCAGATGATCGAGCGAGACCGAATAGAGCTTCCGCTTCTGGGCGGCGACCTCGAATTCGAGCGGCCTGTAGAGCAGTGCAGGGACATGCTCGAAGCCGCCCGCCTGGAATTCCCGCCAGGCCGGTTCGGCGTTGATCGGTGTGACGGCAAGCAGGAAATCGAATGTCGACGCGACGCTGTCTAGCGCCCGGTCGGCGCGCACGACGGCGTCGATGTAGGCGCGCCGCCCCAGCGAACGGTGGGTTGCCGGCGGTTCCAGCTTTGATGCCTTTAGAAAGGCGCTGACCGCCTGGAGCGCGGAATCTACCATGTTGGCGACAACAAGGTCGCGCAATTCAGGATAGACGCGCTCGCTGCTAGGCACCCTGTAGATCGGCGCGAAGCGCACCGTCAGGCCCGCCACATCGCCGAGACCATCCGAGAGCCGTGCTTCGACGCTTTTCGTGGGAATGAATTCGTCGACGCGGGGCGTGCGGTATTTTGCTTCGCGTCCGGACGCCGCAGTGGCGAAGCGCTTGAGCGCCGCCTTCTCCGCCGTCGTTTCGCCGCTGGCCAGTGCAATCTCGAAAGGCGGCAGGAACGGTACGTCCTCCGTCAGGAACCGGTCTTCGGCCAACTCGCCAATGTCGAGCACGAGGAATGCGCCGCAATGATCGCGCATCCTTCGCGCCACCAGCCGCGCGACCTCGCCGGCTAGGCTGATATCGGCCACGATCAGATAGGACGCGTTGGCGGAAACAATTTGGAACGCCGCATCCTGCTGCGACCCGATATGGACGCATAGAAACGGTAGCGGCCGATCGATGTGCAACCGGTTGCCGTCGCCGAACTCGCGGCGGATCGGTTTGCCGTCCCGGAAAAGCGCGTCCAGGTCCGCCTCGATCTCTGCCAACGGAGACGCAGCCTCGACAAGCTTCGGCTTCATGTCATGCCCCGCACCGCGGCCTCGAGAACGGGCACGGTAGACGCCAGCATGGCGCGCAGCCGTTCGATCGCTCCCCAGTCGGGCTTGCCGCTCCATTCGTCCATGAAGATCTTCTTGAACTCGACTGCGATGGCACACCCGGTCTCGGGGAAATTGGCATGTACGAAACGGGTCTGTTCGCCCTTGCCCTGGAACAACACATTCTCGCGCACGTCGATCGGCTCGCCGTTGAAACGCCGGCCGCGAAGCGCCTCCATGAAGGCGTCGACGACCGGCGCCCAGCGCGCGCGGTCCATCGAGGATGTGCCGATATTGATATCAGGCGCGCCATCCTGCGATGCAGGCACTGCTTTCGGCCCTTCGCGCCGGTGGTTGTAGCTGTGGACGTCGACAAGGACGAACCTGCCATAACGTTTTTCGACATCGGCAAGCACACGCTTGAGCTCGCCGTAGAAAGCATCGTGAAAGGCGAGAGACTCGTTCACAAACTCCTCAGCCGGTGGCTCTCGCCATACGTTCAAGCCCCAGGACTGGTCCGGCGACCGGTAGACCGCCGCCTCGCGCGCGCGGTTCAGATCGACCTGAAAGCGCGATCGATGAACGATGATCTGTGTCGGGAAATCGGCGATAAAGTGCTCGGTGAAGGGATCCTCCTCCCGCTGTCGGTCAGGGTCGGGGATGCACATGAGCGATTGGCACGCGCGCCCGACATCGGAGCCGCTATGGATTGCCGTGCCAATAACGGGGGAATCGCCAAGCTTGATTGTCCAGCCCGCCGATGTTCCACCCCGATTATTGTTGTAAACAGGCTTACTCACCATCCATCGAAATGCGTGGAGAGGGTGGGCGGTTCCGGGGCATTGTACAGGCCAACCGGTTGACGCTTGCAACCAGGCCCGCACCTCACGCCAGAACGGCCGCATCCAACCCCCGAATAATCTTTGCCAACTCCACACACTCGTCCTGACGCACCTTGTTGCGTCGCCAGGCGAGGCAGATCATGCGCTGCGGCATCGGCTCCTGGAACGGCACGATCCTGAGGTCCGGCATGACGCCGGCAGCACTTGCCGCCATCTCCGGGACGAGCGTGACGCCGAGACCGTGCGCCACCATCTGCAGGAGCGTCGTGAGACTGGTGGCGCCATAGCTTGCCATCGCCACCGGCCGCACATTGCCGCAGACGGCTAAAGCCTGCTCGCGCAGGCAATGGCCTTCTTCCAACAGCATCAGCCGCTCCAGCGCCGGGCTTTCCGGCGGCACAGGCGGCGAGGCGAAGGCCGGATCGCCGGCGGGGACCGCAAGGAAGAAGCGGTCCGGGAAAAGCTCCTCCGTGACCAGCCCTGGCTGGTCGAGCGGCAGCGCGGCGATGAAAGCGTCGAGCTTGCCCGAGACATTGTCCTCCACCAGCGCGGCGGTCACCGCCTCGCGCAGCTCAAGCCGCAGGGCCGGGAAATGCTTCTTCAATTCCGGCAAAACCCGCGGCAGGAGATAGGGCGCGACCGTCGGGATGATGCCCAGCCGGAAGCGGCCTTCCATGGCGGGACGGCCGCGCCGGGCAGTCGTCTCGACGTCACGTATGTCGGCGAGGATGCGCTCGATGCGCGGCTGCAGCGCGAGCGCTTCGTCGGTCATCCGCACCGTCTTGCCGCCGCGCTCGAACAGAAGGCAGCTCAGCCTCTCTTCCATTTCAGCGATCTGGGCGGAGAGCGCCGGCTGGCTGACACCGGCGAGCTTCGCGGCGCGGCCGAAATGCAGCGTCTGCGCGAGCGCGTCGAAATAAAGCATCTGCCGGACGGTGAGACCGATCATAAGGAAATCCTATCGGAAAAAACAGGAAAGGCAATTTGTCTTTATCGCCAAGCCGGCCTAGTCTAGAATCATTCCAGATTGGCGCGGCCGCTGGCTGCCTCGCAAATCTCGGCAAAAAATCGGCAAAAAATCGGAGAGTAAGATGGACGCGAAAACCGACGACAACAGCGCTGGCAAATGCCCCGTGGCGCATGGATCCGCCGGCAGGACCAATCGCGATTGGTGGCCGAACCAGCTCGACCTTGCCGTTCTTCACCAGCAGTCGAACCTCTCGGACCCGATGGGCGAGGATTTCGACTATGCCAAGGAATTCCAGAGCCTGGATCTCGATGCCGTGATCAAGGACTTGCACCATGTCATGACGGATTCGCAGGACTGGTGGCCGGCCGACTTCGGCCATTATGGACCGCTCTTCATCCGCATGGCCTGGCACAGCGCCGGCACCTATCGCATCGGCGACGGCCGCGGCGGCGCCGGTGCAGGCCAGCAGCGGTTCGCGCCGCTGAACAGCTGGCCGGACAATGCCAATCTCGACAAGGCTCGCCGTCTGCTCTGGCCGGTCAAGCAGAAATACGGCCGCAAGATCTCCTGGGCCGACCTGATGATCCTTGCCGGCAACGTCGCGCTGGAATCGATGGGCTTCAAGACCTTCGGCTTCGCCGGCGGCCGCGCCGACGTGTGGGAGCCGGAGCAGGACGTGGATTGGGGCTCCGAAACCAAGTGGCTGGATGACCAGCGCTATTCCGGCGATCGCGAGCTTCAAGGCCACCTCGGCGCCGTGCAGATGGGCCTGATCTACGTCAACCCGGAAGGGCCGAACGGCAAGCCGGATCCGGTCGCCGCGGCGCGGGACATTCGCGAGACCTTCCGCCGTATGGCCATGAACGACGAGGAGACAGTGGCGCTGATCGCCGGCGGTCACAGCTTCGGCAAGACCCACGGCGCCGGCGATGCAGCGCTTGTGGGCGCGGAGCCGGAAGCCGCCGGCGTCGAGGCGCAGGGCCTCGGCTGGTCGAGCAAACATGCCACCGGCATTGCCGGCGACGCCATCACCTCGGGCCTCGAGGTCACCTGGACGACGACCCCGACCAAGTGGAGCAACAACTTCTTCGACAACCTCTTCAACTACGAATGGGAGCTGACGAAGAGCCCGGCCGGCGCCCACCAGTGGACGCCGAAAGGTGGCGCAGGCACCGGCACGGTTCCGGACGCGCACGATCCGTCCAAGCGCCGCGCGCCGGCCATGCTCACCACCGATCTGTCGCTGCGCTTCGACCCGGCCTATGAGAAGATTGCGCGGCGCTTTCATCAGAATCCGGATCAGTTCGCCGACGCCTTCGCCCGCGCCTGGTTCAAGCTCACCCACCGCGACATGGGTCCGGTCGTGCGCTATCTCGGCCCGCTCGTGCCGAAGGAAGAGCTGATCTGGCAGGATCCGATCCCGGCGATCGATCATGAGCTGGTCAGCGAAGCGGACATCGCGGCGCTGAAGGCGAAGATCCTGGCCTCCGGCCTCACGGTTCCTGAGCTGGTCTCGACCGCCTGGGCCTCGGCCTCGACCTTCCGTGGCTCGGACAAGCGCGGCGGCGCCAATGGCGGCCGCATCCGCCTCAGCCCCCAGAGGGACTGGGACGTCAATCAGCCGGCGGAACTCGCCAAGGTGCTGGCGAAGCTCGAGGCTGTGCAGACGGAGTTCAATGCCGCGCAGGCGGGCGACAAGAAGGTTTCGCTGGCCGATCTCATCGTGCTTGGCGGCGTCGCCGCTGTCGAAAAGGCAGCCAAGGACGGCGGCCATGAGGTGAAGGTGCCGTTCTCGCCCGGCCGCATGGACGCTTCGCAGGAGCAGACCGATGTCGACTCCTTCGCAGCGCTCGAGCCGAGGGCGGACGGCTTCCGCAACTATGCCCGCGGCACGCTGCCGATGTCGGTCGAAGCGATGCTGGTCGACCGTGCGCAGCTCCTGACGCTGACGGCGCCGGAAATGACGGTTCTGGTCGGCGGCCTGCGCGTGCTCGGCGCCAATCATGGCGGCTCAAAGCATGGCGTGTTCACCGACAGGCCGGGCACTCTGACCAATGACTTCTTCGTCAACCTGCTCGGCATGGGAACGGTCTGGGATCCGGCCGCCGGCACCGATCAGGTCTACGAAGGGCGCGACCGCAAGACCAGGCAAGTCAAGTGGACCGGCACCCGCGCCGATCTGATCTTCGGTTCGCACTCGCAACTGCGTGCGCTGGCCGAGGTCTACGGTTCGGCCGATGCCAGGCAGAAGTTCGTCAAGGACTTCGTCAAGGCCTGGACGAAGGTGATGAACCTCGATCGCTTCGAACTGGCCGCGAAGTAAGGTCTCATCCTCCCAAAGAAGAAAGGCGCGGGTTCATCCCCGCGCCTTTTTGATTCAGACCTCGGAGATCAATCTTTTTCGAAAATGCCTGCCTTGGCGACGACGCCTGCGATCGCCCCGCCGATCAGCGGCGCGACGATGAACAGCCAGAGCTGGCTAAGCGCGGCGCCACCCGAAAACAGCGCCGGGCCGATCGAGCGCGCCGGGTTGACCGAGGTGCCCGTCACCGGGATCATGGCGAAGTGAATCCCTGCCAGCGTCAGGCCGATGACCAGGCCGGCAAAGGCCGTCGTGTGCTTGGCGTTGGTGACGCCGAGGATGACGGTGACGAAGGTGAAGGTGCCGATCAGCTCCCACAGGAAGGCAGAGCTCATGCCCCATTTCGCCTCGTCCCAGCCATTGGCGCCGAAGCCGCCGGTGTGGCCGCCGGCCTGGCCGGTGACGATGATCCACAGCGCCAGCGAAGCGATGATGGCGCCGATGATCCGCGCGATCCAGTACGGGACGACATCCTTGGCCGGCATCCGTCCCGCAAGGAACACGCCGAGCGTCACCGCCGGATTGAGATGCGCACCCGAGATCGGGCCGATCGCATAGGCCGCCGCGATCAGGCCGATGCCGAACGCCAGGCCGATGCCTTCCTGGCGAGCGGCGGCGCGCCGCCGAAACCGCCCGTGACCACGGAGGCCGTGCCGATGAACACCAACAAAAACGTGCCTAGAACTTCTGCCAGATAAGTCTTCATTGCCCTCTCCTCATAGGGATCCGCCAAACCGCGTTTCCCGCGCCGCGAATCACAGACGAAAGAGTATTCCGGCCGGCAAAACTTGGAAAGCTGAGTGGTTAAGCCGACGGCTTGCTTGTATCCGCCAGTCAAAATATTAGAGAAGCTTCATGTTCCGACGGCTTTTTCTTGTTCTCTGCCAACGGCCGACTGCCACGCAAAAAACGTTCCGTTTGTTGCGCGGACGATGGCATGGGATAGGTCGTTTTGGCCGCACCGCGAGAGAACTGTTTCAATCGGAGCAGGAAAGGCTCTAAGAGCAGGGCTGAAAGCAACAATTGACGGAAGCAGGAATGAGACTGGGCGGAAGGCTGGCGGCGGCCATCGAAGTGCTTGAAGACATCGGCCGGCGCCACCGGCCGGTGGCCGACGCCTTGCGCGACTGGGGCCTGTCGCACCGCTTTGCGGGCGGCGGCGACCGTGCGGCGATCGGCAACATCGTCTACGACGCGCTGCGCCGCAGGCGCTCGGCCGGTTGGCTCTTCGGCGAGGACACGCCGCGCGCCATCGGCTTCGGCGCGCTGCTCTTGGAATGGGGCCAGGCGGCGCAGTCGCTGAACGACGCGCTCGACGGCGACAAGTTCGCGCCGCCACTGCTCAGCGCCGCCGAGCTGAAAGCGGCAGCCTCCGGCAGGCTCGCCGACGCGCCGGATGCCGTGCGGGCCGATATTCCCGACTGGTGCGCGCCGCTGCTGGAAAAAGCCTATGGTGATGCCTGGGTCGACGAGGGCGCGGCTCTCGCGATGCGTCCGCCGCTGGACCTCAGGGTCAATGCGCTGCTCTGTGACCGCGGCAAGGTGCTGGCGGAACTCCAGGGTACGGGTGCGGCACCTGCCGCGATCGCGCCGCGCGGCATTCGCATCCCGCCGATCGACGGCGACGGCAGGCATCCGAACGTCCAGGCAGAGCCCGCCTTCCAGAAAGGCTGGTTCGAGGTGCAGGACGAGGGCTCGCAGCTCGCAGCAGCGCTTGCCGGTGCCGAGCCCGGCATGCAGGTGCTCGACTATTGCGCCGGCGCGGGCGGCAAGACGCTGGCGCTTTCGGCCGAGATGGACAATCGCGGCCAGGTGTTTGCCCATGACGCGGAGAAGGTGCGGCTGGCGCCGATCTTCGAGCGCATCCGCCGCGCGCACAGCCGCAACGTCCAGGTCGTCAGCAAGCCGGCGGAACTCGCGCCGCTGTCCAGTCATATGGACATCGTGCTGATCGACGCGCCCTGCACCGGCAGCGGCACCTGGCGGCGGCGGCCCGACGCCAAGTGGCGGCTGACCGACAGGCAGCTCGATGCCCGCAAAGGCGAGCAGCTGGCGATCCTCGACACGGCGCAGGCCTTCGTGAAGCCGGGCGGACTGCTCGTCTACATCACCTGTTCGGTGTTCGATGCCGAAAACGGCGAGCAGGTCGCGGCTTTCCGCGAGCGCCACGGCAACTTTGCGCCGGTCGACCATCGCCGGCTCTGGGACAGCCATTTCCCCGGCCACGAAGGCGAAGCACGCATCGCCGACGTCGGCGGCATCTCGCTTTCGCCGGCGCTGAGCGGCACCGACGGGTTCTACTTTCACGCTTTACGCAGGGCCGCCTGACGGCAAGCGGCATTTTGCTGCGCTGCAACATAAGAGATTGCCTGTCTTGCCTGCCTCTGCAATAAGCTTCGCCAGCAAAAGTGAGGCGAAGGCCATGGCAGCCAAGATCGTACCCGCTCCCGACTACGAGGAACGTGTCAGGGCCTCCTTTGCCCGCCAGAAAGCGATGGCCACCATCGGCGCCGAACTGACGCTGGTCACCCCCGGCATCATCGAGATCGAGATGCCTTATGCCGCCGAGCTGACGCAACAGCACGGCTTCCTGCATGCCGGCGTCATTTCCACCGCGCTGGACTCGGCATGCGGCTATGCGGCCTTCTCGCTGATGCCGGAAAATTCCGGCGTGCTGACCATCGAGTTCAAGGTCAACCTGCTGGCGCCGGGCCGGGGCGAACGCTTCCTGTTCCGCGGCTCGGTGACCAAGCCCGGCCGCACCATCATCGTTGCCGACGGCCAGGCCTATGCCTTCGCCGTCGACGGCGAGGCCAAGCTGATAGCCACGATGACCGGCACGATGATGACGGTGGTCGGCCGCGACGGGATCGAGGGGTGATCCATGGCAACCGTAGCGCGGATAGCGGAAAAATCCGTTCTCTTCGTCATGGCGGCGGAAGCCGAATACGGCCCGCATTTGAAAGAACTGTTCACGCCGCTGATGACTGGCGTCGGTCCGGTCGAGGCCGCCGTCCGGCTGGGCGCCGAGCTTGCGACGCTGAAAGCCGAGGGCGCGCTGCCGGATCTCGTCGTCTCGCTGGGCTCCGCGGGAAGCCGCATGCTCGAGCAGACCGAAATCTACCAGGCCGTGTCGGTGAGCTACCGCGACATGGATGCTTCGCCGCTGGGTTTCGAAAAGGGCGCCACGCCGTTCCTCGACCTGCCGGTGACGGTGCCGCTGCCCTTCGTCATCCCCGGCATCAGGAGCGCCACGCTCTCGACCGGCGGCTCGATCGTCACCGGCGCCGCCTATGACGCGATCGACGCCGACATGGTCGACATGGAAACCTTCGCCTGCCTGCGCGCCTGCCAGCTTTTCGGCGTGCCGCTGGTTGGCCTGCGCGGTATTTCCGATGGTGCGGCCGATCTGAGGCACGTCAACGACTGGACCGAATATCTCCATGTCATCGACGAGAAGCTGGCCGGGGCAATAAGGTTGCTCGAACAGGCGATCGGCGATGGCCTGCTCGATGTCTAAGCGCCGCTCGCATCAAGCAGCCAGGCGTTGCGGATCGCCGAAATCGATGCGTGAAATGCGTCCGCGGATCGCACCGGTCGCATCGACATAGTCGATTGCTCCCGGTGTGTGATCGAGTTTCCAGGAGCCGGTGGGGCCGTCTTTCCATTCGACCTTGTAGCCGTCGTCCAGCAGCGTCCAAAGTCCGTGGAAGCGGGTGCCGTCCGGCAGGAGCATGTGCGCCCGATCGTCGGTTTCGTAGTGGATGAAGGCATTCTTGCCGCCCATGTCGATGACATGCGTGGTGCCGATCATGATAATGGCCAGCGTGCTCTTGCTCAGAATCGTCATTGTTTGTGTCCAGGGTTCGTTTGTGTTTGGGGTTTGCGTTTCGAAAGCGCCTCGACGGCGGGAAAATCGTCAAGTATCTTGACTATATGGAGTTCGGATCAAGTGGTCAAGGAGCTTGACGAAAAAGCCGAGGCTTTGCCCGATCATGTCGGCTGGCGGCTGTGGCAGGCGAGCCGCGCTTGGCAGGCGGAATTTGTGGCTGCCATGCACGCCGCCGGCCACGGCTGGTTCACTGAAGCACGCGCCGGGTTGCTCGGGCATATCCCCCGCGGCGGCACGCGCCAGTCGGCGCTGATCGAGCGCTCGGCCATCTCCAAGCAAGCGGTTCAGCAACTGCTCGACGGGTTGGAGGCAGAGGGCGTGCTGGAGCGGCTGCCCGACCCGCGGGACGGGCGCGGCAAGCTTGTGCGCTATACACGCAAGGGTCTGGATGCCTTGCGCGACGGCGACCGCATTAAGCTTCAGATCGAAAGCGGCTACATTGACCGCATCGGCCGGGAACGGTTTGCGGCACTGATGGACGCCTTGCGCTCACTCGACGCGGGGCGGGCCCACGCGGGGGACATGCCAGTGAATGTTCGAGGCCAGACGCCGGAAACGAAGTGAACGGCGCGACCTCGCAACCCATTGCGCCGACTCGTTTCTTTCTCTAAAGGCTCGCCATGACGACAGCCAATCATCCCGACACCATCCTGATTGTCGATTTCGGCAGCCAGTTCACGCAGCTCATCGCCCGGCGCATCCGCGAGTCCGGCGTCTTTTCCGAGATCGTGCCGTTCCAGTCGGCCGAGGCCGCCTTCAGGCGCATCAATCCGAAAGCGGTGATCCTCTCCGGCGGCCCGGCTTCGACCACCGACATCGGCAGCCCGCGCGCGCCGCAGATCGTCTTCGACGCCGGCGTGCCGGTGCTTGGCATCTGCTACGGCCAGATGACGCTTTGCGTGCAGATGGGTGGCGTCGCCGAAAGCTCCGATCATCGCGAATTCGGCCGCGCCTTCGTCCATATCGAGAAGGACAGCCCGCTGTTCGAAGGCCTGTGGGCGCCCGGCCAGCGCCACCAGGTGTGGATGAGCCATGGCGACCGCGTCATCTCGCTTCCGCCAGGCTTCGAGGTGCTGGGCAAGTCGGAAGGCTCGCCCTTCGCCATCTTCGGCAATATCGAACGCAAGATGTACGGCATCATGTTCCACCCCGAGGTGGTGCACACGCCGGACGGTGCCAGGCTGCTCAGGAATTTCGTCCATAACATCGCCGGCATCGAGGGCGACTGGACGATGCGCGCCTATCGCGAGCACGCCGTCGAGGCGATCCGCAAGCAGGTCGGCAAGGGCAAGGTGATCTGCGCGCTGTCGGGCGGCGTCGATTCCTCGGTCGCCGCGCTGCTGATCCACGAGGCGGTCGGCGACCAGCTGACCTGCATCCTCGTCGACCACGGCCTGATGCGTAGGGACGAGGCTCAAGGCGTGGTGGAGATGTTCCGCCGGCACTACAATCTGCCGCTGATCCTGGTCGATGCCTGCGACCGCTTCATCTCGGCGCTGGAAGGCGAGGCCGATCCCGAGAAGAAGCGCAAGACCATCGGCCGGCTGTTCATCGAGGTGTTCGAGGAAGAGGCGCAAAAGCTCGGCGGCGCCGATTTCCTGGCGCAGGGCACGCTCTATCCGGACGTCATCGAAAGCGTCTCCTTCTCCGGTGGCCCGTCGGTGACAATCAAGTCGCACCACAATGTCGGCGGCCTGCCCGAGCGCATGAACATGAAGCTGGTCGAGCCGCTGCGCGAGCTGTTCAAGGACGAGGTGAGGGCGCTGGGCAAGGAGCTTGGCTTGCCCGAAAACTTCATCGGCCGCCATCCGTTCCCAGGCCCCGGCCTCGCCATCCGCTGCCCGGGCGGCATCACCCGCGAGAAGCTGGAGATCCTGCGCGAGGCCGACGCCATCTATCTCGACGAGATCCGCAAGGCCGGCCTCTACGATGCCATCTGGCAGGCGTTCGCCGTGCTCTTGCCGGTGCAGACCGTCGGCGTCATGGGCGACGGCCGCACCTACGAGTTCGTCTGCGCGCTGCGCGCCGTCACCTCCGTCGACGGCATGACGGCCGACTTCTACCACTACGACATGAGCTTCCTCGCCGCCGCCGCCACCCGCATCATCAACGAGGTGAAAGGCATCAACCGCGTCGTCTACGACGTGACCTCGAAGCCCCCTGGAACAATCGAGTGGGAATAAAGGTCGGTCGTTCGCCAGCATTCGGCGACTATCGAGGAAGCTTCATCAAGCGTTTGAATTTTATCTGTTTTCTTCTCTACGTCTATCGCTGACTATCGCCTCTAAGCGGAATCATTTGACGGTAGATCTGACGGCATTCGCTTTCGCGTCATCTTCGCTGCAGACTGATGCCGTCACTGCGCCGGACTCAAGCCTGTTGGCACCTTTCGAGGTAAGGCATTGAATCCAATAGGCTCTCAGAGAGCCTTGACGGTAAAGCCAATGACGGTAAAATTAGGCATTGCACAATCCCAGATGCGCCCATTCGTCTCCTCCTATGCTCACAGACATCGCGCTTAAGAAGCTGAAATCAAAAGATAGAATGTACAAAGTCACTGATCGTGACGGTATGTACGCGACCGTGGCTCCCACAGGGCAGATATCGTTCCGATACGACTACCGAGTGAATGGTCGGCGAGAGACAGTGACGCTGGGCCGCTATGGTGAGGGAGGCATCTCGCTAGCAGAGGCGCGTGACCGTTGTCTTGCCGCACGAAAAATGGTGGCAGCCGGAAAATCACCAGCCAAGGAAAAACAGCGTGACAAGAGGCGCCTGGCTGAGACGGGCACGTTCGGCGATGCCGGCAGAAGATGGTTTAAAGAGGTGAAGATGGCGGACAGCACGCGCTCCATGCGCAAAGCCGTCTTCGATCGAGATATCTTGCCGATTTGGGACAAAAGGCTCCTCACAGAAATAACATCGGACGATTTGCGGGCGCTGTGCGCAAAGGTGCGGGACCGTGGCGCACCAGCAACCGCCATTCATGTCCGGGATATTGTTAAGCAGGTCTATGGTTATGCCATTCTGCACGGCGAGAAGATCGCCAATCCGGCGGACGAGGTAGGGCCATCTTCGATAGCCACCTTCGAGGCGAAAGACCGGGCGTTGTCACCCGTAGAAATTCGAATCATGCTGAAACAGTTGGAGAATGTGCCGACTTTGCCGACCATTCGGCTGGGTCTAAAGCTGATCCTGCTCACGATGGTTCGGAAGAGTGAGCTTCTGGACGCGACGTGGGATGAGGTCGGCTTCGAGAACGCGGTATGGAGCATTCCCAAAGAGCGAATGAAGCGGAAGAAGCCACATAACGTCTACCTGTCCCGCCAGTCCCTCGACATCATGATTGCGCTCAAGACTTGCGCTGCGAACTCTCGATACGTGCTTCCATCTCGCTATGACGCCGACGAACCCATGTCGCGCGCGACCTTCAATCGGATTACGATGGCGATTGTGGACCGCGCAAAACAACAAAATCTGCCGCTTGCTCCCTTTACGGTGCATGATCTACGGCGGACCGGCTCCACGCTCCTAAACGAGATCGGATTCAATCGCGACTGGATCGAAAAATGCCTTGCGCACGAAGACAGTCGCTCCTCCCGCGGCGTCTATAACAAGGCTGAATACGAACCGCAGCGGCGCCACATGCTGCAGGAATGGGCCGACATGATTGAAGCGTGGGCGGCTGGCAATAAACACGCACCCAAACTGCAGCCGATTTCCGGGGCAGCCATCATCCTCGATCCTATTTGACGGGCCTCGTCTTCCGCGACCGCACGTCTGGTCCCGGGGCCAGTTCGATCGAACCAGAAAAGGACGCGTTCCGCCGTTCCTGAATCCAGGCTTCGACTTCTCCCAGGTCCCAAACGACGCAGCGGGGGGTCAAATTGAACCGTCGGGGGAACTCGCCTCGTTGTTCCATTTCATAAATGGTCGTGTCCGATAACGGGACGATTTCTCGCAATTGCGACCGGCGAACAGTTCGCACGACCTGTCGCGCCTCAATGTGCGGTAGAACCGGAAGGGAGCTGTCCGCTGGCGCGGCCTCTTTGCCTTGGCAGCTTTCGCATTGAGTTGGCTTATGCCGTTTGACCATGTGCATACCGAAGGGCTCCATCGGATCAAAGATCGTGCATCTGCTCCAATCCAGGTATAGCTCTCAACTACGATCCCATGGTCTCCTTGACCAGCAGGCGAGCTTTGGAGGGATCATGATAGCGAGTCTGGAATCTTCTATCGCCATCTCGCCAGCTCATCTTCCGCACCATACGGACGCCAACAAGCCCCCTCAGCCGTATCTCCTGCACGTCGACTCTCGCCGCTTGCAGCGCCCACAAACCGAGTGCACACGGGCAATTGCAGCCCGAATGGCCGCCCCTTCGGATGACTCCGTTCGGAAGTGCTTTCGGGATGCGAACTGGCGAGCCACCCCACGCCCGAGTTTCTACGATGTTGTGCCGTACCTCTAGCTCTTCCAGGTCAAAGGACGTACTAGAAGGACAGCAATACTGACTTATTTGCTTGTGCTTTCTTACTCACAGAACGGGAATCTCTGTTTACTTGCGAAACAAGTTCTGCATAAAAAAGAGGCAGGCGCCGATTCGGCAGCCTGCCTCTGTCTCTACGCGTACTCGCGGTAAATGTGGCGCCGAGTGGACGAACAAAGACCGCGAGTCCGCTCCCTAGCAGGTCGGTAGCTAGCGTCCTGAGGCTTCATTGGCAAGCCACAGGAGTAAAGACTAATGGCGAAGAATCCTCCCCTTCGGCCTGGTCAACCCGCTCCACGGTCAGGTCAGTACGAAATTACTGGCCCACGTGGCGGCAAAGGACCGGAAAGAACAGTGACTCGCAATGAGCCACTGCCGCCGACTCCGTCAAAGGGATCCACTTACAAGCTTGTGGATCCGACCAAGCACGGAAAATAAAGTGACGGCGGGCTTCGGCCCGCCGGTTTCACGATCAGCTGAGGGGCGAAATGGTTAAGAAGATTGAAGTTGTTAAAAGGCCTGCCGGTGACGGGAAAACTCGCACTGGCGCAACCAACAAAACAAAATCTCTGAGTACCGATCACTACAAAGCGCGGCTGGGCGTGAAAAGCGGCGGGACGAAGTCTTGAGCCTATTTGGCCGGTCTCTTCACAGTGATCGGCTTTCCTCTTGGCTTGGTTGGCATCGTACTAGTTTTATACCAAATGCGAACCGACAAATTGTCAGCCTCGGCAGGAGCCGTGGCTACACTACACGAGAATATTCGCGTACGGATCGACATGTTGTCCCGCTTAGAGCCGACTCTCGGCGATAGCGAAAACCCTGAATGGAACGGTGCCTTTCGCGATCTCCTAAACGATCTGGAAGTAGCTTGCGCCACCTACCTAGATAGCCAATTCAGCGGTAGGACTGGCTGGCCGAATTCCTCATTCACGACATGTTGAAGTTGTTCCAAGATGATGAGTCGCTACGGGAGCATCTAAGGGCTGCAATCCACGATCCAGATACATTCGCTAACATCAGGGATTTTTTAGCTCTGGAGAAATAGATGGAGGGTGACCCCAGGGCCATCAGAGCTGGTAGGCGACACCGAGCCGTCTACGACATCCTCTTGCGTCGCGCTCTAGCGTTAACCCCAAGCCATCGGTGACGCTATATGCCACCTTCCGGCGCATCCAACCCAGTGTGCTGTTTGGCGCAGTTGATCGGAACAAGAGAGAGCAAATCGGGTCTGAAGACGGTTCCATCGCGTCTCTAGGTTCGGCAATTGTCCCACACGTCCAAAATCGCGCGATTGCTTGAGCAGGCAGCCCGTCCCGCCGGCTTTCACAAATATTGAGGCCTAGCCGGGCATGAAACCTTTTATTCACAAATTTCAAAAGCGACCGGTTTTTTTCTTGCGACTGCCATTGCGTAGGTTCTATGTGTTTCGTTCTGCATGGGGGTGTAGTTGTCTGACGTCGAAAAATCGGTCTTCCAGAGCGATCTGCCTCTGAGGGAGAAACTCGAGCGTGCCAGGATGGAGCTGCTCGACCTTTCCGCGCGCAATCGGCTTTTGAACGTGCCGCGGTTTTCCAAGAGCGCGAAGACGATCGACATCGTCGATGAGAAGTCGTCCGAGATTTATCGGTTGCTGGTGAACGAAGGCAAGGCCTTTACCTTCCTCGCCGGCAAGCCCGATAGACCGAAGGCAGGCCAAGAAGCCGCCGCGGATGACGAGATTGACTACTCGCCCATTTCCCTGGCTCAGCCAGAGGACGATGGGGTCGACGATCGGGGGATCCCGGCGCGACATTCAGACACCAAGCTGCAGACGCGGATGACTCCCACCGGCTTACAACGCCGGCTTCTTGATCTCTACCACGATGCCAGGACGCTAGAAGAGGAGCAGGGCGTTAACGTCCTTTTTCTGGCGCTCGGAATGCTGAAGTGGGTTGACCGGAACAACAAGGAAAACATCCGTCAAGCACCGCTCATTTTGGTACCGGTTCGTCTCGAGCGAGGAACGGCCGGAGAGAAGTTCCGGTTACGCGCGAGGCCTGAGGATCAGAGCGCGAATCTCTCTCTCGAACTCTATCTCGATCGGATGCACAAGCTCGCCATGCCGAGCTTCGATGCTGGAGACGACTTCGACGCCTCAAAGTACCTCGATGCCGTGGCCGCAGCGATCTCAACCAAAGAGGGTTGGGAGGTGCTCCGGGACGACATGGTGCTGGGGTTCTTCTCGTTCGCGAAGTTTTTGATGTACCGGGACCTTGATCCCGAAATCTGGCCCGATGGCACCAAGATCATCGAACAGCCGAAGATCCGCTCGCTCCTTTCTGACGGCTTTGAAGCACGCGAGCCGCTGATCTCTGACGATATCGCGATCGATCCGCACATTGCGCCTGCGGAGATGTTGCATATCGTCGACAGCGACAGTTCCCAGACGCTCGCGATCCATGATGTCAGGAAGGGGCGCGACCTTGTGATCCAAGGTCCTCCCGGCACAGGCAAATCGCAGACGATTGCAAACGTTATCGCGTCGGCCGTGGCCGACGGAAAAACCGTCCTTTTCGTAGCCGAAAAAATGGCCGCGCTGGAGGTCGTTAAGCGTCGGCTCGACAATGCCGGGGTAGGGGACGCTTGCCTGGAACTCCACAGCAACAAGGCGAACAAGCGCATGATGCTGGAGGAGCTGCGCCGCACCTGGCAGCTCGGATCACCCCGAGGCCAATTTCCGTCTGCGCTCACCGACCAGTTGTTGCAGGCGCGAGATAAACTCAATGCGCATGCCGACCGGATGCATGTACCGTTTGGCGCATCCGCCCTGACGCCGTACCAGGTGTTCGGCCAGTTAACCCGGCTCAGGCAGAGCGGGCAAAAACCCGTTGATATCGAACTCGCGGGTGCCACCGATTGGACGAGTGAGGGCGTCTCGTCACGCCGGAAGTTGCTCGACGAGGTCTCTCAGCGGATAAACGAAATCGGGCTACCCATCCACCATCCCTGGAGAGGGGTTGGCCTGGATGTCGTACTGCCGACCACCGTCGAACGGTTTATCCCACGGATATCATCCTTGCTGGATCTAGCGAAGGCCGTACAGGCTAAACTGATTGACATTGCCGCGCGGATCGAGGCCGAGCCTCCGCGAATTCTGAGCGACAGCGGCGAGATAGAAGATCGCGCGGAACTTCTTGCTTCCGCACCAGAGCTGCCCGCCGACGCGTTGGTCTCGCCGGCGTGGGACGACCAGCCGAAGGAAATCGCGTCGGTCCTTTGGACAGGATCGGATTTCGCCCGCAAATTCGAAGACGTTTCTCGGCATTTGGCGGCGACGGCGATCGACACCCCAATTGACGATCTCGATACCGAGCTTGCGAAACTGCCATCGGAATTTCCGAAAGACGGCTTTGTCCGCGCGCACCATCTGGCCGTTCTGCTCCCGCGATTGCGGGATGAAGCGGAGCGGTTGAACCAGGAGCTGGGGTCAACGGTTGTACCGGATACGCTGGCAGGGCTCGTTAGACTAATCGTGACGGGGGAGAGAGTTGCGGCCGCCCCTGACGCAAGTCCGGAAGCGTTTGCTGCGACCGTGTGGGACTCAGGACTTGAACAAGCAGCAGATCTTGCCGAGAGCGTCGCAACGCTTGAGGCGGTTCAAGCAGAACTGAAGGGCAAGGTTGTCGACGCTGCCTGGAGCACGGACGTAGCACCGACAAGGCAGGCTCTCGCAACCCATACCGGACTGTTGAAGGCACTGAGCGGCGACTACCGTCGCGCCAAAGCACTTGTGCGATCCCTTCTGGTTGATTCCAACGCGCCGTCGACCGAGATCGTGCGTCTCCTAGACGTATTGATTAAGGGACAAGCGGCGGCCTCGAGGGTCCGTGATGGCGACACCTTTGGTCGTTCCGCCTTCGGAGCAGATTGGCGCCGGGAAAAATCGTCGTCGGCACCGCTCCTGGCGCTAGTGGAATGGATGCGCACACTGAGGGGGCTTGGCTCGGAACCGCGTCTTATCGCTGGGCGGATGGCCGAACGCTCCGAAGCGGGCGCGCGTGCGCTCCGGGTTCGCAAGGTGATCGATATCGGCCGGCCGATGATCGAGGGCTTCTGGAATGATCTCGGTCACCTCGCGCCGTCCATGCTGGATGACGTGGCTTCCGCAGAAAGAGCTTCACTGCAGCTGATGGAAGTGAAGGCGCGCTCCGTGGCACAAGCGGATGAAGCGTCTAGAGAGCTTCTGGCCACCGTGCCCGATCAGTTGTCGCATCGGCTGGAGCTCGTAAGACGCCTGCGCGCCCTACAGACGCTTGCTCAAGAGATCGATGCCGCTCACGCCCTTGGCACGTCAGCATTCGGTTCGTCTTGGCTCGGGCGAGGATCCAACTGGGCCGCGCTTACGCAGGCCGAGCTCTGGCTGAAAAATAATAGCGCACTTCGCCACCTTGTCGCCCGTTTGAGTGACAGGGTCGAGATTGCGAAATCAGCTCGTGCAACGCGAGAAGCGACCCAAGCCGCGGCGCTGCAATTCAGGGCGGTTGCAGAGGATTTGAAAGCAGACGCTTCGTCGTTGTTTGGAGTAGGCGATTTCTCCGACGTCGTGATACCCGAGTTGATTGCTCGATTGCAGGGCTGGGTCGAGCATCACGAACAGCTCTCGAAATGGGTTGCCTACGAAGAACGATCCGATACTGCCCGAAAGGCCGGATTAGGGCAGTTGATAGACGGCCTGGCCAACGGCCAGATTCCAACCGCATTGGCGCGGTCGGTTTTCGATATGGCCTATTACGAGAAAATGCTGACGGCGATGGCTTATAGAGAGCCGGAGCTAGGGAGGTTCGACGGCGAGCTCCATTCCAGAGCTGTCCGCGACTTTGCTGATTTGGACCGACAAAGGATCAAGGCTGGCGCCATCGAGGTCGTGACCGCACATCATCGGAAGATACCTCCAAGAGATGGCGGAGCTGGGCCTGTCGGATTGCTTCGATCTGAGATGGCTCGCAAGAGGGGCCATATGCCTGTCCGGCAGTTGATGCTCAAGGCAGGGCCTGCTGTCCAAGCGCTGAAGCCGGTGTTCATGATGAGCCCGCTTTCGGTGGCACAGTTTTTGTCGCCCGGTCGGATGTCGTTCGACCTCTTAGTTATGGACGAAGCGTCTCAGATCCAGCCGGTGGATGCGCTCGGCGCAATTGCCAGGGCGAACCAGGTGGTTGTCGTTGGCGATGAACGGCAACTGCCGCCGACCACATTTTTCGCGAAGATGACGGGCTCGCAGTCTGAAGATGACGACGGAGAGGGTGCACAGGTCGCTGATATCGAGAGCATCCTCGGGCTTTTCATGGCTCGTGGTTTGCCGCAGCGGATGCTTCGCTGGCACTACCGCAGTCGTCATCAATCGCTGATTGCCGTGTCGAATAGCCAGTTCTACGAGAACCGGCTCTTCATTGTGCCGAGCCCCTACACCCAGGAGGCCGGCATGGGGCTGCGATTCCATCACGTGCCGGACGGGGTGTTCGATTCAGGAGGGACCGGAACGAACCCGATCGAGGCGCGAGCTGTAGCAGAAGCGATCATCCGTCATGCGAAGTCGAATCCGCAGGAGTCTCTGGGCGTTGCGACTTTCTCTGTTAGCCAGCGTCGTGCGATCCAAGATGAGCTTGAAGCGCTGCGGCGACTGAATACCGACACGGAAGACTTCTTCCACGCCCATCCGAGCGAGCCGTTTTTCGTCAAGAACCTGGAGAACGTTCAAGGCGACGAGCGGGATGTAATCATTATCTCGGTAGGGTACGCGAAGAATGCCCAGGGCTATATGGCCATGCGCTTCGGCCCACTCGGTTCGGAAGGCGGTGAGCGTCGCCTCAACGTCCTCATAAGCCGGGCCAAGCGTGCCTGTGAGGTGTACGCGTCGATAACAGATGAGGACATCGACCTTGAGCGCGGAAAGGGCAAGGGGGTGTTCGCCTTCAAGCTCTTTTTGCACTACGCGAGGACCGGGCGTATCTCGCTCGCCCAGACGACGACCCGGGAGATGGATTCAATCTTTGAAGAACAGGTAGCCAACGCATTGATTGAACGAGGCTATCAGGTCCATGCGCAAGTCGGTATCGCGGGCTTCTTCATCGATCTGGCGGTTGCTGATCCGGAGCGGCCAGGGCGCTACCTACTAGGCATCGAATGCGACGGCGCTGAGTATCATTCGTCGCGCTCTGCCAGAGATCGGGATCGGCTGCGTCAGGCTGTCCTGGAAGACCATGGCTGGATCATACATCGCATTTGGAGCGCTGATTGGTTCCAACGGCCGCGCGAACAGCTCGAGCGGACAGTGACAGCGATTGATGCTGCGACAAGAGAACTCGCTGAACGAGCAGAGTTGGGAAACCAGAGAAGCCGTGCCGCAGCCGTACAAGTCGTAACCGTCGACCGAGGTAATGTCACCGAAATCGGCTTGGAAACCGCCAACGGAACGGCGGCACCAGATCGGACCTACTCGGAAGCCCATATACAGAGACCGCTCGGCCAGTTTGAACTTCACGAGACGCCCACCGGTCTTCTGGCTGGGCTGGTCGAGCAGGTCGTGGCTGCGGAGTCGCCAATCCATCTCGATGAGGTGGTATCGCGTATTCGGCTTGCGTGGGGCCTGCAGCGGGCCGGCGGTAGAATTCAGGACGCGATTGAACGCAGCCTTATTGTCGCCGAAGCACGGGGAGCGGTGGCACGGCGGGGCGACTTCTGCTTTAAGCCCGGCGCCCCTATTCAGCTACGGGACCGCAGCGGTGTCATGTCCCCTGGATTGCGTAAGCCCGAAATGATCTCATCGGAAGAAGTTGCCCAAGGAGCCATTGAGGTGGTGAGATCCAATCTCGGCGCGACGGAGGACGAAATTGGACCGAGCATCGCGAGGATGCTGGGCTTCAAAGCCACAAGCGCTCAATTGAGGCAATTGATTTCAACGGCGGTCGCCGCTGCTGTCGCCAAGGGATCGTTGCGGTATCAAGACGGGCTGCTGATAGACGGCGCGAACGCTCAGTAAGAAATCAGCGAAATGTGAGGGTGGGCTTAATCGCCCTCGCTAAATCAGAGCGAACCTGGGACGAACCCTGTCCTTGGCTGGAGACTGAATGGCATTTCGATTTGTTCACACGGCCGACATCCATCTCGATTCACCGCTGCGTTGTCAGCGAGTTGTTACGCTAGTTTCGATTGAGTTGACGCCAGAGAATCCAAATTGCGAATCGTATTTTTCAGCTGAACAACTAGACTTGCTCACCCGCAGATGGGCCGGTAGAAGTAAATGGTACTGTTCTCGCCAATGGATGGTCCGCCGAACATGGGCGCGAATCTCCATGTCTACAAGGGCCTAGAAGGATGAGGGTTTAGGTGCATTATAATCTTGGAACTGTCTATTATTCCACTTCCAAATAGGTAAGTGTAGCGAAGGTCAAGGCGCAGCTGGACATGACGCTCCGTGAGGAGACTTCTGCCATCGTGCGTCACGATGGCGACTGTCCACCACCGCCCGCCGAAACTTGCCGCTGGCGCAAGATGGCTGTCCGAACTTTTCGGCGGAACCCGCCAGGCGTTGCGAGTGCTGGTTGGCTAGAGCAACGAATCGCATTTTAGGGTGGGCATTATGTTCAGACGTATTTCAAGCATCAAGGATTTCGGTGTCTTCAACAACTTCACCGGAGGTACCTTACCGGAGTTCGCGCCCTTCAATCTGATTTACGGCTGGAATTACTCAGGAAAGACAACGCTATCGCGTGTGTTTCGCTGCCTGGAAGATGGCGCACTCCATCCGGATTATCCCAACGCGCGCTTTGACGTGGTGCACGCTGACGGCACACAGTACGATCATGCCTTTGCAACGCCCTGCAACGTACGTGTGTTCAATGAGGATTTCCGTAAAGCACATCTTCGTTGGGATGATACCGACGGTCTCAATCCTATCCTCCTGCTCGGTGCCGAAAATATCGAACGACGCGATAACCTCGTACAGAAGCAAATGCAGCGTGCGCAACTCGACGATCAGCGTAAGGCAGCCGTCGCTGAGGCCAAGAGACTTGATGACAGAATCAGTAAGGCTGAAACGGATTGTGCCAGCCAGATCGTGAACGAGCTTCCGGTCGGCCGTTTCAACAGGACTAACCTGCGTCCCATAATCAGTGCTTGGAATGGCACGATGCCCGATGCCCTACCTCCCGAGCAGGTTCAGGCAGCACGCGGCAAAGTGAGTGCCGAGCAGAAGGATGTTCTGCCCGATCTTTCGATTGTCACGCACTCCATCAACCAACTCTGGCGCGACGGCATTGCTCTCCTGAGCGACCAGATCGACTCATCTGCCACGATCGCGCGTCTTCTGGAACACCCGGATATTGCAACATGGGTTGAACATGGGCGACATCTGCATGACGGCAAGTCGCACTGTGAATTCTGCGAAGGAGAACTCACTATCGCGCGCAAGGCGGCACTCAACGCCCACTTTTCCGATGCGTTTGATGATCTCAAGAAGCGGATCACCACAACGATTGATGAACTTACTGGGCAACGGATGGAGTTTGCCGGTGCCGCCTATCCCCTATCAGGCTTTTATGCGGATCTGCACGCTGAACATATACAGGCTGGTCGCGAGTTGGCACTCGCTAGAGACGGCTTCAACGGTGCCATACAGGCGCTCATCGATGCCCTGAAGAAAAAGCAGAGAAATCCGTTCGACATTGTGCAGGCACCGGACGGCGAACCACAATCCGATCCACTCGCTGCGGCAGCGAGGCGTTTTCAGGCCCTGATAGACGAGAACAATGATCGCACCCGTCGGTTCAACTCCGCGCGCAACGACGCTGTTGCCATGCTAAAGGATCATTACGCAGCCGACGCGATGCGCCGGATCGATCGGTTTGCACTTGAGGTCCGAATTGGTGCTCAGAAGAAAGCTGTAACGGACTCTGAAGCGGCCCTTGTTGTCCTTGATCTGGAGATCGCCAACCTTCAGGCGGAACTCTCAAACGCGACCAAAGGTGCGGAAGCCATCAACGAGACCCTTCGGCGATTTTTCGGGAAAGCCGATATTCAGGTTAAAGTCACTGATAGCGACCGTTTTCAGCTGATGCGCGGCGAAGCACCTGCCCGAAACTTGAGCGAAGGCGAGCGTACCGCGATCGCCTTCTGTTACTTCATCACCAAGCTCCTCGAAAACGGAAACAATCTCTCGCAGACCATCGTCTATATCGACGATCCGATATCGAGCCTTGACGCGCACCATCTTCTGCACGTTTGCGCATTCATCAGAACCATATTTTACCGGTTCAACGAAGGGGCGCCCAAACCCGCCAGGCATGAATGTCTGGCCAGGCAACTGTTCATCTCGACCCACAGCCATGAGTTTTTCAATCTCATGCTGGATTGGATGAGGAAGATGAGTGATCAGATGTATCGGACATATCTCGTTGAGCGGACGGACGCGAATGGCCTTGTCGCTTCGAAGATTATTCCATGCCCTGACAGCATTCAGAAATATCGCTCCGAGTACCTCTACATCTTTCACCAGATTGCCGGCTACGCCGAGAACCCCCAGAACGATCATCAGATCATCTTCAATCTCGGCAACATGGCGAGGAGATTCATCGAAGGGTACGCTTCGTTCAAGTTCCTCGAGCACGTTAACATAGATAGCAGTATTGATCGTCTCATCACCGATCCGGTTGATGCTGAGCGCGCCCGCAAATTTATGCATTTCTATTCTCACACGCTTTCGCGAAGTGCCGGAATGCGTTTACCAGACATGAGTGAGGCGCAATCAATCGTTACATTAATCCTGGATGCCGTGCGGAACCACGACCCCGTTCATTACGGTTCGCTTGAAGCAACACGCTGACACTCTTCAGGAGCCTGGGTGACTGGCGTTGCCGAACGACCAGTCGCCTGTGAGCGAATGGCAGTTATCAGCTGCAGTCGCTCCGATAGCGGACGGTCTGCAGTCGTGACAGAGGCGACCTTCGCGATCAGCTTGAGGAGATGGTCTTCTGATGCCGCGAAAGGAGCCATTGGACGGATCATTTGAGCGGCAGCAGTGGCGGAACCATACGGAACGATACGGGAAGGTTCATGGATAGGTGCCCACGAAAAAGTCAACAGAAGCAACGATGTAATTCGCCCTCCACGCCCATCAAAACGGCCGCGTAAGTGGCTGATTTTTAGGTTTTTCCAGAAGAGGCCCACAACGTGGACTCGAACGCCCTCGTTCTGACCAAGCACTCCTTGGTCGCACGTCCGCTACACTGGGCTGATTTCGGGGTATTTTCCGGGCTCGAACTGGCCAATCCAATCAGGTGACCTGGATGGTCGCCCTCAGCCTAAGTCGCACCCGTAAGCTGCCATCCGTTCGTCCTGCATAATTGTAAGCGCGTAGGCATCCCCACGTAGCGTGCAGTCGGTTGATCGCTCATTTTCAGCATGAATCATGCGGAGAATCCTGTGAGCGACAGTATGAGCCATCATCGAACATTCGAGATTTTGACGGCGGAGCCTGTGCCGACCCGACGCAAGCCGCGCCATCGGTCGGACGAAGAGAAGGCACGGCTTGTCGCCGAAGCGTTCTCGCCAGGGGGCAATGTGTCGGCGGTTGCGCGTTCCGAGGGGCTGGACCCCTCGCAGCTCTATGCGTGGCGCCGCAAGGCGCTTTCGTCGGGCATGGTTGCGCCACTGACGGAGGGAGCGAGCAAGCCGGCGAAGTTCACGCGCTTTGATGCGATGGGCAGCGACATGGTGGAAATCGTCATTGGCGATGCCGTGGTGCGCGCCGGCGGCGATGTTGATCCCGATCGCCTGGTGAGGATCATCCGCGCGGTTCGCAAGGCATGATCGCTTCCGGTGTGGTGGTTTACGTGTCGTGCCAGCCGGTCGACTTCCGCAAGGGCGCGGCATCTTTGATGGCGCTGGTCAGGGATGGCGGCCTGGACCCGTTCTCGGGGGCGCTTCACGTATTCCGTTCGAAGCGGGCGGACCGGGTTCGCATCGTGTGGTGGGACGGCAGCGGGGTTTGTCTTTATTCGAAGACTCTGGAAGATCACAGCTTCTGCTGGTCTGCGATATCGGCCGCGCGCATGCGTCTCGACCACGCCCAGTTGATGGCGCTTCTGGCCGGACTGGACTGGAAAAAGATCCGTCCGGCCAGGGTCAGGCGGCCGTTATCGACGGGCTGAAACCGGCCTGCGGCAAGATGAATCATGCGGCTGGAACGGTTGGGAAAGCGGCTGTTTTTGTGCTCTGTTGCTTGCCATGGTTCTACCGGGTCTTGCCCTTCCCGACGACGTTGATGCGCTGAAGGCGATGATCCTTTCCATGGCTCGCGAGCAGGCTGCAAGCGAGGCCCAGATCGCAGTCGCCGAAGTTCGGATCGCAGCATCTGAGGCGGAGGTCGCCCGGCTGAAAGCTGTCGAGAAAAGCGCCAACGAGCGGATCGCCAATCTCACGTCGATCCTGAAAGTTTTACAGCGCACGCAACATGGCACGCGTTCCGAGCGGCTACGCCTGGCAATCGACGACGAGCAGGCCTCCTTTGCCTTCGAAGAGGTCGAGACCGGCCTTTCGGAAATCCGGAGCGAACTCGACCGCGCGGTCGGGAACAAGCCGAAGCGCCCCCCGCGTCCGCGCAAGGGCTTTGCTGCCCACCTCGAACGCATCGAGGAGGTCGTCGAGCCGGAAATCCCGGGCGACTGCGAGGGGCTGGAAAAGGTTCTGATCGGCGAGGACCGCTCCGAGCGGCTGGACGTCGTGCCGCCGAAGTTCCGGGTCATCGTCACGCGCCGTCCCAAATACGCTTTCCGGGGCCGTGACGGCGTGGTCCAGGCTCTGGCGCCGGCGCACATCGTTGAAAGCGGCCTGCCGACGGAGCGGCTGCTCGCCTACATCGCCGTGTCGAAATACGCCGACGGCCTTCCGCTTTACCGGCAGGAGGCCATCTATCTGCGCGATGGCGTTGAAGTCAGCCGGTCGTTGATGGCGCAGTGGATGGGGCATCTGGGCTTCGAGTTGCAGATGCTCGCCGATTACATCCTCGAGCGCGTCAAGGAGGGCGGAAGGGTCTTCGCCGACGAGACGACCTTGCCCACCCTTGCCCCCGGTTCCGGGAAAACCACGAAAGCCTGGCTATGGGCCTACGCACGGGATGATCGACCCTATGGCGGAACCAGTCCGCCAATGGTTGCCTATCGTTTTGAAGACAGCAGAGGCGCAGATTGTGTGGCGCGCCACCTCGCCGGGTTCAGCGGTATCCTGCAAGTGGATGGCTACTCGGCCTATACCAACCTGGTCAAGGCACGGGCCAAAGCCGGCAGCAATGAAACAATCCGGCTCGCCGGGTGCTGGGCTCACCTGCGGCGCAAATTCTGCGACCTGCACATCAGCGGGGTCTCGCAGGCCGCGACGGATTCGATCATCGCCATGACCGAATTGTGGAAGGTCGAGGACGAGGTTCGTGGCAAGGATGCCGGAAGCCGCGCCGCGCTCCGTCAGGAAAAGTCCGTGGCCATTGTCGCGAGCCTCTTCGATCTATGGGAAGCGGAACTGGGCAAGGTCTCGGGGAAGTCCAAAACCGCCGAGGCGATCCGCTACGCGCTCACCCGGCGGGAGGCGCTGGAACGCTTTCTGATGGACGGTCGCATCGAAATCGACTCCAATATCGTCGAGCGTGCAATCAGGCCCCAGACGATCACGCGAAAGAATAGTCTATTCGCCGGCAGCCACGGCGGTGGACGAACCTGGGCGACGGTAGCCACCTTGCTGCAAACCTGCAAAATGAACAGCGTCGATCCGCTCGATTGGCTCTCGCAGACCTTGACCCGCATCGCTCAAGGCTGGCCGGCATCCGAAATCGAAATGCTCATGCCTTGGAACTTTAGGCCTGACGTTATCGGCTGACCGCTTACGCATAATTGCGGTCGTTCTGCGGTGCAGGAACGTCGGGCTTGCAAACGTGTCGACGCGAAGTAGACCGATGCTTGCGTCCGCCTCAACAGCCAGGTCCCTTCTTCCGCCTCGCCTTTGCCGCACCGGTGATTAGGCTGCTTCTGGAGAGCGAATCATCGCTCGATCATGGATTGGGCCTGCGGAAGCCAACACAATGAACGACGTGGCGTCTCAGATCACGGCCTCGCTTGCCATCGACCTTGACGCGAGAACGCCGGGCCGGCGCGCGATCGCCGGCTTTCTGGTTCAGATATTGCGGAGCGTTCACCTCGGCCTCGAGACGAGCATCGCGCTTTCGCCCGTGGACGGCAGCGCCCAGATGATTTTGCATCTCGAACCCACCAGCGGCGGGGACCATAGGCTTCTTCGCGGACCACGCGACATCGTCGAACAGGTGAAGATGCGCACCGGCCGGGGTAAATGGTCGAGCAGTGAGGTCGCCTCAAAGGTGTTTCCCGACTTGCTGCGTGCGGTTCATGTCGCTACCGACCAGACATTTCGCTTCGTCACCAACAATGGGGCCGGCCTTGCCACGCTTCAGGGCTACATCGCGTCGCGCGGGCGGGCCACTGGCAAACCACATCGATGGGGCTCTGAACGCCTGACGACGGCTGAGTTTGAGCAACGCCTCGCGAGATTTGCTGGCCTAGACCAGGTTACTGCCGAGTTGCGCCATCTGCTCGATCGGCTTGAAATCCGGGTATTCGATCCAGCGGCGGCCCAAGACGAGATCGACAAAGTGCTTACCCCGCTCATCGAGCCGGGCGAGCACGTGAGTGACAAGCGCCACCAGCTGATTGGCCAATTGATGATGCTCGCAACGAACGGGGCAAAGCTGTCGTCCGCGGACCTGCTCGCCCTCGTTAGTCCGCGGGCGCATCGCCTGCTTGCCCATATCCAGTCCTTGCCGACGCTGCTCGGCCATCATCTCCAAGAGGATGCCCGCCTCATCGGCTACGCCGGCGAACTACAGGTGCGTCGAGCTCTGCCCGATGTCGTGGCCGATCTCGCCGTCCTCTCGGGCGAGTCCGGACAGGGTAAGACTTGGTCACTCGCACAACTCGCCTTCGAGCAGATCGATCGCGGCGAGCTCGCGATCCTCATGCGCGCGCCCGCGACAATCGAGGAGGTTCTCGACTTCATCAGGGGGCGGATCTGGCAACCGGCGCATCTGGATCGCGCGGCAATCGCGGTCATGGCCAAAAGCCTGCGCGGGGCGCTCCGTCGTGCCGACGGGACGTGGCTCACCCTCTATGTCGATGACGTGCAAGATCGGGCCTTCGCGGAGCGCCTCGCGCGAGCCAGGTGGCACGAGCACGGTGTGCGCATCGTCATCTCGGCCCAGCCGCGGATTACCGAGGCGATCCGCTCGGTTCGCCAGGATTTGCAGATCATTGAGATCGGCAATTTCCGGAGTGCGGAACTGCGCCGCTTCCTAACCGTACATGGGCGTGCCACGGCACTGGAGACGATGCCTGACGATGTTTTCGAACTGCTTCTGAAGCCGGTGCACGCTAGCATTTTCGTTCAGTTACCGAAACGCGATGCCTGGGCGGGCGTGTCCGAGTATCAGCTGTTCAACGCCTATTGGGACTACGCGAGCCTGGATGCCCGCGAGCAATTCGACCATCCCAGCGACCGATACTGCCTGAGGTCGCTGGCCGGCCAACTCCTGACAGGGCAAAGCCACTATCCTTGGCGTATCGGCGAGCTGCGGGCCGCAGGGCTCGACGATCCCGCAATCCTGCGCCTTGAGCAGGTCGGGCTTTTACGGCGCGTGGTTGCCGACCGCGTCGCTTTCGCCGCGGACCGGATGCTCAACTGGGCGGCCGCGGAATTTTTGGTCGACACAATACTGCAGGATGGATTGGCTCCGACGGAAGCCGAGGCCCGTTTTGCCTCGATCGACGTCCTGCGAACCAAGAGTGGCGAAGCGATCGGCACGCGTCTTAGCTACGTCTACTTCGACGCATTATGGCTGCTCGCTGGCCTGAGCGAGCCCGAATTCGTTGCCATGCTCGTTCGCGAGCATGTCGCGCGGACGCCACCGGAAGTGCATGCCGAGGATCAGTGGACAAACGGCTTCGGCAGCCTGGGCCCGCGCATCCTTCCCGCCCTGGAATATCTCGCCGCTCACGAGCTCGATGGACACGGTATTTCGGAAATCCTGAGGGATCTTCCATTCGCCCTCGCCGCCATCGCGGTCGCGGATGCTCGGCCCGTCGAGGACCTGATCGAGCGCCAGATCACGTCGGGCGTTGAGCACCGCGTCGACATCGGATTGCGCGCGGCCTCCGTGGTGCCCGCTCCGAGAGCGCTTGACTCGATCTGGGGCGAGCACCTTGCGCGCACGGCCACCTACGACCAGGCCGCAACCACATCGGACGTCGAGGCACGGTCGCTCGCGATTATCCGGCGGGAGTTGAGTTCCGATGCACTGAGCATAGCCGTTGCCGTGGCCCCGGGGTGGCTCGACAAGAAGCTGGCCGCCGAAACGGACGTAACGGCGATCGACCAGCTGTTGTGGCGGCTCAAGGATGAGAAATCGGTTGACGGTGACACGGCGTCGGCGATCTGGAACAGACATCGCGATCGGTTGGTGGCGCTGGTGCCGTCCTCAAGCGCCGCGCTCATAGAGGCGATTGGCCATTTCCGGGAGACGTCCTTGAGTACGGTGCTCGACGCGGCGGCGACCGATACGCAGGAGTGGATGCCAGAGCGCATCTTGCGAAGCCGCGCACGGCTAGCACCAGGCGATGCCATGCGGCAACTGGCGGAGGGCAGCGACCTCTACGGCTGGAAAGCCTCCAATTGGTGGTTCGACTTACTGGCAGCGGCCGATCCGAAGGGCCTCGCTAACGCGATCCGCATGCGTGCGAGCAGGAGCGACGATCCACCGACCGAGCTCATTTTCTATTACCGCAACAGACCCGAGGCGATGAATGCCGAAACGCTCGACGAAGTACTCGACGCTTTCACCGAAAGGCTCCGTGTCTTCAACGGGACTGGAGATCCCAACCGGGAGGAGGGGCGACTGCATCACCCCTTGGACTTCCTTCCTCGCCTTTGCGAACCTTGGCAATTCGACAGACTGAGAAGTCGTGCCGGCACGGCGCTCGAGGCCGAACTGCTGACGTTCGCTGCACGGCGCCGCGGCCGCATAGATATGACGCGCGATATCACCGGCGGCCATTGCGAACGCATTCTGGCGATGATCGCCGGGGTGGGGTTCGATGACTTGGTCGTGGCCGAGCTCGCAAGACCGAGTACCTTTGGTCGCCAAGATGGATACGTCGCCGCCCGCTGGTCTGAGGCCCACGCGGTCGTGAGGTCGCTGTCGGAGGCTCCGGGCGACCCCGACGCCCAGTCCGTTGGCCAGGTCCTGCACATGGAAGCGCTCGCCGTCCACGGTTGCGACTCGCACATTGAAAGCATGATTCGTAGCGGCTCCCCCATCTATTTGAACGCTGCGGAGATGCGCTCGTCGAACGGCCGGGACACCTCGGCGCTCCGCCTGCGCATCATGGGTCTCCTCACAACTGGCGACGCACAATCTCTCGACACTGCCGCAGCTCTGACGAGCTTCCTCCGAGCCGCAGAGAATGCGTCCCGCCTGGTCGCGACCTTCCTGGAACCAGGGACCTCCCGCCAAATCAGACTCAGGATACTGGCCTCGTTTCGCGCGCTGGGCTTCTACACGCCCGGACTGCTTCCGCTGGCGCGCGAGATGATTGCCGGGCAGATCCACCAGGAAGCGCACCTCGTCGCTACCTACCTCGGCGAACACGGAGATGAAGATGCCCGGCGCGCCGTTATTGACTGGCTGTCGGAGCAGGACATAGGGAGTTCATCATGGTCGCGCCAAGGTTACCTGCGTCCACTCATCGACCATCCAGAGGGCAGGGCTGCGGTCGTCAGCTTCCTGCGGCGCTCGCGGACCAACGGGCACATGATCGTTGACGGAGGGCTGTTGCGACTGCTCGCCGAGGCGGGCGACAGCCGGGCTCGAGACGAGCTACTGCGGGCGGCCTACCGCCACTCGGGTTTTGATCGCGGGAACGCGATCGCGGCCATTCGCTATTTGCGGAACGAGGATCCGGAGGAAGCCTATTTCGCCGCGCAACGCTTGCTCACGCGCCACAAGGTACCAGCTGCCGCCGACCTGATGCTTGAGATCGACCCAGATCGCGCCGGCCCGGAACTCCTGAACCGCTACCCGGACGCGAAGCCTTCCCTTCGCCTGCAGCTCGAGCGGCGCCTTCGCGTACATCTGGGGGGCGACAGACTGGCAGCGCTGCTTGCTCCGCTGGCGAGCTCGCAGCGCTCAAAGGACCAAGTCTTGGCGGCTCAGGTAGCCGCGGTCATCCCTTCAGCTGTGATGGTACCTTGGCTTGACCAGCTCGCGGCCGAAACTCTGCCGGCCGTAAGCGATGCCGCTCGTGTGGCGCTCCGTCAACGTCGCCTTGAAACGGCTGCGTTATTGCATCGCGGTCGGCTGCTCGATTCGCCGAAGCCGATCCAGTGGGCTCGCTTGGTAAAAATCATGGAAATCGTCGATCCTTATTATCTCTGGGCGCGCAACGATCCGGTCAGCCTCAAGGATGTGTTTGAGGCGCTCCCGTATGAGTTTGTCGTCGAGGCCCGCCAGCTTCGTTCGCGACTTCTCAAGGATCGGGAGAACGCGGCTTCCAGGGCGGACAAGGATCGTTGACGTGCCGCGAGCACGGTTGGGTGCAGCTCGGCGAAGATTGGTCCCATGTCTGAACGCAGGACAAATCGAAGGCGGAGAGACGATACAGTATTTTAGCGAGTGGATAGAGTGGAAAGACAGAAAGAAAAGCAAATATGCGTTGATTGTTCATGTCTCGCCGCGCATTATCGAGCTGGGTGGGGACATGACGAAATTTTCGAACATTACTGAATGCGAATGTGTGGTGAAGATCCCGCCGCAGTTCGAGAAATACGCCGATGCCGCGATGCTTCGGCTGCAGGCCCTCTATCCAAACTGCCGCCTTGAGTGGAAAGGCGGTACGATATCAATAGGCTCATCAGCAGGTATTGAAGACCAGCTTCGAAAAGATGTTTTGTACGCCGTCTACCGCGAGAAAATATACGCGCAAACCTTGTCCACGCGTGAAGCGCTGGTCGCCGCGGTGACACGCCGATGAACGTATGGCCATTGAAGTTCCGCGAGATGTCGGACGGTTCGGTGCTGTTCTCCGATGACGCAGGCGAGTTCTTCAAGTCCAGCCACGGCTTCCTGGACCGGTACGCCACCGACAACCTGTCCCCCGCCGATGAGACCTTCCTGAAAGAGGGAAATCACGGCTTCGACAAGGAGTTCGACCTTCGCTGGACATCGTTTGCCTACAGGTGGGCGAGGCGCCAGTCGAGGCCGACGAGAATGAACTACGTCATCCTCGTGCCGACGCTCCGCTGCAATCTTGCCTGCGGCTATTGCCAGGTTTCCCGCGCTCCCGAAACGGCCCGCGGGTTCGATTGGTCGCCCGAAACCCTCGCTGGTGTCCTCTCTTTTCTCGACAGTCTGGAAGGTCCCGACATCAAGATCGAATTCCAGGGTGGCGAGCCCCTGCTTCGGGTCGACATACTGGAAGCCGTCCGCGATTTCTGCCGGGAAAAGTTCTCCCAATGCCAGTTCGTCGTCTGCACCAACCTGCAGCGACTGGATACGCGCGAATGGGCGTTCCTGGATGCCGACGACACCGTCATCAGCACGTCCCTTGACGGAGACCGGGTAACGCACGAGCGCCAGCGCACGCATGGAAGCGAGGTCACCGGCGCCTTCTTTCGAAATCTCGAGGCAGCCGTTTCCCGCTATCCGAAGGGCAAAATCTCAGCATTGCCGACGGTGGACGTCGACAACCCACCGGACTTCGAGGCGCTGCTAGACAACTACGAACGCTATGGAGTCCGGTCCGTCTACCTTCGCCCGATAAACCACCAAGGATTCGCGCGAAAGATTCAACAGGGCGACAATGTCCTTGCGCGTTGGAATCGCCTTCATTGCGAATTCATCGACCTGCTGATCGCTCGCAACCGTCGCACTGGACGCTTTATGGAGGAATACTACTTCAGCCAGTGCCTGAAGCGTGTGCTCCGCTTAAACGCCGACAACCACGTCGACATACGCAACCCGAATTTCTTCGCCTCGGACTATGTCGTGATAGACCACGACGGCCGCTTCTACCCGACCGACGAGGCGCGCATGCTATCCAGGATCGGCCGTATCGATCTCAGCATTGGCGATGTCGGTACGGGAATCGACCGGGCAAAGGTAGACGTTCTCAATTCGGGGGCACTCAACCATTTCGATCCGGATTGCATCCATTGCGCCTATCAGCCGTTCTGCGGCACTGACGTGATCGACGATATCTCCCGGTATGGCCGGATCGACGTTCCGCGGCCTGACACATGGTTCTGCGGCCGACACCTGTCGCTCTTCGACAAGGTTTTTGAGCTCCTCTACCGAAACGACGAGCCGACGCGCGCCTCGCTGGCCGCCTGGCTCGGCGTTGCCGGGTGCACCGGCGACCTGGCGCCGGTGCACCCATGATACCCTTGCGCATCAAGGTGGAAGCTAACGCCGACCAGCCTTTCGTGGTCCGGCTTCGCTCGTTTGAGTTCGCGGTCGGCGAGCAAAGCACTGAACAAATGAACCCTTTCGAGGTCGCGCTGGAGCGCGTCGGCCCGGAAGGGGCTGATTACGTCGGCGAGGGCGGTCCGATACGAATCCTTGGCATCGATCCTTCCAAGGTCGATGGAGACGTGTTGCTCGTGAACCCGAGGCGTGGAACTGCGGATCGCCTTATCCGTAGTGCGTCGCAACACAACACCTTCCTGGTTACCGAGCGGTGCGACCAGGTTTGCTTGATGTGCTCCCAGCCGCCCAAGAACCACCATGTCGACCTATTCCCGCATTTCGAGACTGCGGCGTTGCTTGCGCCGGAAGGTGCGACGATCGGGATCTCCGGTGGGGAGCCGACGCTTTTCAAAACTCAGCTGTTCCGATTTCTAGAAAGGGTGCTTTTGGCGCGCCCGGACCTTTCCTTCCACGTCCTGACCAATGGCCAGCATTTCGATCTGGATGACTGGGAGGCAATGAGTCGTATCGATCGGGGAAGGGTGGTCTGGGGGATCCCTCTCTATTCCTGCGATCCCGCTGTTCATGACGAGATCGTCGGGAAGACCGGCGCGCACGCCCAACTGCTGGAGAACCTGGCGCTCATGTGCCGCCTGGGTGCCCAGGTAGAGCTCCGCACCGTGCTGATGCGTCCGAATGCGGATTGGCTGCCTCTACTGGCAAGATTCATCATCTCCACTCTGCCGTTCATCCGGACATGGGCAGTCATGCAGATGGAGAACATCGGCTTCGGCCGAATGAACTGGAAGACGCTCTTCTACGACAGTTCGGAAGGCTTCGATGTCGTCAGCCGTTCCATCGATCTCGTGCGGAGCCGGGGAATAGATGCCTGGCTCTACAATTTCCCACTCTGCACGGTACCGGAGCCATACCGCCATCTGGCGCCGGCTACGATCTCCGACTGGAAGCGTGCCTACCGAGAGGAGTGTGACGGATGCTCGTTGAAGGCTAGGTGCGGGGGGTTTTTCGAGTGGCATCCAGCTAACCACGGATACAGCAATTTGGGGGCTATCCAATGAAGAAGCGGCTTTTCGCGATACCGTCGCTGCTCGCGGCGGGATTCTTGCCCGCCAACGCACAAGCGCTGCCGACCAAGCCAACGTTGGACGGCGACCTTGGAAGGACGAAGTCTCTCTTCGATATTTTCAAGCTCGACCACCTGTACACGCTGGCCGGACATCGGAGCCATAGCAGCCATAGTTCACATTCGAGCCACCGGTCGTCGTCGGGCGGTTATTCCTACATCCCGCCGGCACCAAGCGAACGGATCCCGGCCTATAACGCGCCGTCAACACCCGCACCGACCTACCAGGCGCCCGCTATCGCGCCGGCGCCGGCACCGCTGAAGACACTCCCAGGCAATGCCTACAAGTTCAAGGACATCGTCCAAGAGGTCCAGTTCGCGTTGCTCGCGTTCGGCTATTACAGCGGCGAGATAGACGGCGAGATGAATCCGGAGCTGAGGGCCGGGCTACTGCGCATGCAGGCGGACTACTCTTTGAAGGTAACCGGCACGATTACGCCCGAGACGCTGACTGCGCTAAGGATAGAGGCCAGATGACATGCTGGGCGCAATAGAACGTGGGCAGGTCTATTGCGAAACCGTGAACCCACACTGCTTCTGTTCTATCTCAATCTGCTTCGTAATGCGAATGTCGTCCTGCGCGTAGGAAATTGACGGCCTGAGTATGCAGAAGCTGACCGTCCGCTTGCGTGCCCATTTCCGGCGTTCTAGACCCTGTCTCCGAACGTTCGCGAACGAGGTTAGCTACGGTCGGCTGTTTGGCGTCGCGGGAGCATACGGGACGATACGGGAAGCTTTCAGATTTTCGCCCACGAAAAACCCAACAAAATCAAGATCTTTAAGACGTCCTCCGGGCCCACCATTACTTTAACTTATTGATTTTATTTTGTTTTATGACTATGTTAACCTCCGTGTTTTGGACTCGAACCCCTCGGATATTCGAGCAACGAACGATGTGGGAATATTTCGCCGTGGCCGGCTTGCAATGATGGTGGCCGCTGGCTGCCATCTCGCCAGGGCAGCACTCCCTAAGTTGGCAGCGCGAATTCACTGGCGAGGTCGATGGCGCGGCCTTGGCGGGCGGAGATTTCGGCGGCAAGACCCATGACGACGGCCCACCAGCCGTCTTGCAAAGTCACCTCCACCTTGCCCTGCCCGCGCACCGCCGCGACAAAGCGGGCGTGCTCGAAATAGGTCGAGCCGTTATGGTCGCCTGCCTCAAGCAGCTGCGGTTCGACCGGGATTTCCAGAAGCTGCGGTCTCGGCGGATTGCGCGGGCTGACGATGAGCTGGGGCACCGGGGCTGATCCGAGATGCGCCGGCCAGAATCGGCCGGGTCCGGGCACCAGGCATTCGATCTTGCCGTTGCCGCCGACGGCGCAGAGTTCCTCCTGATAGCGGCTGCCCTCGGCGAACATGCACAGTTCCAGCATGGCGCGCGCGCCACTGACGAAGTCGACGAGTACATAGCCGTGGTCGAGAATATCCGGCGTCTCGCCGCCGTAGCGTTCGTCGAGATGGTTCACGGCCTGTCCGGCACTCGCCGTCACGCGCACGGGATCGGATTTGAGGATCAGCCGCATCAGGTCGAAGAAGTGACAGCATTTTTCGACAAAGGTGCCGCCGGTGTTGCGGTTGAAGCGATTCCAGTCGCCGACCTTGGTCAGGAACGGGAAGCGGTGCTCGCGCAGCGTCAGCATGCGGATGCCGCCGGTGGCGTCGCTGGCCTGCTTAAGGAAGGCCGCAACGGGCGGCATGTAGCGGTATTCCATGGCAACCCAGACGAACGGCAGCCGGGCTTTCAGCGCCGCGATCCGGCCCGCGTCGGCGACATCGGTGAAGAGCGGCTTTTCCACCAGCACCGGCAGCGGCCGTCGTTCGGCGATCTCCTCCAACTGGGCAAGGTGATGGTGGTTGGGGCTGGCGATGAGGACGCAGTCGACCTCGTTCATGGCCAGCAGTTCGGCGACCGACGCTGCCGGCCGGGCATCCGGCGCCAATGCCAGCGCTGCACCCAGCATTTCTGAGTCGGGCTCGAAGATCGCGGCGACATGCGCGTCCGGCAACAAAGCGATGTTGCGGATGTGCTCGCGGCCCATCATGCCGCAGCCAACGATTCCGTAGCCGATCGATGTTTTGGTCACGCTCTTCCTTCCGATTATCTGAAACGCGAGATGTAGTGCGCCACACCCGGATCGAACCATGTGCGCGAGCATTCCACGCCGGCACCGTCGCCGGCCCAGGCGAGGCGTTCAACGAAGCCGACGACCGTTCCGGCCAGTGGCCTGAATTCGGCCGGAGCCCATTCGGGCACGGGCGCAACGGCGACGTGATCTTCGGCGCGTGCGATCGTGAAGCCGAGCGCCATCCGGTAGTGGAGATAGAGCGATTCCGAGAGGTCCTCGCTGTCGAGCCGCTCGGCACGGCTTGCGTCGAGCCAGATCTCCTCGACCGCGGCCGGCTCACCATCAAGCCGGCGCAGACGGCGGATGCGGTGGGCTTCTCGCGCGCTGCCGAATTCCGGCAGATCGGCAGGTTTGGGCAACCGCTCGACCGACAGGAGGTCGGCGGTCGGCAGGCCGCCACCTCCGATGCGTTCCAGCCGGAAGAAGGCATAGATTCCGAGCAGGTCGCCGCGCGCCCGCACATAGTTGCCCGACCCCTGGACGCGGTCGAGGAGCCCTTTTCCAGTTAGGTCGGCAAGGGCGCGCCTGAGGGTGCCGACGGCGATCCCCAGGCTCGCGGCCATCTCTCGTTCGGTCGGCAGCCGCGCCCCGTCGGCCAGGCGTCCGGCGGCGATTTCGCGGATCAGCATCTCGCTGATCTGCAAGTGGACGGGCAGGGGGCCGCGCATCTGGCTCGATCGGTGGCCGGGATCGGCCCTTGTCAATTGCATCCCGCTTCCCAAGTGATCTCGATTCTCCAGTGGCATCCAAATTGATACAGTATTGATCTACATCAAATCAGATGCTACGCAAGCCCCATTCGCAGCGCTCAAGCCAGCGACTTTCTCTAGAGAGCCGTAATGACCATCGTCCCAATCACCTCGCCGGATCTCGACGCAGCCGAAGTCTCCTGGTTCGCAGCGCTTTGTGCGGACGACTATCGCTATCTAGGCGTGCCGGACGGCGCGCTGCGGTCGAGCTGGGCGCATTGCTCCGAGATCGTGAAGACATCAGAGGAACTCGGCTTCCGCAATATCCTATGCCCGTCGTCCTATCAGGTCGGCCAGGACACGCTAAGTTTTGTCGCCGGCTGCGCGCCGATCACCTCGAAGATCAACCTGCTCGCCGCCGTGCGCTGCGGCGAGATGCAGCCGATCATGCTGGCGCGCACGATCGCGACGCTCGACCATATGCTGGAAGGCCGGCTGACGGTGAACATCATCTCGTCGGATTTTCCCGGCGAGACGGCAGACAGCGGCTACCGCTACAAGCGCTCGCGCGAGGTGGTGCAGATCCTGCGCCAGGCCTGGACCCGGGACAGCATCGATTTCGAGGGCGAGGTCTATCGTTTCAAGGGAGTGCCGACGGCGCCGGCAAAACCCTATCAGCAGAATGGCGGCCCACTGCTTTATTTCGGCGGCTATTCGCCCGACGCGCTCGAGCTTTGCGCCGAACAGTGCGACGTCTATCTGATGTGGCCGGAGGCGAAGGAGGAGCTCGCCGGCCGCATGAAAGCCGTGCATGAACGCGCTGCCCGCCACGGGCGCACGCTGGACTACGGCCTGCGCGTCCACATGATCGTGCGCGATACCGAGGCCGAGGCGAAGGACTATGCCCGCGAGCTTGTTTCGAAGTTGGACGACGAGCAGGGCAGGGCGATCCGCAAACGGGCGCTCGATGCCGGGTCGCTTGGCGTATCTCACCAGGCCAGGAACCGTGAACTCGCCGACGTGGAAGGCTATGTCGAACCGCATCTGTGGACGGGGGTCGGGCGGGCGCGGTCAGGCTGCGGCGCGGCACTGGTTGGCTCGGCCGACCAGGTCCTGTCGGAGATCGAGGCGTATATGAAGATGGGCATCCGCGCCTTCATCTTTTCCGGCTACCCGCACCTCGACGAGGCACGTCACTTCGGCACCAAGGTGCTGCCGCAACTCAAGACCTGCTCGCTGCCGCACGCCTATGGCCGGGTGCCGGACCGGGTCCCGGCGACACCATTGGGAACGGGGGAGCGGCGCTGATGGAACATTTCGTCTGCGATCCGCGCCTGTTGCGCAGTGCCTTCGGGCGCTTCGTCACCGGTGTTACGATCGTCACCACAGGCACCTCAGACGGGCCGGTCGCCATCACCGCCAACAGTTTTTCGTCCGTGTCGCTCGATCCACCTTTGGTGCTGTGGTCGATCGGCCGCCATTCGCGCCGGTTCGATGCCTTCGCCAATGCAGGCCACTACGCCATCCACGTGCTGGCGGAAGACCAGACCGGTCTGTGCTGGCGGTTTTCGAAATCCGGCTCCGACTTTGCCGGTCTCGATCTCAGCTGGAACGAGCACGGCGTGCCGTTGCTGCCGCGGGCATTGGCGCGCTTCGAATGCAGCGTCGCCGACCGTTTTCCGGCCGGCGACCATATGATCCTGCTCGGACGTGTGCTGGAACTGGAGACGCAAGAGGGGTCTCCACTGCTCTTTGCCGGTGGCGCCTCTCGGACTCAAGGCGCCGGCTGATGACGGCCGGCGCCGGCCCGGGCTGGTGCCGTCGACTGGCGCACCACCAGATTGCAGGCGAGCTCGACGCGGCGCGGCAATCCGGAACGGGCCATATCGTCGAGCAGCAGGCTGAGAGCGGCCGAGCCGATCTCGCGCATGGGAATATGCATCGTCGTCAGCGGCGGGCTGCAGAAGGCCGCCAGCGGCAGGTCGTCCATGCCGACGACGGACACATTGGTGGGCACCGAATATCCGGCTTCCTGGACGCCGGCGATGGCGCCGAAGGCCAGGCTGTCGCCGGCAGTCAGCACGGCGGTGAAATCGAGGCCGCGGGCGGCGATGCGCTCTTTCACCGCCTTGCTCGCAAGCTCGGGCAGCCAGTCCTGGACCTCGACCACGAGGTCTTCGAAGCCGGTGATGCCGCCTGCCATGAGTGCGTCGCGCCAGCCTTCGTAGCGCCGCTCGATCGTGCGCCGGCCGCGCCGCATCAGGAACAGGATGCGGCGGTGGCCGAGGCCGATCAGATGCTGGGCGGCAATCATGGCGGCGGAGCGGTTGCAGGGCGTCACGCTGGAATGGCGCATCGAGGGATCGTCGCCATTGACGAGCACGACCGGCTTGGAAAGGCCGGCCGTCAGCGTCAGCACGTCGTCATCGTCGAGCGTCAGGAACAGGCAGCCGGCGACGCTGTCGTCGCTCTCGGAGTCGCGCAACAGGGCGATTTCGTCCTGCGATGTCGCCACCGGCCGGGTAACCAGTTCGACGCCGAGCATGCGAGCGCGTTCGTTGAGGCCGTCAAGGACGTGATAGGTGAACTGGGAACGGGCGCTGTCGATCATGGCCACGCTGCTTGCCGCCAGGATGACTTTGCGGCCGGCGACCGAGGCCGGAATGGCGTAATTCATCGACTTCGCGGTTTCGATGATCGTGGTGCGCAGTTCATCCCTTACGCCGCCGACGCCACTCAGCGCACGCGAGGCGGTGCTGACCGACACGCCGCACCGCGCGGCGATCTCTTCAAGTCGAATACGGCGGCTGGGGCGGCCGCGCTTGCCCTGGATGGTCATATGTTCCCGCGTCTCCGGCAAAGTCACTCAACACAGGTGTCGGGCAAATCTGCAAAAAATTTTCAGATTGCGCAAGAAAAATGCCTGTGGGACAGTTCTGACGGAAGCGGAAAAACCCGGAGGAGTGATGCCGCTGTCGTCCGAACGCCTGAATTCCGTGCTTGCCAGCCTTGTGGCCGGCATGACTGGCCTGCGCCATGACGGGCGGTTCGATGAGCCGAATCTCGACGGGACACCGGGCGATTATGTCAGCTTCGACAGCTGGGAATGGCCGCAAGGCGTCGGGCTCTACGGGCTGGTGCGGCTATGGGCGCAGACCGGCGACGAAAGGCTGCTGCAGACGATCGAGGCCTGGTACGACCGCCATATTGCGGCCGGTCTGCCGGCGATGAACGTGAACACAACCGCGCCACTGCTGGGCCTCAGCGAATTGTGGCGGCGCCGGCGCCAGCCGCGCTACGAACCAGTCTTGCGCGACTGGGCCGAACGGGCAATCGCCACCATGCCGCGGACGCCGGAAGGCGGTTTCCAGCACAATGTTTCGGATCGGGTCAACGACGACGAATTGTGGGACGACACGCTGTTCATGGTGGCGCTGTTTCTCGCCTCCTTCGGCCAGGCTGCCGGTGAGCGTCGCCTCATTGACGAGGCGGAACGGCAGTTCCTCGTCCACGCACGTTATCTCGCTGACCCGGCATCCGGCCTGTGGTTCCATGGCTGGACGTTCGAGGGCCGGCACAATTTTGCCCGTGCCCGCTGGGCGAGAGGCAATGCCTGGATCACCGTTGGCATCCTCGACCTGGTCGAGTTCGCCGAGATCGTGCCTTCGGTGCGGGCCTATTTGCTCGGCGTGCTGGAGACGCAGATCGAGGCGCTGCTCAAGCTGCAGACGGGTTCGGGTGCTTGGCGCACGCTGCTAGACGACCCCAGTTCGTATGAAGAGATCTCCGCCACCGCCGGTTTCGGCTATGGGCTGATGAAGGCTGCGCGGATTGGCGTCGGCCCGGTTGCATGTCGTGCCGCCGGCCTGCGCGCACTCGAAGCGGTGGTAGCCAATATCGACGACAGGGGCGTGGTGGCGAACGTGTCCTACGGCACCCGCATGGGTCACGACCTGCAATTTTATCGCGACATCCCGATCCAGCCGACCGGCTACGGCCAGGCGCTGGCCATACTGTGCCTGACCGAAGGCTCGCGGCATCTGCAGGCGAAGGTGGAGGCGGCATGATGCGGACGAACTACGGCGCATCGCCCGGCGATATCTCCGGCATGGACACCGAGCGGCTGCGGGCCGAATTCCTGGTCGACGGCCTGTTCCGTCCCGGCGCGATCGAATTCGTCTACACCCATATCGATCGCATGATCGTCGGCGGCGCGGTGCCGCTGGCCAACCCGCTGCTGTTCGGCCATGGCGCCGATGTCGGCACCGAGCTGTTCTTCACGGCGCGCGAGATGGGCATCGCCAATCTTGGCGGCGGCGGCACTGTCACTGTCGACGGCAGGCGCTTCGCGGTCGCCGACCGCGACATCGTCTATATCGGACGGGGCGCACGCGAGGTCGCGCTGGAGAGCGACGATCCAGAGAGGCCGGCGCACTTCTACATGAATTCCGTGCCGGCCGGCGCCGAGATACCGCATCGTCTCATCGCCAAGGGCGAAGCCAAGCCGCTGGTGCTGGGCGAGGAGGCGCGCGCCAACAAGCGCACGCTGCGCATGTATATCCATCCCGAAGTGGCGCCTTCCTGCCTCTTGCTGATGGGCATCACCGACCTCGCGCCCGGCAGCGTGTGGAACACGATGCCGCCGCACCTGCACGAGCGGCGCATGGAGGCTTATTGCTATTTCGACCTCGGAGCAGCGGACCGTGTGGTCCACCTGATGGGCCGGCCGGACAATACCCGCCATTTGATAGTCGCCGACGGTGACGTCGTGCTGTCGCCGGCCTGGTCTATCCATATGGGCGCCGGCACAGGTCCCTACGCCTTCGTCTGGGGCATGACCGGCGAGAACCAGGCCTATACCGATGTCGATCCGGTTGCCGTGAAGGATTTGCGATGAGTGAGGCCGCCCAGAACATGCAAGCCGATTTTGCCTTGCGCCGGCCGGTCGCGTCGGGCCAGCCGATCGTTTACTGGCGGCTAGGTTCAATCGCCGAGCAGCGCTACGACGTCGCCGACCAGCCGATGAGGGGGGAGATGGATCCCTTCTTCTTCCTGACCAAGCACAAGAATTTCATTCCGCATGAATATCCGTGCCGCACCGAGTTCGCAGCCGAGCGCCGCGGCAAGCGGCCCGGCCACAAATCGCAGCCGAGTTCAGCGCCGAGCGCATCTGGCTGCCCTTTGCCTCGCCGCGCGTCGACCTGTCGGGCTTCTGGTTCCGGCCGACGGTATTAGGCACCTGGGCCGAGACGATCATCGAGGCCGCCTCGGCCGGCGAGGCCCTGCTCAGGCTACGCACATGCGGCGGCGCCATCCTCTTCGCCAATGGCGCGGAAGGCGGCTGGATGGCGCCCTATGGCCGCAATCTGGAAAGCGCGGAGGACTTTCGCATCGCGCTGAAGGCCGGCCGTAACACCATCCGCATCTGGTTCGACGATCTCGCCGAACGCGACGCCCGCTATTATTTCCAGCTCGACTATCTCTCGGGGCCGGCAATCTCTATCGCGCTGCCGATCGAGGTTGAGGGCGGCGTCGCCGACGCAATGGAAGCAGCCCTCGACGACATGCATTTCGAGCGTCCTGCCTATGATGGCGGCGCTGTGGCTCTGGTCACCGGCGTGGCCCTGCCGCGTGACGCAAAAGTCGCGGTCGAGATCGAGGGCGATTTCATGTCGATCGAGGCGCCGGTGCGCTTCGCCTTCTATCTGGCCAAAGGTCAGACGCGGCTGCCGATTGCCGATACCGAGCAGCTGCCAGCCGACTTTCGCCACTTCAAAGTGACGCTGACCATCGGGGATCACAGCGCATCTCGTGTCTTCGGCGTCGAGATCTGCCATGCGCGCCGCCAGGGCGCCGCACCGGCAACGCTTGCCGCGCGCATTGATGAGGCGCTCAACGAGGTCGCCGATCATGCCGAGGCAGACACGGTGCGCGCGCTGGCGCGCCTGGCGATCGGGCAGGCGGGTGCGGAAACCGACGTCATGATCTCCGGCGCGCTGCCGGCGATCGAGGATTGTCACGACTGCGCCGACTTCATCCTGGTGCCGTTGTTGTGGTGCCGCGGGGCTTACGGTGATCGGCTAGAAGCCAACCTGCGCCCGCGCGTCGACAAGGCCATACTCGGCTATCGCTACTGGATGGATGAGCTCGGCAACGATGTGCAGTGGTATTTTTCCGAGAACCACGCGCTGCTCTTCCATACCGCTGCCTATATTGCCGGTGGGCTTCTGCCCGCCGAACGTTTCGTGCGCTCTGGGCGTCTTGGCCGCGAGCAGTCGGCTGTGGGAGCGGCGCGGGTGCGGGCGTGGCTCGATCATTTCGAGGCATGGGAGATGGCCGAGTTCAACTCGGCGCCCTATTTCCCGATCGACCTCAAGGGCCTGTGCGCACTCTATGCACTCGCTCCGGACAAGGACATCGCCGAGCGTGCCGGCAAAGCCATCATCCGCCTGCTCGAGATCGTCGCCCGCTCGGCGCACCACGGCATGCTGACCGGCGCGCAAGGCCGCTCCTATGAGCACACGCTGCGCGCCGCGCGCTCGCTGGAGCTATCGGGCATCTGCCGCATGGTCTGGGGCAAGGGCAATTACGGCATGCGCTTCCATGCGCTGCCGCAGCTGGCGCTCTGCCTTCGAGACCACGGCTTGAGCGTTCCCGCCGAGCTGGCGCCTATTGCCTCTCTCGCCGACGATACGGCGTGGGAATGGACTTTTGCGCAGGGACAGGACCGCTTCGCCCGGCTCTACCACCACAAGACGCGCAACCATGCGATGGGTAGCGCCGCCGGCTATCGCTGGAGCCAGTGGGGCTACCAGGAGACTGTCATCCATGCCCGGCTGGGCAACAATGCGGATGCGCAGATATGGATCAACCATCCGGGCGAAGTTTTGCAGTCCGGCTATGGCCGCCCGTCCTATTGGGGCGGTTCCGGCACCTTGCCGCGGGTTCACCAATACCGCGACCTTGCCGTCGTCAGCTTTGCCTGTTCGGACGAACAGCCCGACTTCACGCACGCCTGGTTCCCGGCCAGCGCCTTCGATGCCGTGCAGGTGGATGACCATCGCGCCTTCGCGCAATCGGGCAACGCCTTTGCCATGCTGAAGACGGATGTGCCGCTGATCGAGATCAAGGGCGGACCGACGGCCGGCAACGAGTTGCGGGCGGCGGGGCGCAAGGCGATCTGGATCGTTCGCCTCGGCAGCCGGGATGCCGGTCTGCCGACGCTCGACGGCTGGGTCGCCGCCTTTGCCGGCCTGTCGGTGCAGCCAGGCTCCGATGGCGAGTTGATCATCGAGGATCCGGAATACGGCACGGTGCGGTTTCTCGCCGACGCAAGGGTCATGGCGCAGGGCCGGACCCTCGATCCGACCAGTTGGACCGTGCGCGGCGAGGCGACGCTTATGCAGCGCAGGGAATAGGAGGATCGCCGCGCCCCTCATGGGAGGAGGGTGTGGCGGCTTGGATCATCGGGGCGAGCCCCGGACAAAGGAGGAGACGAAAGCATGAAAAAGACCCGCACTTTGCTGGCCGCGCTATCGGTCAGCCTGCTCGCATCGACCAGCGCGTTTGCTGGCGACGTGCGCATCATGTGGTATTCGGACGGTGTCGAAGGCGATGTCATCCAGGACATCCTGAACCGCTTCATGAAGGACAATCCCGACATCCACATCACCCTCGACAATGTCGCCTACAAGGTGATCCAGGAGCAGCTGCCGATCCAGCTCGAAGCCGGCCAGGGCCCGGACATCGCCCGCGTCACCAACATCAAGGAGCTCGCCCAGCACTGGCTTGATCTCAGGCCACTGGTGGCCGACGCGAAGTACTGGGACGACAATTTCGGCGACACGCTGGACTGGATGCGACCCGACGGTTCCAAGGCCATCACCGGCTTCATGACCCAGCTTACGCTCACCGGCGGCTTCGCCAACAAGACGTTGTTCGAGCAGGCCGGCGTGGCGTTACCGGGCGACAAGGCGACCTGGGACGACTGGATCAACGCCGCTGCCGAAGTGGCGAAGAGCCAGCAACTGCCGGCAGCGTTCGCGATCGACCGCTCGGGTCACCGCATTTCGGGCGCCAACGTCTCCTTCGGAGCGAACTACATCGGCGCCGACGGCAAGCCGGCGAAGGTCGACGACGGCACCAAGGCGTTCGTCGGCAAGCTCGTCGACTGGACCGCCAAGGGCCTGATGCTGAAGGACACCTGGGTGTCGGCGGCAGGCTCGACCTATCGCGCTGCAACGGACGATTTCATAAACGCGCAGATCCCATTCTATTATTCGGGCAGCTGGCAGGTCGCCAATCTGTCGACCAAGATAGGCGACAGCTTTGACTGGGTGGCAACCGGCTCGCCCTGCGGCACCGCGGGGTGTTCGGGCTTGAAAGGTGGCGCCGCACTCGTTGCCATCAAATACACCAAGAACCCCAAGGATGTGGCCAAGGTTATGGATTACCTGGCCAGCGAAGCCGTGGTGAAGGAGTTCAGCGAGCGCACCCTGTTCCTGCCGGCGCACAAGGGCGTCATCGCGAAAGGCGGATTGAAATGGGGTTCGACCGACAAGAATGTCGGTCCGGCGCTCGACAAGTTTGTCCAGGCGGCGGGTGAGACCTTGCCGGCAGCCGACGCGCTGCCGCCGTGGAAATGGGCCAATGCCTACTTCGCCGCGCTCGTCACCCGAGTGAGCCAGGTGATGGCCGGCGAACTTACCCTCGACGCTGCCTGGGTCAAGATCGACCAGGATATCGCCGACAAGGTCGCCGAGGCCAAGTGAGCGCCGTTGCGACATTGAAGTCATGGACCGGCGCTGTGCTCGCGGCGCCGGTCTTCTGGCTGGCATTGATCGTCAACGTGCCGCTCAAGGCCTGGCAGCGCGCGACGGGCACCGGCGGCATGGCCGCCTTCTTCCTCGCCCCCAACATGGCGATCTTCGGCATCTTCGTCCTGGTGCCCCTGGTCATCAACTTCTTCTATTCGGCCACATCAGGAACCGCCTACTTCCTCCAGGATCGCTCGTATGTAGGGCTGGAGCAGTATCAGCGCCTGCTCGATTGCAGCAACTATCTGGATACCGCCACCTGCCGCGAGGACCTGTTCTGGAAGGCCGTGCACAACACCGGCCTGTTCGTCATCGTACAGGTGGCGCTGTTGACCGTCGTGTCGATGGCAACCGCGCTGATCCTCAACCGCGAGATCATCGGACGCTCTTTCTGGCGCGCGGTGTTCTTCTTTCCGGTGCTGTTGTCGCCCGTCGTCACCGGCCTGATCTGGCGCTGGATCCTGCAACGCCAGGGGCTGCTGAACATGATCGTGCATGACTTTGGGGGCGAGCCGCACAACTGGCTGACCGACCGCTTCTGGGCCTTCACTGCCGCCGTCAGCGTTTCGGTCTGGGCGCATATGGGCTTCTATACGTTGATCCTGCTTGCCGGATTGCAGGCGATCCCGCGCGACCTCTATGAGGCGGCCGAGATGGACGGCACCAGGCCGGCGCGGGTGTTCTGGCGCATCACGCTGCCGCTGCTGATGCCGAACCTGCTCGTCGTCATCGTGCTGGCGCTGATCCGCGCCGTGCAGATCTTCGACGAAGTCTATGTGCTGACCGGAGGAGGGCCGGGAACCTCGACGCTCTACCTCACGCAGTACATCTACGAGATCGGCTTCGCCTCGCTGCTGCGCAATCCAGGGCTGGCTTCGGCGGCCTCCATCTTGATGGGACTGGTGCTGGTCGTGCTGACCTTGGTGCAGTTGCAGGTCGGGCGCCGGGGCGAACGCAAGGGGGCGCGGCAATGAGCGGCGTCGCGGCATTCCTGACTCGCCGGCGCGGTGGTCGCTCCTGGCACTGGACCGACACTGTGACTTGGCTGTGGCTCGTCGGCGGTCTAGTCATCATGTTCGGCCCGGCGGTCTGGCTGGTCGGCTCGTCGTTCAAGACGCCGGCGCAGCTGGCCGAGTTTCCGCCGACCATACTGCCCTATGTCGGCCAGCAGATGAGCGTCGAAGGCTATGACAAGCCGCTCACCCTCTACACGGTGAAGCTGCCGGACGGCTCGAGCAAGGTGATGGCCGAGGTCCGCCGCATCGGGATCGTGGCGCAGATGATCGATCCCAAGGCGCCGAAGGACATCATCAAGGTCAATATTGCCGACCGGCAGCCGGTGCGTGAGATCGGCTTCGCGACTGAGAACTATACCGAACCCTTCGTCCATTTTGACTTCCTGCGCTATCTCCGCAATTCGGTTTTCGTCACTGCAATGGCGACGCTGATCACGCTGCTGACCAATTCGATGGCCGCCTTCGCTCTGTCGAAATACAAGTTCCGCGGTCGCGATTTCACCATGCTCCTGATCGTCGGCACGCTGATGGTGCCGCTGTCGGTCATCCTGGTGCCGCTCTATTCGGTGGTCAGCGCCTTCGGCCTGCTGGATTCACTGTGGGGCGTCATCCTGCCGACGGTGGCCACACCAACCGGCGTGTTCCTGCTGCGCCAGTATATGCTCACCATCCCCGACGAAATGCTCGATGCCGCGCGCATGGACAATGCGTCGGAATGGCAGATCTACTGGCGCATCGTGTTGCCGCTTGCAGCACCCGCGCTGGCGGTGCTTGCCATCTTCTCGGTGGTTTGGCGCTGGAACGACTTCCTGTGGCCGCTGGTGGTGCTGTCGCGCAAGGAGCTCTACACGCTCCAGGTAGGGCTCAATACCTATGCCGGCGAGCTCAATGTGCAGTGGCACTACATCCTGGCGATGACCGTGGTGACGATGATCCCCGTCGTGCTCGTCTTCGTTTTCCTGCAGCGCTACATCACCTCCGGCATTGCCGGCACCGGACTGAAGTGAGGGCACGATGGGACGGATAACCCTGACCAACATCGATCGCGCCTATGGCAAGGTGAAGATCCTGCACGACATCAGTCTAGATGTCGGCGACGGCGAGATGCTGGTGCTTGTCGGCCCGTCGGGCTGCGGCAAGTCCACGCTGCTGCGGCTGATTGCCGGGCTCGACCAACCGACCGGCGGCAAGATCGAGATCGACGGCGCCGACGTCACCGAGGTCTCGGCCGCACAGCGCGGACTCGCCATGGTGTTTCAGTCCTATGCGCTCTACCCGCATATGAGCGTGCGCCAGAACCTTGCCTTTGGGCTCGAAAACATCCGCATGCCGAAACCCGAGATCGACCGGCGCATCGCGGAAGCGGCGCGCATGCTGGAAATCGCGCCCTATCTCGACCGCAGGCCAGGGCAGCTCTCCGGCGGCCAGAAGCAACGCGTGGCGATCGGCCGTGCGGTGGTGCGCAATCCGACCGCCTTCCTGCTCGACGAACCGCTGTCCAACCTCGACGCTGAACTGCGCATCTCGACGCGCGCCGAACTCGCAGCCCTGCACAAGCGGCTGGCCACCACGATGATCTATGTCACCCATGACCAGGTCGAGGCGATGACGCTCGCCGATCGCATCGTGGTGATGCGCGCCGGCAAGATCGAGCAGGTCGGCCGGCCGCTCGATCTCTACAATGCGCCGGCCAATCTGTTCGTTGCCGGCTTCATCGGCGCGCCGCGCATGAACCTTTTGCCGGTCAAGGTGCGCTCGGCCAGTGCCACACAGGTGGATGTCGACGGTCCGAGCGGGCTTTCGGCCACGATTGCCGTCAACGGCGCCGCGCTGAAGCCCGGAGACGATGCGACGCTCGGGATCCGGCCACACGACATAGAGCTTTCGGATGGCGGCAAGGGGTCGGTGGAAGCGCATGTGACGCTGGCCGAGGCGCTGGGGCCGGAAACCGTCGTCCACGCCACCATTGCCGGCGACAATAAGCTAGTCGCCGTGCTCAAGCGGCAGGGCGTCGAAACGCAGGGCCCGCCGCTCACCTTGGCTCTGCCGCCGGAGCGTATGCACCTCTTCGATGCCGCCGGGCTGCGCGTCGCTTCGCGCTAGTCTCCGGCAAGGAAGCGGCGAAAAAAGCCGCTCGCGGCGGCGCGCATGGCCGGCGTTTCGACATGGCGGCGTCAGTGGGTCCTGGTCGCCGATGCCGATGAATTGCGGCCGCGGCGCGATCCGCCCGGCGATTTCGCCATTGCCAGCAAGATTGAGCAGTCCGGGAATCGTGAGATAGATGCCGTGCAGATCGTGCACGCCGGTATCGATCAAGCTGGCGAAGTCGGCAAAACAGCACAAATGCGCCACGCAGGCGATGCGCGGTTCGACCGCCGCCAGCCAGTAGCCCAGCGTCGCGCCCATCGACATGCCGTAGACACCGATGCGGTCGGCGAGAATGTCGTGGCGTGCGCGCGCAACCTGACCATTGGATATTTGAAGCAATGAAAAGTCGAGGCTATCTAGGCAGCAAGTCCGGTCAGAAGGCCAGACCGGACGGGTGAGCTTTGCACGTGTTTGTGCCGCGGCGACGAGGACCGCATGCGTTGGTATTTTCCGAAAAAAGCCGGCAAGCCACTTTCCGGCGCTACGCAGAGGTGCCTGGAGGTGCGGAACCTGTCATGCCGCAGATCGAGCCGCGCTCGGGGATGTGGCATATAGGGCACTGAACCGCCGCCCAGTCGCGGGACCATACGGAACAATACGGGAAGACTTTTGATTTTAGCCCACGAAAAAGTCAATGAAATCAACGATGTTAATACGTCCTCCGGGCCCACCATTCAGTCCGCCAGTTTTGGCGTTCTTTCGACCGTCTCAAAATAGTGTCGACATTTCCGTAGGTTAGTGACGCCATCGCGGCAATGCTTGGCGGAGACGCCGCGTTCCCAGCCCAGAATGCCCGGAATTCTGGGGTTCGTCTCTCCATGCCCATTTCCGTAGCCAACCGTTTGGAAAAGCGATGCTCAGCTGATGGTCGGAATCAGAGGCCGAGCAGGGCAGACTGATCAGACCATACGAGGGGAAGGCCGGACAGGCGCGACAGCCTATGGGCTGTGAGTTCGACTGGCTGGTTGCCGGCGATAATCTTCGACACGATCTTCGGTGCGAGAAATGCCAGCGGCAGCAGCCTGCTCACCTCAGAGACCGTCGTCGCGTTCAAGTTAGCCACCTCTGTCAAGCTTCGGCCAGAACCATCTGTAAGTTGATGGAGATACCGCTGAGAGCGTTGCACCACGTCGATCAATCCGGCGTCAGGGTCAGCGCTATTGGACGAGGCCTCGCCTAGTACGATGCGCATCTCGACGCCACGTCGCTTGATGTCGAATTGGCAAGAGATCGAAAGGGTCTCGGCGCCGCCATCCGATGGCAAAGGTTGATCGAGCAGATGTTCGCACAACGCTCGGCCGTCGATGTCGACGGCCAGCGACTTCTGACCAAGGGCGATACGGCGGACCATTTTCTGCAGCAGTGATCGCTTGTGGTCGGCAGTGTCGGAGGTCCAGGCAGCCTTGATCTCAGCCGCGCGACGCATAGCGTTTTGAATGTCGGCTGCGCTTCCCCATCGCTGAATCAAATCAGCGATTTGGTCATGATCGCTGAGAATGCGATTCAGCTGATGCTCAACTACCGATTCAACTGCATCGGCGGGAAGGCGCCATCCGTCGGAGCTGCCGCGCCGCTGATCAACAAACTGTTTTGAGACATAGTAGCGATAGCGGACGCCGCGCTTGTTGGCATGCACTGATCGAAGCTTCTCACCGTGTTCGTCAAAGAGCAGTCCGGTGAGAAGATGAGGCTGTGTGACGTTCGACGTGCTCCTGCGGCGCGGCGCCTGAGTGGCCAAAAGCGCCTGGGCCTCTTCGAACATCGGACCTGCAATGATCGGCTCGTGCTCGCCTTCGTGGAGCTGATCTTTGTGCTTAATCTTGCCGATGTAGATGGGGTTCGAGAGCAGGTGATAGAGGTTCCCGCGGCCGAATGGCATCGTGACTGCGACGGTCCCATCCTGGCGTTCGCGGGTTCGGGCAACGAGGCCATCGCGTGCGGCCTCGTCTGCAAGACCGCGGACCGACTTCAGAGCGAGATATCGACCGAACAGGTGTCGGACGATCTCCGCTTCGAGATCGTCGATGACGAGCTTGCGGTGCTCCACACGATAGCCGAGCGGCACCACACCTCCCATCCACATACCCTTCTTCTTGGAGGCGGCGATCTTGTCGCGGATGCGTTCAGCTGTGACTTCTCGCTCAAACTGCGCGAATGACAGAAGCACGTTCAGCGTCAGCCTGCCCATCGATGTGGTGGTGTTGAACTGCTGCGTGACAGAAACGAATGATGCCGAGCTGGCATCGAAGATCTCAACGATCCTCGAGAAGTCCATAAGCGATCGGGTTAGGCGGTCGATCTTGTAGACCACCACGACATCGACCTTCTTGTCGCGGATGTCCTGCAGCAGCCGCTGCAGGGCAGGGCGCTCCATCGTCCCACCTGAGATGCCGCCATCATCATAGCGATCCGGGACGAGCTTCCAGCCGAGGCCGATCTGCGAGGCGATGAACGCGACGCAAGCCTCGCGCTGGGCGTCGAGCGAGTTGAATTCCTGGTCGAGACCTTCTTCGCTCGATTTGCGAGTGTAGACGGCACAGCGTAGGCGGGACCTTGAGCTGCTCATAGTCCGAAGAACCTTGGACCGGACCAATGCGCGCCGGTGATCTTGCGTGCGATCGATGACAGCGAGGGGTAGATCTTCCCTTCGAAGACGAAGCCATCCTCGATCACGTCGACGATATGGGTCTTGCCGTTCCAGTCGCGGACCAACCTGGTGCCGGGCAAAGCTTGTTTGCGCTTCTGCGCGTTCGTGACCTTGATGTCGTCGTCGACGACGTTAGCTTGGCTGTCGCGGTCGGCGATCTTCTTCTCGACCCGGTCTATGGCGGACCTGAGCATGCGACGCGTCTCGGTGGAAAATCCACCGAGACGCTTTGCCTGAAGATGCCAAGCTGCTGCCCTGATCAGAAGTTCACGCCTGACACCCTTTGGGGGCGCGCATCTGTAGATCCTCTCCCATTGGGCTGCGAGTTCCTCGCGGGAGAGGTCGCCTAGGGCGGCGACCTCTGCTTCGATGTTGAGCTTGGCTCGCATGGCCATCATGCACCGCCCTTGGCGCCGTCATCGATGCGATATCGGCGGACCCCATCCTTGCCGACGTCGCTGACTAGGTTTAGGCCGAGCTTCTTCTTGACCGCCGCTGACAAGAAGCCCCGCACCGAGTGCGCCTGCCAGCCGGTGACCTCCATCAGCATCTCGATTGTGGCGCCCTTCGTCAGGCGGAGCTTCTTCAACACCAGATCCGACTTGCTCTGCTTGGTCTCGGCGCGGGGCGCAGCCTTCGGTGGTTTTGCCGGAGCCGGCTCCGCACCGGCCTCTCCACGAGCTTTCTTTTTGGGCGACTTCGCCTTCTTCGCCCGCTTGGGCGGGGTCTCTAGCGCATCCCAGATGTGCTCATGCGGCTCCGGCGGAGTTTGAAGCTTGTCGTTGTCCGATTCGGTACCTTGATCAGTGCCCAGGGTTGCCATGGTCGTTCTCCTCAGTTTGCAGTTGCCGGTCAATCCGGCGCCTGTACTGATTCGAGCCCGCTTGGCGGGCTGGAGAGTCTCTGTTTCTTGGCGGAGGATAACCGCCGGGTTGTTACCCCCAGCAATGCTTGCGTGCGTAACGAAGTCCAGCGGAATGTGCCTTGGCTACGGCCATTTCTGGCAGGGTGCAAGTCTACAATCTGCCCCCGACATGCACTGCACCTAATCCGATAAATCGGTCTGCCGGAAAACCTAAACGGCGAAGATGCGACGACCCCGTCAAACCAATCGGAATGCTCGTCAAGCCCATCCATTCTGCAATGATGCAAATACCGGCAGTAACAATCCCCGCGTCGCGCCACAGAAGACTTTCGGGATGTTGGTAAGCTGCAGATACCTTGGCGTAGTCACCGACCAGCCTGAGTGTGCACCCCGCGACTATCGCACCGGTAACTCGAGCATCGACAGCGTTCGCTGTGTGGGCATCGTCTTCGGCTTTAGTTAGGCAGGCGAACGCATGCCTCCCGGGAAGGTAAAGGCGGGGCGGCTCGGATTGCTCTACCATTTGTGCGATCACGCCCACTGCATGCAGACCTCCGGCAGATGGTAGTGCCCGATGCTCGATCGGAATCCCAGCACGTCCAACACCACGCCATTGACGGGTTCGACACGTGTGCCAGAGCAGTTCTGAAACCTGCAGCCAGGATATTGTCCCGCCGAGGTTCGAGCGCCTGGCCTCGAGAACACCCATAAAGGGTTTGTCGGCGCGTGGCTCGGGCCGAGGCAGTGTGATGATCTTCGATCCCTCTGGCAGCCAGGCTGCCCAAGTCCCCGGCTCATTTCGAGGTACGGGATCGTCAGTGAGGAGTCCAGCCAAGGGCGTGCCAGGTGTTGAAGTGCTTGATGCAACCGCGGCAGCGGCCGCAGGCAAAATTTCCGACATGGCAAGAGTGCGCCCACGCAAGAGTAGCCTGATCAATGCCTGATTGCCGCACCAGTTCGACGGCGTCCAGTCCAATCGCGGGTGCGCTAACGAGCATGCTGCCTTCTTGAAAGCTCATTAGGGCGGAAATCCTTTCGACGAACTCAGGGCGGCCATCAGCGTGCTGGCCATCGGTCGCCAACGTGCCAATCAAGAGCCTTCCACACCCCATACGAACAGCTGCCATGCCGGCCAAGGTGAGAATGAGCTGATTGCGGAACGGCCACCATTCGGAGACGGGTGCCGCCGACAACGGAGCTGTGCCTGCCATGTCACCCGAGCCCAGGGAGGAACAATCCACCCGAATGATCTCATGCTTGATAGTTAACAGCTCAGCGACTTTGCGGGCAGCAGCTATCTCGGCATCTGCGGGCTTTTGTCCGTAGTCAATCGTGATAGCTAAGTCGGGTTTCATCCACCAGGCGATACTGACGGAATCCATCCCGCCTGAAAGCAACAAAGCTGTCTTCATCGACCTAGGCTCCAAATCGTCCGATAGATTGCCGTCACAAAATCGTCCGTGATGGTCATCCCGCTGCCGGCCATCATTTTGAGGTCCTCTTCCCGCTCGTTCTCAGCGAGCGCCACCACCGGGATTCCAAGTTTCTTGGCATACCCCACCTCAAAAATAGTGCCCGGATCCATTCCGTTCAGGATAGCAAAGACTGCTTGGCAACCTTCCAAGCCCTTAAGATCAGCCGTGGCAACCTCTTCCGCCTTGCCAGGTCCGATCTCATGTATAGGCGAAAACACCTCGACCCCGGCCTGTAACAGTGCCCGTCTAGCTTCCTCGACTACCCAGCGTTGGCCCAAGTCAAAGAATGGGCCAGCAAGATAAATCTTGCCTGTTGCGGGAACCAACGGCTCCATTGAAAGCATTCGCAACGTCCGTGGATCGGGCGGCGGAAGGGAGCGGTTTTCGCAATACCAGGCGACAGATCTCGACGCCAACTCAGCCGCATCTTCGGCACCCATACCCTGCACCGCCCAAAGTGCCGCGAAAGTCGACGAAAACACGTCCCCCGAGCCCAATTTCCAGACCTTATTTGATTTGTAGAGCGGAATGTCATGCACACCGGTGCGGGCAATTACACGGGCGCCCATGGCGCCCATCTTTAAGACAACAACCTCGGCGTTGTCCTGCTCGAAGAATCACTGGGCACCCTTGAACGGGTCGTCGTTGCCGGTGATATTCCGCATCTCTAGCTGGTTGAGAATTACTGCTAGCCGGTCTGCGGTGGATCCGTTCGCCGTGAACGAGATCCCATTGAAGGCGGACTGCGGATCGTAAACGGCGGTTTTGGCACGAACGATCGCGTCGCCTTCAAGCATCCCGTATCGAAGGACGTTCTCGTCTTCGATCGGGATAGGAGCCTGGCGTGCAATTCGCCATAAGGGTGGAGAAATCGATGGGTCCGCCAGCGTATGTGTGTAGTCGAATGTCACCGCAGTTGGCGCCGGAGTGGCCATGACTTCGAAATCAATAAGCTTAGCCAGCAAGTCGACGTCATCGCGAATTCGATCAGCGACATATCCTGCGAGCCTTTTTCGTCCTGGCACGAGCGGGGAAATATTCTGCGCTGCTCTCCCAGCAGAACCGAACACGGCGTTCCATGTCGGATGCAGGCAACGCTCCCGATAAATGCCGCCGACTACCGTTATCCCGGAACTCAAAGCGGAGCGACTTCTACCGTATATACGCCGCCCGTAATCGTTTGGATTGTTGCCTTGTAAGCGATACCCTGTTGCACGATGCAATTGATGACCGTCAAGTATCCCAAAAACGTCAATGCGCCAGCTAAGGCGCCGGCCGCATCTTTGACCACCAAAGCACTTGAGCTGCCGCTTGTGAGCACGTCGACATCAAGGACCGCCCCTGCCGCAAGCGGCCCCAGCACTGCAGCTTTCGGGCTGTTGATCGGCGCGATATAGGACTTCCCGCACTGGTCGGCGCCACCGCCGACGCCCGGTGAGAGATCATCCCTACCGCCTCCTCCGCCGCCCCCCGACATCCGAATCTCCCTCACTGTATGTCAAAGCATTAGAGCGGGAATTCGAAGAAGGAATCAAGATGCCCATTAGGATCGGACCAACATTCCGCATGGTGCGCCACATAACGGCGTCCATTTGCGATGGCCGGACACTTACTGATCGGCAGAAAGTCAGAAATTTTGCTTCCAGACCTAAATACCCACGCGTTGGACTGGAGCCTTTTTCAAACACGCCCATCATGATCCCAGCTCGCATGATGTGCACGTCGAGAATGGCCACTTGATCGCTGCCGCGCTGATTTCGGACGATCCAAGATGCGGTTTTGAGGCCGATCCCCGGCAAAGCACAAAGGCGGTTTCGCAACTCAATATCGTCCAGTTCGCTCTCTTGTATATGCGGCAATGCTTCTAGGCTGCCCGCCAAATAGCGAGCCCTTGTATTGGCAAACCTGTATCTTACCCACCTGCCGTTTACAGAGAGCGGTCGAGACAGAAGCTCGACTGCTGTTGCATGAGATAGGGTGGGACCGTGCTCACGGAGATGAGTCGCGACACGTTGGAGGCGGCCAGGCCGACTTCTGCGGGCGCGCCATGCCCACCTAGCAGGCAGGCTGCCAGTTCCTCAGCCAGGCTTCTGCCCAAGGAGAAATTTCCGTCAGCGTGCGACGGGTCCATCCAGGCCTGGGCGGCCCAGAATGCCGGGGTAAAGACGTCCTCGAATCGCCCCCAAAGCACGTTGCTCATGACCTCGGTGTCCGGGGCGGGCAAATTCAAAAATATCGGCTGGCTGGCTGCGAGCGCGACGACCTGTTGCATAAATTGCCTCTTCGATATATGCACTTTATGCATTACTGGGATTTCGTCAACGTGCAAGATCTTCTCCGACGTGTCATGTCCGTGTCCGTGCAAACACGCACTACCCAAACGCAACTTGGTGCATATTGCGGTCGTTCACAGGCGCACATTAGCAAGGTTCTGCGCGGCGTCGTGCCTGTTTCCAAGCTCATGGCTGCCAAACTGGAAGCCTGGGTTTCGGAGAGGTCCGAGCCTGATAAGGCTGAAGTTGAAGCCTTAATAGAAGGAATTGCCGCGGCCGCTCCAGAACGAAGAAAGCATATTTTGCATATTTTGCGAGAACTGTCGGCTCTTGCGTAATGCCATGGCGCCAGGAAAGGTCCCGCTTCTCAGAACCACAGGCAGTTCATTGCGTATCGACGCCGCCGCTCTGCATAGGATAGGAGTGTGCCACTATGGCGCTCGCAAACGCGCATTCTGGCTTGGTCATTTGCCAACCGAGCGTTTACGGTCCGCAATGTATAAACCAGCGACTCAGCAAGAGTCTGAATGTGGCGATGCGGCAGTTTTGACAATGGCTCCGAACGGAAAACCGACACACCCCGGCGGGGCATTGTCTTTTCGTAAGGATGCCACGTTGGATCGGCTTGCCGATCATTTCAATGTCGCGCAGTTTGTCAGCTTTGCGCCGTCGCCCTCTGGCCCAGTGCTGGCATACTGTCGCCTGGCGGGCGTGGAGCCGAACCACCGCTTTTCCGACATTGGAAAGGCCATCGACGCACTTTTTGAGCGATGCGCCTATGGCACGGTGAATATCCGCAGTTTCAAACAGACTGCTACCCAGAGCCGTGAGTTCCTCTATGCCTTAAAAACGCGCGACGAGGTGCTTTCCGCGCTTGAGAGGCTCGCCCTGCAAGGCGACTTCACTATTGCCAACGAGACCATCGACGTAAGTGACGGAGGCGTTTCTGGCGTGATTCTCGATCAGGTGGTCGAGTTCAAGCCCGACGCCACGCCGCGGGGCGTCGAGAAAGCGGGCTTTGCTTCGCTTCCGGCCTCGTGGGCACAGCGCGCCTTCGAGATCGTCTATGGGTTCGCGCCGGCTTTTAGTGATGCAAAGGGCGCCCGACTGGAGTTCAGCTTGCATCCGTCTCCGTGTGGCTACAAGCGATCGCATGTCCTCTATTGGGAATTCGACGAACACGAACCCCTGCGTTTGAACCGCGTCGAAGCTTCGTGGCCCAACGACTTTTCCAGGATGATGGGCGACAAAGCATACGGATTGCTCGTTGCCCACCTGGCTGGCGTAGCCGTGCCGAAGACGACGGTTATCGGACGCCGTTTGCCGCCCTTTACATTCGGCGATGAAACCGGATCGAGCGAATGGTGGACCCGAACCTGCCCCAATGAGCAGGTGCCCGGAAAATTCACTACCACGCGCGGTTGGGTCGACCCTTTCAAGCTGCTGGCCAGCGAAGATCCTAGCGGTACAGCAATCGCCTCTATTATCTGCCAGCGCGGCGTGCCGGCCACGCATTCCGGTGCGGCGATTGAGGGCGCTGACGGCCGTCTTTATATCGAGGGCACGCAGGGCACAGGCGAGGCCTTCATGCAAGGAACTGTCGGACCTGGGCTCTTGTCTGAAAATTTGGTGGAGAAGGTGACGGCGCTCCACGACAAGCTTGCAACGACCCTCGGTTCCGTGCGTTTCGAATGGGTGTATGACGGCAACGCAGTTTGGGTTGTTCAGTTGCACCGTGGTCGGAGTGCATCGGCCGGTCATGTGGTTGTACCAGGAGAGCGGTCGAAATGGATTTCATTTAGGGTCGAGGACGGCTTGGAAGCGCTGCGAACAATGTTGGAATCTTTCCCTGCGAACGCTGGGCTAATCCTTGACGGTGAAGTCGGCCTTACAAGCCATGTCGCCGATGTAATCAGGAAATCAGGCGTCCCAGCAAGGATTTGCGTTCCTAAACAAAGGGTTAACGCTGTTCCGTGAGAGGATTGTCCTTTGCTCGAAAAAAGAACATAATGAGAACAGACGGTGGCAGTGCCGATTGAAAAGGGGAGAATGTTATGGTGTTAATGGCTGTGATAGAAGCGAGAAAACAGGCAGACGCCGAAATGGACACCTTCCGGGAGGCCATTGCTCTGCGTGCAGCACAACGCGCAGAAAAGCGTAAGGCAGCGGCTAATGAAAACGACGGGTACCGGCCAAACGACCAAGGTGGAGATCAGCCCGCAGCCGGCTAAGCCGCTAAAACCTCTATATCGAAAAGAGGACGAGACCCGGGAAGTCACCAAGCCCGACGATCACGACAAGGAGTGGCGCGACAATTATACGCGTGATTACGGGCGTATAGTGCACAGCGCAAGCTTCCGCCGGCAGCAGGGGAAGACCCAGGTTTTCCCCGGTCATGAGTCAGATTTTTTTAGGAACCGCCTGACCCATTCCCTTGAGGTTGCGCAGATTGCTCAAGGCATTGCCGAGCGCCTAAACCATAGACATCCCGAAGTCCTGAAGCACGACCCGATCAAGGGCAGCCTTTGTGCCACCGCCAGCTTGGTTCATGACATCGGGCATCCGCCTTTCGGTCACAACGGGGAACGCGCACTAGACAAGGCAATGCTGCAGTATGGCGGGTTTGAAGGCAACGCGCAGACTTTTCGCATTCTCACTCGGCTTGAGAAGAAGGAAAGGTACAAGACTCCCGTCGGGGGTGACGACCGCGCAGGACTGAACTTGTGCCACCGTACGCTAGCCGCGACGCTTAAATACGATAAGCGTATCGCAACGGTCCGGAAGAGCGATGCCAAGCTGGAGAAGGGCTACTACGGATCGGAAAGCGAAATCATCGCCAACATCAAAAGGTCTGTTCTAGGGGACTACCAACTTCCTAAAGGCAAGCAATTCAAGACGATCGAGTGTGCCATCATGGATATGGCCGACGACATCGCCTACTCGGTATATGATCTAGAGGATTGTCTGAAAGTCGGTTTCCTTACCCCGGCAGAAATGCTCGCATCCGACGACGCGTTGCTGGACGAAGTAGCCGCTGCCGTTTCCAAGCAGATGGGCGAAAGGGAGGCTATTGGGCGGGTCGATGTGCAAGCCGTCCTGATCGACATCTTTTCGGAGATTGGTGAAGCGGCGTCGGGGGAAGAGGATGGCAAGAGCGACAACCTGCTTCTCCAACTCACAAGGGCATACAAGGCATCGCGGAAGTTGAGTGAGGACGGCTACGCGCGGACTCAGTTCTCTTCCGAGCTGGTTCATAGATTTATCGAAGCGGTGGAGCTGGACTATAACGAGGAATGCCCAGCGCTCAGTGATGTGATTTGGCCAAGGGAGATCCGCCTGCGCAAGGAGGTGCTCAAGCAGTATACCTTCATTGCGGCCATCTACGCGCCACGGGTCAAGCTCGGCGAATACCGTGGCTACGACCTTGTGTCCGATATTTTTGAAGCGCTAATGGGCGATCGTGGTGATCTACTGATGCCGGCAGATGTCCGTGAGCGAATAAGAAAAGCTGCCCACGTGTCAGTTAAGGCCCGCGAAGTATGCGACTTCGTTGCCGGCATGACCGATCGTTACGCGATGGAATTCTGGGCGCGGCTTAATTCGGACACCGCTGAGAGCATGTTTAAACCGATATAAACCTTGTTTCGGGGCGACTGCAGCTTTGATCGCTTTTCTGACATTCAGTCTGATCTTCAACAAATGACCGCTTTGCGCCTCAGTTCGGTCGCCCGCTCGAGACTTATCCAAGCGACTGCCCGCGAGACGGTTTGCGAGCACCTGGTGAGAAAGCGGAATACCTCTTTCGACGAGCAGCCGAACGCTGCCTTAGATCGATGTTCCGAACATGCGAGATGGTTTACCTTTCGACGAGTGGCGAGATCGGATCGAGTTCCTCCTGTTCCAACTCCAGTGGCGACGGCAAATTGAGCATCGATGACCACAATGCCGACAATGCCGACTTCGAGACGGCACGAGGCATTGCAGGCATAGGGCGGTTCGCTGGTCTACCTCGGTGAACTAGAAGCTCTGCAGTCATGAGATGCGGCACTAGATTTCGGCCGACGCGCTGCAGGGCGGCCTCAAGGTAGGCGAATATTCTGAGACCGCCCTGATCAACATCGCCCCAATGATAGATCGGGCAGTCGGTCTGAACGACCAGCGACAATATCGATCTCAAGATCGCTCTAGCTGGAAACCCACCAGCATAGACGACTAGAGCATCGCTTTCGTCGTTTACCTCGCGACAATGCCGAATGAAGGACGAGAAGTTCTCCACCAGCAAAACGTACGACGGGTGTGTTACACCAAGTCTGAAGGACTGTTCAGTCGGTAACCCGATAAACGGCACACTGGGCAAGGCGACGCCATCCAGCGAGAGTGTTCCGCTGACGAGCAATGGTTGCGGGAACTTGACGACGCCCAACTCGGCCAACACGTCCACGTCGTCCAGCGAACCGTCGCCAACAGGCGCAGGATAGAGTCGGTTCAGAAGCTCGACGACAAGCCTGATACGCCTCTCTAGCACCTTGCTATCGCCGCAGCTGCGTCGGGAGAACGTCCTGTAGTCGACTGAGACCAGATCTCCAGCTTGCCCCCGGAGACCGTTCAAGGCCTTTGCCAAGCTGAGCGCAGCAGCGAGTGTTTTGGTATCACCGGGTTTCAGGCCCGACCAAGCTACGTTCCGCGACCAGGCATGCTCGACTAGCTCAAGCACCCATTCCGCATTCGGGGGTAGTTCAGGAAGCGCCCGAATCGTATCGACCGCCTCCAATGACAAGGTCCTCGAAGAGGTTCGACCGCGATAAGCGTAGAGCTTCGCGATATCCCCGGGGCGGATGCTGACGACCATGTCCACCCCGTCCACACGAGCGCGCTTGACGAACAAAGCACCATCGGCCTCGAGCGACTTCAGCCGAACCATGAAATCGTCCTCGCTCGCAATACTTGCGAACTTTCCCGGATAGGCCAGCAGCCTTCGCTCATGCGCTCGGCTCTCCAAACGAATGAGCAGGTCGTCGATCATTGCCTCCAGATTAGTGAATTGTCTCATCGCGATCCGTCCCGCCACTCGACGCACTCGCTGGGATGGTGTCGTTCACCAGATCGGTGATCCGAAGCAGAAGAGCCTCGTCCGTAAGATGGTCGGGGTTCGCTTCTCGCATAGCATCGCGGACGCGGTCTTTGATCTTCGACACTTCCACCTCGGCCGTATTGCCGAACCTGTAAACATCCACCACGCTATCCAAATTCTCGTAAACGACTGCGCGTTTCTCGGTCGGGGCAGCGATTAGTACCTGCAGACCGATCTCGTTATAGAACTCGAGCATCGTCCGCTGGTTTTGACCGTCCATCTTGCTGAACGCTTCGTCGAACACGGCCAACCCCAGCCCAGGCAACTCTGCCGAGCGGCGTGTTCCGTGATAGATGCTTGAAAGGGCCGCTCCTATGATGACGTAGAACGGCACCTGACGCTCCGCGCCGCTTGCAACGCCACGTCTGCGGTCATACGTCGTCTCGTGGCCGCTATCGACGTCCTTCATCTTAAGCTCGAATGTGTAGTAGTTGCGATAATCCTGGTATCGCTCGAAACCGGATTGTTCATCACGCAGAAGCCGCTCGACCTGTTCGATGACGGCACGGTAGGGATGGTCGACCTGGTCGGCCGAGAACAACAGCGAAAGGATTTTGTCGTCCGTTTCGCTGGTTCTAGCCAGATTGTAGAGGTCCCGGAACTCTGGACGGACAAGCGCATGGAGGGAATAGACCTCGCCATGAAGCTGCTTGCTCCGCAGAGCCTGGCGAACGTCGTCGATTTCGCGTTCGAGGTCTCGGAAGCGACTGTTGATCTCCTGGACAAAGGATGTGCGGAAAAAGAAGGTGATGCGCTCAGCTGCCTCGTCGGCTTGGCGCCGATAACGAACCAGATCGTTACCCTCGAGCACGGCGATGGTCTGCTCCACCCATGGCTTCATGTGCTGAAAGATTGACGAGTTGGCATCGAAGGGCCTTTGTACGCCGAAGCTGTATAGGTAGTCCGACACCTTATCCCTGATGACCGCGTCGCAACCCTGACGGTCGCTGGTCAAGCGTTTGAGATAACCCTCCAACTGCTGCGACAGCGCCGCATCAGTCTTGGCTGCTCGGAGTTCGGCATACTTTGGACGGAGCCGTTGGAATAGGGCCTGCGATCTCACCCGTTCGCGAAACAGCCGGAGACGATGCTTTACAGACCACCAGGACCCCCGTATCGCTTGGCCGTCGCCTAACACTCGGCTTAGCTGTGCCAGTTCGGTCTCCAAAGCGCCGATCTTTTTTTGATTGGTTTCTCGCTCTTCGCGCAGACCAGCGATTCTGCCATCGAGAAGCTTTCGGGACTCATCCAATTTTGGGTCCACCAGCAGGCCAACGCGTTCCAGGCGGTCAAGCAAATCCCTTTTTCGCTCTTCGCTATCGGCCAAAGCGATGCTCAGCGTCTCAAGACGATCGCCTTCACCAAAATCCGAGCAAAGACGAACCAGCCGTTCGAAAATATCGGACAGCAATCGTTCGTTCGCCAAATGCGTCTTGGCTATTGCCGACTCGTCGGCGAATTCCTTTTCGAGGACGCCTGTCATCAGCGTCGCTGCCACTTTGCCAATCTTGAAGTCGCTTGCGACCCTAATCTCCACGACCAGGCCGTCATAATAGGACCCGTCGTCCATAACGGCACGTCCGTCCGCCATCAGTTCGACTTGAGAACGCGCCAGCCTCACGCTGCCCAGGCGCGATATCACGAAGGACATCGCAATTGCGTCGTCGCTCGTGAAAACCGATGCAAGGCTTCCGGATGCCGGAACGCCGACGCTCGATCTCAGCTTGCGTGTGTTCGCGACCCTGCAGCCCGGGAAACGTCCGCGTTCGCGACGAAGCAGGGTGACCGCCTCCTCAGCATGATCGGGGTCGACCATGATGGTTTCCCGATCCCGTCCGAGCAGTGCCTCGGCTGCAACACGCCATGTCTCGTCGGAAAGGTCCAATACCTCGCAAAGTGCGCGCGGCCGCATGCCTCGTTCGCGAAGCAAGTCCATTAAGCTTGCCACGTGGCGGTTCAGTGTCACCGTACCCTGCCTGCTCTGTCCGAGCCTCGCGGCAATATCGGCGGCCCTGCCTTCAGCAGCAACGCGCTGCGCTATGCTATCGTCACGTTTGCCAGTCACCCGCTCGAGGCGCTCCGCCGCTGTACTGGCCGCTGACGCGATCAACTGGTCCATCAGAATGGGATTTCGCGGCCAGGCTGGCGGAAGAAGCGGGCCGCTTTCGTCCCTAATCCTGGACAGATCGTCCAGAAGCCTGCCCAGCCCGAGACCAAGAGCCTGCATCCGATCCTTACTGTCGAGCAGCTTCAGAGCCGCGGCGACCGGGGCATGCCGTCCCTTTAGACGACCGATGACCCTGCCGTACTCGGCGGCTTCCAGTTCGAGTTCGGTCCGCAATTGAAAGCGCTTGGCCTCCACGCCGCTGGTCGCTATCTGCGCCCTGACGCTCTCGAGCTCAGCTGTCAGGAAGACGATTTCGTCGTTTAGGCGAAACAACTCACCGTCAAGAGTTCCTTTTTCGATTGCCTTATTCCGGCGCAGGCCAAGGAGCCGAAAATGTTCCTTCGACACGTCCAGCAAGTCGGCAAGGCGACGCATGCATTCGGCGCTGTCTTCCTGCTCTAGGATCGAAGCCAAACGCTCGATCTCGGCTCGGATTGGTCTCAGCGCCGCAAGCTTGCGATCCAGTTCGGCGATGTCCGACTGTATCTGTTGGTAGCGCTGAACTGAACCGCGAAGCTCTGCAATATCGACGTCGTTGCGTTCGAGCAGATAGCTGCATACGAAATCCTCCACCGATCGCATATCCTCGAAGGACAGCGCCATGATGAATGCTTTGATGAAACGATCGGGGTCGGGCGCACGCCGCCCGGTGAAAAGTATCCGCATATACTCGCGGATGAATTTTGGGGCCGAGGTCGACTGATGTTCGAAAAGCTCGCCGCCCACATCGGCGCAGGCCTGCTCGAGCCGCATCTTGAGCGTGGCCCAGGATGATGGTTTCGTTGCGTCCTTCGTCCGATCCAGAAGCATGTCGGAGTTTACAGCCACACCGGAGACGACGTACCGTCCGGTTACCCTCGCTGCATCCTCGTTCTCGGCGATATCGATGCAGAGCCCTAGAGATACTGGCCGTTCGAGGCCCGCCCCGCCGAACGTCAGAACCAAATGTGTGAATCCCGACCGTCGAAGTGAGACCGCTTGGTCAGTCTGGCCAAGGCAGTAGCTCCGCAGCGTCCGCTCGGACCTACTTCCGCCTTCTCCCGCGGATCGATTGAACTTGTGGTAGGAGGCCGACCCGCCGGTCATTACGGCTTGTATAAGATCTATCAGCGTCGATTTGCCAGTGGCGTTCTTGCCCAGCACGGCCGTATTGCCTGAGAACCGCATGTCGGCAACAGCGAACAAGTGCCAGTTCACCAGCGAGATGCCCGTAAGCTGGATCATGGCAGCCTATCCCTCGATTGTTCACCGGCAGGGGCCTCGTTAGCGGGTACCGGATTGAGTCGCAGGAACCCCTCCAACGACGCCAGGAATTCCTCGCCTGCCAACAGACTGACGATCGGACGGATCACGAGCTCCTGATCCTGGCCCTCATCGTCGAACGCGTGCAGCTTGACCACGGCGCGCCGACCCAGTTCCTGCACGGCGTCGCGATACTCCTCGATCCTTAGGGCTTGCCGGCGCGAGCGAGAGACCAGGTCTACATAGGCGTCGTAGGAATCGTTGAGCGTTGTCAGCACGGTCCCGTAGTCGCCAATGTCGCCGTCCTGCACACCCTCCTGCCACTGCCTAGTCAACACAAGAAGAACCAAGGTTTCATTGATCCCCATGCGAGGATGGCCCACCCTTTCCACGTCCGGAAAGATGCCGGCCCAGCCTTCGCTTTCTCGGATGACGAGGCGATAACCTGCAGTGTCGAAGAACTGCTCGATAGGTTTGACGGTGGCGGCGCGACGCAATGTTTCGAGCAAAGACGGGGAGCCCCGATCGCCGATATGGAGGAATTGGTGACGCAACAGATGATGAATGGTTTGGGTGATCCTCGCCATGGTCTTGGGATCTCTGGATTCGATATCCCTAAATTCGCTCAGCATCGCCAGTCGGTCCTTTCCCAGTCCGGATGCGACGTATGTCGAAATCGTCGCAACTGATCCAATCGTTGTCCACGCGCTCTCGCCCCGCCACAGTGAACTCGTAGGTACCGCGCAGACTGCGCGAGAGGGCGTCTGCAAATTGATTGTTGAGCATCCCGCGCGCCGATCGGCGCAAGACCTCGAATGCCAGGAAGTCGTCAAGACCATCGATGTTGAGAGAACTTGCCGAGACGGGCTCGTCCCGTACCTGCCGATCGAGGAACGCCAAAACCTGCGTTGGCAGCACGGTGATCCGATCAAGATATTCCCGTTCCAGTTGGCGGCGAAGCAAATGGATGGGCTCTGGCTCGGGCAACGTGAGCGCTTCGACTTCGACTTCTGCACGGTCGCCACGCGGTCGCGCCAGCAGGCTCGGTGAATAGGGCCCGGTTACGGGCTGCAGATATCCCGGAACGAACACAGCTTCCCGACTGCCGCCGCGGCGCTCGACAAGCCGGTCGAGTTCGAGAACGAGCTTCTCGCTGCGACGGAGGAACGCATCGGCCCTGCGACCCGCATACCGCACCGTGTTCCGCAGCCGCACCTCCAGCCGTGCGCGATGCTGCTGGATGCGGAAGAAGGCCTCGTCGATCTGGGCGAGCACGCGACGGATCTTGTGGAGGTCGTCAAACACTATGTCCCTGGCTTTGTCCCGCCCGTCCGTCAGGCCGGTGTCCGCATAGGCGGCCGCAAGGCTGTCGACGTCGACTGGAGAATCCTCAAGCTTCTGGAGGGATTCCAGGATCGCGTAACGGAATCGATAGGGATGCGCTGTCGTCGAGATCGACGCATAGTCTTTCAGGAGCACCCGCTCGACGAAGTCCTCGAAGAAATGCGCAAGGCGTTCGTTAAGATCCTGGCTGGCCAAGACATGCCGCTCGATGTCCCGCAGTGAGGACAGCACGCTACGCAGATATCTGCCAAAGCCTAATGCGTCTTTGGCCGCCTTATGTAATCCTAGCGCGTTATGGGACGCGTTGGCTTTCACTGCCTCCAGCGCGTTACGCACCTCGACGATCAGGCCGCCCAGCTGCTGCTCGGTTCCCTGCCTCAGCGTCGAGAGGAAATCGGCTAGACGCATCGCGGCAGCTGGCATGTCGACCGTCACCTTCAGCCCATAACGGCTTTCCTCTAGCCAACCGGTCTCTATTAGGCGCGCGTATATGTGCCGGGCCTTCCCCATCGCTTCGACTGTGGCTTCCCGGTCTCCGTCAACGCGATTTCGGGGTCGCAGGCGACGGCCGCGCGACGACACCTCATCAAGCGTGACCAATTTGCCTTCGTCGTGCCATAGCTCTGGATGCGCCGCCAGGACCTCATAAACGATGCCGACAAGCTCGTTGCGCGTCGGGAAAAGAATATCGGCTCCGAAACAGCCGTCGTAAATTCGAAGCAGAACCTCTTCGTAGAGAAGTCGGTTCTCGCCTGCGAACAGCATGAAGATGTTCGGGTTAAGAGCGCCGAACAACATCACGCCTCACCGAGCCGATTGGCAACCACTATCACCCCGCCCCCCGCGGCAAGGCGAAACTCCGCGCCGCATTTTTAGAACATCATGCAAATGGTCAAATCGAAAGCCCCTACCGTATTTTTTCACAGTGAATAGCCTACGAGTGCGCTGAGTTCCTCTGGGTGAACTGGATACTCAGATGAACTCCCATCTGTTTCTATGCCGTATTGACCGGGGACGTGGCTTTCGGAAGTATGAAGATGAGGTTCGCGTCGATGCTGAACGTCGAGGCTCAGTTGGTGAAGCCAAATCCATGACCACCGTGCTCGGACTGAGAGAAGTTCCAAACTACGTCGAAGGGACCGCATGTGTCCCCACAGCTATCGCTGCAATTACTGGGCTGACTCCGCAGGAGGTGGCCAACTATATTTCCGCTGTCGCGCCTGTCAGCGCGCAGGCGGAGTTGATAGCGGCCGACCCTACGAGGCCGTTCAACATTAATCATTGGCTCCCTGCCTTGAAGGAAATGGGGCTTCAGTGGCATGAGGGTGAGGGCTGGTATCGAATGCCCGTCGACCACCGCATCCCGATGCGAAACTTTCTCAACGATTATGTTGCGGAAAAGATGATATGCGCCTGCTCCTACTGTTTGCTGAGCGGGACGCTCCGGAGAAAGATCCGGCGACTCACGTCTTTGCCATTCAGGGAAACGAGATCGTCGACACCTCGACTCGTGGCAAAAGGCTGCCTCTGAAGAAGGCCGTCATAACCGACGACTTCAACGAATTCCGGTTGAAGCGCATCTTCGAGATCACACAGTGATGACCCCCAAACGGTCTTTATAGGAAAGCGCAAGCCGCGTTTGTACTAGAGACGATGAATGAAGTGCCAATTCCGGAACGGGGTCGGAGGGGCAATTGCTATCAGCCAGCTCTCCTTGGTAGCTACCCGATCTCGACTGGCGAAATCATACATTACGTTCGGGCCTCCCCTCGACCTGTCCTTACGACGAGCTGCCAAAGTTCGCTATCGGAGAGTCGCTCGCTGAAAGCTGCCTGTCTGTTGAGGGCCTGTTGTCAAGCGAATATCCAAGGGATTCCAGCGTTTCCAACTTTAGACGCGCGCGACTTCTACCGACGTAGGGCGCCGCAGATGTTGTTTTTCTCTCGTTTCGTCGGCAGATAATACAATCCTTGGGGGACTTTGGACATGACGCTTGCGGATGCGCGCACTGAACGCCTGAGAACATCGGACGGTACCAGCGATCAAGGGGAGGCCTGGACGCCCCCGGACTTCGAGCCGAGCGATTTCGCACAGTCCATAGGTGCTTCGTTCGTGGAGCAATTCGTCCTCGGACACGATCCGATCGACGTGTTGCGCGAACTGGTCCAGAACGAGTTCGATGCCGGCGGAGAGACGATGTCGCTCGTTTTTGGTCGGTCCGGGCTGACCATCAAGGGAAGCGGCCGCCATATCGACGAGCTGGGGTGGAGTCGGCTCAGCGTGATTGTAGGGGTGGGCCGCGTTGTCGGCGACACGAGCGCTAGGGTCGCGGAAGTTGCCCCAAAGGAGCGAGGTATCGGATCGAAGAATTTTGGACTTCGATCGTTGTTCCGGTTCGGCGATCGCATACACGTCAGGTCGAACGGCACCATGGCGGTGATGGACCTACCCACGCTCGGGACGAAACGCCTCGCCGATCCGGCGAGCGAAGGCGTCATCGGCGTGACCATATATGTACCGTTTCGGGATCGAGATGCGGGCAAATTGCCTGCATTCACTGAGGAGGTTGAAGCCTCTGCGATCGAAGGCATGGCCGCGGAGCTCTTCGATACGCTCGGCAAGCTCTCGTTGGCCGGAGCCACCCGGGGGATCAGGCGTCTCGAGCTCAAGTCGTCTCGCACCGGCAAGAATCTGCTGTGGTTCCAGACAGCGCTGACCGAGAAGTGCTCCATCAACGGAATCGACGCGATCCGTCGTATCGGCAGGCTGGAGCGCTGGTCGAATTCGGATCCCGACCAGAAACAAACCGAATCGTCCGAGGAAATTGAGTACGGCCGGTCCGTCGAGCGCCCAAGCGCGATGACCATTCCGGATTTCTCCGCCTACTACGACGAACCCAAGGGAAAACTGCGGGTCGCAGTATCGTTGCCGATCAAGCGCAGGCGTGTTCAGCTGCAGCAGCAGGGCTACTATCACTATCCATTGAAGGCGCCCGGTGCGTTGACCGGCGCGGTGGTGGGCATCAGCGCTCCGTTTGAGCTGAATATTGATCGATCCGAGATCGTGGCGACGCCGTGGAACGAGTGGCTCGCCAACCAGGCCGCCGTGCTGTCCGCCGACCTACTGACCAAGGACTGGCTCGATGCGTTCGGAGCCGATGCCTATCTTGCTCTGGCCCCGTCGCATCCCCCGAAGCGAGCATGGTTCATGGAGCGCACCGCTTCCGAGTTGTCGACGAGAGACTGCTGGGCCACGGAGAAGAAGGGCGTGTTCTCTTCTGCCGAAAAGCTCGTCGTCCCCAGCCACCCTTTGCTGCGGGGTTTCTTGGGCGAACTCCGGGATGTGCGCTCCGACCTCTCGGCCGCGCAAGAGGTCTTGAAGATGGCCGCCGCAGCCGGGGCCAAGCAGTTCACTCCCAATTCCCTAGTGAGATTGCGCTGCAGCGTAGAACCTAGAGGGGCTGGCCTGGCCTCAAAAGCCAAGGCCGACGAAGCGCAATTCCATTACCCGGACCATGCCGCCAGCCTCAGAAAAGTTGCTCTTCAAGTCTCCTTCGGAAAATCGCTCGACGCGGTCTCAAAGAGTCTCTCTAACAACAATCGAACGGACCTCGCGAATTCTCCGTCGACGCTAGCAGCGGACGGGACCTTGGACGGCGCCGGCGTGCTGGTCATCGTCCCAGACGAAATCTGGGACGTCTGCCCGGTGCCGCTTGGACGACGGCTGCATCCTGCGTTGTTCGTCAGTCGCGTTCTACGGGGACTGGCGAAGCAATTCGACGTAAACGAGTGGGCGTGCGACATCGCGGAAAGGGCTTCTGCCGGCACCGCCGATGAAGGCGAGATCGAAGCTCTCTATCGCCATCTGCTCGCGGGTGCGGAAGGCCTCAACAGGCGCACGATCAGCCAAATAAAGCGCAGCCCGGTCCTCAAGGCCAATGGGGGTGGTTGGCACGCCGCGGACGACCTGGTGCAGCTTCCCCGGGAACTGATGAAGGCTCTCGGGGACGCCGTGATGGCCCCGGCGACCGCCGTGTCCAGGAATGGGGCTCTGCTGAAAAAACTGGCCATCCGGCGAAAACTGTCGTCGAAGGATCTCGTGTCGCTCGCTGAGCGGGCTGCCACCGGGGAAACTGATCCTGATGCGTGCGCGGCCCTGATCGTGCGCTACTTGAAGCTATTCACCCCGAGCGCTCTTTCGACGCTTGGAAAAGTCGCGTTCATGCGGAATGCAGCGGGAGGATTGTCCGAGCCGCGTTCCCTGCATGCCGACACCGACCTGAATCGGGCGATCTTGAACGACGAGACGAAGATCGTCGGATCGGTGCCTGCGGCTCTGGTAAAGGCCACCAAGATTCATCGACTTCCGCCGTACTCGACGTTGATCGCTTGCTTGAACCAGTGGCGCGCCGCAAGCGTCGGGCCCAAGAACCCCGCCGTTTTCTACAGCGCCCTTGTCGCGATTATGGCTGAGGAGAAGAAATCGGCCTTCAACCTCAAGTCCGACCCTGTCCTGTGGTTGGGCAATGCCTATCGCGCGCCCGAGGACACGCTAGTGGGTTCGATGATACCGCGCTGCTTTGACTTGGTTTTTCCGGTGGTACAAGGCGAGGACCTTCAGAAGGCCCTCGTATCTCTTGGCGCTCAGCGCACGGTCGGTGAGCGGCACTGGACCATCTTGTTCGAAGGAATAGCGGAAAAGGCCGAAAACGGATGGACTCCGACGGCTCCAGAGCGAGCTGCGTTGCGCCAATGCTATTCCAAACGAGGCAACCAAGGCCTGCCGAACGGGATTTCCAATGACGCCGATGTGTTCTTGGCGCAGACCGGCACCCTGCATTCGCGAAACGATCTGGCGAACGGCGTACTTCTTGAGAACGACTTCCCGGAACTCGCTCGAGCGATTGCCAAAGAGAGCGCTGAAATCGTCTTCGCCGATCTTGATGACGGGGGGGCGGCCTTCTTCGGCAGATCCGGCCTGCGACGACTGAGCGAAGTGTGTGGCAGCCCTTTCGTGTCCACCGGCGACGAGCAGAAGCGGCCTCTCTGGTATCAACCGGCGCACGAGGCCGACCTCTTGACCATGCTGCATGATCCTGACTTCGCGATAGCGCTGCAAGAGTTGCGCTGGGCGACTAACCGCAATCTTTCACCGGACCGATCTGCGAGGGAGATGGGAAGTCGCCTCGCGGCAGTGTCGAAGGTCCAATTCTATGCCGCGATCGAGAAGACATTCTCGATCGGAGGCATTTCCGCAACGGTGGCTTCCAGCCATGCCGCGGCGAACGGGGAGATCGCCTTGTTGCCTCCTCGAAACCTGTTCGACTATCGGCTCGACGTTGCGGCGGTTCTCGCCGAAGTGGCAGGGGCCGAGCGCTTGGACGACATCCGAGCGCTGGCGGCTGCAATTCTACCGCTCCTGGCGGCACAGAGCGTTGCCGACATTCGAAGCTACCTAGCGAGCCGGGGCCTGAGTCCGCGATGGACGAAGAGCGAAGCAGAGGATCAGCTGTTCGAGGATACGCGGCCGGCAGTTCAGGCGGAGGCGGCAGTGAACGACCTGCTGGGACAACTCATGTCCGACATCGCCTCCCGAAACCCTTCGACCGGATCGGCGCCCAGCAGACCTTCGGCTCCGACGGCGACCGCACCAAGCCAATCGATTGCCCCCACGCTTCCGCCGATCGACACCGTACACGCAACGGTATTGGCTGTCATAGGGGCTCCGGTCGCGCAGATCGGCGGTAATGGCGGAGGCTACGGAGGAGGCTTCAGCTACCGAACCCCTGCCGAGATGGAGCGCGACCGCCTGACGGGCATGCGGGGCGAAGAAATCGCGTTCGATGCGGAACTGCGTCGGGTGACTGCAGAGGGACACGCGGATGCGGCCGACCGTGTCGTCTGGACCTCAAAGACGAATCCCGGTGCGGATCATGACATCCGATCAGTCTCCTCCGATGGAAGGACAATCTATATAGAAGTAAAGTCCACGACAGGTGACGATGGTCGCTTCGAATGGTCAGCTGCCGAGTTCGCACTGGCATTGAAGTATGGCGACGACTACGAGCTATGGCGCATTTACCGCGTTGACGAGAAGAACCCCACGATCAAGAAATTCAAGAACCCCGCAGCCATGCTCGCACAAGGAACACTCAGGCTGCAGCTGTCGGGCGTTCGGGCGGCTGTCGAGCCTCGAATTTGATTTATTTCCCACCTGACTGCCGCGCGGCAACATGACCAGCAAACTTTTCCGCGTTCTGGTATCGCCCCTTCTGAGCGAGGCCGGATGCTCGAAGTCACATTCTCAATAGTTGATCTGGTGCTTTCGGCATCAAGGCATGCATCTGCGGCCTTGGCCCACTGGGCTACAGCATGATGTCGCTTTCCTGGCTTGGAGCACCAACACCGGTCACTCCGCTACCGGCCCCGTTTCAGACTACTAGTCAGATCCAGGGCTGCACGAATGCTTCGCCTGACTCTCCGCCGATCATCTAGTCGTCGTCGTCAGCCAGGAATCCAAGAGCGGACCGACGGCGGCCCACAAGCTCTCGTTTGAGCAAGTGGGCAATGTCAAAGAGCCGACCGCGCATTAGTGCCCTGCGTAGCCCCGCTGAAGCTAGACGGCGAGAGCCAGCCCGCCATATCGGCTTATCTCACTCTCGATTTCGAAGGTCAGGCTTTCCAGAGCGGGGTTCCGGGCCTTCCTGGCGCGGCGCAGTACGTAGGCCAGCGCTGGAGGCGCGGGCAGACGGCTAGCGATGATTTCCATCTCCGGACGCGTGTGGCGATCGCTCAGCAGCGCGACGCCAAGTCCCGCATTCACCGCAGCCACGATGCCCGCGGCACTGGAGCACTCGAAGACGGTTTCCAGAGCCGCCCCTCCGTCTTGCCCGATGTCGAGTGCCCAGCGTCGGCAGAAACAGTCGTCGTCAAAAGAGAGGAATGGGATCGCTCCCTCGGGCTCCAGCGACAGCGCGCGGGATTTGACCCAGTGCAGGTTCTCGCGAAGCAGCACCACGTCTGCAGGCCTGACCTCGTGGGCGAAGACCTGCATGATGGCGACATCCAACTCCCCGCGCTCGAGCATCGAGCGCAGCACGAGGCTCGTCCGGACTTTCGTCCGAACGGCCACCTGCGGGTGCAGGCGACAGAAGCGCCCGAGGATGCGCGACAGGTCGGAACAGGTAGTGTCCTCGGTGAAGCCCAGCAGAATGCGGCCGGCGACGTCCGACTTCGCAAGGCTGACCAGCGCCTCGTCATGCAGCCTCAAAATCCGCACGGCATATTCGAGAAGGTCTTCGCCTTCTGAAGTGAACATAGAGCTGCCTGGACTGCGGTCCAGCAACTCACAACCGAGGCTGGTTTCCATGCGCTTCACCTTGTGGCTCACCGCCGATTGCGTGAGGTCGAGAGCCTTAGCTGCCCGGGTAACGCCTCCATGCTGCCTAATGGCACGTAGTGCCCGCAGCCCATCGATGTCGAGTCGCCTGCTGTCTATGTTGGTCATCGGTTGCCTGTTTTTGATCCCACTTAGAATGGAATGAGCCGAGAAGGTCGCTCTGGCAACAAGAAGTTAAACAGACAGCAGATTTGTCATTGCATGATCGAAATTTGTCATATGCGCTTAGGTCTCGGCGCAGCATGCTAGAGACACTTGCTAGGCCTCTCACCGCGCTCACCTTGCCTAAGGGACGTTGGCCGAATCCATCGCCATCAATGAAGCCGACATGGAGGCTCGAATCGAATCCAAAGCGTGCTCTCACCCGAGCGCATCGCCATCTCGATTCGATCAAGCGGCGCTACGGCGCTGAGCAGCACGAGCACCTGCTCGATCTGGCGCGGCAGGGGGCCGGGTCGGCTCCGGATTGGGATTGAGATTGTCCGACACCGGTATGGGACTATTCGGATCGAGACGCTTTTTCTGATATTCAAGGGCGCGGGTAGGGATCGTGGAGCACGATGCGCCGACCGCGACCAAACGGCATGGTGGTTCACGGAAGAGCAGATCATCGCGGTGCTGCGCGAGGACGAGGCAGGGGCGAAGACGGGCCATCTCGCCCGCAAGCAGGGGGTCAGCGAGTTCACGCTGTATACTGAAAGGTCAAGTTCGGCGGCATCTCCCCGGCGGCAGCCGAGAAGATCCGGCAAGATCAATCGCTAGCGGTCGATGAGACCATGATCATTTCGATGCTCTGCGGCGCATCGGTTTCACTATGAGCCGGTTCATCGGGCTGCTTGCGCTTCCGGACAGTCAGGCTGATACGGTCATTTCGGCCTGCAAGAGCATTTTATCGTCGGGTCGAACGGCAGTTTACTGCGATTTGACACCAGCACCGGACAGTCTGGTTTCGGCCCCATTTCGGCCATTGTGTCTTTGGTTGGACCGCCGACAATGCAGACACAAAAAGCGCGGAGGCAGCTACGGCCTGGTCCACCCACGGGGGCTTTCGCCGGCCGGATGAGTTCAGGGCCAAATATCCTACTTGTCACCATCAAAGGGAACGACAGCCCAGAGTGTGTCGTCGCCCCGCCCATGCCATCGCGTAAGATGTGCAGACCAGCGCCCAAAATCCAAGTGCAGCAGCAATAGGTACGCTATTGCACCTCCTAGACCGCGGCGCTTCCATAATGCGCCCACCTTCAGTCGGTCACCATGAGAGTTGTTGCTGAAAAGGAGAAAGATATCCGGATTTGAATCGGCGGTTCCGAGCATGGCTTCTCCCGTTAACTCTAAATCGAAAGCAGGTGTAGCGATCTTCCCCTTCAATGCTTTCCCGTCGATGTTAATGTAATTGGTGCTGGGCTTACGCATCGCAATTATTTCCCCTTCGCGGCCATACCGGTTCGTGGCAGCGATCCGCTTAATGCAGCATAAGGAAAGACCCGAGGATGTCCGGCGGGGCGCTGATCTTCAAGTCGAGGCTGAGCTACGCCTGGAACCACACAATGAGCGCAAGGCCGATTGTAGAGAGCAAGACATAAAGAAGAGCCGCAATACGTTCTTCTTCGGGCGAAAGCTTTGGTGCATTCTCAAATTCAGGCGGTAGAATTCTCTGCTCCATTTGTATTTTTCCCCTTTCAGATACCACCAAGATGGAGCGTTTTCAGCTCTAGAAACTCCTCCAGCCCGTGATGAGATCCCTCACGACCGAGGCCCGATTCCTTGATGCCGCCAAACGGTGCCGCGGTGGTCGAAACCGAGCCAGCATTGATCCCAACCATCCCGAATTCAAGGGCTTCGGCGACGCGGAAGGCGCGTGAGATATTCTGCGTATAGAGGTAGGACGCTAAACCAAATGGCGTGTCATTCGACATCGCGACGGCTTGTTCTTCCGTCGAGAAGCGGAACAGCGGAGCGACCGGGCCAAACGTCTCCTCCTTGGCGATTTTCATATCGACCGTCGCATCCCTAAGAATCGTGGGCTCATAGAACAGTCCGGATCGCAGTCCGCCACCGACGACTACAGCCGCTCCATTCGACGTAGCATCGTCCACATGTTCCTGAATCTTGGCAATCGCCGCCTGATTGATCATTGGGCCGACAGTTGTACCCTCTGATAGGCCGTCGCCGACTATGAGCTTCGAGGTTGCGGCGGCAAGCTTCTCTGCAAATGCGTCATAGACTCCATCCTGAACAAGGATGCGGTTTGCGCATACGCAGGTTTGACCGCCGTTGCGGAATTTGCTTGTCATCACCCCGGTGACTGCCGCGTCGAGATCCGCGTCGTCAAAAATCAAAAACGGCGCATTTCCACCCAACTCCAGGCCGACCCGCTTTACCGTCGCGGCGCATTGTTCCATCAGCATCTTGCCGACGCGGGTCGACCCGGTGAACGTCAGCTTCCGCACAACGGGGCTGCTTGTTAAAGCGCGGCCTATCTCGGCAGCCTGACCGGTCACAATGTTGATGACACCGTTCGGTATCCCAGCCCTTTCCGCAAGGATGCCGAGAGCCAAGGCAGAGAAGGGTGTGAATTCTGCTGGCTTGATCACAATCGTGCAGCCGGCTGCCAGAGCTGGAGCCGCCTTGCGCGTGATCATTGCATTCGGGAAGTTCCACGGGGTGATGGCCCCGACAACCCCGATAGGATGTTTCTGCACGATGATGCGGCCGTCCGCTGACGCCGCCGGTATCGTCTCCCCATAGATGCGGCGGGCCTCTTCCGCGAACCATTTCACGAACGAGGCACCATAGACGATCTCGCCCCGCGCTTCTGCGAGCGGCTTGCCCTGTTCCAAGGTCATGATACGTGCGAGGTCGTCACCGTTAGCGATCATGAGATCGAACCACCGCTCCAAAAGGGCAGCGCGCTCGCCCGCAGTCTTCCGGCGCCACGATTTGAAGGCCATATCCGCGGCCGCTATGGCGGCCTCAGTCTCCTCAGCGCCACATTTTGGAACGCTGCCAATTATCTCGCCTGTGGCTGGATTATCTACCGGAATGATGGCAGCGCTGTTTGCTCCCACCCACTTTCCATCGATGTAACAAAGCTCTGCAAAAAGCGATGGATCTTTCAGTTGCTTGGCGATGGACACGGCAATCTCCAAATAAGTTTGCCGCGATCATCACTCAATGTCGCAGCACAATCTGCCGAAGCGATATCCAACATCGATAGCAACGGCCAAAATTGCCCGGCGATCTATCCAACACCGCTGCTCCGGAGGCGCACACTCCCTAAAACGAGGTGAGAAATGGAAAAGACTCAGATCGTCTATGACGATTTTGCCAAGGTTGACATAAGGATCGGTCGCGTCCTGGCAGTGTTGCCGTTCGAGCGCGCACGACATCCGGCTTACAAAGTTGAAGTCGACTTCGGCCCACTTGGCCGGAAATGGTCAAGCGCGCAGATCACCAGCTACAAGGCTGAGGACTTGGTGGGCAGTTTGGTGGCCTGCGTTATCAACATGCCGCCGCGGAACATCGCCGGGTTCAATTCAGAGATCCTGATTCTTGGGGCACGCAATACAGCTGGCGAAGTAAAATTGCTGACGCCGACACACGAGATCGAGATAGGCGAAGCCGTTTTCTGAGTCTGACTCCGCAATGCATCTCGACGAAAAGTATCTATTTCGAGGAACAAAAAGATGGGCATACAAACCGCAGACTTCATTGTCATAGGCGCCGGCATTGCTGGAGCTTCGGCCGCCTATGAATTGAGCAATGGTGGCAAGGTCATTCTTCTCGAAATGGAGGCCTCGCCGGGCTATCATTCAACGGGCCGGTCTGCCGCGGTGATGACGGAAAATTACGGCCCCGCGCTATGGAGCCGGCTTGTTACCGCCTCTCGAAATTTCCTTGAGCAACCCCCAGAGGGTTTCACTGACGTTCCACTTGTCACGCCGCGTGGAGCGCTTTTTCTCGCCCGGGACGGCGAGCAGGCGAAGCTTGCTGCACAGGCGCAGGAACTAACACGGAGGGGTGCGTCCATCCAGCTGACTTCTTCGGAAGACGCCCTCCGGTACTGCCCTGTCGTAAAGGCAAGCGAATTCGTCTCGGCTCTGTACGAGCCAGACTGCATGGACGTCGACACCAATGCGCTTTTGACGAGCTATCTGAAAATGCTTCGAGCCCGTGGCGGTCAGCTCGTCACGAATGGCAAGGTCAAAGCCCTTAAACATTCTAACGGCATGTGGACCGTTTCCACGCCGGCTGGAACCTTCGAGGCTCCCGTTGTGGTCAATGCGGCTGGAGGCTGGGTACAGCAGATCGCCTCGCTTGCGGGCCTTTCCTATCGCAATGTCGTCCCGTTCCGTAGAACTGCCGTTGTCTTTGATCCGCCGGCCGGCAGTGATGTTCGGACCTGGCCGATGACCTTCGATGTCGCCGAGACGTTCTACTTCAAGCCGGAAGCCGGCCGGATCATGGTATCGCCAGTCGATATGGCGGGGTCGGAGCCCTGTGACGCGCAGGCCGATGAACTTGAGGTCGCGATCGCCATTGATCGCATCCACAGGTTCACGACCATGGAAGTCCACAGCGTGAAGCACAAATGGGGCGGCCTGCGGACATTCGCCCCCGATCATGAGCCGGTAATCGGATCTGATCCCGAGGAGCCAAGCTTCATCTGGTTGGCGGGACAGGGTGGCAACGGCGTGATGGGCGGCGTGGCGGCGGCCCGTCTTGCGGCAAGCTTCGCGCTGAATGCCGCAATTCCCGCGGACATCGCAGCCCTCGGAATCACGGCCGAGAACGTCTCTCCCGGTCGGGCCTGCGTTCTCGATGCCAGCGGTGACAGGCCGGTGGTCGGTAACCTCGAAGTGTTCGAATCGATGTGATCCGAACCAGTCAGCACTGATGTTGGAGGCGTGTGCCGAAGGCGACATGTCTTTCGAGACTTCCCGTCACCGCTACCCCAAACACTGTCAGCCCGCGACGGGCTGAGAAAGGAATGCTTCATGTCGTCGAACCAGCGTAGTCCGAACGAACTCCTGACCGCTCGCGCGAACAACATCCCAAGGGGGATCCTCACGGCGCATCCCATTGTCGTCGATCACGCAGAAGGCGCCTACATCTGGGATACGGATGGCCGTCGCTACCTCGATTTCGTCGGCGGCATCGGCGTCATCAACGTCGGCCACAATCATCCGCGCGTGAAAGCGGCCGTTGAGCAGCAGCTGAAACGCCTCACACACACGGCCTTTCAGGTTGCAGCATATGAGCCGTACATCGCTCTAGCGGAACGGCTCAACAAGTTGGTCGGAAAGGGCGCGGCCTACAAAAGCGTCTTCCTGACCACAGGCGCCGAAGCGGTTGAAAACGCCATCAAGATCGCCCGCAGCTATACCAACCGTCCGGGCGTCATTTCGTTTCGGGGCGGTTTCCATGGGCGCACCCTGCTTGGCGTGACGCTGACGGGCTTCGCCCAACCATACAAGCAGAATTTCGGGCCGTTCGCTGGTGAGGTGTTCCACTCGGCCTATCCAGACAGCTATCGCGGCATCACGACCGAAGGCGCTATCTCGGCTCTCGAAGAAGTCTTCGCCACGCAAGTCGCACCGGACCGCGTTGCCGCCATCGTTATCGAGCCGGTGCAGGGTGACGGCGGGTTCCTCCAGGCCCCACCTGAATTTCTGCGCGCTTTAAGAGAGATCACCGAGCGCCATGGCATCGTCCTCATAGCCGACGAAATCCAGACTGGCTTCGGCCGCACCGGCAAGCTTTTCGGCTTCGAGCATGCCGGAATCCAGCCCGACCTGGTCACGGTTGCCAAGAGCCTTGCAGGTGGGTTCCCACTCTCGGGCGTCGTCGGTAAAGCCGAGATTATGGATGCGCCGGCTCCGGGTGGACTCGGCGGTACCTATGGTGGCAATCCGATAGCATGTGCTGCGGCTCTTGCCGTCCTGGATGCATTCGAGCAGGACGGCCTTGTGGAACGCGCCGCCGCGCTAGGCACAAGGCTGTCCGACGCCCTTGAGGCGTTGAAGGCAAACCATACCGACATTGGCGTGGTGCGCGGCATTGGCTTCATGCGGGCTATCGAATTTGTCACGGATAGCGAGACAAGGAAGCCGGATGCCGATCGCGCGCAGCAGGTGATGGTGCGTGCGCGGGAGCGAGGCCTCTTGGTGATCAAATGCGGTGTTCACCGAAATATCGTTCGCTTCCTGGCGCCCGTGGTTCTTTCCGATGACGACCTCGACGAAGCCATGCGGATCCTGGGCGAGGCCTTGGATGCCGACAAGATATCTGCCGCTGCATAGGGCATGAGAACTTCACGGCCCGGTCGCCGCCGGGCCGTGATTCCAGCCGCGGAAAGAGATCGATCGCCCGCGCCGACCGACAAGAAGGAAGAACCCCGATGCGCGCGATATTTGTGGACTGCACGGATGAGCTGGCCCGCGTCATCGAAGCCCGCAACTTGCCGGTTCCTGATGCGATCAGGATCAATCAGGGAAATCCGACCGAGGCGGCGCTCATAGCCATGGGCTCTGAGGCCGACGTGCTTTTCGTCGAACATACAGTCGTTCCGCCCAGCGTCCTCGATGCCTGTCCCTCCATCCGGGCGATTATCTTCATGGGCACGGGAGCGGGGACCTACGTGGACCTGCAAGACGCTGCCAAACGCGGAGTCGGGGTCTACACCACGCCAGGATATGGCGACCGAGCGGTCGCCGAACACGCGTGTGCGTTGATGTTTTCGGCGGCGCGCAAAGTGGCGCAGATGGACCGAGACATCCGTTCCGGCGTCTGGTCGCCCTTGGGCGGATTGCAGTTGATGGGGCAGAAGATCGCGGTGGTCGGTTTAGGCGGCATCGGCGCCTGCATGGCCGATCTCGCCGCCGGCATAGGCATGGAGGTCGCAGCCTGGAACCGTACCCCCCGCGATCACCGCGCCTTCGTTGCTGACCTTGATGAGGCTCTGGAGAATGCCAGCGTCGTATCGCTGCATCTGTCACTAACGCCCGAGACCGCCGAACTGCTGAACGCCCGTCGGCTTCGCCTTCCGGCAAGGGGCTTCATTCTGGTCAACACCGCGCGAGCCGGGTTGATTGAGGAGCCCGCACTGTTCCAGATGTTGGCCGAAGGTCAGGTTGGACATGCAGCTCTGGATGTATTTCCCGAAGAGCCCTTGCCTGCAGTCAGTTCTTATCGTTCGCTCAAAAACGTCACGTTAACCGCCCACGCGGCTTACATGACTGACGCAGCATACAAGGAGCTGTGGCTCAGGACACTTAACGCTTACGGAAAGCTCTAAGCCGATCAGGGAAGTGCTTTGGGCCGGTGCCTATTGAAGATCCATCCTAGTGGAGTGACAGGAAATGAAGATCCTTGTGCCCGTGAAGCGGGTTGTGGATGCGAACGTCAAGGTGCGCGTCAAGGCTGACGGTTCGGCGGTTGAGCTTGCCAACGTCAAGATGGCGATGAACCCATTCGACGAGATTGCGGTCGAAGAGGCGATCCGGCTGAAGGAAACCGGCAAGGCGGAAGAGATCATCGTCGTCTCGATCGGGCCGCAGCAGGCGCAGGAAACCTTGCGCACCGCACTCGCCATGGGCGCCGACCGCGCCATCCTGGTCAAGACCGACGAGCAGACCGAGCCGCTCGGCGTCGCCAAGGTGCTGAAGGGCGTGGTCGAGGCTGAACAGCCCGGCCTCGTCATCCTCGGCAAGCAGGCGATCGACGACGATTCCAACCAGACCGGCCAGATGCTGGCGGCACTGCTCGGCTGGGCGCAGGGCACTTTTGCTTCCAAGGTTGTTGTCGAGGGCGACAAGGCCAAGGTGACGCGCGAAGTCGACGGCGGCCTGCAGACGGTGGAGCTGAAGATGCCAGCGATCGTCACCGCCGACCTTCGCCTCAACCAGCCGCGCTATGCCTCGCTGCCCAACATCATGAAGGCCAAGAAGAAGCCGCTCGACGAGAAATCGCCGGCCGACTACGGCGCCGACGTCAAGCCGCGGCTCAAGGTGCTCAAGACCGAGGAGCCGGGCGGCCGCAAGGCAGGCGTCAAGGTCAAGAGCGTCGCCGAACTGGTCGACAAGCTCAAGAACGAAGCCGGCGTGTTGTAAGCGATCGGGAAAGGAACAGACAAATGACCATTCTCCTCATCGCCGAACACGACAACGCAACCCTCTCCGACCAGACCGCCAAGGCGCTGTCGGCGGCCCTGCAGATCGGTTCGGACGTGCATGTGCTGGTGGCCGGCAAGGGCGCCAAGGGCGCTGCCGACGCCGCTGCCAAGCTCAAGGGCGTCAGCAAGGTGCTGCTCGCCGAAGCCGACGAACTGGCCGAGCGCCTCGCCGAGCCGCTGGCCGCTTTGGTGGTCTCGTTGGCCGGCGCCTATGACACGATCGTCGCGCCGGCGACCTCATCGGGCAAGAACGTCGCGCCGCGCGTGGCGGCTCTGCTTGATGTCGCGCAGGTGTCCGAGATCATCGACGTTGTCTCGCCCGACACCTTCAAGCGACCGATCTATGCCGGCAACGCCATCCAGACGGTGCAATCGACCGATGCCAAGAAGGTGATCACGGTCCGCACCGCCTCCTTTCCTGTCGCCTCCCAAGGCAATGCGGCTGCCGTCGAGAATGTCTCGGCGGCAGCCGACCCTGGCCTGTCCTCCTTTGTCGAGAACAAGCTGTCCGAGAGCGACCTTCCCGAACTGACCTCGGCCAAGATCATCATCTCGGGCGGCCGTGCGCTGGGCTCCTCGGCAAAGTTCCAGGAGGTCATCCTGCCGGTCGCTGACAAGCTCGGTGCCGCCGTCGGCGCAAGCCGAGCCGCCGTCGACGCCGGCTACGCGCCGAACGACTGGCAGGTCGGCCAGACCGGCAAGGTCGTGGCGCCTGACCTCTACATCGCGGTCGGCATCTCCGGCGCCATCCAGCACCTTGCTGGCATGAAGGATTCGAAGGTCATCGTCGCCATCAACAAGGACGAGGAGGCGCCGATCTTCCAGGTTGCCGATTACGGCCTGGTCGGCGACCTGTTCGTCATCCTGCCGGAACTGCAAAAGGCGCTTTGACGCTCTTGTCCGAATGGCTTCGACTGCACCCTCAAATGCTGCAGTCGGGACTGCTCCACATAGGGTCTACAGGTCCGCAAACGTCCAGAACGGAAGCTCTTGAGCACAAGGTCGCCAAGATCGAACGATGCTAAATCAGACGAGCGGCGCGTTCGCGTCGTTGTCGCCGAACACAATCCGCTTGTTGTATCAGCTTTGCGCGAAATGCTGGATTGTGACGGGCGCTTCGAACTTTTGGCCTCGGTGCAAAGCGGCAAGCATTTCCTTGAGCTGGCAACGACACAGCAATTCGACGTCGCCGTCATCGGCTTGAAGCTTGCCGACATGGATGGCGCGGACGTTCTCGCCGAGATCCAGAGCCGCAAGCTCAACGTTCGCATCACAGTCTTTTCCAACGACCACGATATTGGAATCCTGAAGCAGTGCGTGCGCCTCGGGGCGCAGGGCTACTGCTTTCAGTTCGACGACCCGCCAATCATCTTCGAGACGATCCTGGCGGTCGCGCATGGCCGCATCTGCATTCCGTATATCGACTTTGGCAAGGTCAATGACACACCCTTGTCTCAGCTCACTGTTCGGGAACGGGAACTGCTTGCGGTGCTTTCCGATGGTTGGACCAACCTTCAGATCGCGACGCGCACCGGGATCTCCGAGAATACGGTGAAATACCATCTCAAGAATCTCTACGATAAGCTTGCCGTCCGCAATCGGGCGATGGCGGTCGCGCTCTATTCAAGCGAGAAGCGCCGTATACCGAGGTTGCCTTTCGGCTAGGCCGGCCTCGGCGCCGTGGCCCGTTTGAAACGGTCCCCGCAAGCAGTTCATTGTGGTGTTCAGGTGGAGAACCGTGGCAGCCAGATGGGTGCTCGTATC
>NZ_RQXT01000288.1 GCF_003863365.1 Mesorhizobium tamadayense | reverse complement strand
CTTTTCGCGTGCCGGAGTTCAACATCCAGAAGGTAATCGCCCGGCGCGTCGCGCAGGAACTCGAGGCGGGCAGCACCGTCAATCTCGGCTTCGGGATTTCGGCCAACGTTCCACGCATTCTCCTGGAGGAGGGGCTGCACGGCGCGGTCACTTGGGTCATCGAACAGGGGGCGGTCGGGGGCGTGCCGCTGCTAGACTTCGCCTTTGGCTGCGCCGCGAATGCCGACGCCTTCATGCCCTCGCCCTACCAGTTTACATATTTCCAAGGGGCG
>NZ_RQXT01000287.1 GCF_003863365.1 Mesorhizobium tamadayense | reverse complement strand
CATCTATCGGCAAAGTGGCCTGCGTCGTTCAATCCGAAAGCGCCCAGGCCGCTTAGGATCGGCATCCATCATGACATTCGCGTGCTGGACATCGAACTGTCAGATGATGAATTGAGGAGAGCCCTGCGCGCCTATACCAGCATGCCCAGGTACTTGGCGAGACTGAATGCTGGCACTGTGCGGGTCGATCTTGATGGCGAGCCGGCCGGCGAGGTATCGGATGCGGAGGCGGCGAGCGCCAAGGCTTTGCTGTGCGCCCGCAAGAACAAGGAAGAGACCA
>NZ_RQXT01000286.1 GCF_003863365.1 Mesorhizobium tamadayense | reverse complement strand
TATCTATCGGCAAAGTGGCCTGCGGCGTTCAATCCGAAAGCGCCCAGGCCGCTTAGGATCGGCATCCATCATGACATTCGCGTGCTGGACGGCGAACTGTCAGATGATGAATTGAGGAGAGCCCTGCGCGCCTATACCAGCATGCCCAGTTACTTGGCGAGACTGAATGCTGGCACTGTGCGGGTCGATCTTGATGGCGAGCCGGCCGGCGAGGTATCGGATGCGGACGCGGCGAGCGCCAAGGCTTTGCTGTGCGCGCGCAAGAACAAGGAAGAGACCC
>NZ_RQXT01000285.1 GCF_003863365.1 Mesorhizobium tamadayense | reverse complement strand
GTCGATGCATCCCATTGAGCACTTGCTCTATTTCGGGGTGGTTTTCTGGCACTTCGTTCTCCCCTCAAACCCCGTCATTGCACTCTACCAGCTACACTTCGCAGGCTTCGGCGCCGTGCCTGGGCACATCGGTTTCGACACGGTCGAGACCAGCGATGAGCAGGGGTTCGATACCCACGCCTATATGCACTACCTCCACCATAAGTACTTCGAGGTGAATTACGGCGGCGAGGGGCTCGTCCCCGTGGACCGGATGTTCGGCACCTATCACGACGGGTCGAAGGAATCT
>NZ_RQXT01000284.1 GCF_003863365.1 Mesorhizobium tamadayense | reverse complement strand
GGATTCCTTCGACCCGTCGTGATAGGTGCCGAACATCCGGTCCACGGGGACGAGGCCCTCGCCGCCGTAATTCACCTCGAAGTACTTATGGTGGAGGTAGTGCATATAGGCGTGGGTATCGAACCCCCGCTCATCGCCGGTCTCGACCGTGTCGAAACCGATGTGCCCAGGCACGGCGCCGAAGCCTGCGAAGTGCAGCTGGTAGAGTGCAATGACGGGGTTTGAGGGGAGAACGAAGTGCCAGAAAACCACCCCGAAATAGAGCAAGTGCTCAATGGGATGCATCGAT
>NZ_RQXT01000283.1 GCF_003863365.1 Mesorhizobium tamadayense | reverse complement strand
TTCGCGCCGGCAAGGTGTGACGGAATGCGGACAGCGTATTGGCGAGCAAACACGCGATTGTCATCGGACCCACGCCGCCTGGCACAGGCGTAATTGCTTGAACGTGAGCAGCCTCTGCAAATGCGACATCGCCGACAAGGCGCGGCTTTCCACCTTGGGTCACCCGATTGATACCGATGTCGATGACAACCGCGCCTGGCTTGATCCAATCACCTCGGATCATTTCTGCGCGTCCGACCGCGGCGACTAGAATGTCGGCCATCCTGCAAAGAGCCGGAAGTTCGCGGGTCC
>NZ_RQXT01000282.1 GCF_003863365.1 Mesorhizobium tamadayense | reverse complement strand
CTCGCGCCGGCATGGTGTGACGGAATGCGGAAAGCGTATTCGCGAGCAAACACGCGATTGTCATCGGACCCACGCCGCCTGGGACAGGTGTAATTGCTTGAACGTGAGCAGCCTCTGCAAATGCGACATCGCCAACAAGGCGCGGCTTTCCGCCTTGCGTCACCCGATTGATACCGATGTCGATGACAACCGCGCCTGGCTTGATCCAATCACCTCGGATCATTTCTGCGCGTCCGACCGCGGCGACTAGAATGTCGGCCATCCTGCAGAGAGCCGGAAGTTCGCGGGTCT
>NZ_RQXT01000281.1 GCF_003863365.1 Mesorhizobium tamadayense | reverse complement strand
CGCCGAATCGGCCTCTCCCGCAATTTTTTGCCGAGTGACAAAATACCGTTGATGACTATTGGTTCGAAGTCGCGCCCGCGCCGGGTACCGGAAAAGAGCTTTCCGTCCCACGCGTATCTTCCACAGGTAGGCAGCCGCACCCCGTGCGCCATCCTGCAGGACACAGCTACCATAGCGAGGCAATCCGGTTGAAGAGGCGTCGTTTGACCCGGAGATGTTCCTCTGGGGCATCGACCTTATCATCATGGCTATTACTCGGAAGCCCATGAGTCTTGGGAACTCTGTGGCACTCAAGCCAT
>NZ_RQXT01000280.1 GCF_003863365.1 Mesorhizobium tamadayense | reverse complement strand
GTGGCTTGAGCGCCACTGATCTTCCCAAGACTCACGGGCTTCCGAGTAATAGCCATGATGAAGAGGTCGATGCCCCAGAGGAACATTTCCGAGTCAAACGACGCCTCTTCAACCGGGATTGCCTCGCTATGGTAGCTGTGTCCCGCAGGATGGCGCACGGGGGATGCGGCTGCCTACCTGTGGAAGATACGCGTGGGAGGGAAAGCTCTTTTCCGGTACCCGGCGCGGGCGCGACTTCGAACCAATAGTCATCAACGGTATTTTGTCACTCGGCAAAAAATTGCGGGAGAGGCCGATTCGGCT
>NZ_RQXT01000279.1 GCF_003863365.1 Mesorhizobium tamadayense | reverse complement strand
CAGGGCAATCGGGTGAGTTAACGCGTGACAAGGCGGTTGAGAGCTGAATCTGTCGAGATCATTTGATTCTGCGAGGGATGATCTCGATGGACGCTGTGGCTTGCGATGCCGGTGCATTATCGGAAACGGTTGTTTTTCTGAGTCATTTCAAGGACCTGCCCGATGGTCGGCAGAGTGCGAAGGTAAGGTATCCGCTGGATGAAGTGCTGCTGCTGTGTCTTGTGGCGGTGATCGCCGGGGCGGAAGCCATCACCGACATCTCACGCTTTGGCGAGAAGAAGCTTGATCTCTTGCGCCGGTTTCGTC
>NZ_RQXT01000028.1 GCF_003863365.1 Mesorhizobium tamadayense | reverse complement strand
TCCGGCAGGACAGAGGGGGGTGCCTCGCGCCTACCTCTCAATAGAAGGGGCGCCGAAGCGCCCCTTAAGACTCACCCTTTCACCAACGCCAGCAGCTCCTCGGTGTAACGCTCGCCGACCACCTTGTCGGGTGACAGCGCGTCGCCGATCGCGGCGACCTCGGCGGCGCTCAGATCGATCCCGGCCGCCGCAGTGTTCTGCTCCAGGTGGCGGATCTTTCGCGCGCCGGGGATCGGTACGATGAAATCGCCCTGGTGCAGCACCCAGGCGAGCGCCAGCTGCGCCGATGTCACGCCTTTTCCGCCGCCATCTTCTCCAACACGGCGATGACGGCGTTGTTGGCTTCCATGGCTTCGGCCTGGAAGCGCGGCAGGCCCAGGCGCCAGTCGCCGGCGCCGAGCGCGTCGGGCTTGCTGATCGCGCCGGGCTTGCTGATCGCGCCGGTCAGCAGGCCACGGCCGAGCGGGCTGTAAGGCACGAAGCCGATGCCGAGTTCACGGCAGACCGCGAACACCTCGTCCTCGGGATCGCGGCTCCACAGCGAATATTCGCTCTGCACGGCGGCGATCGGGTGCACGGCATGCGCCCGGCGGATGGTCGCGGCACTTGCCTCCGAGAGGCCGAGCGCACGCACCTTGCCCTCACGCACCAGTTCGGCCATGGCGCCGACGGTGTCCTCGATCGGCACGTTCGGGTCGACGCGATGCTGGTAGTAGAGGTCGATGACGTCTGTGTTCAAGCGCTTCAGCGAGGCTTCCGCCATCGCCTTGACGTGCTCGGGGCGGCTGTCGACGCCGGCCATGCGGTCGGTGCCCGTGCCTTCTTCCAGGATCTTGAAGCCGAATTTGGTGGATGGTCACATGATCGCGCACCGGCTTCAGCGCCTTGCCGAGCAGGATCTCGTTCTCATAGGGGCCCTAGACTTCGGCCGTGTCGAAGAAATTGACGCCGATCTCGACGGCGCGGCGCAGCGTGGCGATCGCCTCGGCTTCCGGCTGGCCGCCATAGCCGAAGCTCATGCCCATGCAGCCGAGGCCGACGGGGAAGACTTCGAGTTCAGTTCCTAGCTTGCGGGTTTGCATCACGCGTCTCGTTGTTGCGATCTGTTGCGATGAGAAGGAGATAGCGCCTTGCATCACGTTCGATAGTCATGTCTCTTTTGCACGGCTTGTTCTAGAAAATAGATCAATGAATCGGACGAACCTTTCGCAGCTTGCGGTGCTTGCCACCGTCGCCCAATGCGCCAGCTTCCGCGGCGCCGCGCGCGAGCTCGGCATCGCCCCTTCGGCGGTCAGCCACGCGGTCTCCAGCCTGGAGGCGCGCCTCGGCGTGCGGCTGCTCGCGCGCAGCACGCGCAGCGTCGCGCCGACCGAGGAGGGCGCGCAGCTCCTGGAGCGATTGCGGCCGGCATTGTCGGAGATCGATCTGGCGCTGGAAACGGCGGTCGAGGCGCGCGACCGCCCGGCCGGCAATCTCCGGCTCAGCGTGCCGCGCACCGCCGCGCATCTGGTGCTGACGCCGCGGCTCGGTGCCTTTGCCGCCGCCTATCCCGACATCGTGCTTGAGATCGTTATCGAGGACCGGTTCACCGACGTGGTCGAAGGCGGCTTCGATGCAGGCGTCAGGCTCGGCGAAAGCCTGCAGCGCGACATGATCGCGGTGCGCATCGGGCCGAAGATTCGCGGCGCAGTGGTCGGGGGCGCCATCCTATTTCGAAACCATGCCCCGGCCGCGTCATCCGCGCGAGCTTGCCGGCCACCGCTGCATCCGCTTCCGCTTCTCCAGCGGCATTCTCTACCGCTGGGAATTCGAGAAGGACGGCGAGGAGATCGAGATGGCGGTCGAGGGACCGCTGATCCTCGACGAGGACCATCTGATCGCCCAAGCGGCGGTCGACGGCGCCGGACTCGCTTTCGTCTTCGAGGACTATGTGCGCGCGCCGCGCGCCGACGGCCGGCTGATCCGCGTGCTGGAGGACTGGTGCCCTTCCTTCGACGGCTTCTTCGTCTACTATCCAAGCCGTCGCCAGATCCGTCCGGCGCTCAGGGCTTTCGTCGATTTCTTCAGGGTGGGAGCGTAGGCTAGCCTCCTCCTTGTGGGAGGGGTGGAAGAAACCCGGACCCGCCAGCGTTCGCCTCCCATGCAGTCGTCCATCACCAACACCGCGAAACGCTATGGCTGGGCGATGATCGTCCTCCACTGGCTGATCGGGGCGATCTTCATCGGCCAGTTCGTGCTCGGCTTCGTCATGATGCGGATAGAGAGCCAGCGCACCGCCTTCGAGCTGATCCAGCTGCACAAATCCCTCGGCTTCCTGCTGCTTGGGCTAATCATCCTGCGCGTCGCCTGGCGGCTCGGCAATCAGGCGCCGGCACTGCCGCCTTCGGTCGGAGCCCTGGAGCGGCGGACGGCGCCGCTCGCGCATTTCGCGCTCTACGCCTTCCAGGTCGCGTTGCCGCTCTCCGGCTGGGCGCTGGTCTCGGTCTCGACGCTGGAGATCCCGACGATGCCGTTCAACCTTTTCGTCATGCCCGACCTGCCGCTTGCCGAGTCGGACGCTGCCGAAAGCTTCTGGACCGCGGCGCACTGGTATCTTGCCTATGCAGGCATCGCGCTTGTCGTCCTGCACATCGCGGCAGCGCTGCGCCATCATTTCTGGCTGCGCGACAGCGTGCTCATGCGCATGATCACGCCTTCGTCAGACCAGGAATAGGCCGGGCCGTTCATTCGTTCATCGCTGCGAGGACGCAAAAGCGATGCCTCCAAGAAAAAGGAAGAACCCTATGAATGCACGCATCTTCGGCCTGGCGGCGATTGCCGCTTGCCTCGCCGTGCCGGTATACGCGGCAGTGGCGCTGAGCGCCGCCGCCGGCAGCTACACGATCAGCCCGGCAGCATCCAGCATCCGCTTCACCATCGGCAAGGCCGGCGGCGGCGGCTTCGACGGCGCCTTCGCCCGCTTCAAGGGCACGATCCGCATCGACAACAGCGATGTCGGCCGCTCGAAGGTCAACCTCACCATCTATCCCGAGAGCGTCGGCACCGGTCAGGGCCGCATCGATGCCTTCCTGCGCTCCGACGCGGTGTTCGACACCGCCAACAACCCGGAAATCCAGTTCCGTTCGACCAGCGTGACCCGCACCGGCGACACGACGGCCCTGGTCACCGGCCGGCTGACGGCGCGCGGCAAGACGTTCCCGGAAAAGTTCACCGCCGAGCTCGACGGACTGAAGTCCGGCACGATCAAGTTCCATGTCACGGGCAAGGTGCTCAGGTCGCGCTACGGCATGGATGTCGGCACGCCGCTCTATTCCAACGTCGTCGATTTCGACATGACGCTGACGGGCAAGAGGGGCTGACCTTCCTCGCCCCCGCAAAGCGGGGCAGAGGTGGCCTCTCCCCACTTGGTGGGGCGAGGAAAGGAGGTACTTGCATTGGCTTTTCCGCCGATTTCGGGCAAACCTCGTTGCCTGTAAAATCGACATGGAGAAGCGCGATGTTCCGATGGGGTGTTCTGTCGACGGCCAAGATCGGCCGCGAGCAGCTTTTGCCGGCGATCGTGGATTCGGAAAACGGCGTGCTGTCGGCGATCGCCAGCCGCGACCTGTCGAAGGCGCGGGCGCTGGCCGACCGCTTCGGCGCTCGCCATGCCTTCGGCTCCTATGAGGACCTGCTCGCCTCGAAGGAGATCGACGGCGTCTATATCCCGCTGCCGACCTCGCAGCATGTCGAATGGGCGGCGAAGGCGATCGAGGCCGGCAAGCATGTGCTGGTCGAGAAGCCGCTGGCGCTCGACGCCAAGGACATCCCGCCGCTGATCAAGCTACGCGACCAGAAGAAGGTGCTGGTCTGCGAAGCCTTCATGGTCGTCTACCATCCGCAATGGATCAAGGTGCGCGACCTCATCGCCGGCGGCGCCATCGGCCGGCTGCGCCACGTGCAGGGCGCGTTCTCCTATTACAATGTCGATCCGAAGAACATGCGCAACCAGCTCGACCTCGGCGGCGGCGCGCTGCCCGACATCGGCGTCTATCCGACGGTGTCGACGCGGTTCTCGACCGGCAAGGAACCGCTCCGGGTGCAGGCGACGATCGAGCGCGACAAGACCTTCGGCACTGACATCTATTCCTCCATCCGCGCCGATTTCGGCGACTTCGAGCTTTCCTTCTACCTCTCGACGCAGATGGCGGCGCGACAGGTGATGGTGTTCCACGGCGAGAAGGGATTCATCGAGGTCTTTGCCCCATTCAATGCAGGGCTCTACGACCACCACCGCGTCGAGCTGCACAACCAGAACCACACCGAGGCGCAGGTGTTCCGCTTCCCGGGCACGCAGCAATACCGCCTCGAATGCGAGGCCTTCGTGCGCGCCGCCCAGGGCGGCAAGGACCGCGTCTTCACGCTGGAAGAGTCGGTGCTCAACCAGAAGGTCATCGACGCCACCTTCCGGGCCGGCAACAAGGACGGCTGGGAACCAGTCTGACACGTCGCCAAACGGCTGCTTGGGGGGAGAAAAACATGGCTGACGCGGACGTCATCATCGTCGGCGCCGGGCTCGCCGGGCTCGTCGCCGCGGTCGAGCTGGCGGAGGCCGGCAGAAAGATCATCGTCGTCGACCAGGAGCCGGAGCAGTCGCTGGGCGGCCAGGCCTTCTGGTCGTTCGGCGGGCTCTTCCTGGTCGATTCGCCCGAGCAGCGGCGCATGCGCATCCGCGATTCCTACGACCTCGCGATCGAGGACTGGATGGGCACCGCCGCCTTCGACCGCCCGGAGGATTTCTGGCCGCGCAAATGGGCGGAGGCCTATGTCGGCTTCGCCGCCGGCGAGAAGCGCTCCTGGCTGATCGAGAGGGGCTTGAAATTCTTCCCCGTGGTCGGCTGGGCCGAACGCGGCGGCGGCAATGCCTCCGGCCACGGCAATTCGGTGCCGCGCTTCCACATCACCTGGGGCACCGGGCCCGGCGTGCTCGAGCCGTTCGTCCTGCGCGTGCGCGAGTCAGAGAAGCGTGGCTTGATCAGCTTCAGATTCCGCCACCGGGTCAACGAGATCGTCCGCACAGGCAAGACCGTGACCGGCGTGCGCGGCGATGTACTCGAGCCGAGCAGTATCGAGCGCGGGCATAAAAGCTCGCGTGACGTGGCCGGCGATTTCGAGCTTAGCGCCCAAGCGGTGATCGTCGCTTCCGGCGGCATCGGCGGCAATCACGAACTGGTGCGCCAGAATTGGCCCGAGCGCCTGGGCGCGCCGCCGAAGCGGATGATCACCGGCGTGCCGGACCATGTCGACGGCCGCATGCTGGCGATCACGGAAGCGGCAGGCGGCAGGATCATCAACCGCGACCGCATGTGGCACTATGTCGAGGGGATAAAAAACTGGGCGCCGATCTGGACGGATCACGCGATCCGCATCCTGCCCGGTCCGTCGTCGCTTTGGCTCGACGCCCGTGGCCGGCGCCTGCCGGTGCCGCTCTATCCCGGCTTCGACACGCTTGCCACGCTCGGCCACATCATGGGCACGGGCTTCGACTATTCCTGGTTCATCCTGACCAGGAAGATCATCCAGAAGGAGTTCGCGCTGTCGGGCTCCGAGCAAAACCCTGATCTCACCGGCAAGAGTTGGCGGCAGGTGCTGGGCCGCGCCACGTCGGGCATTCCCGGCCCGGTGAAGGCTTTCATGGAAAAGGGCGAGGATTTTATCGTCGAGGCCGAGCTGCCAAAGCTGGTGGCGCGCATGAACGCGCTGGCCGGCGGGGAGCCGCTGCTGGACGTCGCGCAAGTCGAGCGCGAGATCCGAGCCCGCGACATGCAGCTCGACAACCCGTTCTCCAAGGATGCACAAATCACCGCGCTGCGCGGCGCCCGCGCCTATCTCGGCGACAGGCTGATCCGCACCGCCAAGCCGCACAAGATGCTCGATCCGGCCAATGGCCCGCTGATCGCGGTTCGCCTCAATATCCTGACCCGCAAGACGCTTGGCGGCCTGCAGACCGATCTCGACAGCCGCGTGCTCGATGCCGCAGGCCAGCCGGTGCCGGGGCTTTACGCCGTCGGTGAAGCCGCCGGCTTTGGTGGCGGCGGCGTGCATGGCTATGCGGCGCTCGAAGGCACCTTCCTCGGCGGCTGCATTTTTTCGGGACGCGGCGCAGGAAGGGCGGCGGCGAAGGCGGTCGCCTGACCGCATAGGTCGGCGACCGCGAAGCGATGCCGACTACCGGCTGGCCAGCACCATGCGATTGCCTTCACTGTCGCGGAACTCGGCGACGGTTCGGCCCGGCTGCCACGGCGCCTCCTGCGGTTCGGTCACGATCTCGACGCCCTTGGCCTTGAACGATGCTACCCTTGCCTCGACATCATCGTCGACCAGGACGAGCACCGGCTCCGCGCTCGGTGCTGCATCGGCGCGCTTGATGAAATGCAGGTTGGTGACCGCGTAGGGGAACGCTAGCTCTACCCAGCGCCAGCCACCATCCCCCATCGACTGGTCGGCTATGACGTGGCACGCGAGGTTGTCTGTGTAGAACGCCTTGGCGCGGTCCTGGTCGAACACCGGAAGTTCGGCAAACTGGATATGCATGATGTCTCTCCTCATCGTGGAGGCCGCGGGTGCGGCCTCCACGCGTGTAAGACGATGTCGGCCGACAAAAAGATTCGCGAGCCGGTGAGAATCCTTTCGGCCGCACGAAACGTCTTCCTCACGCAGACCCACCAACCAGGAGACGACCATGACCTACAATCTCATCCGCTACGGCGTGAAGGACGCCAGCATCGCCGAGAACCGGGCGCTGGTGGCAAAGGTGTTCGAGGCGCTGGATCAAACCAAGCCGCAATCCGTGCGCTATCTGGTGCTCGAGCTGGAGGACGGCGAATTCGTCCATCTGGTCGGCTACGACAAGGACAGCTCGGCGCTGACCGGGCTCGAGGCATTCAAGGCCTTCGGCGCCGATCACGCCGAGCGGCGCTCGACACCGCTCGTCAGATCGTCAGCGAGGATCATCGGCAACTATCATATGCTGGCTAACGCCGACGAGGCCGTGCCAGCTTGACCGAACGTGGTATGGCTAACCGAGCCGGCGATTAAGAGAACGAGGGCGATGAGCACAGCGACATTCGACCGCGCGGCACTCGAAGCCATGCTCGTCGACCTACGGCCGAAACTGCACCGCTATGCCGCACGCATGGCCGGCTCGGCCATCGAGGGCGAGGACATCGTGCAGGAGGCGGCGGTGAAGGCGCTTGCCGCGCATGACGGCGGCGCCGCTGTCGAGCGTCCCGAGCAGTGGCTGTTCCGGATCGCCCACAATGCGGCTCAGGATCATCTGCGCCGCCGCCAGCGGGAGCGCTCCCGCATGACCGAGGCCGACATGACCGGAATAGAGGATCTCTCCGCCAGTGCGGAGGCGCGGCTCGCGGCTGCGACGAGCCTGCGCAGCTTCATGCAGCTCACGCTGGCGCAGCGCAGCGCGGTTATCCTGGTCGATGTGCTCGGCCTCAGCCTGTTTGAGACCTGCGAGGTGACGGGCGCCACTCTTGCCGCCACCAAGGCGGCGCTGCATCGCGGCCGGGCGGAGTTGAAGGCGCTGGCGGCGATGCCGGATGAAGCGCCCGTGCCGAAGCTCGATCCGCAAGAGGAGCGCCGGCTGCGCCGCTACATCGACCTGTTCAACGCGCGCGACTTCGATGGGGTCAGGGCGCTGATCGCCGAAGACATTGAGCTCGAGGTCGTGAACCGGACCCGCCTCAGCGGCAAGAAGGAAGCCTCGACCTATTTCGGCAATTACGACCGCGTCAGCGATTGGGCGCTGTCGCTCGGCTTCATCGATGGCCGGCCGGCGATCCTGATACGCAACCCGCAGGCGGACAATGCGGTGCGCGGCTTCGTGCTGATCGACTGGCGCGGCGATGAGGTCGCGGGGATCCGCGATTTCCGTTACGCGCCCTACTGTGTCACAGAGGCGGAAATCCTGTTTGCCGATTGAACGCAGAACCCCTATCCGCGGCCGGGGAAGTGCTGGTCTGGCTCGACCGGTGGCTGGCGGCAGGAACGCGATTCTGAGCCGCTCCCAAACTCACCAGCGATCCACGAGAAGAACGGCCTTTTGGTCAGCTCGCGACGGCGCCCGATCAACGGTGCTAACGTCTTAAGATTCGGCTTCGGCGAGAGCCTCGGTAGACAAACCCGTGTCGGGACGCTCCCCACTCCTGGCTTCCACACAGAGAGCTTGCTCGTTCCTGCTGCAAGGAACTCCGCCCATCGGGGCGCATTGCCACCAACATAGATGTTTGAAACATCAGTAATTGACGCTGGAACACTCTTATGTATGCTGGAGAGCGTAGACATCATATCTCAGAACTGATCCAGAGGGTCGCCGGTGATAACCGCACCGCAATTGCGCGCCGCCAGGTCGCTGCTCGGCATCGACCAGCGCCGGCTTGCCGAACTGTCCGGCCTTTCGGTGCCGACGATCCAGCGCATGGAAGCCAGCGGGTCGATCATCCGGGGCAATGTCGATTCGCTGATGAAACTGATCGCCGCGCTTGAGATGGCCGGCATCGAATTGATCGGGGAAGGTGCGGTCAGCCAGGGCGGCGGACGCGGGGTGCGGCTGAAGACCGGCTTCGATCCGACCAGGACATCCGATGGCGGCGATGCCGAGCCCGGCGGGAGCCCGCCGTGATTTCGATCGTTGCTTTTCTGTTGTGCGGCCCTGCCGCGCTTCTGGGAACAGCCATCCTGGCCGCAGCGGTGAGCCGGCGCGCCTCGGCGACGAGCCTGGTTTATGGGGCGGCGCTCGCCATTTCGGTCGCCGTGCTCGCGATCGTCGCGGGCCATCTCGCGGGCAATCCCGGCGAGGTGTCCGCCATCACCTTGCCGCTCGGGCTGCCGTGGACAGGCGCCCGGTTCCGTCTCGACGGCCTGTCGGCCTTCTTCCTCGTCGTCGTCAACCTGGGCGGCGCCGTCACCAGCCTCTATGGCCTGGGTTATGGCCGGCACGAATCCCAACCGCATCGGGTGCTGCCGTTCTATCCGGCCTTTCTCGCCGGCATGAACCTCGTCGTGCTGGCTAACGACGCCTTCAGCTTCCTGTTGTCGTGGGAATTCATGTCGCTCGCCTCGTGGGCACTGGTCATGGCGCACCATCGCGACGAGGCCAACAGGCGGGCCGGCTACATCTATCTGGTGATGGCGAGCTTCGGCACGCTGGCGCTGCTGCTTGCCTTCGGCCTGCTGGCCGGACCGGCGGGAACCTATGCGTTCGACGCGATGCGGACGGCGCATCCCGGCCTGCTCACCGCCGGCGCGGTGCTCGCCCTCATGCTGCTCGGCGCCGGTTCCAAGGCCGGCCTCGTGCCGCTGCACGCCTGGCTGCCGCTTGCCCATCCGGCCGCGCCCAGCCATGTCTCGGCGCTGATGAGCGGCATCATGACGAAGGTCGCCGTCTACGGCTTCATCCGCGTGGTGTTCGACCTGCTGGGCGCGCCGGCGTGGTGGTCTGGCGTCGTCGTCCTTCTCATCGGCGGCGTAACGGCGGTCCTCGGCATCCTCCATGCGCTGATGGAGAAGGACCTCAAGCGGCTGCTTGCCTACTCGACCATCGAGAACATCGGCGTCATCTTCGCCAGCCTCGGCCTGGCGCTTGCTTTCAAGGCGAACGCCATGCCGTCGGCCGCGGCGCTGGCCTTCACCGCGGCGCTCTTCCACGTGCTGAACCATTCCTTCTTCAAGAGCCTGCTGTTCTTCGGCGCCGGCGCCGTGCTGACCGCGACCGGCGAGCGCGACATGGAGAAGCTCGGCGGCCTCATCCATCGCATGCCGGTGACCAGCTTCGTCTTCCTCGTCGGCTGCGTCTCGATCGCGGCGCTGCCGCCCTTCAACGGCTTCGCTTCCGAATGGCTGGTCTTCCAGGCCATTTTGCAAAGTCCCGAGCTGCCGCAATGGGGGCTGAAGGTCATCGTGCCGGCTGTCGGCGGCATGCTGGCGCTGGCGGCGGCGTTGGCCGCGGCCTGCTTCGTGAAGGCGTTCGGCATCACCTTCCTTGGCCGGGCGCGATCGGCGGTGGTGGGACAGGCGCGTGAGGTCGACCGCCCGTCGCTGGCGGCGATGGCCGTGCTTGCCGTCTTCTGCCTGCTCGCCGGCATTTTGCCGGGCTTCGTCATCGACGGGCTCTCGCCGGTGACGCTTTCGCTCATCGGCGAGAGCATGCCGGTGCAGACGGCGCAGCCATGGCTGTCGATCGTGCCGATCGCCGAGAGCCGCAGCTCCTATAACGGCCTGCTGGTGTTCGTCTTCATCACGATCTCGGCGTCGCTGGCGGCCTTCGTCATCCACCGCTTCGCCTCGCACGCGCTGCGCCGGGGCCCGGCATGGGGATGCGGCTTCGCGGACGCAGTGCCCGCCGCGCAATACACGGCCGTCAGCTTCGCGCAGCCCATTCGCCGGGTCTTCGGCGGCTTCGCCTTCCGCGCCCGGGAGACGGTGGAGATGCCGGCGCCGGGCGCGCTCGAACCGGCACGCCTCAAGGTGGACATACACGACGTGGCCTGGGAGACGTTCTACCAACCGATCTCCGGCGCGATCGATTTCGCCACCGAACGGCTGAACCACCTGCAGTTCCTGACCATCCGCCGCTATCTGACGCTGGTCTTCCTCTATCTCGTCATCCTGCTTCTGGTGCTTGCGCTATGGCCGTGATCTTCGAGCTGGCCGTGCAGGGCGCGCAGATGCTCCTGGTGCTTTTGCTGGCGCCGCTGCTGATCGGCTTCGTGCGCAAGGTGAAGGCGAGGCTGGTCAGGCGGCAGGGACCTTCGCTGATCCAGCCCTACCGCGATCTGGCCAGGCTGATGCGCAAGGAGGTCGTGCTGGCGGACAACGCGTCCTGGCTGTTCCGCGTCACGCCCTATCTGATCTTCGCCGCCACCTGGGTCGCGGCGGCGCTGGTTCCGACATTCGCCGCCGGCCTCCAGTTCAGCTGGACCGCCGATCTCATCGTCATAGTGGCGCTGCTCGGCAGCGCGCGCTTCTTCCAGGCGCTGGCCGGAATGGACGTCGGCACCAGCTTCGGCGGCATCGGCGCCAGCCGCGAGGTGATGATCGCCTCGCTGGCCGAACCCGCGATGCTGCTCATCGTGTTCAGCCTGGCGCTGGTGGCCGGCGCCACGCAGCTTTCGACGGTCGCGGCCTTCATGGGCTCGCCCGAGGTCGGACTGCGGGTGTCGCTCGGCATGTCGCTGATCGCACTGGTGATGGTGGCGATCGCCGAGAACGCGCGCATACCGGTCGACAATCCGGCCACGCATCTGGAGCTCACCATGGTGCATGAGGCGATGATCCTGGAATATTCCGGCCGCCATCTGGCGATGATCGAGCTCGCCACCTTCCTCAAGCTGCTGCTCTACGTGTCGCTGATCTCCTGCGTCTTCCTGCCGTGGGGGCTGGCGCATGCCGGAGCGGGGCCGAAAGCGCTGGCCATCGGCGCCGCCGCCTATCTGGTCAAGCTCGCGGTGCTTGCCATCCTGCTTGCCGTGTTCGAGACGGCGGTCGCCAAGATGCGCGTCTTCCGCGTGCCGGATTTCCTCGGCGCGGCGCTGATGCTGGCGCTGCTCGGCACGCTTCTGCTGTTCGTCTCGCGGAGCCTGTGATGAACGGTCTCACCTTCGACATCGCCCATCTGCTCGCCGGCAGCCTGGTGCTGGTCTCCTTCATGATGCTCTACCAGGACCGGCTGTTCGCGCTGATAAACGTCTTTGCCCTGCATGCGGTCGTGCTTGCGCTGTCGGTGGCCTGGCAGGCCTATATCCAGGACGCGCATCATCTCTACATCACCGCGGCAATAGCGCTGGTCTTCAAGGCGATCGTCATTCCCGTCGGCCTGCACCGTATCATCCAGCGGCTCGGCATCCACCGCGACATCGAGACCGCCGTCGGCATCGGCCCGACCATGCTCGCCGGTATCGGGCTGGTGACGCTTTCCATGGTGCTGATGCTCAGGGTCACGCCCGAGGCCGACCCGCTCGCCCGCGAGGACCTCGCCTTCGCGCTGTCGATCATCCTGCTGGGGCTCCTGGTGATGGTCACAAGGCGCAACGCCGTCAGCCAGGTCGTCGGCTTCATGTCGCTGGAAAACGGCCTGGTGCTCGCCGCAACCGGCGCCAAGGGCATGCCGCTGGTCGTCGAGATCAGCGTCGCCTTCTCGATCCTGATCGCCTTCATCGTCATCGGCGTCTTCCTGTTCCGCATCCGGGAGCGCTTCGATTCGGTCGATGTCGGCGCGCTCGACGACTACCGGGGAGAGCGCCGGTGACCGCCTTCTCCTTCGATGCCGTGGCCGCCATCCTTTTCATTCCCGCGGCTGCCGCGGCCATTCTGGCGGCGCTGCCGAACTACCGCATGACGGCGGTCGTGAACGTCATAGCCAGCCTGCTGACCTTGCTCGCCGCGCTGTCGCTGCTCGTCACCGAGCGGCCGGCGCCGGGACAATATCTGATCGTCGACGACCTCAACATCGTCTTCATCGTGCTCAACACGTTCGTCGGCTTCACCACCAGCGTGTTCAGCGCCTCCTATATCGCGCATGAGCTGGAGACCGGCCGGCTGACCGCGCCGAACCTCAGATTCTACCACGCGATGTACCAGATCATGATGTTCGGCATGAACCTCGCCTTCGTGTCGAACAATATCGGCCTGATGTGGGTCGCGGTGGAGCTCGCCACGCTGACCACCGTGCTGATGGTCGGCATCTACCGCACGCATGAGGCGCTGGAGGCGGCCTGGAAGTATTTCATCCTGGGAAGCGTCGGCATCGCGCTCGCTCTCTTCGGCACCATCCTCGTCTACATGGCCGCGCAGCCGGTCGTTGGCGAAGGCACCAACGCCATGGTCTGGTCAGTGCTCATTGAAAAGGCGGCGCATTTCGACCCGGCCCTGCTCAGCGTCGCCTTCATCTTCCTGCTGCTCGGCTACGGGACCAAGGTCGGGCTCGCGCCCCTGCACGCCTGGCTGCCCGACGCGCATGCCGAGGGCCCGACGCCGATCTCGGCGGTGCTGTCGGGCCTGCTGCTCAACGTCGCGCTCTACGCCGTGTTGCGCTTCAAGCTCTTGCTTGCGGCGAGCCCCGAGGCGATCGGCCCGGGGCCGCTGATGGCCACGATGGGGCTGACCTCGCTGATCTTCGCCGCCTTCATGCTCTACCGCCGCCGCGACATCAAACGCCTGTTCGCCTATTCCTCGATCGAGCACATGGGCATCATCGTCTTCGCCTTCGGCATGGGCGGGCCGCTCGCCAACTTCGCCGGCCTGCTGCACATGGTCATGCACAGCCTGACCAAGTCGGCGATCTTCTTCGCCGTCGGCCATATCGCGCAGGTCAAGGGCACGCAGAAGATCTCCGAGATCAAAGGACTGACGGAAAGCCATCCCGGGCTTGGCTGGGCGCTCGTCATCGGCGTCGTCGCCATCGCCGGCCTGCCGCCGCTCGGCATCTTCATGAGCGAGTTCCTGGTCGTGAGCTCGACCTTCGCCAGGCATCCGCTGCTGGCGATCCCGCTGGTGTTCGGGCTCCTCATCGCCTTCGGCGCGCTGTTGCTGCGGCTGACCAGCCTCGCCTTCGGCGAGCCGCGCGGCGGCACGGCGCCGGTAGAGGCGTCCTATGCGCCGATGTACTCGCACCTCGCTTTGGTGTTTGCCGCCGGCATCTATCTGCCGGCGCCGCTGGTCGCGTGGTTCCAGCATGTCGCCGGTATCCTGGGGTGACGCGCATGAGCAGGAAAGGCACGCCCGCACTCAGCGATCTCATCGAAGCCGGCCGCCGGATCGAGCATCATGCCCCCTGGCGGCGCGCGGCGGTGACCGCGAAGGCCTGGAGCCTTGCCGTCGAACAGCTCGCCGCCGGCCGCTGGAGCCTCGCCGGCCTGTGGGGAGAGCCGGACAAGGTGCACATGGCGCTTCTCGACGAGGCGCGTGACATCGGCGTCATCAGCCTCGACTGCCGCGGCGGCCGCTACCCGTCGGTCGGCCAGCACCACCCGCCGGCGCTGCGGCTGGAACGCGCCGCCGCCGATCTCTTCGGGCTGGCGCCGCAAGGCCTTCCCGACACGCGCCGCTGGCTCGACCACGGCCAATGGGGCGTCAGCCATCCGCTGGCGGCGCGGCCGGGCGGACCGGCGGCCGCGTCCTCCTACCGGTTCCTGGCGGCGGAGGGCGATAGCCTCCACCAGATCGCGGTCGGGCCGGTGCATGCCGGCATCATCGAGCCGGGACATTTTCGCTTCACGGCAAGCGGCGAGACTGTGGTGCGGCTGGAAGAGCGTCTTGGCTATGTGCACAAGGGCATAGAAGGGTTGATGACGGGCGCGCCCATCGACCGCGCCGCAAAGCTCGCAGGCAGGACGTCGGGCGACAGCACGGTGGCCTATTCGCTGGCCTTTGCCCGTGCCGTCGAAGCCGCGCTCGGCATCGAAGTTTCGCCGCGGGCCATCTGGCTGCGGGCGCTGATGGCGGAACTCGAGCGTCTCGCCAACCACCTCGGCGATATCGGCGCCATCTGCAACGACGCCGCCTTCGCGCTGATGCACGCGCATTGCGGTGTGCTGCGCGAACGCGTGCTGCGCGCCGCCGATACAGCCTTCGGCCACCGGCTGATGCGCGACCGCATCGTGCCCGGCGGCGTTGCGAGCGATCTCGCCGAAGCGGGGACGAGCGCGATCCGATCGCTGATCGGGGAGGTCAGGCAGCGCTTTCCGCATCTGGTCGAGCTCTACGACAACACAGCGTCGCTGCAGGACCGGACGGTCGCGACCGGCCGGCTCAAGGTCGAGCTTGCCCGGCAATATGCCGCCGGCGGCTATGTCGGCCGCGCCTCCGGCCGCGATTTCGACGCGCGGCGCGATCTTGCCTACGCGCCCTATGACCAGCTCGCCTTCGATGTGCCGGTCCTCCAGGAGGGCGACGTCAACGCGCGCGTCTGGATCCGCGTGCGGGAGGTCGAGCAGAGCCTGTCGCTGGTCGAGCAGATTCTCGGGCGACTGCCGGGCGGTCCGATCCGCGACGAGGTTGCCCGGCCGGACAATGTTGCGGACGGGCCGAGCGAGGGCATGGCGCTGGTCGAGGGTTTTCGCGGCGACATCCTGGCCTGGCTGCGCGTCGGCGCGGACGGAACCATCGAGCGCTGCCACCTGCGCGATCCCTCATGGTTCCAGTGGCCGCTGCTGGAGGCCGCGATCGAAGGCAACATCGTCGCCGATTTCCCGCTCTGCAACAAATCGTTCAACTGCTCCTACTCCGGCCATGATCTCTAGGCTGGGCGAAGGCACACCGTCATGCGCAAGCTCCTCTTCGAAAGCCTGATCCGCCCGCCGCTGACGGAGCGTTCGCCACAAGTGAGCGACGCAGCGGTCGACGAGTTGGCGCGCACCCTTGACGGTGCCGCCCGCAAGAGGCTGGGCCGGAGCCTGTCGATCCGCGCTGTCGACGCCGGTTCCTGCAACGGCTGCGAGCTCGAGATGCATGCGCTCAACAACGCCTTCTACGACATCGAGCGCTTCGGCTTCCGCTTCGTCGCATCGCCCCGCCATGCCGACGTGCTGCTGGTCACCGGGCCGGTCACCAAAAACATGCGCGAGGCTTTGAAGCGGACCTGGGACGCGACGCCCAACCCGAAATGGGTGGTCGCGCTCGGCGACTGCGCCAAGGACGGCGGCTGCTTTGCCGGCAGCTATGCGGTCGTGGGCGGCGTGTCGGACGTGGTGCCCGTCGACCTGCACATTCCAGGCTGCCCGCCGCCGCCGCTCGAGATCCTCAAGGGATTGATCGCGCTGCTCGACGGAGCGAACGGGACGGTGCGGGCTGGCTGAAAGCCGCAGCCACGGTTTCGACCGGAAAATAGGCCGGCTGCCGGTCGGATATTCAAACAACGCCGCTCAGGCCACGCTGAAACGTTTCGCCGCCTCCTGGGATGAAACCGGGAAGGGATGAAACCTCGTATTCGCGCGGCGGCACCTACGCGCCGACGCTGTCTGGGATCAATTGCAGTGCTGGCGCGTTGGCATCCTTGAAGGATCCGCATTCGCGATCCAGACGCCCAAGAGCGGAGAAAACGCGATGCCAGATAAGAAAACCATTGAGAAGGCGCGAAAGGACAAGCGCGAAGGCAAGTCGCCGAGCACACAGGCCGGCGAGTTCGTGCACGAGGAGATCGACAAGGTCCGACGCGGCGAGCACGGGGCGCGCTCCACCAGGCAGGCGATCGCCATCGGCCTTTCCGAAGCACGTCGGGCCGGAGTCGACCTGCCGCCTCCCAAGAAAGGCAAGGTCAAGGAGAGCACGCGCGAGAGCGCCGAATACGCTTACGAGGTCGGCCAGGGGGAGCGTAAGCCGAAGCGTCGCCCGAAGGTCTCGAAAGCGGTCTCCGAGGTTCTTAAGCATGAGCCGAAGAACACGGCATCGCATGCGGCGCTTTCCCGGCAGACCAAGGGGGCGGCATCACGCCGGACGGCGCAGGAGCGCTCGGCCGCAGCGAAGAAGGCCGCCGAAACGAAAGGGGCATCCAGCCGCTCGGCCGCTGCACGCAAAGCCGCGCAGACCAAGGGCGCTAGCGGAAGAAAGCAGGCGGCGAAGAAGGCTGCCGAGACGCGCTCACATCGGCCCAGCTAGCCGCAGCGGCCCGCCACAACAACCGGAGACCTAGGCTGGTTATTTCACCGATCGAGCGACTTCGAGAAGATGACGATTTTTTATGACCACATCCGGCAAATGCATATGTTCGCTTCGGGAGCGATTGCTCAATGCCCCTCCTCGATCATGCGGACCACTGGGTCGACGCCATATGGTTCGATGCCCAAGTCTTTGAGTCCGGGCAAATTGCCGGAAAGGATGTTGTCGTTCTGCATCAACTCGACCTGATTGCGCGTGAGCGGCGCGCCCGGGAGCCACTCTGCAGCCGTCGCCAGCAACATCCAGATCGAATAGGGGACCGGCATCAGTGTGGTTCGCATTCGAAGAAGGCCGGCGATTTCCCGAACCAGATCCCTGTAGGCGTAGACACGCTGGCCCGCGAATTCGAAGGTATTGGCGTCCGTGTCGGATTGGCGTGAAACAAGCCGAGCGACGGCTTCGGCGACGTCCCCGACATAGACGGGTTGCAGCCGCACATCGCCGCTGCCGAACAGGGGATAGACCGGAAGGAGGCGCAACAGCCGGATGACGGCCGCGAGAAACGAATCGCCAGGGCCGATCATGACCGCCGGCCGAACGATAGCCGCCTGCGGAAATGCGGTCTTCACGGCTTCCTCACCGCGGCCCCGAGCACTGATGTAAGCGGAAGAGGACCTGGCGTCCGAGCCGATTCCGGAAATCTGGATGAATTTCTCGACACCCGCTTCCCGTGAAGCGGCAGCCAGGTCCGCCGCGGCCTCCACATGCACGCGCTCGAAACTCTGCCCCGCGCGCTCGACATAGAGGCTGACAGCGTTCACGACCGCACGAGAGCCAGCAACGGCAGCGGCGATCGAGGATCGATTCAGTATGTCTGCCTCGATCCGTTGAGGCATTTTCACATGGGACGACGGGTGCGGCTGATTTCTGTTCGGATGGCGTGAAACCGCGCGAACATCGACCTTCTTGTCCAGCAGCCCGCTCACGATTCGTTGTCCAAGGAAGCCCGTTCCGCCGAACACCGTCACGACGTTTTCAGTTGAAGAGCCGTTCCGCTCAGCGTCGCTTGCCATCACGTTTCCAGGTATTCGCAATGCATGCAAAGATTCCCGGCCGGCGATCCCGGATTCGGTGGAACGATACGGCCGAGGATTTCGTTCCATCAGTCCACAACTGTTCGGCGGCGGGCTTGCAAAGCGACGGGAGATGGCCATGAAAGTCGGTAACTGCATGACAAAGAATGTCCAGGTCGCGAATCCCGAGCAATCAATTCGCGACGTAGCGCACATGATGGGCAGGCTCGATGCCGGAGTGATGCCCGTTGGCGACAATGACCGGCTGGTCGGCATGATCACCGATCGGGATATCGTCATCCGCGGCGTGGCCTTGGGCAAGGGACCTGACACCAAGGTGCGCGATCTGATGAGCCCGGAGGTTAGATATTGTTTTGAAGACGAAGAGATCGAGCACGTCCTTGAGAACATGGGCGACCTTCAGGTGCGCCGGCTTCCGGTCCTGAACCGTGCGAAGAGACTCGTCGGCATCATCTCTCTTGGCGACCTCGCGACGAATAGCGAAGCGACAGAGGCCGGGGAGGCGTTGAGCGGCATCTCGAAACCGGGCGGTGAGCACTCGCAAACAGCTCACTGACTGGAGCCGCGACAAGCTGGCGCCGGATTGCTTCACGAAGCGTCGGCCAACGCTGGCGCCCGCTAGGCGTTCGGTCTCCCTCAGCCAGTTTGTTTAGGCGACGGTTCGCCAGCCGGCGTTGGCGCCACGCCACCTGGTCTCGCGTCATCTCATGAATGGCGTTCCGAAATCGAATGTTCGATCCTGGCAACGCTTTTGATGGCGACGTTTTTGATGGTGACCGGCGACGACGCGACCCCACCCTATGTGCCGGCCCCTACATTATGTGCCGAATTGATCGCTCCCTCCCGAACCGCTCCGCCTCCTGCAACAGCTTGATCACCTCATCATCCGTGGTCTGTTCGAAATCCTCGTACTGGACCCCGACCGCAAGGAACGGGTCGGGCGAGGCGAGGCAGAATACCTCGTCCGCTTCCTCACCGATAAGATCCAGCGTTTCGCGGGGAGCGACCGGGACTGCCAGGACGATTCGGCCGGCCCGATCTTTACGCAGGGCCTTGAGCGCCACCCTGACGGTGCCCCCGGTCGCTATGCCGTCGTCGACCACAATGACGGTCCGGCCGGCAACCGAATGCGGGGGCTTGCCGCCCTGATAGAGTCTTCTGAGACGTTCGATCTGGGCGAGTTGCCGCTCCTTTTCAGCCTCGATGTAATGCTGTGGAGGACGGACGAGGGCGATCGCCTCATCGTTGAGCACAAGTTGCGGATTCTTCCCGTCAACGACGGCGCCGATGCCATACTCGGCATGGCCAGGCGCCCCGATCTTCCGCACGAGCAGCACGTCGAGCGGTGCATGGAGCGCCTTGGCCACCTCGAAGGCCACGGGAACGCCGCCCCGGGGCAGCGCAAGCACAAGCGGCTCGGAATCTGCAAATCCGCCCAACGCTTCGGCCAATTTGCGCCCCGCATCCGTCCGATCTCTGAATATTGATCTGCCATGAAACATCGCACTCACCTTTCCGGGCGCGCCAGATGCGTCAGAAAGCAAACGCATGGCATGCCGCGCCACGCATGTTTTGCAGCCGGCGGATCGAGATGGTCGGCGCCGCCTCGATCAGGCCGCGCAGGGGATCGGCGTCCAGGCCGCGGACTCTGCCCGGCGTTCCATTGTCAGACCACCGTTGTGCCCGCCATTCGACGCATGCGGCGACTTCCTCGTTGCGCCACATCCAAGTGAGGAAACGGGTCGAGGCGGCGTTACGCGCCGACGCTGTCTGGCCACAGCGCCTGAATGTCCCTCGGCAAAGCGTCGCGTACCTTTGCCGACTGGCCAAGATCGACATGATGGGCAAGCGTCTTGAACACAGCCCTTGACGCTTTGCCGGCGTCCACCGGCCGTCCGGATTTCAGGGCTTCCGCGATGGGATGGACAAATTCCTCGACCGAGCGAGCCCGGCTCGGCGGAACGGACGGCTGATACTGGTCGTAATATGCACCACGTATCAGGAGCGGCAGCTCGGCACCCAGATTGGCTCCCAGCTCCGCGGGCAGCTTGTCGCGCAATGCGCGCAGGACCACGCCAAGCACGTGCCATGCAAGGTGCCGGTCCGGGCCGAGATCGTCCATGATCTCGTTCAGCCAGATATTGGTGGTCTGCACTGTCTTGTCGAAAACATCGAGGCCGGTTGCACTCATCTTCGCCTCCAAAGAAGAATAAACAGCCCACACGCCCGTTGCAGGTAGAACACCTGACCGCGAGGATTGTTTCGCCCGACGCTGAATTCGTTAACGCCGGCGCGCGAGCCGCAACGGCACCAATTGGATGTCGCGTCCTTCGGAAGAGTTAGCGCCAATCTGGCCGGAACAGGAGCGGCCGGCCGTTGTTATTCAGGAATACGGACAAGCAGACCGACATGGAGACCAGAGATTATGGCTTTTGCCCTGAAGAGTCCCGCCTTCGCCAATGGTGAAAGTATCCCGCCGCGATATTCCCGTGATGGCGAAAATCTCTCGCCGCCGCTGGAGTGGAAAGACGCACCGCCGGGAGCCAAGAGCTTCGCCTTGGTCGTTGAGGATCCCGACGCACCGTCGGGAACATTCCGCCATTGGGCGATCTACGACATCGACCCGCAGCGCAACATTCTGCCGGAGGGCACCACAGCAGGCTCCAAGACCGAAAGCCTCGGTCACGGCGTCAACGATTTCGGCAATCCCCACTACGACGGTCCCCAGCCGCCACGTGGACATGGCCTTCATCATTACCATTTCCGGCTTCTGGCGCTCGATGTGGAGACGCTGCATCTCGACGAGAAAGCGCCGGTCGAGGACGTGGTGGAGAGAGCCAAGCCACACATACTGGGGCAGGCCGAGCTCGTTGGCACGTTCGAGCGGACCTGACTGCGGACGTGGAGCTTCCCGGCGCTGATAAAAGGGCGACTATGACCTACGCCGAGAAATATCTTTATCACCAGACTCAGCCGCTAAAGCTTGCCACGGACCGGGCCGCCGGGCTGGGGTCCCTCTATGCGCTCTGGCAGCACCAGTTGCTGCTCGGACTGCTGGTCATGCTGGTCCCGCCCCCGATCGCCTCGTTTCTGATCATCCGCTTTGTCAATCTCGAGCGGCAGAAGCAGTCCGCCTTCGGCCGCTATCTAGCGCGGTACATGACGCGCGCCACAGAGGCCGTGCGCTTGCTCGGGATGATCGTCATGGCGATCGGTGCCTGGCTGCATTCGCCCGCCGCGATGGCAGCGGGACTGCTGGTAATTCTGTTCGCTTGGATGCGCGGCTTGGTATTTCTGGGCTGATTGACGCGACGCTCGCCGAAGTTACAACGACCAATCGTAGACCGCATGGCCGGCGCGTCGCTTGGGCGAGTTCGACCCGGACGTCCTCGCAGAGTGGTTCATCCCAGGCGGAACCCTAGGGCGGGTGGCCCGTTAAACACGGTTTAACTGGGAGACAAGGTCATGGCCAACGGTTCCGCCCTGCAGTGCGCCGAAGCGCTAGTTCGAAAGAACGGTGCCAGTCAACCGAATGAGAGTGCCGAATACCGCAAGGCCCGCGAGGCGCTGATGGTCGAGGAAATCGACCTTCGCCGGCATATCGCGCGCGTCGCCGCGCTGCGCCGCACCTTGCCGCCCGGCGGCGAGGTGAAGGGCGACTATCAGTTCATGGGCGAAGCGAGCAGCGTGGCCGGCGCCAATCCCGTCGGCATCGCTGAACTTTTCGGGGATAGGGACACGCTGTTTGTCTATAATTGGATGTACGGTCCCAAGCGAGCGCGACCCTGCCCCATGTGCACGGCGCTCCTGAGCTGCCTGGATGGCAACGCCGACCACATCCGCCAGCGCATCGCCATGGCCGTCGTCGGCCTTTCGCCCATCGAGCGACAGATCGCCTTCAAGGTCGAGCGCGGTTGGAAGAACCTGCCGCTCTACGCCGACGTGAACGGGAAGTTCAGCAAGGATTACCATGCCATCATGAAGGACGGGACCGACACCGCCGCTCAGAACGTCTTTGTCCGCCGCGATGGAACCGTCCGGCACTTTTGGGGCGCCGAATTGGGTTTCGAGACGGCCGATCCGGGCCAGGACCCGACCACGCCGCCAGACCTGATGGTCCTGTGGAATGTCCTGGACCTGACGCCGGACGGTCGCGGGACAGATTGGTACCCGAAGATTACCTACTGACGGGCACGGGCTCAGCGCGATTTGAAGGCTCCGCGCTCGAGGCGCTTCATCCCACGTTCGACAGTCTCAAATGACGGTTCTCATCCACGCCAGGAAGGACTCTATCACCGCGGATCGCGGGCTGTGGTGCATCCATACGACATAAAAGCCGTAGCCCGGCAGGGACAATGGATGCGCTTTGACGAGCGAGCCGTTTTCCAGCTCGCGGCCGACCACAACGTCGCTGCAGATCGCAATGCCTTGCCCGGCGACAACCGCATCGATCGCATGCAGCTCCTCGCGGAAGCTCAGATCCCAGGCTTTGTCCGGGATCAGGTCGGGATCGATTGAACGGGCCGTCGCCAGCCATCGGCGCCAGGTGGGAGCATCCGGATCCCGGTTCATCCAGTCGAAATGGATCAACGGATAGCGCAGGAGATCGGCGGCGCGCTCAATCGAGCGCCCATCGCTTGCCAGCAATCGCGGACTGCAAATGGGAAAGAAGGAATCGCGGCACAGCTCTTGCCCCGCAAAGCCCACAGGCGGGCGCCGTGTGTAGCGGATCGCCACGTCCGCGGCGCCGGCGCGCAGATCGAGCAGCGCGTCCGTCCCGATGATCTCCAACGGCACGGCCGGGTTGGCCTCTCGCCATTTCGGCAACCGGGGCACCAGCCATCGGCTGGCGAAAGCGTTCGGACTTGTCACCCGCAATGGCGCTTGAACATCCGGCTCCGCGACCGCGGCAAGGGAGCCGGCGAGAAGATCAAAACCGTTGCGCAGGATAGGAAACAGCCGCGCTCCCGCGCTCGTCAGCACGAGCGGGCGCGGCCGGCGCTGGAACAGCTTGAGACCGCATATGTCTTCCAGCAAGCGGACCTGGTGGCTGATCGCCGTCGGCGTCACGCCGAGTTCAGCCGCCGCGGCCTTGAAGCTGCCGTGCCGAGCGGCGGCCTCGAAGGCGTGCAAAGCGCGCAGCGGCGGGCGGTTTGTCATGTCGGCAGCGTAGATGAATTCTACTCATCCGGCAGCCAAGAATTTCGCTTTTGCAAAAGGTTGCGCCCCTGTGAGACCATCGTCCTGCCGGAAACCGAGGGCGACAGCGATGGAGCTTCCACGACAGACCGATGCACCAATGGGCCGATCCCATCCTTCGAGCACGGCGATGGAACAGCTACGGCGGCTCTTACGGGGCGAGCTGGTGTTGCCGACAGACGCTGCCTACCAACAGGCGCGCAGGGTCTGGAACGGAACGATCGACAAACGCCCTGCCGCAATTGTCTTTTGCGCCAATGCCGATGACGTTGTCCATGCCGTGACCTATGCCAGGTCGCAAGGCTCACTCGTGGCGGTTCGCAGCGGCGGCCACAACGTCGCCGGCCTGTCCGTCTGCGACGACGGGATGGTGATCGATCTATCGCGCATGAAGAAGATCGTCGTCGATACCGAGCGCCGCATCGCCAGGGCCGAAGCCGGTCTGAACCTCGGCGAGTTCGACGCCGCCACACAGGCGCACGGTCTTGCGACGACCATGGGCGTCAACAGCGACACCGGTATTGCCGGCCTGACGCTCGGTGGAGGCTTCGGCAAGCTCGGGCGCAAGCACGGCCTGAGCTGCGATAATCTGATCGCGGCCGAGATTGTCACGGCCGACGGTCGGCTGTTGCGAACAAGCGCCGGCGAGCACCCCGATCTGTTCTGGGCCTTGCGCGGCGGCGGCGGTAATTTCGGCATAGTGACGGCGTTCGAATACCGGCTGCACCCGCTCGGCCCGGCGCTTCTGGTCGGCTCGGTGCTTCACGCCTACGAGCAGGCGCGCGAGGCAATGCGATTTTACGACAAATTCTCCCGCGACGCCCCGGACGAGGTGAGCGTCGATGCCGCGCTCGTCACGCTGCCTTCGGGCGGCCGTGCGTTCAGCATCTCGGCTTGCTATGTCGGGTCACCCGAGGCGGGCGAACCCGTTATCGCGCCGCTGATGAAATTCGGATCCCCCATCGAAAGCCGCCTTCAAGCCGTTCCTTATCTCCAGATTCAATCGGCGGGCGACAGCCTCTTTCCGCGCGGGCGACGCTATTACTGGAAGGCGCAATTCCTGCGTGAAATCAGCGATGGTGCGATCGACGCGCTGCTCGACAGTTACGCGAGGGCTCCCAACCACTCGTCCCTGCTGGTTTTCCAGCAAGTCGGCGGAGCGATCGCTCGCTTGCCCGCGTCACATTCGCCCTACGCCAATCGCGATGCGGCCCTTGACTGCTTCCCGATCGCTATTTGGGACAATCCGGCCGACGACGAGGCAAATATCCGCTGGGCGCGCGACTTGTGGAATGCGGTCAGACCATTCTCCACCGGCGGTGTCTATGCCAACAATCTTGGTGATGAGGGTGACGAGCGCGTGCGTGATGCGTACGGCGGAAATTATGCGCGCCTCGCCGCTATCAAGAAGCAATACGACCCGACCAATTTCTTCCGATTGAACCAAAACATCAGGCCTGGATAATTCGGAATCCGTGGGGGGGAACGTGCGCAGTCGCTGGACGATCCTTGCCGTGCTGTTTGTCGCCCGCACGGCGATGGCAGCGCAGTTCCAGAGCATCGGGGCCGTAGCGCCGGAATTGGGCAAGGATCTGAACGCGAACCTCGCCGATATCGGCGTGCTCATTGGCCTCTATTTCGCGCCGGGCGTTGCGCTCGCGCTTCCCGGCGGCGCGATCGGCAAGCGCTTCGGCGACAAGGCGACCGTGCTCGCCGGCCTAGCCCTGATGCTGGCCGGGGAAATCCTGCTGTGCACCTCGTCTTCATGGAACGTGCAGGTCACCGGCAGGCTGATCTCCGGTATGGGCGGCGTCGTGCTGAACGTGTTGATGACCAAGATGGTCGTCGACTGGTTCGCCGGCCGGCAGATCGCCACGGCGATGGCGATCTTCATCAACTCATGGCCGTTGGGCATTGCCCTGACGCTTATTGTGCTGCCGCTGATCCAGGCGGAATTCGGCATAGCGGGTACCCGGATCGCGGTGATGACACTCATCGCCGCGGCACTGGTACTGGTGGGCCTTTTCTACCAGCGGCCCGGTCAGCCCGCCGCTCCGGTTTCGGTGGAAACCTCGCGGCTTGGGAAGCAGGCCGTCTGGGCCGTGCTGCTGGCAGGCTCGATATGGGCTTTCTACAATGTCGGCTTCGCCATGATCTTCAGTTTCGCGCCGTCGATGCTGGTCGAACGCGGCTGGTCAACCGCCGCGGCCGGCTCTGCGGTCAGCATTGTGCTGTGGCTCGCCGCGCTGTCTGTTCCAATCGGGGGCTACCTCGCGGATCGCAGCGCCAGCCGTAACGCCATGCTGGCGGCAGGCTGTCTTGCCTTCGCGGCATTGGTTCCCGTGCTGTGGCGCGGTTCTGAGGCGCTGCCCTCCTTGGTTGCGCTCGGCTTGGTCTGCGGCCTGCCGGCCGGAGCGATCATGAGCTTGCCAACACGCGCGCTGACGCCGTCGACCCGGGCGCTTGGAATGGGCCTCTTCTACACGGTGTACTACGCCATGATGCTCGTCGCCCCCTGGCTCGGTGGCAAGTTTGCGCTTTGGGCAGGCAGCGCCGGCGCGGCCCTCGGCCTTGGCTCGGCCGCTCTTCTGGCGTGTCCGATCCTGCTATGGGAGTTCGAACGCCGGCTGGTCGCACAGGCGCGGATGGAGCCGCAGGTGAATTGAACCTCGGCGACGCTCGGCAAACTGGTAACATGCCGTCGCGACGCTCGGCAGAAGGCATATTCGCAAGCCCGGAGATATCCTTCTTCCGAAGGCGCGATGCACTTAGAGAATAGCCTGTGACTTGGCGAAAAAACGTCCTAGGGTTGGCGCATCCACACCGATAACCGATCTCGGCAACCTGCAGCTCGGTGCAGTGCTGAAGCTCCGCGCAGCGGAACTAAAAATCCCACCGCCGCTTTACGTATGCAGTGTCGGAAGGCTAGGCCAGTTCGCTAGGAGTCCGCGCCGATGCGGAGCCGTTGGCGATGCCATCCGGACGGGTGGAGGCGGATTTGGCAGTCGAAGATTTGGCGCGTGCAAAGAGCGGCATTCGCCTCACGGTGATCGCGGTGGCGACAGTGCCGCTGCTGTTCCTGTTGAGCGGTCTTGTCATCCGCTATGCCGCATTTGCGTCGGTGTCGCCGGATCCGAGCCTCGCGGTGTACGCCCGCGCTTTCTGCAAATGGGATTGCACCTGGTATGTGGACATATCCGAGCAGGGCTATGAGCGCTTTCCCATTCCGGGCCACAGCAATGTCGGACGCTGGGGATTCTTTCCGCTCTATCCGATGCTGGTGGCGGCGGTCCGCACCATTCTTCCTTTCTCCACCATCGCGATCGCGTCGGTGGCATCATTGGCGTTCGGCTATCTCTCGTGCCTGGTGGCATGGCCGCTCATGGACAAGAACATGCGAGCCTATGTGCTCTATTGCGCCTTCCTGCTGAGCGGCCCGTTCTCGTTCTATTTTGCCACCTTCCTCACCGAGCCACTCTTCGTGCTTGTGACGTCGTGCCTTTTCCTGGCGCTCAAGCGCTCCAGCTATGTCGCCGCCGGGCTGTCATGTGCGCTCCTCTCGGCAACGAGGGTCGTTGGCGTGCTGGCCGTGTTCGCGATCATCATTCGCATGTTCGAGGAGCATCGCGCGAAGGGCGGATCGGTCATCGGCTTTCCACGCTGGCTGCTCGGCCGGCCGGATCTCATCATTGCCATACTCATCTCGCCCGCCGGCCTGTTCGCCTACATCCTCTACCTTTACGTCACTGTCGGGGACGGCTTCGCGTTCGTCCACGTCCAGCGCGCGTTCGGGCGCGTGACGGGCAACCCATTGCTGTTCCTCTGGGAGGGCCTGTCCTATCACCCCAGGCCTGGCTGGCAGCCCACTGCGCCGCAATGGAGCGCGTTGACGGCAATCGTGGCACTGGCGCTGTCGGCCGTGCTGGCGGTTCGCAGGCAATTTGGCGCGGCCCTCTTCTGCGCGATGGCCCTCATCTTGCCTTTAACCTCGAACCTGGCTTCAATGGTCCGCTATGTTGTCGGCCTTGCGCCCCTGACGATGCTGACGGCCGTGCTGCTGTCGGCCTCGAAGCCGACGTTCGTGGTGGTGCTGATTGTCTTCGTCGCTACTTGCTACTTCATGACCGTGGCGTGGCTTGGAGGCTATCTTGCGCTGGTCTGAGCTGACGAAATCGACCCGGCCCGCAGTCCTGCTTTGCGGATACGCGATGGCGGGCGCTCTAGCGGCGGCCGAGATCGCTATCCTCGGGCTTGCCCTCAACCCTAATGTCAACGAGGACTATCGCGCCTATTACGTAGACAAGACGACGACCTGCCTCAACCGCGACGCCGTGGGACGCTACACGCCAGGCCGGACCGTGTCGTTCCGCTCCGACGATGCCAGGGAAACAGCCGGTATGAGGGTCTGCGGCTGGTCGGGTCCGGTGGCTGACGGCACCCATTCGCTGGGCGAGAGCTCGCGCCTGCGCCTTGCCCTGCCGCCGCTCCGCGATGGGCTTCGGGCGACGCTGGAAATGGCCGCCGTCATTCGCCCGCCGCAGACCTGGCAGAGGATCGTCATCTCGGCGAATGGCACCGACGTGTATCGGGCGATGCTGTCGGGCGACCTGGCGACGACGGTGTCTTTCGTCATTCCGCACGCCGTGCTGGCCGGCAAGGCGACGCTGGACATGCGGTTCGACTATCCCGACGCCATCCCGCAAAGCGCCGATGCGAGCAACATCTACAACCGCGCCATCAAACTGAGGTCTTTCCGGCTGGATGCGCTTTGATCCTCAGGCCGGCCCGTCATCCCGCCGGCGCCGCTCGGCAAAGACCCAGCGATCGAGCATAAGAAGGTTGAGCGCTGGGATGGCCAAGGAGGTGACGAGAATGGGAACGGCGAGCGGCAGGCCAAGCGTCACCGTTAGCAGGGACGGCGCCGCGTAAGCCACGGCGAGGCCGGCGATCGTCAGCAGCAGGAAACGCGGCCCCTGCGACCTGTGCGAGCCGGCCGACATGAACGTGAAGGATCTGTGCGCCAGATAGGAAAACAGGGCGGCGGCCGCGTAAGCCGCGAGCGAGGCCTCCACTGGCGCGAGGCCGAGCCAGTCCGATCCGGCAAAGACTGCGGTCAGGACGGCATAGAGGATCGTGGCAACAAGGCCGACCGAAGCGAAGCGCGCCAGGAGCTTCGCGCCGGCGACAGCACGATTCTCAGGCACGGGCAACGCAGGCATATTGCGCTCCGAGCGGCAGCCCGGCGAGCGCGCGTTCCAGTTTCCGGGCAAGCGGCCTGGCCGACGGCAGGAGCAGAAAATGCTCGCAGCGGACGTCGCGGAAGCCCGCCTGCCCAAGCAGCGATACCGCCTTGCGCGCGCTAAGCAAGACGGCGTCCTTGTCGAACGGGCATCTCAACACCGCCATGCGCGTCAGTGGGTTATAAGGATTATGCTCGATGATGCAGCCAAGTCCGCCTCGCCGAACGACGCGCCGCATCTCGCGGAAGAAATCCAGCCACGACGCAGGCGGCACGTGGTGGATGACGCAGCTGGCGAACGCCAGGTCGAACATGCCATCCGCGTAAGGCAGGTGCGAGGTGGTGCACGTGCTGTAGGCGACACGCGGGTTCTCCCTGCTGGCGCGCGAGAGCGACTCCTCCGACACGTCGCAGCCGTCGAGGCGATCGAAGACATCCGCGAGATAGGGATGAAGCGAGCCCACGCCGCAGCCGACATCGAGCGCGCGCACGCCTGGACTGCCCCGCCGGAGGTCCTGCTCGACGATCAGGCGTCGCAGAAGCTCGGCCTTGGCACGCAGGAAGAAATCATGCCGAAGCCCGGAGAACCGGATCGAGCCCTCGACCGCCTCGCCGTAGCTGGACCTATAGCTGTCGAAGAGCTCGGACATCAGCCGTAACCCCATTCCCGGACTTGCGAAACGATGCGCGCTTGCCGCGGGAGGCGACGCGCATCGGCCGGTCGAAGCCGCTCAGCCTTTCGACGACATAGAGCGGGCGCCGTTTCACCTCCGCATGGATGCTGCCGACATAAAGCCCGATCACGCCGGTCATGAAGAGATTGATGCCGATGAGCAGCGACACGATCACCACCGTCGATGTCCAACCGGCAATCACACCGGCATCGAGGATCCAGGCAACGATGGCGTAGCCGCCGAATGCCAGGGCGAACGCGGAAATCGCCAATCCAGTCAACAGCGCCAGTTGCAGAGGCCGCTCCGAAAAGCTGATGATGCCGTGGATTGCAAGCCGCATCATCTTCCAGAATGGGTATTTGGTTTCGCCAAGCGTCCGCGCGGGGCGCTCAAACGGCACCGCCGCCTGCCTGAAACCCATCCAGCCGAACATGCCCCTGACGAAGCGGTCGTGCTCGGGCATGCGCCTGAACGTGTCCAGCGCCTTGCGGCCGACGAGGCGGAAGTCGCCAACATCGCGCGGGATGTCGACAGGTGTCATCCTCTCCAGCAGGCGGTAGAAGAGGCTGGCGGTGAAGCGCTTGAACCAGGTTTCGCCCTCGCGCCTGACGCGCTTTGCGTAGACTATCTCGAATCCGTCCTTCCACTTTGCCACCAGGTCGAGAACGACCTCGGGCGGATCCTGCAGGTCGGCGTCCATGACGATCACGGCTTCGCCGGAGGCCGCTTCCATGCCGGCGGTGATGGCGATCTGGTGGCCGAAGTTGCGGGAAAGCTCGATCAGGCGGAAGCTTGGTTCGGCGGCGACCATGCGGCGCAAGTAGCTCACGCTTCGATCGCGGCTGCCGTCGTCGACGAAGATGACCTCGGTCTCTCCGTCCAGTTTTGCGATCAGTGCGCTGATCCGCTCGACCAGCCGGGACAACACCTCTTCCTCATTGTATATCGGCAGCACCAACGAGTAGCGTGGGGACGGTGCCCGTGTCCGGATGCGCTGGACAGATTCTTGCATTAGATTGCAATGGAATAGCAGCCAGAAGGTTCCATAAGCGAGCGCTAATTATGGAAGAAGTGCCGGCGCTCGATTTGTCGGACCGGGCCAGTCAAACCGCATTGACGCGCTGTCGCCAATCCTTGCCTCGATCGGCTGCGTCAACCATGTCGGCCCGGTGGGCGCCGGCAGCCTTGCCAAGCTCGCCAACCAGCTGATTGTCAGCAGCAATATTTGCGCCGTCGCGGAGGCGCTGCTCCTTGCCGAAAGAGGTGGCGCGAACCCGGTGCGGGTGAGCGAGGCGCTACTGTCACAGCCGATGCCGCGAAGATGTCCGATGGTCCTCATGACGTGGCCTTGATCAGCAACGCTTCGAAGACAGCCACTTGGTTGCAGCTATTCGATCGGCATCGCGTCGCCACACTGAATGACTCGCTTCAGTGGTGCAAAACAGCCCGCGATACACTGGACGCATCGGCCGCTTTCTCGCGAAAACGGACAGGCTTCAGTTGGCCCCCGAAGCTCAGCACGTATCCACGACACCAACGGCAGCTTTGCGCCTGATTTTGGCCTGTCGAACGCCTCCCAACTGCTGCGCTCCGGGCGTCCATTCAGGTAGCGGCGCAAGGCAGAGCGCGCACCCACGCTGCGATTTTTGCCGCCGGGCGCCGCCGACCTTCCAAAACCGGCTGAATTCCGGAAACTAAGCCGGCACCGCCTCGCCTGCGAGCGCAAAAAACTGAGAGATTTCAAGTGGTTGGAATGGCGCGCCCGAAGAGATTCGAACTCCTGACCCCCAGATTCGTAGTCTGGTGCTCTATCCAGCTGAGCTACGGGCGCGCATTAGGCCATGTGCGACATGGCCCCGCGATCCGGTCGAGACTGCCGGCCGCGATGTGGAGTGTTCCCTAACGACTGAATTTCGGAAAAGCAAGCCGGCCCGGCAAAAGTTTTGTCGCAAGCACCTCGCCAGTGCTGAGGTGTGTCGAGATTCAGGTCAGGCCGAGTCGACAATGGTGGTTTCCGAGAACCGGAGCGGAGCGTACTTGAAGTACGTGAGCACCGGAAGCGCAGGAAACCGCCGTTTGCAGACCGGCCTCACCTGAATCTCGGCACACCTTAGGCAGGTCGGCGCAAACTTCCGCGCGCTTGGTCCAGCCGCACCGGCTGGTCGGGGATGGTGACGGCGAAGACCGTGCGGCCGCCGATCGATTCGACCAGTTCCACCGTGCCGCCATGGGCGCGGATCAGCTCATAGGCGATCGCCAGGCCAAGGCCGGTGCCGCCGCTGCGCGCCGAGCCGCGGAAGGCCGCGAACAGGTTCTCGCGCGCCTTGGGCGGCAGGCCGGGGCCGGTATCCGTCACGACGATGCGGCTGACGCTGCCCAGGCGCTCGGCGGAGACGGCGAGCCGGCGCACCACGGCGCTCTCCTTGTCCGCCGCCATCGCCTGTACGGCATTGCGGCAGAGATTGGTGAGCACGCGGAAAAGCTGGTCGGAATCGGCGTCGACCTCGAAGGCGTGCTCGACGGCATTGATGAACTCGATGCCTTCCTCGATGTCGAGCAGGCCGTGCACGTCGTCGACCAGCTGGCGCAGCCGCAGGCGGCGGCGCGACGGCGCCGGCTCCTGCGCGCGGCCGTAGGCGAGCACGCCCTCGGAATAGGCGACGGCACGGTCAAGCGCGCGCAAGAGCTTGGGCGCGAAGGACTGGACGGTCGGATCCTTCACCTGGCGCAGGCGGTCCGACATCAGCTGCGCGGAAGCGAGGATGTTGCGCATGTCGTGGTTGATCTTCGACACGGCGAGCCCGAGGTCGGCGAGGTGCTTCTGCTCGGTGAGCATCTTCTGCAGCCGCTCCTGCATCTGCGACAGCTCGCGCTCGGCCACGCCGATCTCATCGGCACGGTCGCCGGGGCGGATGATGCGGCCGGGATCGTCCGGCGCCTCGGAGAAGGACAGGATCGAGCGCGTCATGGTGCGGATCGGCCCGATCATGATCAGGTCGATCGCCGCATAGACGAGCATGGCGGTGAACAGCGAGATCAGCAGCGAGACGACGGCGACGTTGCGCGAGTAGCGCAGCATCGCATTGCGCAGGCTGCGATCCGGCATGATCAGCTCGAATTCCTTGTCGCTGTCGCCGACCGGGCCGAAGACGCGCAGCATGCGGTTGCCGCCGAAGAACAGCGTCTCCAGCGCACCGGTCATGCCGTTGACCAGGCCGACATTGGCGATGTCGATATGCTCGTCGACCTGCGGCGGCATGTCGGCCACGACAAGCAGGCGCGAGACGCCGCCGTCGCGCACCGCGATCGCCTTGGCGCCGATCGCCATCAGCACGTCGTTCTGGGCGGTGTGCGACAGCGAGTTGGCCTCGCCCTGCAACAAGACGATCGAGACGGCTGCGGCGGTGCCCAGCCGCTCCTTCAGCCAGCTCACCCGGTAGCTGGCGATCCAGGGCAGGAAGATCAGGATTTCGGCGAGCAGCACGAAGACGATGGTGAGGAGCAGAAGCTTGGTCGACAGGCCGCGCGACAGCGGCACCCGGCGCGGCGAGTCCACCACCTCCGGGCGTGCCTTTTCATCCGTGGACAGGACTTCACTCGTCATGACGCGGTCTTCACGAAGGCTTGATAGGGCAAGATTATGCGATTTGCGGCTTTTTTGCCAATTTCGCCCTTGCCCCGTGAAATATTCGCCCTTGCCCCGTGAAATAAATGCCCTGGAGCGGGCTGGATTGACTTCCAAAATCCTTCTTTCTATAAGCCCGCTCACGCTCGGGCCATCCGTCCCGGCGCGGTTTCGATCGCGCCTAAACCGGCCCGGCATAGCTCCTGTTACAAAGTGACAGAATCAAGAAGGGCCGCACGCCGCGGTATTAAAACAAATGAAGCGTACCTACCAACCGTCCAAACTCGTCCGCAAGCGCCGGCACGGTTTTCGTGCCCGCATGGCTACCAAGGGTGGCCGCGGCGTCGTCGCAGCCCGCCGCAACCGCGGCCGCAAGCGGCTCAGCGCCTGAACGAAAGACGAGAGCGTTGCCCGCAACCGGCAAGCCAAAGGGACAAACTCCCGGGCGGCTTCTGAAACGCGCGGATTTCCTGGCTGCGCGCGGCGGCGAGAAGCGCCGCGGACGGCTTTTTCTCGTCGAGGTTCTCGACCGCGGCGACGATGGTGCGCCGCGCGTCGGCTACACCGTCACCAAGAAGGTCGGCAACGCCGTGGTGCGCAACCGCGTCCGGCGGCGGCTCAGGGAAGCCGTGCGAACGCATGCCGCCGATGACATGGCGCCCGGCAATGATTATGTCATCGTCGGGCGCGAAGACGTGCTTGCCATTCCGTTCGGCCAGTTGAAGGCCGAGCTCTCCCGCCGGCTGCGCGGAACACGATAGGCCAAGGCTTTCGATGGAAAACAACCGCAATTTCTTCATCACCATCGCGCTGTCGGTGCTGATCCTCACGCTGTGGCAGGTGTTCTACATGAACCCGAAGATGGAGCAGCAGCGCGAGCAGGCCCGCATCGAGCAGCAGCGCGCCGAAGCGCAGAAGAAGGAAGCGGGCGGCAGCGCCAATTCCGGCGCGGCCGGGACACCGGCTCCGGCGCCAGGCACCATTCCCAACGCACCGGGCAGCGAGGCCGTCACCGCGGCCGGCCGGGATCAGGCGGTTGCGGCGTCGAAGCGCATCAAGATCGACACGCCGAGCCTCGAGGGTTCGATCAACCTCACCGGCGCGCGCCTCGACGACCTGAGGCTGAAACACTATCGCGAGACGGTCGACAAGACCTCACCCGAGATCGAGCTGCTCAACCCCTCGTCGCTGCCCAATGGCTATTTCGCCGAGATCGGCTTCGTCGGCAACGACAAGACCGGAGCGGTGCCGGGCTCCGAAACGGTGTGGACCGTCGACGGCAACCCGACGCTGACGCCGACGACACCGGTGACGCTCACCTATACCAACGACAAGGGCCTGACCTTCAAGCGCGCCATCTCGGTCGACAACGACTATATGTTCACGGTTTCCGACACCGTGCAGAATTCGGGCAGCGCTCCCGTCTCGCTGTTCAACTACGGCCGCGTCACCCGCTACGACAAGCCGGCCGTCGCTAGCACCTATGTGCTGCATGAAGGCCTGATCGGATATACCGGCGCCGAAGGCCTGCAGGAGCACAAATACGCGTCGATCGAGAAGGACAAGCAGTTCCAGCCCGGCAAGTCGACCGACGGCTGGCTCGGCATCACCGACAAATACTGGGCGGTGACGCTGGTGCCGACCGAAAAACAGCCGTTCCAGCCGCGCTACGCCTATTTCGAGGACGGCCGCCACCGCTACCAGTCCGACTTCATGACCGATGCGATCAATGTCGATGCCGGCCGGTCGGCGACCGTCGAGACCGAGCTGTTCGCCGGCGCCAAGGAAGTCACCAAGATCAACGCCTATGAGGAAGACCGCCACATCAAGCGCTTCGACCTCCTGATCGACTGGGGCTGGTTCCACTTCATCACCAAGCCGATGTTCTGGCTGATCGACACGCTGTACAAATTCTTCGGCAATTTCGGCCTGGCGATCCTCGCTACCACCGTCATCGTCAAGGCCATCTTCTTCCCGCTCGCCAACAAGTCCTACGCGTCGATGGCGAACATGAAGAAGGTGCAGCCGAAGATGCTGGAGATCCGCGAGAAATACGCGGACGACAAGATGAAGCAGCAGCAGGCGATGATGGAGCTCTACAAGACGGAGAAGATCAATCCGCTGGCCGGCTGCTGGCCGGTGGCGCTGCAGATCCCGGTCTTCTTCTCGCTCTACAAGGTGCTCTACATCACCATCGAGATGCGGCATGCACCGTTCTTCGGCTGGGTCCACGACCTGGCGGCCCCCGATCCGACCTCGCTGTTCAACCTGTTCGGCCTGCTGCCATTCGCTCCGCCGGCATTCCTGCCGCATATGGGCGCCTGGGCGGTGGTGATGGGCATCACCATGTTCCTGCAGATGCGCATGAACCCAGCGCCGCCGGACCCGACGCAGGCCGCGGTGTTCACCTGGATGCCGGTGATCTTCACCTTCATGATGGGCAGCTTCCCGGCGGGCCTGGTCATCTACTGGGCCTGGAACAACACGCTGTCGATGCTGCAGCAGGGCGTGATCATGAAGCGCCAGGGCGCCAAGATCGAATTGTGGGACAATCTGGCGGCGCTGTTCCGCAAGAAACCATCGCCGGCGGAATAGCCGGCATCACATCACGAGAACGAAAACCCCGGCTGGTCCGGGGTTTTTTGTTGCCGCCGGAAACTGTTTTTTGTCGCCGCCGGAAACTCGGGCCCGGCATTCCTCGTAGCTTTTCCGGTCCTCCCCAATAACGCCGCGACGGCTTCCGGCGCAGCGACGCCGGTGTTTGGGAGGTCGTCCGGCAGACCGGGGTCCCGCGCTGCTTCGCGGGACCCCGGTTGCGCGGGTAGACCCAGCCGGCGCATGTCCATATAAGCTCCGCTGTCGCTGCAAGGCGGACGGAGCCAGCCCATGACCGGACCCAATCCCCACATCAAGCATCCCATTGCGATGCATCCGCGCGTCGGCTTCCTGAAGCCGCTGGTCACCGCGCCGAACATCGAGATCGGCGACTTCACCTATTATGACGACCCCGACGGTCCCGACAAATTCGCCGAGAAATGCGTGCTGCATCACTATCCCTTCATCGGTGACAAGCTCATCATCGGCAAGTTCTGCGCCATCGCCGAGGGCGCGCGCTTCATCATGAACGGCGCCAACCATGCGATGTCCGGCTTCTCGACCTATCCGTTCAACATCTTCGGCCATGGCTGGGAGGAAGGTTTCGACCCTGAGACCTGGTCGACGGAGGTCCGCGGCGACACGATCGTCGGCAATGACGTCTGGATCGGCATGGATGCCGTGATCATGCCGGGCATCAATATCGGCCATGGCGCCATCGTCGCGGCGAAATCGGTTGTCACGCACGACGTGCCGCCCTATGCGATCGTCGCGGGCAACGCGGCCAAGGTGGTGAAGATGCGCTTCGACGAGTTCACGGTGCGGCGGCTTTTGAAAGCGGCCTGGTGGGATTGGCCGGTCGACAAGATCAGCCGCAACCTCGATGCCATACGGGGCGCCGACATTTCCAGGCTGGAGGCCTCAGCTTGAACACGACAACCGACAAGCAGGAGATCGGGCCGGAGCTGTTCACCCGCGGCTGGATCTTCATCCGCGGCGTGCCTTCGATGAAATTCCTGCCGCCGGAAGGACCGCCGGAGATCGCCTTCGCCGGCCGCTCCAATGTCGGCAAGTCGTCGCTGATCAACGCGCTGGTCGGCCAGAAGGGGCTGGCGCGCACTTCCAACACGCCGGGGCGGACGCAGGAGCTCAACTATTTCGTGCCGGACGGGTTCTCCGGCGAAGGCGCCGACCTGCCGCCGATGGCGCTGGTCGACATGCCGGGCTACGGCTATGCCAGCGCGCCGAAGGACAAGGTCGATGAGTGGACGAAACTCATCTACGAATATCTGCAAGGCCGCGTCACTCTGAAGCGTGTCTATGTGCTGATCGATGCCCGCCACGGCATCAAGGCCAAGGACGAGGAGGTGCTGTCGCTGCTCGACAAGGCTGCGGTCTCCTACCAGGTCGTGCTTACCAAGACCGACAAGATCAAGGCGGCCGGCGTGCCGAAACTGGTCGAGGAGACGCTCGCCAAGATCAAGAAGCGGCCAGCGGCGTTTCCGGCGGTTCTGGCGACATCATCAGAAAAGACCGAGGGGCTCGACGATTTGCGCGCGGCGATCGCTCTGGCGGCGAACGGCGGCTGAAACGCCCGCCCGATCCGCATCAATCCGCCTCGTCGCGCTTTGGCGCCTGGTCGCGCCGGCCGGTTAGGATCTCACGCTTGCCGACATGGTTCGGGGCGCCTACCAGGCCTTCCTTCTCCATGCGCTCGACCAGCGAGGCGGCGCGGTTGTAGCCGATGCCGAGGCGGCGCTGGATGTAGGAGGTCGAGCATTTCTTGTCGCGCTTGACCACTTTGACGGCTTCCTCGTAGAGGGCGTCGCCATCCTCGGAGTCGATCGAGCCCTTGTCAAAGACCGGACCCGCGTCAGCTGGTTCTTCCTCCGCTTCCTCGTCGGCGGTGACCGTATCGAGATATTCCGGACGCCCTTGCGCCTTCAGATGCGCCACGACGTGCTCGACCTCCAGATCGGAGACGAAGGGGCCATGTACGCGCACGATGCGCCCCCCGCCGGCCATATGCAGCATGTCGCCCTGGCCGAGCAACTGCTCGGCGCCCTGCTCGCCCAAAATGGTGCGGCTGTCGATCTTGGACGTCACCTGGAAGGAGATGCGAGTGGGGAAATTGGCCTTGATGGTGCCGGTGATGACGTCGACCGACGGGCGCTGCGTGGCCATGATCAGGTGGATGCCGGCGGCACGCGCCATCTGCGCCAGCCGCTGGATGGCGCCTTCGATCTCCTTGCCGGCCACCATCATCAGGTCGGCCATCTCGTCGACGATGATGACGATGTAGGGCATCGGCGCGAGGTCGATCTCCCGTTCCTCGAACAGCGGCTCGCCGGTGCCCTTCTCGAAGCCGACCTGCGCCTGCATCACCACGACCTCGCCGTTGTCGCGGGCAGCGGCGGCGCGCTGGTTGTAGCCGTCGATATTGCGCACGCCGAGGCGCGCCATCTTGCGGTAGCGCTCCTCCATCTCGCGCACCGCCCATTTCAGCGCGGTGACCGCTTTCTTGGAATCGGTGACGACGGGCGTGAGCAAATGCGGGATGCCGTCATAGACGGACAGCTCCAGCATTTTGGGGTCGACCATGATGAGGCGGCACTCCTGCGGCTTCATCCGGTAGAGCAGCGACAGGATCATGGTGTTGATGGCGACCGACTTGCCCGAGCCGGTGGTGCCCGCGACCAGCAAATGGGGCATCTTGGCCAATTCGGCGATGACCGGCTCGCCGCCGATCGTCTTGCCGAGGCCGAGCGCCAGCTTGCAGGAGGTGTTGCGGAAGCCGGCCGATTCGATCAGCTCGCGGAAATAGACGGTCTCGCGTGTCTCGTTGGGCAACTCGATGCCGATGACGTTGCGGCCCGGTACGACGGCGACGCGCGCCGAGATGGCCGACATGGAGCGGGCGATATCGTCGGCCAATCCGATGACGCGGCTGGATTTCACGCCCGGCGCCGGCTCGAACTCGTAGAGCGTGACGACCGGACCCGGCCGGACGTGGATGATCTCGCCCTTGACGCCGAAATCCTCCAGCACGCTTTCGAGCAGGTCGGCGTTCTGTTCCATCCGCTCCTGCGACATGTAGAAGCCCTGGCCTTCCGGCGGCATCTGCAGCAGGTCCTCGGAAGGCAGCTCGTAGCCGGCCGGGGCGGCCCGCGGCACGGCCTTGCCGGCGACAGGCAGGGACGGCGCGGGCCTGGCGGTCCGGGCGCTCCTTACATTGGCGCCCGGCGCGGCGACGGCCGCCTCGGGCGCGCGCGGTTCGATCGCCACCGGAGCGGGCCGGGCGGTGGGTCTGCCGGCCGGCGCTGTCACCGTAGCAGGACTTGCGGCCGGCCCATTCGAGCGCCATTCGATGACGCGGTAGAGCGAGGTTGCCTCGCCCATGGCGATGGGGCGTGAGTGGCTCGGCTGCGCCGCCGCCGGCGCGGGAGCGGCGGGAAGCCGCGACGGATCGTTCAGGCGTGCCCGCGCCAGGCGCTCGGCGAGCAAGGGCATGCTGAACTCGAAAAACGCATGATCGGAAAGATAGGACCAGCGCAACTTCGGCGGCTGCGGCTTTTGCGCCGGAGTGGCGACTGCCCGCGGCGGCGTGGCGACGGCCTGCGGCGGCATGACAGGGGCGGCGGCGTGGGCCGCGGCGGGAACCGCCCGGACCGGATTGACCACCGCAGGCGCCGCTGAAGCCGGGCGGATGGCAACGCCGGTGGAGACCGGCGGCTTGGCCGGCGCTTCGTCGTCCGGCTGCTGTGTGGGCCGTTTATCGGAATCCGGCGTCCGGGTGAAACGCACGTTGGGCGCGAGGAAGAAATATTGCTGCCAGGCCGGACGGCTGAACTCGCCAGTCGAATCGAACGAGGCAGCGGCGTTCGATTCGGCTTCGACCGAGGCTCGCAGCGGGACGACCTGCCCGGTTTGCCCCTGAGGCGCCGCGGCCGCGCCATGGTCCCGCGCGTCCGAATGGCTGTAATCGTCGTCGCCGTAGGCGGAAGCGCCGGAGGGATTGGCACGGGAAAAACGCATGGATGTCACACTCGAGACTCATCGAACAAACGTGTCCCGAGACATAGGAACCGATGGTTAACAAGCCCTTCCGACGGGCTCCGCTTAGCGATAGGCGCGCCTCGGTCAGGCGGGTTCCGACGCCTGCTCCTCTGCGGCAAGCTTCTCGGTGCCGTAGGCCTTCAGGAAGACATTCACGCCGGAGCGGACGACATGCTCGATCTCGGTCGGGCTCGGCGCCTTGGTGCGATAGGAGAAGATGCACTGCCGGAAGAGGCCGGCGAGGCACAGCTCGGTGAACTGATAGGCAGCGAGGTCGACATCGTCGATCTTCAGGAGACCGCGTTCGACGGCTTCGTTGAGGAAGACCATCACCCTGTCGTGGCCGCGCTTCGGACCGCGCTCGTAGAAGCGGGCGCCAAGCTCGGGAATCCTGTCGGAGGCACCAACCACGGTGCGCTGCGCCTGGATGACCTTGGCCGAGGTGATCTTGGCGGAGAGCACCATGCCGAACTTCACCAGCGTCTTGCGCAGATCGTCGAAATGGTCGAGCACCTCATACATGTTCTTGAAGATGCTGCCGCGCTCTTCCTCGATGAGGGCCTCGAACAGCTCTTCCTTGTTGGCGAAATAAACGTAGATCGTGCCCTTGGAGACGCCTGCCTCGCGCGTGATGTCGTTCATAGAGGCGGCCTCGAAGCCCTTATCGATGAAGACGCGGCGCGCGCCTTCGATGATCTGGGCCCGCTTGACCGGATCCTGCCCGGCCGCCGGGCGGCCTTTGCGCAGGTCGAGCAGATCGCTGTCTGCTGTCGTTTCGACCATTAAAGTCACACCTCACGAAATATTTCGAACCAGGCGGTTCGATTTGCTCTTGATATGGGCCTCTTTCCGCGCTATGTCAATCACCAATTCGAACCGAACGGTTCAGTCTGACTGACCTACCCAGAGAGATTATCATGTCCTCGAACGCGCCCGCCACCGCCGAAGTCCGCACATTTCCCGCCGCCAAGGTCCAGCCGTCAACCGAAGCGCCGGAAGTGCCCCTGCAGCCCGCACCCGTCGCGCCTGTCGAAGCGCCGGCCAAGAAGAAGCGCTCTCTTCGTTCTCTGCTCCTGCCGATCATCGGGCTTGCCCTGCTCGGCGCCGGCTCCTGGTATGGTTACAATTACTGGGCCGACGGCCGGTTCATGATCTCCACCGACGACGCCTATGTCCAGGCCGACATGTCGTTCGTGTCGCCGAAAATCTCCGGCTATGTGGATAAGGTGCTGGTCAGCGACAACCAGAAGGTCAAGGCCGGCGATCCGCTGTTCGTCATCGACAACGGCGACTACAAAATCGCCGTCGCCCAGGCCGAGGCCCAGATCGCCACGCTGGCGAAGACGCTCGACCGCATCGACGCGCAGACCAAGGCGGCGCAGGCCTCGCTGACGCAAGCGCAAGCGCAGAAGATCGCCGACCAGGCGGCGGCCGACAATGCGGCGCGCGCCCAGGCCCGTGCGGCGCAACTGGTCAAGACCCATGTCGGCACGCAGGCGCAGCTCGACGACGCTCAGACCGCGCTCGACCAGGCCAAGGCAGCACTTGCCGGCGCCGACGCGCAGATCGCCGCGGCCCAAGCCAATATCGGCGTGCTGGAAGCCCAGCGCGCGGAGCAGGCAAGCACGCTCGCCTCGCTGCAGCTCACCCGCGACAAGGCCCAGCGCGACCTTTCCTTCACCGTGCTCAAGGCGCCCTATGACGGCGTCGTCGGCAACCGCTCGGTCGAGCAGGGCGATCTCGTCAGCCCGGGCCAGAAGCTCGCCGTCGTCGTGCCGATGGATAAGCTCTACATCGTCGGCAACTTCAAGGAGACGCAGCTTGGCCGGCTGCTGCCCGGCGAGAAGGTCCGCATCACGGTCGACGCCATCGACGGCCAGACCTTCGAAGGCACGGTTTCGTCGCTGGCGCCGGCCTCCGGCGCGGTGTTCTCGCTGCTGCCGCCGGAAAACGCCACCGGCAACTTCACCAAGGTCGTGCAGCGCGTTCCGGTCCGCATCGACGTGCCGGCCGACGTGCTGAAGGCAGGCAAGCTGCGCGCCGGCCTAAGCGTCATCGTCGCCGCCGACAGCCGCACCGCGCCGACAGCGACCACGAACTAGGCACTTTGGGGGGCGGTTCAGCGGCCGATAGAGCGCTGAACCGCCCAAGCTTCAGAGCGGTTCAAATTTTCCCGGAATCGCCGACCCGCTCTAAGCATTTGTTTTGACGCAATTCCGGACGGAAAACCGCTCCGCGCCTTTCCTGGAATTGCCTTAGGGAGGCCATGAAATGGCAACCGCAACAACCATCACCGCAGGATCGGTGCCGGCACGGTCGGCAGCCGCCGCGCCCGCCGACCACATGCCGGTGCGCCGCGTCATCGCCTTCCTGGCGATGGTGTTCGGCATGTTCATGGCGATCCTCGACATCCAGATCGTCTCGGCATCGCTGGCCGAGATCCAGGCGGGCCTGAGCGCCAGCTCCGACGAGATCCCGTGGGTGCAAACGGCCTATCTGATCGCCGAAGTAGTGATGATCCCGCTATCCGGCTTCCTCAGCCGCATGCTGTCGACGCGCGTGCTGTTCACGATCGCCGCCGCCGGCTTCACCGCGGCCAGCGCGCTTGCCGCGACGGCCACCAACATCGATCAGATGATCGTCTACCGCGCCATCCAGGGTTTTATCGGCGGCGGCATGATCCCGAGCGTCTTCGCGGCCGCCTTCACCATCTTCCCGCCGTCCCGCCGCGCCGTCGTCTCGCCGATGATCGGCCTGGTGGCGACGCTGGCGCCGACCATCGGCCCGACGGTCGGCGGCTATATCAGCCACGCCATGTCCTGGCACTGGCTGTTCCTGGTCAATGTCGTGCCGGGCATCCTGGTGACGACGGCGGCCTGGTCGCTGATCGACTTCGACAAGCCGAACCTCAAGCTGTTCAGCAAGTTCGACTGGTGGGGCCTGGCCGGTATGGCCGCCTTCCTCGGCTGCATGGAATATGTGCTGGAGGAAGGCCCGAACAACGACTGGCTGCAGGACCAGGCAGTGTTCATCTGCGCCGTCATCATGACCATCGGCGCGGTCGTGTTCTTCTGGCGTGTGTTCACCGCCGAGGAGCCGATCGTCGATCTTCGCGCCTTCAGTAATGTCAACTTCGCCTTCGGCTCGATGTTCTCCTTCGTCATCGGCATCGGGCTCTACGGGCTCACCTATCTCTATCCGGTGTTCCTCGGGCGCATCCGCGGCTACGATTCCATGATGATCGGCGAGGCGCTGTTCGTCAGCGGCCTGGCGATGTTCTTCACCGCGCCCATCTCCGGCATCCTGTCGCGCAAGATGGATCTCAGGCTGATGATGATGATCGGCTTCTTCGGCTTCGCCACCGGCACGTGGTGGATGACCCATCTGACCGCCGACTGGGACTTCTACGAGTTGCTCGTTCCGCAGATCCTGCGCGGCTGCTCGATGATGCTGTGCATGGTGCCGATCAACAACATCGCGCTCGGCACGCTGCCGCCGGAGCGGCTGAAGAATGCGTCGGGCCTGTTCAACCTGACCCGCAACCTCGGCGGCGCCGTCGGCCTGGCCATCATCAACACGGTGCTGATCGACCGCAATGCCTTCCACTACGCACGGCTCTCCGAGCATGTGCAGTGGGGCAGCGAGGCAGCCCAGGCCAAGCTGCAGAACATGACACTGAACTTCGAGCAGACCGCCGGCCTCGACGCGGGCAGCGCGGCGATCTCGAAGCTGTCCGGAATGGTCCAGCAGCAGGCGGCGCTGCTGTCCTTCATGGACGTGTTCTTCATGCTGACGGCGCTGTTCGCCACGCTCGGACTGTTCGTGCTGTTCATCAACAAGCCGGCCGACCAGAGCGGCGGAGGCGGCGGAGGCCATTGAGGAGCCGGAACCCCCGCCTGGCATCCTCAAAGCGTGGCCCCGGAAATCGGCAAGATTTCCGGGGTCATTTTTTGGACAGACCGTAATCTAATCTCAGGCCGCGGCCGGCTTGAAGCTCAGCGCCACACCGTTGATGCAGTGGCGCAGGCCGGTGGGCGGCGGGCCGTCGTCGAAGACATGGCCGAGATGGCCGCCGCAGCGGCGGCAGTGCACCTCGGTGCGGGTCATGCCCAGCGAGCGATCCTCGGTCTTGCCGATCGCGTTGGGAATCTCCTGCCAGAAGCTCGGCCAGCCGGTGCCGGAATCGAATTTCGTCTCCGACGGATAGACCGGCAGGTCGCAGCCGGCGCAGGCGAAGATGCCCTTGCGGTGCTCGTTGAGCAGCGGGCTGGTGCCCGGATACTCGGTGCCCTCCTTGCGCAGCACGTCGAAGGCGGCGTCAGAAAGGATGGCGTGCCATTCGGCATCGGTCTTGGTGACCTCGAAGGTCTCGGCGGCTAAAGCCGGCTTCGCGCCGCCCATGCGCAACGCCGCTCCGGTTCCGATGATCAAAGCGGTGGCGGCGGTACCGCCCCAGAGAAAGTCGCGACGGTTCATTGGCCGTTCCTCCTAAGGTCTTCTGCCAAATTACAGCGCCATCCGGAAATCAAAAGCCGGTGACGCTCGTTGTAGCGCTGCTCCGCATCGACCCAAGCCCTGGCGATGCGGAGCGCGCTTGCCGGCAGCGCTGATCATGGGAGAAAGACCTGCGGCCGGCGGGGACAGTCTTATCTTCGTCGGCCGCCTGGGCTTTGTTACATCTTCGGCAAGAGAACCTTGTCGATGACGTGGATGACGCCGTTCGACTGACGGACGTCGGCTATAGTGACATGGGCGACGTTGCCGTTCTCGTCGGTCACGGTGACCTTGCCCTTTGCGGACTTCAGCGTCAGCGCGCAGCCGCCGACGGTCTTGACCTCATGCGCGCCGCCATCGGCCTTGGCCATCTTGGCGACGTCGGCGGCCAGCGCCTTGGCGGCGATGACGTGGCATGTGAGGATCTTGGTCAGCTTGTCCTTGTTCTCGGGCTTGAGCAGCGTTTCGACCGTGCCGGCAGGCAGCGCAGCAAACGCCTCGTTGGTCGGCGCGAAGACGGTGAACGGACCGGCGCCTTGGAGGGTGTCGACAAGGCCGGCGGCCTTGACGGCGGCGACCAGCGTGGTGTGGTCCTTCGAATTGACGGCATTCTCGATGATGTTCTTCTTGGCATACATCGGCGCGCCGCCGACCATCGGATTGGCGGCATAGGCAACGGCGCCGAGCGCCGAAAGGCCGATCGTAGAGGCGAGCAAAAGGGTGGCGAGCTTACGCATAGTGTCAGTCTCCTCGGGTTTGTTTTTCCCGTTCTTGGGAACGCGAGGAAATACGGACCACGAAAAAACTTAGTTTCGCGAACCTCGAAGTTTTTTTTCGCCGCTATGAAGCCTGATATACCGTGCTTAAGCGCATTGCGGCTGCAGTCGATCGGCAGATAGACTTTAACTAACCTTTGAAAAATATCAGATGCCCTTCAGGTCACCCGCGGCGACGACCGGGCCGGTCGGCTGGCCGGTCGGCGAACCGCCGGTCGGCTCGAGACTGACGGCAAGCACGGCGCCCTGCGCCAGCTTGTGCTGGACGGCCGCCGTGACGGCCATGCGCGCGGTCTGGCCGGCGGGGATGACGCCCATCGAGACCGGCGCATTCTTGCCCTCGATCATCCACAGCTCGAAGTCCTTGCCGGTGCCGCGCTCGCCGGAAACGAGCGACAGGTCGACCTCGTGGCGGGCCGCGTCATAGACGGCGAGGTATTTGACGTTGCTGTTGTCGGCGGCGAGCGAGGCGACCAGCCTGGTCTCGGGCCGCGAGACCGGCGGATTGACGAAGGGCAGGGCGACATAGACCGCCAAAGCGGCAATCGCGGCGGCCGCAAGGCCACGCCAGAAGGCAAGGTTCGACCAGAAGCCGGCGCTGGGCGCGGCGGACGTGGGAGCTGAAGAGGCAAAGAGCCGCCGGTCGATCGCCGTCTTTACCGAGGCCGGCGGCTCGACCGTGGCATAGGCGGCCGCCATCGACGCAAAGTTGACCTCCCAGGCATCGACCAGGCGGGCAAAAGCCGTCTCGGTGTCGATGCGGCGGGACGCGATCTGGCGCTCGTCGGCTGCCAGAACGCCGAGAACATATTCGGCGGCGAGCAGGTCGTCGCCTCCGCGTTCCGGTCCGTTGTCTTCCGCCAGCGTCATCTTTCCAGACATTCTCTAAGTTTGAGCAGGCTTCGCCGCAGCCAGGTCCGCATCGTGTTCAGCGGAACCTTGTGGCGCTCCGCCAGCTCGGCATAGCTTTCGCCGTTGAGATAGGCGCCCCGGACGGCCGCCGCCCGGTCTTTCTCCAGTTCGTCGAGACAATGGTGGATGCGTTCGGTCTCGCCGCCCGCGACAGCCATGGCCTCCGGTCCCGGCGTCGGGTCGGCGACGTCGAGAGCCGCATCGATGTTGGCAGAAGGGCCGCGCCGGGCCCGGATGCGATCGATCGAATGGTTGCGCGCAATGGCCACCAGCCAGGAAATGGGACTCAGATCGGAAACCGCGAAGCGGTCCGCCTTCGTCCAGATCTTGACGAAGACCTCCTGCAGCGCCTCTTCCGCCTCCCCCCTGTCCCTCAATACACGAAGGCAGACGCCGAAAAGTTTCCCGCTGGTCTGCTTGTAGAGCAGATCGAACGCAGCCCGGTCCTTCATCGAAGTCCGGACAATCAGCTTGCTGATGTCCTGAGGCCCCATGCGGGCAAATTAGAAGATTGCGATTTATTTGCAACGGCGCCGGCGGTATTGTCCACCAAAGGCTGCCGCGGCGTCAGCCGGCCGCTCACGCGTGCGATTTACCTTCCGCGTCGAAGATCAGCGAAGCAAATATCGATTTCGATTTGCCAGGTCATAGGCTAGCCTTCCTTCAAAGAGGGGGCGGCTATGTCGATCGAGCGCGTGCTTTGGGAACAGGACGCAACTGGACTTGCCGCGCTCGTCCACAAGGGGGAAATCTCGCCGCAGGAGCTGGTCGACGCAGCGATCGCGCGCGCCGAGGCGACAAGGCCCGACATCAACGCCATAGCCACGCCGCTCTATGACGACGCCAGGGCGCGGGCGAAAGCGGTCGACCGCAAGCTGCCGCTTGCCGGCGTGCCCTTCGCGCTGAAGGACCTCGGCCTCGGCATCAAGGGCGTGCCGATCCATGGCGGCAGCCGCATTCCGGCCTTCACCGCCGATTTCAACTCAGTGATGGTCGAACGGTATCTGGCTGCCGGCTTGATCCCGATCGCCACCAGCACCTCGCCCGAGCATGGGCTGCGGCTGATGACGGAATCGGCGCGCTTCGGCGTCACCCGCAACCCCTGGAATACCGGCCACACCACCGGCGGCTCGTCGGGCGGCTCGGCGGCGCTGGTCGCGGCGGGCGTGGTGCCGGCAGCGCACGCTTCCGACGGCGGCGGCTCGATCCGGGTGCCTTCGGCCTGCAGCGGGCTGGTCGGGCTGAAAACCTCGCGCGGCCGCGTGCCGTTGACGCCGCTGGTAAGCGAAAGCTGGTACGGCATGGTCGTCGACCACGCCGTCAGCCGCTCGGTGCGCGACACGGCGCTGCTGCTCGACCTGACCCATGGCGCCGATCCGCTGTCGCCTTATGCGGCGCGAGCGCCGAAGGGCTCCTTCGCGGTTGCCGCGGCGCGCGATCCCGGCAAGCTCAGCCTCGCCGTCTATCGCAAGTCGCCGCTCGGCCTGCCGATCTCGGCCGAGACGCTTGCCGCACTGGACACGGCGGTGGCGCTGGCGCGCGAGGGCGGGCACACGGTGGAAGAGATCGACCTGCCCTATATCGGCCGCGACTTCATGGCCGACTTCTGCAAGAGCGTCGCCTCGGCGGTCGCAGGCATGATGCGGGCCGAGGCGCTGCGCGTCGGCCGCCCCGTCACCGGCGAGGTCGAGCGGGCCACGCGCGTGCTCGGCCGCCTCGGCGAAATGCTGTCCGCCGGCGAAGTCTATGACGCGGTGCAGCGGCTTAACGCCACCGCGCGACGGATGATTGAAGAGACCGCGCGCTTCGATGCCGTGCTGATGCCGATCATTGCCCACCCGCCGCTCGCCTGCGGCGCGATGGACCCGAAGGGCGGAGACGAACTCATCGAAAACATGCTCGACAAATTGCGCCTCACCGGGCTGCTCAGGATCAAGCCGCTGTTCGGCCAGCTGATGGACAAGAGCCTGTGGTTCACCCATTGGCCAGCGATCCACAATGTCAGCGGCCAGCCCTCGATCGCGCTGCCGGTGCATGTCACGGCGGGCGGCCTGCCGCTCGGCATCCAGGCCGCGGGGCGGCCCGGCGACGAGGAGACGCTGCTGTCGCTTGCCGCGCAGATGGAGAAGCTTTCCGGATGGCTGAAGCGGCGCGCGCCGCTCAAGGTGCCGGCTTAAAAGACGGAGCACGATTTCACAATTGTGACCGCAAAGCCGTTTGCGGCCTGCGGCAATTCCCGCTAAGACGCCGCGCATCCTTGCCACTTTGGGAAACGCACGATGACGGACATCGCCGCCACCGCCGAAATGCAGGCCGCGCTGCTTTCGAGAGCCCTGCCCTACATGCAGCGCTACGAGAACAAGACCGTGGTGGTGAAGTATGGCGGCCATGCCATGGGCGACAACGAGCTCGGCAAGGCCTTCGCCCGGGACATAGCGCTTTTGAAGCAATCGGGGGTCAACCCGATCGTCGTGCATGGCGGCGGGCCGCAGATCGGCGCCATGCTCTCCAATATGGGCATCGAATCCAAATTCGAGGGCGGCTTGCGCGTCACCGACCAGAAGACGGTCGAGATCGTCGAGATGGTGTTGGCCGGCTCGATCAACAAGGAGATCGTGGCGCTGATCAACGCCGAGGGGGAATGGGCGATCGGCCTGTGCGGCAAGGACGGCAACATGGTGTTCGCCGAAAAGGCGCGCAAGACCATGATCGATCCGGATTCCAACATCGAGCGGGTGCTCGATCTCGGCTTCGTCGGCGAGCCGGTCGAGGTCGACCGCACGCTGCTCGACCTTCTGGCGCGCTCGGAGATGATCCCGGTGCTGGCGCCGGTAGCGCCTGGCCGCGACGGCCACACCTACAACATCAACGCCGACACGTTTGCCGGCGCCATCGCTAGCGCCTGCCGTGCCTCGCGCCTGCTCTTCCTCACCGACGTGCCCGGCGTGCTCGACAAGAACAAGAAGCTGATCGACGAATTGACGGTCCCCGAAGCCAAGGCGCTGATCAAGGACGGCACGATATCGGGCGGCATGATCCCGAAGGTCGAGACCTGCATCGAGGCGATCGAGCGCGGTGTGGAAGGCGTCGTCATCCTCAATGGCAAGACGCCGCATTCGGTGCTGCTCGAGCTCTTCACCGAGCACGGCGCCGGCACGCTGATCGTGCCGTAACAAGAGCAATTCCAGGAAAAGTGTGACACGGTTTTCCGTCCGGAATTGCGTCAGAACAATGAGATAGGGCAAGTTCACCGTTTCCATGAAGCGGTGAACTGCCATAATCAGCCGGCTAATCTTCTTTCATCCGACACGCGCGCGTCTTCAACGATGGGCCTGGCCGGCTTGCGCGCCGGGCGCTGAAAGATCATCGATTCTTCCTCCTCGTCCTGCGGCGCGCCCCAGAATTCGGCGAGCGTCGTACCGTCCGTCAGGCGGCGGTCGCGGACCAGAAAACCCCAGACCTCGCGGAACCAGACACGGCGGCCCATTTTCGTATACCAGCGCATCGAATGGCGCTGCTCGGGGTCGGGGTGGAAGAGGACGCGCGCCAGCGCCTTCGGCCGCGACTGCACGGCAAGCTCGATCAGCTTGACGGCGAAGAACAGCATCCAGGGCTTCAGCCTGGTCATATGCAGGACCTGGTGCTTGTAATCCCAGAGGCGGATATCCTTCTGGATCACCTTGCGATTGCTCGCGATGCGGAAGAACGGCGTCCAGCGGTGCGGCGTGACATAGAGCGCCTGGATCTGGTCTGGGTCATAGGCGATGAGCTGACGGAAGCCGCGCCAGAGATCGCGAAAGCCTTCATCCTCGAAGCCGGCGACCCAGGTGGCCATCGACAGGATGCCATGCCGGCGAAGCAGCCGGATCGCTTCGCGGTCGGACTTAGTGCTGCCGCCCTTGCGGATCAACGACAGCGTCTCTTCGTCGGTGTTCTCCATGCCGAGCAGCCAGCGGATGACGCCGGCCTTGCGGTAGAGATTGAGGATATCGGCGTCACGCACGATGTCGTCGGCGCGCGTCGAGCCGACGATCAGCACCGGCACATCCTCCGCGATCATGGCATCGAGGAAGGCGCGCCAGGCCTTCTTCGATGAGGTCGGGTTCTCGTCCGCGAGGTTGATCAGCTCGACGCCGTGCTCGCGGTGCAGCCAGGCGATTTCTTTGGCGAATTTGACCGGATCGCGATGCCGCCAGCGAGTCCAGAAGCCGCGCTGGCCGCAATAGTTGCACAGATGCGGGCAGCCGCGCGAGAACTGCATGACCACGGCGCGCTTGCCGCCCCAATAGCTGTAGCGGCCATGGTCGATCAGCTCCCAGCCGACGCGACAGGCGTCGAGATCGGCGATCGTCGTGGCCGGCGGCGTGGCGAAGGGGCGGCCGAGATCGTCGCGATAGGCGATGCCGGCGACGCTTGCCACCGGCCGGCGCATTTCCAGCGCCTCGACCAGCGCCGCCGCGGTCGCCTCGCCCTCGCCGCGCACGATGAAGTCGAAGACGTCCGTTGCGGCGAGCACGTCGCGCCAGTGATAGGTCGGGAAGACGCCGCCATAGACGATGATGACGCCAGGCGCGCGGGCTTTGATCGTCTCAGCGATCCGCAGCGCGGTCGGGTGCGCCGAGGTCGAGCCTGAATGGCCGATGAGGACGAAATCCGGATCGCCGCTCAAGGCGCCGTCAACGAGCACGGAAAGCGGCATCGGTCCGAACTCCGCGTCGACCAGCCGCACCCGATGGCTGGTATCCAGCAGCGGACCGCCGATCGCCAATAGACCCAAAGGCGGCAGATGGTCGTCCGGCACGCGGCTGCCGATGGCCGTATGCGGCGGGTTGACCAGCACGATGTTCATGGCGGACCTCCCGTGTCGGTCCGCTGGTCCTAGCCGCGAATGTCGCGGCTGCCTTGGCGCGGTTCAGCAGTTTCGGCGCAGCTTTGCCGCAGATTTGACGAGCCGCCCTCGACGTCGCGCGGTCGTCGCTCCCGGCGGTTCAAACCTCCGGATAATCATCTATTTAGCGATCTCTAATACAGCCTGTCCTAAACTTTTATTAAAACTCTAAGTATTTATAATCGCCGCCGGGGGACCACAAGGAATTGCCAGATGGCGCTCAATCCTGACCTGAAAATTGATGAAGCAAGCCTCATCACATCGACGTTGATCAAGAAGCATAAGGCGGCGTCCGGCGAGACGGTCGACGCCGTCGAGCTCAAGGCGCGAGCGGGCCAGCTGGCGCTTGTGCTGGACCTCGCCCACCAGGCTTTCGCGCGCCAGGAGCCCGCAGGGCAAATAGTCGAACGCCTGGCGGGTCGATTGCACGAATTGCGCCGCGATGCCGCCCCAGCTCTCTGGCAGGAGCTAATCCCGATTGCTCAGCAGCATCGCGTGGCGGCATATCTGAAACAGGATCCGTTCACGCGCTGGTCCTTCGAGAAGCCGCGCGGCTATTCGGGCGACGCGACGCTGCTGGACATCTACTACAAGCACCCGAGCGCCAACGAGATCGTGGCATCATCGAGCGAGCTTGGCCGCGAGATCTTTGCCTATACGAGCGAGGCGGCAAGTTCGGTGGCGGGGCGCGAGCGTCGCGAGATATTGGCCAGAACGGTCGACGAAACGGCTGCGCGGGCAGAGAACGCGGAGGTGCTGGCAATCGCCTGCGGCCATTTGCGGGAAGCCGAGCTCTCAAAGGCGCTGGCCGAGAAAAGACTTAAGCGCTGGGTCGGCCTCGACCAGGACCCGATGAGCGTCGGCACGGTCAACCGCGACCTCGCCGGCACGGTGGTGGAAGCCGTGGACGGATCCGTGCGCGGCCTTTTGCGGCGCGCCTACCCGCTTGGCACGTTCGACCTCGTCTATGCGTCAGGCCTGTACGACTACCTGCCGCTCCCTGTCGGCGCGCGCCTGCTTCAGCGAGCCATGGAGCTGGTCAAGCCGGACGGCGAATTCCTCTTCGCCAATTTCAGCGACGAGATCACGACCGACGGCTACATGGAGACCTTCATGGACTGGCCGCTCATCCTGCGCTCGGCCAGCGACATGTGGGACATCATCAATGCCGCGGTCGACAAGAACCACGTCGATGCCGAGGTCTTCTATGGGTCGAACAGGAACATCGTTTACGGCAAGATCCGCAGGCGTTGAGATTTCGCAGCGACGGCATAGGGGACAGTGGAGCTGCTTTCATGCCGGGCCGTTCACGGCCCGGCTTTTTTATTGGAGCCTTGACGCGCTCCATCTCTTTGTTTGACGCGATTCCGAACGGAAAAACTGTTCACACTTTCCTGGAATTCTAAGCGACGAGTTCCCGCCTGGCCTGCTTGATCTCGTCGATCGGAACCGGGCGCCCGGTGAGGAAACCCTGGACCGACTGAATGCCCATGTGCTGCAGCAAATTCTGCTGCTCTTTCGTCTCGACACCCTCGACCAGGACCGTATGGCCCAGGTTGCGCAGAAGCCTGACCATGTCCTGCAACAGGCTCAGGCCGCGAATCGTCTGGCAGTCGTGCAAGAAACTTCGGTCGATCTTGACGACGTCGAACTTGAACCGGCGGAGCCACGCAAGGCCAGCAAACCCGGTTCCGAAATCATCCAGCCAGATTTGAACGCCCAGGTTTCGTAGCTGCTCGATATTTCTGGCGGCCTGCGCCTCCAGGAAAATATCGCTGCCTTCGGTGACTTCGAGCGCCAGTTTCTGAGGCGCCATACCGTGCCGGCCAAGGATCTCGGCGATGTGCAGCGGGAAATTCGGCGCCTTGAGCTGGACCACCGACACATTCGCGGACACGACCGCCCCCAATCCGTGCTCGACCATGTCGCCGCAGGCCCGATCGATGAGCCACATCCCGAGCTCCTCGATGCCGCCGGTCTGCTCGGCGACGGGTATGAACACGGACGGGCTGATCGCGCTGCCGTCGAAGTCGCGCAGCCGCATCAGCGACTCGTGACCAAGCACCTGGCCGGATGTCGCATCGCAGATCGGTTGATAGACGACGGAGACGAGTCGTTCCGCAACGGCATGCTTGAGCAGTTCTGAAAGATTCTGGCTGGCGCGCTTTTGGTCGATGGCTTGCGCATCATAGATGGTGGAGGTGGCGCGCCCCGAGAATTTCGACGCATAGAGCGCGCGGTCGGCCTCCTGCAGCAGGATCCGAAGCTCTACGCTTTGGTCGGCGCGCGTCAACGAGGCGCCGGCGCTGATGGTGACGATGTTGAGCTTGTCGTCCCGGTCGGGATGGGAGATTTTCAAATTCTCGACGGCCCGGCAGAATTGATGCGTCACCTCGCGCAGATGATCACGTCCGGCGACCTTGCAGAGCACAACGAATTCCTCGCCGCCGTAGCGCCCTGCGATGGCATGGTTGGAAGCCGCCGTTTCGTCGAAGGCGCGGGCGAGCTCGATCAGGCAGTCGTCGCCGGCCTGATGGCCGAGCCGGTCGTTGAACCGCTTGAAGTAGTCCACGTCCATGAGAATGACGCCTATCTCGTCATTGTCCGTGGCCCATTCCCTGCACAACTCCGCGAATTCCCGCGTGATCGCCCTGCGGTTCTTAAGTCCGGTAAGCGGATCCGTGTCAGCGATCTCGATGAGCTTTTGACCGTTCTCGAAGGCAACCTGCTCCTGGATCTGCGCCTGAAGCGCATGCAGGAAGGTCTGGTAGCGCTCCATGCTCAGGCGCCATGAGAGATAAAGCGACAAAACAAGGCAATTCGCGAAATAGGTTGCAAGCACCAGGCGGGTAGCAAAGTCGGCTTGAAGGACGAACAGCGTTGCGCTTACGAAGGCGACCGTCACGGTCGCCGACGACAGCGCCGAGAGCCATAGCCGGAAATTGAAGAAAAGATTGGCGCCGAGAATGAACACCGTGCCGAAGATCATGAAATGGGACAGCGCCTCCTGATGCGTCGTCCCGAGCGCCGACAGCAGCCAGCCGATTGCGCCCGCCACGATCGCCAGTGCGGCAACATAGTGCAGAGTGGTGACGGCAAAACCGCGTCGAGCAACGAGTTCGACAAGCACCAGGAAGGTTAGTCCCAACGTCAGGCGCGTCAGGATCAGACGGTCCGCAAGGTCCGGGAAAAGAAACCAGTCGAAGGCACCGTAGCAAATGTAGCTCAGCACGGCCGCCGCTATGCCCCAGCGCACGACCTTGCGATTCTGATCCGCGTTTTTGTGCAACAACATCGCAAAAAGCGTGGGATCGGCGGATTTCCACGGCGGGCGTGAAATCGCTTCGGTAACCCTCTGTGCCACATCCTCCGTCAGTTGCATGCAACGCTCCTGTGCGATCGTCCTCCGCATGAACGGTTCGAGCAAGCGAAGTCCGTCAAGTCCTCACGCAAGGACGAAGGCAAGCCTGATCCATTATAAGACACTAATGTTGCTAACCGGCGGTAAACGGATTGTGCGGCCGAGCCGGCCTGGCGACCGTCCAGGATTCCATGCAACAATCTGGAGCTACCGAATAATGCGCGGTCATACTTTCTTCCGGCTCGCAAGAAGACGAACGTAACGTCAATGCTAGCGAAAATCACCAGGCATGTCTTTTCTTAAGGTTTGCATAACCTTAATTTCAGTTAATACCGGGGAAATCGTTCGGATTTGAATTTACGCCGGACATTTTGTCGGGTCGTTTTCGCAGAAACCCGGTTTCGGGCACCATCTAACGCCGCAGATGGCTGAGCGGCACGTGGCCTGGCCCCTTGATGTTCTGCAGCACGAGCTGGGTGTGGACGTCGCGGACGCCCGGGAGCCGCATCAGCCGGTGCATGACGAAGGCGTTGAGGTCGTCCACCGACGGCACCATGACATGCAGCAGGAAATCGTGGTCGCCGGTCATCGTCCAGCAGGACGAAACCTCATCCATGCGCTGCACGGCGGCGATGAAGCTTTCCGGAGAGCCGTCGCTGTGGCTCACCAGGCGGACCTGGATGAACACCTCGACCGTGAGGCCGAGCGCGCGGCGGCTGAGCACGGCGGCAAAGCCCTTGATGAAGCCGGCGTCTTGCAGCGCCTCGAAGCGACGCGCGCAGGGCGTGGTCGAAAGGCCGATCTCCTGCGCGATTTCCGATACGGGCTTGCGGCCGTCGCGCTGCAGGATGTCGAGCATCCTTATTTCGAAATCGTCAAGTTGAGGCATTTCCGCTCCTTACCCCGCCACCTTGAGCGATCTTTATCTCAAAACCAGCGATCAAGCCACCAACAAAGCTGATTTGCCCCGCCATCTGCCGATACAATCGGCTCAAGATCGACGGATCATGATTTTGAGGAGGAACAGCCATGACCATCAGCGTTGCCGACTATGCCCGCGAATGCGCGGCGCAAGGCCTTCGCGGCAACTATTCGGTTTGCCGCGCCGACTTTACTGTGGCTCAAGGGTACAATTATTCGGCCGAGGAACAGGCGGTGTGGCGCACGCTCTGCGACCGCCAGACGAAACTGACCCAGAAGCTCGCGCACCGCTCATATCTCGACGGCGTCGCGGCGCTTGGCCTGCTCGACAGGATTCCGGATTTCGACGCGGTCGGCGAGAAACTGAGCAAGCTGACCGGCTGGAAGATCGTGGCGGTGCCCGGCCTGATCCCTGCCGGCCCGTTCTTCGAGCATCTGGCCAATCGCCGCTTCCCGGTCACCAACTGGCTGCGGACCAGGCAGGAGCTCGACTATATCGTCGAGCCGGACATGTTCCATGACTTCTTCGGCCATGTGCCGATCCTGACGCAGCCCGTGTTCGCCGATTTCATGCAGATGTATGGCGAGAAGTCAGAGGACATGATCGCGCTCGGCGGCGACGAGATGATTACCCGGCTCTACTGGTACAGCGCCGAATACGGCCTCATCCAGGAACCAGGCCAGCCGCTGAAGGCCTTCGGCGCCGGGCTGATGTCGTCCTTCACCGAGCTGCAGTTCGCGGTCGAAAGCAAGGACGCGCACCATGTGCCGTTCGACCTCGAGACGGTGATGCGCACCGGCTATGAGATCGACAAGTTCCAGCGCGCCTATTTCGTGCTGCCGTCCTTCGACGCTCTGCGCGATGCATTCGCCGGCGGCGACCTTGCCGGCATCATCGCGCGGTTCAAGGGCCAGCCGGCGCTCGATCCGGCCACGGTTTAGCCAAAGCCGGCTTTCGCCCAGCCGGCCTTCAGAGCGGTCCAGTTGCCGACACGGCGGCTGGACCGTTCTGTGTCCTTTCGGAAAACAAGCCGCCGGCGTTTCTTCGCCGGTCCGGCATCTGTCGGCACTAGCCGGCATCAAGCCGGCTCGGCCTTCAACCTTGCAAGCTGCTTGTTCTGCAAATCGAGCGCGGCGTTGATGAAGCGCAGCACGGCCGCCAGCTCGGCATCGCTGAAGCTCGCGACCAATTTTTCACCTTCCCGCGCGATGGGGCCGTAGTAGCGCTCCGACAATTCCCTGGTCAGCCCTGTTGCCTCGATCACCACCTTGCGCCTGTCTTCCAGGCTGCGGGTTCGGGTGACCAGCCCGCGCGCCTCCAGCCGGTCGATCAATGCCGTGACGGCCGCCGGGGTCAATCCGGTTGCCGTCGCCACCGCCCCCGCAGACTGTGGTCCGCCATAGAGAAGGGCCAGGCAATGACGCTCGGCCGCGATCAGCCCGAGCCGCGCCCCCACGGCCTCGTCATAGGCCTGCGTCGCATCCTGCCAGCGCATGATGGCGAGGCTGACGGCCTTTGTCATTTCAGCTCGATTCATTCTTGACGAATTCATTTCGATAATCTAACTATCAATTTGTCGAATATTCAGACTGTGGTATCAATATGTGACGTCAGCCTTTGCAAGGCAAGGGCAAAGTCGCCGACAAGGAGTGAACAATGAGCTTGATTCAACAGCGCAGCCCGCTCTCGAATGAGGAGGAGTACAAATACGCCAAGCTGGCGATGGAATGGTATGGCTGGGGCTCGCCCATCGGCCTCGGCATTCTGCTGGTGGCGCTTGCCGCCGCCGCCGTGCTGGTGCGCGTCGCCGTTTACGGGCTGTAGGTCCGATTCCCCGAAAGGCGCGCCGGGGCGGCGCCGGCGCCATTCCAGGCGCCGACGCCGCCTGCTTTTTGGAGTTCAAACCGTGATCACCTTGCTCAGGTGATCGCCCAGCCGGCAGGCGAGCGCGGTGATGGTGGTCGTCGGGTTGCATTGCCCGGAGGTGCAGAACACCGAAGAGCCGCCGACATAGAGGTTGTCCATGCCATGCACCTTGCAGTTGGCGTCGACGACGCTCTTCAGGACATCGGTGCCCATGCGGGTGCCGCCCATATGGTGGTGGCCGGCCGTCTCATCGTTCGTCGGGTAATCGCCGCCATTGCTTATCCAGTCGTCGATGCGGACGCGGCCGACATTCTTCTGCGCCAATGTGGTGCCGAAGAGCCTCAGTCCTTCAAGCAGCGTGCGGCGCTCGAGCGGCGACTTCTTCCAGTGCAGTTCGATGCGCGGCACGCCGGCGTGGTCGACATCGCTCTTCGACAGCTCGATCTGGTTCGAGGCGAGCGGCGCCTGTTCCCAGGCGACGTAGAGCTGCGCTGCGCAACGCAGGCGCTGGTCAAGCTGGAAGGACATCCACTCCGCCATATCGGGAGCCGTGCAGGCGAGGTCGGCGATCAGCCGCTTGACATGGGGATAAGGCGACTCGATCAGGCGGATGCCGAAATTCAGGATCCGCAGCCGCTCCATCGCGGCGAGCGTCGGCGAGAAGAAGGCTTCCTTCGAGGCGTCCACCTCGAACTCGCCGTAGTTGGCGAGGATGGCGTTGCCGCCCTGGAAGGTCGGGTGCTCCATCCAGTAGCGGCCAAGCGCGGCGGCGTTCGGCACGACGCTGCCGTTCGAGCGCTGGTTCGACCACAGAAGCAGCCTCGAGTTCTCCAGCCCGCCGGTGCAGGTGATGAAGTAATCGGTCGTGAAGGCGCCGGCGTCCTGTCCGTTCGACCACAATCTGGCGCCGGTGACGCGCCTGCCGTCGCCGGCAAGCTCGGTCGCATAGGTATTGAGCACGACCGCGATATTCTTGCTCCGGTCGAGCTCGGCGGCGAACTTCTCGCCGAAGCGCACGGCCGGGCTCTTGATCAGCTGGACCCAGCGTATGTCGTCCGAAATCGGCACATCCGGCCGGAAATCGGGCAGTTCGAGGATGTCGTGGACTTCGCCCAGATAGGGCGCGGCTGATCGGCCAGCCGGTGTCCGGCGCCCAGGCCTTGGGCTCGAAGTCGTGCTTGTCGAGCACACGGCACCAGCCGGCCCAATGGTTGGACGAGCCGCCCATGAAGCGCAGCCTGGTGATGTCGAGATCGAAATAGAAATCGCCGACCGTGTTGCCGCGATAAAAATCCTGCGACTCGTCGCTGAATTCGCGCGAGCCTGCCTCCAGGACGACCACCGGGATGCCGGCGGCGCCCAGTTTCCTGGCAATCGTGGTGCCGGCGGGGCCGGAGCCGAGAATGCAGACCTTGGGCTTGAAGCTCGCCTGCCTGTAAGCCGCGTAGCTGCTGAAGATCATGCGAGGTCGCTCCGCCTCAGGATCCACCCGTTGATCTCGACGATCTCGTCAGGATCGATCGCGTTTGGGGCGATCTCGTTCGGGTTGGTGACGGCGGGCCGGTTGCGGAACAGCGGCAGCGCGGACAGCGCGATCAGCGCCTGAACGATCGCGCGGCGCGACATCCTTTTCATGAAATAGCTCATGACACGTCTTTCGATGGGGCTCGATCCGCATGCCGTTCCCGGACGGCACGAGATGCCGCCGAAGAGGCGAATTCCGTGCCAAGTCTAGATGAAAACCCCGTTTCAACCGCGCAATCGCCGCGGTTGAATTTGGAAAGGGTTAGGAATTTGCTAACGCCCACCCAAGGCCTCAGGCGGCTTCCGAAATGTCGCGGTCGAGAATGGACAGGTTGCGGCCACGATGCTTGGCCTCATAGAGCCTGCGGTCGGCGGCGCGCATCAGCTCCGACACGGTGGCGCTCTCGCCGCAGGTGATGCCGCCGATCGAGACGGTCAACGGCACGGTCCGCTCGTCGACCGGACGGAAGCGGATCAGCTCGACCTCGCGGCGGATGCGCTCGGCGACACGCCTCGCCTCCGGCTCGGTGGCGCCGACCAGGAAGGCGGCGAATTCCTCTCCGCCGATGCGGCCGAGCACATCGCCGCTGCGCACGCCGCGCTCGATGGCGCTGGCGATCAGAAGCAGCGCATCGTCGCCGGTCAGGTGACCGTAATTGTCATTGATGGTCTTGAAGTGATCGGCGTCGATGATCAGCAGCGCGCCGCGATCGGCCTTGCGACGCGAACCGTCGAGCGCGGCGAAGAAGGTCTCGCGGTTGAGCATGCCGGTCATGTCGTCGCGGCTTGCCTTCTCCGACAGGCGCCTGTGGGCGGCGGCGAGCTGCGCGTGCGCGCGGGCAAGCTCGCGATGCGCGTTCTTCAGGCGGTCGCTTTGCCAGAAGGTGCCCGCGCTGGCGACCCAGGCAAGCATCAAAGGGCAAACCGTGGACGCCAGCCAAACGCTGCGGCTGATCGCAAAGCCCATGGCCGGGACCACAACCAGGGTCAACAAAAGCGAGACGGCGACCGAAGCGAACGCTACGGCTGCGGACTTCAAAATTATGCGACTCATCGCTGACTCCCAAGGGGACTGCCTCTGTGCCAGCAAGCGCTGAAGGCGACCTTTCCGGGACGGTTAAAATTTGAAGCGAGAGGCCATTTTCACCACAGGCGACGCGCAGAAGTTGTGGATAAAGTCTGCGCCCCCATGCCATAAGGAAGCCATGACAACGACACCCGACCCCGCCCGTTTTGCCCATGTCACGGATTGGGTGTTCGACCTCGACAACACGCTCTATCCGCATCATTCGAATCTGTTCGCGCAGATCGACGTGAAGATGACAGCCTATGTCGGCGAGCTGCTGACGCTCCCGCGCGAGGAGGCGCGCAAGCTGCAGAAAGAGCTCTACCTGGAGTATGGCACGACGCTGAACGGGCTGATGACGCGCCACGGCATCGACCCCGACGACTTCCTCGAGAAGGTGCATGACATCGACTATTCCTGGCTGGTGCCCGATCCGGTGCTGGGCGCCGCGATCCGGCAATTGCCGGGCCGCAAGTTCATTTTCACCAATGGCGACCGCAAGCATGCCGAGCGCACGGCACGCCAGCTCGGCATATTGGACCATTTCGACGACATCTTCGACATCGTCGCGGCGGGTCTCAACCCCAAGCCGGCGCGCCAGACCTATGAACGGTTCGCCGAGTTGCATTCCGTCACCGGCCACAACGCGGTGATGTTCGAGGATCTGGCGCGCAACCTCTCGGTGCCGAAATCGCTCGGCATGACGACGGTGCTGGTTGTGCCGCGCAATTTCGAGCCGACTTTCTCGGAGATCTGGGAGCGCGATCCGGCGAATGAGGACGACGTGGATTTCGTCACCGACGACCTCGCCGGCTTCCTGTCGGCAATCGTCGAGGTCACGGCCTGAACCAACTCCAGATTGCCGACACGACGCCAGAAGGAGCAGCCGCCCCTTCGGCGCAATGCGCGCGGTTTCGTGTTCAAACGGTCGACCGCGACGGATTTGCTGCAGGCCATCCGATGCGTGCTGGCCGGCGACAACTACGTCGACCCGGCGCTTGCCGCGCGCATCTTGAGCCCCCGCCATGGCACACAATGCGACCCGGGGAATCTCAGCGAGCGGGAGCGGTCGGTGATCCAGCTGGTTGCGCTCGGCTACAGCAACAAGGAGATATCCTCGCGTCTGAACCTCAGCATAAAAACCATCGAAACCTACCGGACCAGGGCAACCGACAAACTGGAACTCCACTCCCGCGCGGCGATCGTGCGCTTCGCGCAATCGAATGGCTGGCTGGCCGAACTGCAATAGCGGATGGTCCGCCGCCTCACAGACTGTAGAAGCGACGGATGATGTCCCAGGCTTCGTCGGCGGTGTCGACGAAGTCGATGATGTCCTGGTCGCCGGGCGAGATCGTGCCCTGCTCGGCGAGGAAATCGAGATCGATCGCCCTTTCCCAGAACGCCTTGCCGAACAGGATCACCGGCACGCGCTCCATGCGCCCGGTCTGGATCAGCGTCAGCGTCTCGAAGAATTCGTCCATCGTGCCGAAGCCGCCCGGAAACACGGCCACCGCCTTGGCGCGCATGACGAAGTGCATCTTGCGGATCGCGAAATAATGGAAGTTGAAGCAAAGCTCCGGCGTCACATAGGCGTTCGGCGCCTGCTCGTGCGGCAGCACGATGTTGAGGCCGATCGACGGCGCGCCGACATCGGCGGCGCCTCGGTTCCCGGCCTCCATGACGCCGGGACCGCCGCCGGTGACGACGACGAATTCGCGGTAGTAGGAGGTCGCCGACTGCTGCGAGCAGAGGCGGGCGAACATGCGCGCCTCTTCGTAGTATTTGCTGTTCAGCTCGAGATTCGTCTTCTGCGTCTCGTTCTTCGCCGCCCAGGCGACGCCGCCCGGCTCCGGCAGCCTTGCGCCGCCGAACAGGATGACGGTCGAATCGATGCCGCGTTCGGCGAGGATCATCTCCGGCTTCAGCAGCTCGAGTTGCAGGCGCACCGGGCGCAATTCGCGCCGCGTCATGAAGTTGGGATCGTTCCAGGCCAGGCGATAGGTTTCAGCCCGCGTCTGCGGCGTGTCCGGCACGCTTTTCGACCGCTCCAGATCCTCGTCCGAATGCGGCAGCGGCGTCCAGCCCGCCTTTTCCATGGGTGTCATTGAGTCCACCGTTCCAATTCCCTTACTTGCGCCGTCCCGTGACGCAGCAGCGATTGACCCTCATCAAGGCTTCACATAGGGTCCGCGCGATTTCAAAACAGGTTAAGGCGCAGCCCTTAACAGCTTTGTAATGGAGCAATTTCATGTCGAAGCCCGATCTGGCGAGCCTCGAAAAGACGATCGAAAAGGCCTTCGAGGAGCGCGACACGATTTCGACCGCGACCCGCGGCGAAACGCGCGACGCCATCCAGTCGGCGCTCGACCTGCTCGACCGCGGCGTGGCGCGTGTCGCCGAGCGGCAGGATGACGGCAAGTGGCACGTCAACCAGTGGCTGAAGAAGGCGGTCCTGCTCTCCTTCCGGCTGAACCCGATGGAGATCATCAAGGGCGGTCCGGGCCAGGCGGTCTGGTGGGACAAGGTGCCGTCGAAGTTCGACGGCTGGGGCGCCGTCGATTTCGAGAAGGCCGGCTTCCGCGCCGTGCCGTCCTCGGTCGTGCGCCGCTCGGCCTATGTGGCGCCCGGCGCGGTGCTGATGCCGTCCTTCGTCAATGTCGGCGCCTATGTCGATACAGGCACGATGGTCGACACCTGGGCCTCGGTCGGCTCCTGCGCGCAGATCGGCAAGAACGTGCATCTTTCCGGCGGCGTCGGCATCGGCGGCGTGCTGGAGCCGATGCAGGCCGGTCCGACCATCATCGAGGACAATTGCTTCATCGGCGCGCGTTCCGAGGTGGTCGAGGGCTGCATCGTGCGCGAAGGCTCGGTGCTCGGCATGGGCGTGTTCATCGGCCAGTCGACCAAGATCGTCGACCGCGCCACCGGCGAGGTCTTCTACGGCGAAGTGCCGCCGAATTCGGTGGTGGTCGCCGGCTCGCTGCCGGGCAAGCCGTTCCCAAACAACGAGCCAGGTCCCAGCCTCTACTGCGCCGTCATCGTCAAGCGCGTCGACGCCAAGACCCGCTCCAAGACCTCGATCAACGAATTGCTGCGCGATTGATCTTTTCCGCAAACGGACGCACCTTCCGCCGGCGCGACATTCGGTCGCGCTGGTTCAACGGAGGGGCGTCATGGACTGGAAGTATCTGCTGACGAGTTTCGACGGCCGCATCAACCGCGCCAAGTTCTGGGCCGGCATCGGCATATTCATCGTCGTCGCCATCGTTGCGTTCATTCTCGATTCGATCCTGGGCACACGTTTCACCACCGACAGCGGCGCCCAGATCGGCGTCGTCGGCATCCTCGTCGCGCTGGCATCGATCTATTTCGCGATTGCTCTCTATGCCAAACGCTGGCACGACCGTAACAAGTCGGGCTGGTGGACGCTGATCGGCCTTATCCCCATCATCGGCGGCATCTGGCTACTGATCGAGCTCGGCATCCTCGAAGGCACCAGAGGCGCCAATCAATACGGACCGGACCCGCTTGCCTGAAAAAGCAGACTTCATCTGGCTCTTCTTCAAAACCTCGGGCCGCGTCAGCCGCGCGGCCTATTTTCTCGGCGGACTGCTGGTGGCGCTCGTCCAGGCTTTCCCGCTCTACCGCTTCACGCTGGTGCCGGAAGGCTCGGCCGAGAGCAACATGTGGTCGTTCGTCTTCTTCCTCACCTTCCTCGCGTCGCTATGGTCGAACATCGTGCTGGCGGTGAAGCGGCTGCACGACCTCGACAAGCCCGGCATCGCGGCGCTGGTGCTGTTCGTCCCCGTCGTGTCGATCATCGCCTTCCTGGTGCTCTGCCTGTTTCCGGGACAACCGGGATCCAATCGCTACGGCAGCCGCACCAACGCGCCGGCCGACCGCTGAGCGCCAAGCGGCCATGCGTTACCGCATGCTCGATTCGCAGCTGATCATCGAGACCGCCAAACGGCTTGAAGAGCGGGTCGCCGAGCGTTTTCCGGAAGCCGGCCTGCGCGGCGTCGCCGGCGAGCTGGTCTCGCTGTCGCGCGATCTGGCAAAAGCCGCCAAGGATCTGGAGGCGCCGATCTGGTGGCTGCGCGGCGTCATCGTCGCGGCCTTCATTGCCGGAGTGGCGATGTTCCTGCTCGTCGGTACCATCCTGCCGCTCGACCGGATCTCGGGTGCCGACGATGCCGTGCAGTCGATGCAAGGCATCGAGGCGACGCAACACGGTCATCCTGGCGGTGCTCGGCTTCCTGGCGCTATCCGCACCGAGGAGCGGATAAACCGCAAGAAGGTCTTCCGGCAACTGCACGGGCTGCGCTCGCTGATCCATGTCATAGATATGCACCAGCTGACGAAGGATCCGGCCGCGTTGTCGGCCGACTTCAAGCCGACGCCACACTCGCCCGCCCGCATGACCAATGCCGCCGATCTTGCCCGCTATCTCGACTATTGCTCGGAGATGCTGTCGATCACCGGCAAGATCGCGGCGCTGTTCGCCCAGTCGGTCAACGACGACGTGGTGATCCATGGCGTCAACGACATCGAGAATTTGAGCTCGAACCTGTCGCGCAAGATCTGGCAGAAGATCACGCTGATCGAGGACCGCCAGTGACCTCGTCGGGCGTCAATCCGGGCGGACCGCGCCCGGCCGCTTCCGCCTGACGCACCAGCGCGATGACGCGCTTTGTCAGAGGCACCGGCGCGCCGGTCTTTTCCGCGAGCCGCAGGATCGCGCCCTGCAATTCGCCGATCTCGGTCGGCCGGCCGCGCTGGAGGTCGTCCCACATCGAGGAGCGGGCGTTGGGGTCGATGGCAAGCATGCGCCGCGCCAGCAGCTTGAACAGCCAGTCCGGCAACCTCAGCACCAGCGGCAAGAGCGCCGGCGGCAGGGCGGCAATCCGCGCCGGCTTGATGCCTGCAGCCTTCATCGCGGCGAGCGCCTCGTCGATCTGGCCGGCAAGGATCAGCCGCCATCGGCGGTCGGCCAGTTGCGTGGCCAGCGGCAGGCCGCAAAGCGCCACCAGCGCATTGTTCAGGTTGAAGAGCAGCTTGCTCCACTGCACCGCTTTCATGTCGGCGCGGGCTTCGACGGCAAGCCCCTCGACATCGAGCGCGTCGATGAGGCCGTCGACCCCCTCCTCGATCATCACCTCGCCCTCGCTGGCGCGATGGACCCGGAACGGTGTCTCTCCATCCGGCGATTGAACCACGTTGAACAGCACCATGCCGGCAAGCACTCGCCGGCCGGGAAGCCCGGCGCGCAGCCGGTCGGCATTGTCGACGCCGTTCTGCAGGCTGATCACAACGGCGTCCGGGCGCCCGTGAGCGGCGATCTCAGTCGCGATCTCCTGCGTCGCGCCGCTCTTCACCGCCACAAGGACAATATCTGCGTCGCGCAGCGCAGTTGCCGGATCGTCGGTGACCACAAGCGCGTCCGCGGCGATGCGGCGGTCGCGGCCGTCGAGGTCGCTGACCCGCAGCCCGCCCTTGCGCATGGCTTCGACGATGCGCCCGCGGCCCAGGAAGACGACCTTGCGCCCGGCGAGGGCCAGGCAGCCGCCGGCATAGCAGCCGATGCTGCCGGCGCCGGCAATCGCAATCGTCTTTTCTTGCCCGGCCATGCAATCACTCTGCCTTGGCCGCAACTATACGACATGAAAACCATAATGTCGGCGGCGTGATCGCCCACCATGTCCGACCGTGACAGGCCCGTTGCTTTCGACTATCGCTTTGCCCATGAAATTGCCGACCGATCCCGCCCGGAACCTTGCCGCCCTGATCCGCTGTCCTTCCGTGACGCCCGCCGAAGGCGGCGCGCTGCAAACGCTGGAAGACATGCTGAAGCCGCTCGGCTTCTCGGTCGAACGGCCGGTGTTCTCAGAGGACGGCACGCCGGACATCGAGAACCTCTATGCGCGCCGCTCCGGCAATGGCCCGCATCTGATGTTTGCCGGCCATACCGATGTCGTGCCGGTCGGCGACGAGGCAGCCTGGACCCATCCGCCTTTCAGCGCCGAGATCGCCAATGGCGAGATGTATGGCCGCGGCGCCGTCGACATGAAAGGCGGCATCGCCTGCTTCATCGCCGCGGTGGCGCGCCACGTCGAGAAGAATGGCGGGCCGAAGGGCTCGGTCTCGCTGCTGATCACCGGCGACGAGGAGGGGCCGGCCATCAACGGCACTACGAAGCTGCTCGTCTGGGCGGCCGCCAAGGGCGAGAAATGGGATGCCTCGATCGTCGGCGAGCCGACCAATCCGGACGCGATCGGCGACATGATCAAGATCGGCCGGCGCGGCTCGCTCTCCGGCAGCGTCATCGTCAACGGCCGCCAGGGCCATGCCGCCTATCCGCAGCTTGCCGACAACCCGGTGCGCGGGCTGATGAGCCTCGTCGACGCGCTGCTCCATCCGGTGTTCGACAAGGGAACCAAGGATTTCCAGCCGACCAATCTGGAAGTGACGTCGATCGATGTCGGCAATCCGGCGACCAACGTCATCCCGGCGAAGGCGACCGCCACCTTCAACATCCGCTTCAACGACACTTGGGATGCCGAGACCATCCAGGCCGAGATCCACAACCGGCTCGACCAGGCGGCGGGCCGCAAGAAATACCGGCCGGGCAAGAAGACCGCGGTCGATTACGAGCTTGTCTGGCGCGACCGGCCGAGCCATGTCTTCCTTACCCGCGACGAGAAGCTGATCGACACGATGGGCGGATCGGTTGCGGCCGTGGTCGGCAAGACGCCGGCGCTCTCCACTTCCGGCGGCACGTCGGACGCACGCTTCATCAAGGACTATTGCCCGGTGGTCGAGTTCGGGCTGGTCGGCAAGACCATGCACATGGTGGATGAGCGCGTTGCGGTCGCCGATCTCGAGACGCTGACGCGTATCTACGAGCGCTTTATCGAGGACTGGTTCGGACAAGGTCAGACGTGACCATGCTCTCAACGGACGAAACCTTTGCTTCGCTGGCCGGCGCCTGGCGGCTGATGCTCGGCAACGCCGACGGGCTTCGTATGCTCGACCTTTCGGCGGACGGTTTCTGGAACTCCTTCTTCGCCATCGTCGTGGCGGCGCCGGCGCTGATCGTCGGCTGGGTCGGGATCGCCAACGAGATCGGCGACCCGAACGCGTTCGCCGGGCGGCTCAGCATGCTGATCCGGCTGGCAACCGTCGACATCGGCTCCTGGGTGCTGCCGCTGGTGGCGCTTGCCCTGGTCGCGCCGCGCGCCGGCATCGGCGGACGCTTCGTCCATTATGTCGTCGCCTCCAACTGGGCCTCCGCCATCATCGCCTGGCTGATGCTGCCGTCGGCGCTGCTGAGGCTGTTCCTGCCGTCGACCAACGAGATCAGCGGTCTGGTCTCGCTGCTCCTATTCGCGCTGTCGATGGTGCTGACCTGGCGTATGACCAATACGACGATCGGCAAAGGCGCCGCGGCCGGCACCGCCGTGTTCGTCGGCATGTTCGTAGCGTCGCTGCTGGTGCTGTTCGGACTGCAGGCGCTGCTCGGCATCGACATACCGGACGGTACGACCGGCTAGCTGTCGGTGTCCTTAGTGACGACGAGATTGTCGACCGTTTTGGGATAATCGACACCGACGAGGAACAACCCATCGGGCGGGGCAACTTGCCCACAGGCAGCGCGGTTCCGCGCTTCGAGCGCCGCCTTGAGGTCGGCGGCGCTCCAGGAGCCGTCGCCGACGCGCCTGAGCGAGCCCACCATCGAGCGCACCTGGTTATGCAGGAAGGAGCGCGCCGAGGTTCTGACCTCTATGATGTCGCCTACGCGGCTGACATCGAGACGGTCAAGCGTCCGCACCGGGCTCTCGGCCTGGCACTGGGTGGAGCGGAAGGTGGTGAAATCGTGCCGCCCGAGCAGCAGCTTCGCCGCCTCGTGCATGGCCGCGGCGTCGAGGCGCTTCGGCACCCACCAGACCTTGCCCTTCTCCAGCGCCGACGGCGCGCGGCGGTTGAGGATGCGATAGAGATAATGGCGGCCGGTGGCCGAAAAACGCGCGTCGAAATCGTCGGCGACGATCGCCGCCTTGAGGATGGCGATGCGCGCGCCGGCCGCCTGCAGATGGGCGTTGACGGCATCGCGCACCTTGTCGCCCGGCCAGGCTTTGGCTAGATCGACATGCGCCACCTGGGCGGTGGCGTGCACGCCGGCGTCGGTGCGGCCGGCGGCACGCAATCTTACCTCTTCGCCGCAGAATTTCGCGACCGCCTGTTCGATCGCCTGCTGCACGGAAGGCTGATCCGCCTGATGCTGCCAGCCGGCGAATTGGCTGCCGTCATATTCGATGTCGAGACGAAAACGCGGCATGCTCAGACAACTGCCTGCGATCGAAACGAGGCCTTGTCTTCTCGTTCGAGCATGATCTTTCCCGAAAACCGGTTCCCACTTTTCGGGATCATGCTCTAGGCGGCCAGCGCGGTGAACGCCGAAGCATAGACCAGCTTGCCTGTCTCGGGCGCGTCGCCCCAGGCCAGCGCCTGCAGCGCCTCGCCCTGGTACTCGCTCTCGAACTTCTCGGCGCGGGCGTGGGTGTAGCCGAAGCGGCCGTAATAGGCCGGATCGCCGAGCACCACGGCCAGCGTCTCGCCGGCTTCCTTGAGGCGGATGTGCGCCTCGCGGATCAGCGCGCCGCCGATGCCGGTGCCGTGAAAGGACGGCTCGACCGCCAGCGGCGCCAGCGCCACGGCGGCGAAGCGCTTGCCGCCCGACTGGACGAAAAGCCTGGAAAACAGGATGTGGCCGACGACCTGGCCGTCTTCTTCCGCGACCAGTTCGACGACGGTGTCGCCACCGGCGACCAGCGCATCGACCAAACCCGCTTCGGTCCGCTGGCCGAAGGCATGCTCTTCGACGAGGCGGATCGCCTCGCGATCCCGCGGCGTCGCCGCGCGTATCGACATCATGCTCATTTGAGTTTCATTCCTTTTTCGATCTTGGCCCCGCGCAGGAACTCCTGCGCGGCGGCAGGCCTTCCGCCCGCCCGTTGAACTTCGACCAGCCGGACCGCGCCTGACCCGCAGGCGACCGTCAGCCGGTCATCGAGAATTCCTCCCGACTCGCCGACGCCGTTGGAAAGCGTCGAGCGAAGCAGTTTCAGCCGCTCCATGCGGCCGCCAATTTCGACCTCACACCACGCGCCCGGAAAGGGCGAGAGGCCGCGGATGTGATTGTGGACTTCGCCGGCAGGCCGCGTCCAGTCTACGCGTGTCTCCGATTTATCGATCTTTCGGGCGTAGGTCACCCCCGCCGTCGCCTGTCGGGTAAATGTCAGACAATTTATCCCCAGCCGCGTCAGCGCTTCCACCATCAGCGAAGCGCCTATGTCCATCAACCTGTCATGCAATTCACCGGCGGTCATATCGGGTGCGATGGGGCATTTTTCAACCAATGCCACCGGACCGGTGTCCAAACCCTCCTCCATGCGCATCACCATCATGCCGGTCTCGGCATCGCCGGCCATGATGGCGCGCTGGATGGGGGCAGCACCCCGCCAGCGCGGCAGAAGCGAGGCATGGCCGTTGAGGCAGCCTAGTCTGGTGGCCTCCAGGACGGGCTTCGCCAGGAGCAGGCCATAGGCGACGACCACGGCGACGTCGGCCCGCAAGGCGGCAAAGGCCTGCTGCTCGGCCTCGCTCTTCAGCGATGCCGGCGTTCGCACCTCGAGGCCGAGCCGCTCCGCCTCGCGCTGAACCGGCGAGGGCGTCAGCTCCAGCCCGCGCCGGCCGGCGGCGCGCGGCGGCTGCGTGTAGACGGCGGCGATGTCGTGACCGGCTTCGGCGATCGCACGCAGCGTCGGCACGGAAAATTCCGGCGTGCCCATGAAGATGACGCGGAGGGGCATAACCCCTACCCCACCATCTTGCCCGGCGCCTTGTCCTTGGCGAGCTTCTTGAACTTCTTCACCACCATGTCGCGCTTCAGCTTCGAGATGTGATCGATGAAGAGCACGCCGTTGAGATGGTCGATCTCGTGCTGCAGGCAGGTCGCCATCAGGCCTTCGGCCTGCATCTCCTGCAGCTTGCCGTCGCGGTCGAGATATTTCACACGCACGGCGGCAGGACGCTCGACCTCGGCATAGTAATCCGGAATCGACAGGCAGCCTTCCTCATAGACCGAGCGCTGTTCGGAGCTTTCGAGGATTTCCGGATTGATGAAGACATGCGGCGCCGGCGGTTCGTCCTCCTTGGCGAGGTCGATGACAAGCAAGCGCCTGGGCTCGCCGACCTGGATCGCCGCAAGCCCGATGCCGGGCGCGTCGTACATGGTCTCCAGCATGTCGTCGGCGAGCTTGCGCAAATCGCCGTCGACGCGCTCCACCGGTTTGGAAACCTGGCGCAGGATCGGATCGGGAAGGATGATGAGCGGCTTGATCGACATGGCGTCTCACCTAAGACCTCGCCACAAAAGCGTCAACCGGGACATCTTTCGCCTGTTCACGTTTTGATCTGAGCCGGCGGGCCGAATCGGTTATGCTGCCGACATGAACGACATGACCTCCATCCTTTCGGAACCGCTCGCGCGGCTCGGCGCCACCACGATCACGCTCGGCCAGGCGCTCGGTTTCGGTGCGTTGCTGCTGCTGGCGTTGTTCCTGGCGCTCGTCATGGCGTTGTGGCGCGCGGCGAAGGCGCGCATGGTGGCGGCGGCGGAAACCGCCGACCATGCCCGCGACACCGAGGCCAGGATGGCCGACATCCTCCAGTCCCAGGCAGAGATGCAAGGGCGCATGGGCGCGATCGCTGAGGTGTTCGGCGCCAGGCAGGCCGAGCTCACCCAGTCGCTGGGACAGCGGCTCGACGCCATGACCGGCCGCTTGGGCCAGACGATGGCCGACCAGACCAAGTCGACGCATGAAAGCCTGGCCAAGCTGCAGGAGCGGCTGGCGGTGATCGACACCGCCCAGGGCAACATCCAGTCGCTCGCCGGCCAGGTCGTGCAGTTGCAGGCGATCCTCTCCAACAAGCAGACTCGCGGCGCCTTCGGCCAATCGCGCATGGAGGCGATCGTCGCCGATGGACTGCCGCACGGCGCCTATGAGTTCCAGGCGGGCCTGTCGAACGGCAGCCGGCCGGACTGCCTGGTGCGGATGCCGAACGGCGCGCCCGCGCTCGCCATCGACGCCAAGTTTCCGCTGGAAGCCTGGAACGCCATGCGCGCCGCCGAAGGCGCCGACTTGCAGAAGGCGGCCGCGCAGGCGTTCCGGCGCGATATCGAGGTGCATATCCGCGACATCGCCGAAAAATACCTTATCCAGGGCGAGACGCAGGACACCGCCTTCATGTTCGTTCCGTCGGAATCGGTATTCGCCGAGATCCACGAGAATTTCGAAGTAGTGGTGCAGAAGGCGTACCGCGCCCGCGTCGTCATCGTCTCGCCGTCGCTGCTGATGCTGTCGATCCAGGTCATCCAGTCGATCCTAAAGGACGCGCGCATGCGCGAGCAGGCGCATCTGATCCAGGGCGAGGTCATCCGCCTGATGGAGGACGTGGCGCGCGTCGACGAGCGCGTGCGCCGGCTGCAGACGCATTTCGGCCAGGCGGCCAAGGACATCGACGACATCCTCGTCTCGACATCGAAAGTGACCAAGCGCGGCCAGAGGATCGAGGCGCTGGAGTTCTCCGAAGGGGAAGCCGAGCCGCCGCGCAGCCCGGCCAAGGTGGAGGCCGGCGCGCGCGTGGCCGACTCCAAGACAGGCCAGCTCAGGCTGCGTGTCGTCGAGGGCGACGACTGATCGCTACTGCTCCTCGATAACCCTGGTGCCCTCGAATTCCGGCAGCCAGTGCAGCGCCGAGCGGTGCCAGTACTGTGTTCTCGGCACCAGCTGGTCGCGCTGGCGGGCCGTGCCGGTCCTGACGCCGTAGACTTTCGGCCCATCGCCCGCAGACGTGGCGTACAGGTGCGAGCCGCAATCGCCGCAAAAGCCCTGTGCCCGTTTGGCGCCGCTCGACCCGGTCTTGATGTAGACCTTGGGCGCGCCCTTGGTGATGCGATAATCCTCCTCCGGCACCCGCACCGTGACGCGGAACGCTGTGCCCGTGAGTTGCTGGCAATCCGTGCAGTGGCAGATCGAGGTCTTTTCCGGATCGACCTCCGCCTCATAGGTGATGGCGCCGCAATGGCACCCGCCGTCGATTTTCATCGGCATTCCTCCTTGGAAAGTTCTCTCCGCCTAAAGCAGGTCGCGTGAAAAAGGTTTCACACGACCTGCTTTAGGTCTTTGATTTTCAGCATGTCTTTGTCCCGAAACCGCAGCACACTTTCGGGAGACATGCTTTAGCCTAATCCCCGCCGGGCGCTTCCGCGATGGCCTTGTGCCGCTGCTCCCATGTGCCAGTTGCCTGCGGCTTGACGAACAGCCTGGCGATCTCAGGCATCTCCGTCTTCAACCGCGCCTCCAGGCGCTCGACACAGGCCTCGATATCAGGCGCGCTGAGATGATCCTCGAATTCGATGCTGAGGCCCGCGACGATTTCCGCTGGACCGATGTGGACGCTCAATATGCCGTTCGCCCGCTGCACCGCCGGATCCTGCTCGGCGATCGCCAGAACCTTGCGCTGCACCTCGGGCGAGGCGGGCTCGCCGAGAAGCAGGCCCTTGCTCTCGCGCGCCAGGAAGATCGCGGTGGCGCCAAGGATGATCGCGATGCCGATCGAGCCGACGCCGTCGAGTTCCGGAATTTCCAGCAGCTCGGAGGCAAGGATGCCCGCGAACGCGACGATCAGGCCAAGCAGCGCCGCGCTGTCTTCGAACAGCACGGTGTAGACGGTCGGATCCTTGCTTGAACGCACCGCCTGGAACCAGCCCTGTTCGCCTTTCTGCTGGCGAAACTCCTTCAGCGCCACCAGCCAGGAACTGCCCTCGAACAGAAAGGACAGACCAAGCACGATGTAGTTGATCCGGGCGTTGACGACCGGCTCGGGCGCCATGATGTGGATGACGCCCTCATAGAAGGAAACACCGGCGCCCAACGCGAACACCAGAAGCGCGACGATGAAACTCCAGAAATAGAGCTCGCGGCCATGGCCGAGCGGATGGGTGCGGTCGGGCGGGCGCGCGGCGCGACGCATGCCGTGAAGCAGAAGCGCGCCATTGCCGGTGTCGACCAGCGAATGCACGCCTTCCGACAGCATCGAGGAGGAGCCGGTAAAGGCTGCTGCGGCGAACTTGGTCAGCGCGATCGCGAGATTGCCGGCGAACGCGGCGTAGATCACCCGTTTCGACCCGGCATGCCCTGCCATTCGATTCTGACCCTCACCGACATATCGAGCTTAGCGACCCGGTGGCTGAAGCTCCACAGACAATGCGCCAGCCGTTCCGAGGTTCAAGGATTCACAGACACGCACCCCGCCCAACGCCCGAAACATGTTTCGAGGCTGGTGGATCAAGGGAAAACGGTTAACATCAGGGAGGCCGGCTTTCGAAGCGGCAAGCGGCCTCTTGCGGTCCGGCGCTTCTCTTGTTTCACTTGGGCCGCCCACAATCGGAGGAGCGAATCATGGCTAAAGGTGCGATGAAGGCGAGCAAGGAAGCCCGCAAGCCGAAGAAGGACGCGAAGAAACCAGCCGCGGCCCCGGCTCCGAAGGCGCCGCCGGTCAAGGCGCTGCGCATCAAGGAGAAGTAAGCCGCCAGCGCGGCCGATCCGTCTCGATGCGGATTTGAACCGGCGGCATGCCGAATGCTGCCGGTGTTTTGTTGATCGGGGGCCAGAACTCCCCATATCAGCGCCGCGAGGACGACCTCGCTTCCCCGAAAAACCGGCCGGGACGACCCGCCGCGTCAAGCATCGAGCGCTCGATGCTTGATCGATGGAGCGTTTGCGATGTCCTGGATCTTTCTCTTCTTCGCCGGCCTGTTCGAGATTGGCTGGGCGATCGGCCTCAAATATACCGATGGTTTCTCGAAGCCGCTGCCGACCGTGCTAACCGTCGCCTCGATGGTCGTCAGCCTTGGCCTGCTCGGGCTGGCGTTGAAGACGCTGCCGGTGGGCACGGCCTATGCGGTGTGGACGGGCATCGGCACCGTCGGCATGGCCGCGCTCGGCATCTGGCTGCTCGGCGAACCGGCGAGCGTCGTGCGGCTTGCCTGCATCGGCCTGATCGTCTGCGGCATCGTCGGGCTCAAACTTGTCGCCTGACACAGGACGCACGCGCTCAGGGCCGCCCCTGGCGGCCCTGCAACATCATGGAACGAAACCTTCGTTAGCGGGCGGAGAAGCCCGGCGGCGCCCTGCCGGTACGAGCCTTGCGAGCGGCGTAGCGCGCGTCGCGCTTGGCCTTGCGCTCGGCCTCTTCAGCAAGCACGCGGGCGATGCGCTCGGTCTCTTCGGCCTCGCGGATCTTCGCCTCGGCAGCCGCCGCCTCTTCGGCGGCACGGCGGGCCGCTTCCGCAGCGGCTTCGCGCTCTGCCTTCTCGGCCGCTTCGCGCGCCAGCTTCTCCTGCTTCAGCCTGGCCTTCTCGGCCTCGCGGATCGCACGGGCCTCGAGAATCGCCTTGCGTTCCGCCTGACGCGCCAGCACTTCTGGATCGTCCGCCGCCGGCTTTGCCTTGAAGCGCTCCAGGAGCGCCTTCTTTGCCTCGTTCGCGGCGTTGCGCCGTTCGAATATGTCTTTTTCCCTGTAGATAGCCAAGTCCACTTCCCTGAAGTCAATTCGCGACGCTTACATACGCGCGAAAGCGATGAGTTCAAGCGCCAAAACGGTATGCCAGCCATGAAAATCTGCACTGTTGCCGCGAGGCTACGTCACGAAAGGCGATGCACCGTTCACAAATCGCGCCTCTGGCGGCTCGCAAGGCCGATCGCTACCTCTAGCGCCAACGATCAACGCCCAAGCAGGGCATCAGGATGCATGAAAATGGAACTCGGCCTCTATACTTTCGCGGATGTCAGCCCGGAACCCGGCCCCGGCGCCATCGGACCGCATGAACGGTTGCGCAACCTGATCGAGGAGGTCGAGCTGGCCGACCAGGTCGGTCTCGACGTGTTCGGCCTCGGCGAGCATCACCGCCCCGACTATGCGGCCTCGGCGCCGGTCGTTGCCCTTGCGGCTGCCGCGGAGCGGACGAAGCGCATCAAGCTCACCAGCGCGGTCACCGTGCTCTCTTCCGACGATCCGGTGCGCGTCTTCCAGCAATTCGCGACACTCGACCTTCTGTCCGGCGGCCGCGCCGAGATCATGGCCGGGCGCGGCTCCTTCATCGAATCCTTCCCGCTGTTCGGCTACAATCTCGAGGACTATGACGAGCTCTTCGCCGAGAAGCTCGATCTCCTGCTTGCCATCCGCGACCAGGTGAAGGTGACGTGGCAGGGCAAGCTGCGCGCGCCGATCAACGGCCGCGGCGTCTATCCGCGGCCCTTCCAGGAAAAGCTGCCGGTCTGGATTGCGATCGGCGGCACGCCGCAATCGGCGGCCCGCGCAGGCGCACTCGGCCTGCCGCTTGCGCTTGCCATCATCGGCGGCGAGCCGGCACGCTTCGCGCCGCTGTTCGAGATCTATCGCGAGGCGGCCAGGCGCGCCGGCAACGATCCCGCCACACTCGCCACCAGCCTCAACGTGCACGGCTTCATCGCCGAGACCACGGAGAAGGCGGCCGACGATTTCTACGCACCGCAGGCTGAGGTGATGAACCGCATCGGCCGCGAACGCGGCTGGGGGCCGACCTCGCGGGCGCATTTCGACCACGCGCGGGGTCCCGGTGGTGCCTTGTTCGTCGGCAATCCCGAGCAGGTGGCGGAAAAGATCGTCGCCCAGCACAAGATCTTCGGCAACGACCGCTTCCTCTTGCAGATGGCGATCGGCACCATGCCGCACGCCAAGATCATGAAGGCGATCGAGCTCTACGGCACCAAGGTGGCGCCGATCGTGCGCAGGGAAGCGGCGAAGGCCGAGCCGGCAGTGCCGGCGCCCGTCCGACGGCCGAGGCCTTCTATAACCGCCGGCTAACGGAACCTTGGCGCGGCAAGCACGTTTTGCTCGACGATCGCGAGGGGAAACCGATGAAAGCCGAAACGACCGCTTCGGGCGCGAGCGTTGCCGAAAGCCCGGATTCGCGCGCCGGAGCACGCGCCGAATTGCGGCTGATGCGATCGCTCATGATTGGCATCTTCATCCTGATGACCGTCGCCGCGCTTTATTTCGCTCGCGCCTTCTTCATGCCGGTGATCCTTGCGTTCCTGTTGGCGCTGACGCTGACGCCGATCGTGCGCTTCCTGCGCAAGCGCGGCATTTCGGAAGTGGTCTCCGCGACGCTCCTGGTGCTGCTCTCCGTCTTCGTTTTCGCCAGCGCCGGTTACCTGCTCAGCGGCCCGGTCATCGACCTCATCAACAACAGCTCGTCGATCGGCCTCCGGCTGACCGAGAGGCTGGCGCCGTTCAAGCGTCCGCTCGAAAGCATCATGGAGATCTCGCACCAATTGGAAGCGCTGACCGAGACCGCGCAGGAACCCGGCGTGCAGAAAGTCGCGGTGGCGCCGTCAGGTGTCCTGTCCACAGCAGCTAGCAATATCCTGTCGGCGGGAACCAGCATCACCATCGTCTTCGTGCTGTCGCTGTTCCTGCTGGCGTCGGGCACCTTGTTCTACGAGAAGATCGTCCAGTCCTTCCCCAACTTCACCGAGAAGAAGCGGGCGCTGCGTGTGGTCTATGATGTCGAGCAGGAGATCTCGCACTATCTGCTCACCGTCGCCCTCATCAATGCCGGTCTCGGCACGGTTATCGGCCTCGGCCTGTGGGGGCTCGGCATGCCCAATCCGATGGTCTGGGGCGCCGCGGCGGCACTCCTCAATTTTCTGCCCTATGTCGGCGCGCTGATAACTATCCTCCTGGTCACTGTCATCGCGCTGATCAGCTTCGATACGATCTCCTACGCGCTGCTGGCGCCCGCTTTCGTTTTGTTGTGCGACATCGTCGAGGGCCAGTTCGTGACCCCGACGGTGGTCGGCCGGCGCCTCGAGATCAATGCCGTGGCGATCTTCATCGCCATCGCGTTCTGGTCATGGCTGTGGGGTTTCGTCGGCGCGCTGATGGCGGTGCCGCTGCTGGTTGTCATCAAGGTGTTCTGCGACCATTTCGACGGGCTCAGCCATGTCGGCAATTTCCTGGCCGCGCAGCAGACCATGGCGATCGACGACGAGGCTGCCGAAAGCAACCACAAGTCCGCCGCCTGAAGCTGGCCCAATCCCGTGTCCGGTCGGTTGTTTGCGGCACCCATGGCGAGTGCCTATATCGGTCCGGTCAAGCCGGACCTGCATGCATGAGCGACTTCGATCTCGATGGTTATTTCACCCGCATCGGCTATGGCGGGCCGGCCGACCGCTCGCTCGCCACGCTCAAATCGCTGCACGCCGCCCATCCGCAGGCGATCCCGTTCGAGAACATCGATGCGCTGATGGGCGTTTCGGTCGGGCTCGATTCCGCCTCGCTGCAGGATAAGGTCTTCAAACGCGGCCGCGGCGGCTATTGCTTCGAGCACAATCTGATCTTCAAGCATGCGCTTGAAGCGCTGGGCTTCACCGTCAGCGGGCTCGCCGCCCGCGTGCTGTGGGGCCAACCGGACGACGCCATCACGGCGCGCAGCCACATGCTGCTGCGCGTCGAGCTCGATGGAAAAACCTGGATCGCCGACGTCGGCTTCGGCGGCCTGACGCTGACGGCGCCGCTGCTGCTGGAGCCGGATCGCGAGCAGCAGACGCCGCATGAGATGTTCCGCATCGTCGAGGGGGCCGATCATTTCCGGCTGCAAGCCAATATCGGCGGTGATTGGCGCACGCTCTACCGCTTCGACATGCATCGGGCCTACGAGGTCGATTATCAGGTGAGCAGCCATTTCCTGTCGACGCATCCGAGCTCGCATTTCCTATCGACCCTGGTCGCGGCGCGCGCCATGCCCGACCGGCGCTACGCGCTGCGCAACAACCGGTTGTCGACGCATCACGTTGGCGGGCGCACCGAGCAGCGGGAAATCGCAACGGCTGCCGAACTCGCCGACGTGCTGGAGAGCCAGTTCGCCATCATCATCCCCGACCGCGCCGCCTTCGAGGCGAGGCTGCGGCAGAAGCAAATCGTGGAGACCTGATCAATGACGGCCCTTTCGGTTCTCGACCTGTCGCCGATAACCTTCGGCAGCAATGCCTCGCAGTCGCTCGCCAACTCGCTCGACCTTGCCCGCCATGCCGAGCGGCTGGGCTACAAGCGCTACTGGCTCGCCGAGCACCACAACATGCCGGGCATCGCCAGCGCGGCGACTTCCGTTGTCATCGCCCATGTGGCGGGCGGCACCAAGACCATCCGCGTCGGCGCCGGCGGCATCATGCTGCCCAATCATGCTCCGCTGGTGATCGCCGAGCAGTTCGGCACGCTCAACGCGCTTCATCCGGGCCGCATCGACCTCGGCCTCGGCCGCGCGCCGGGCACCGACATGATGACGGCGCGGGCGCTTCGCCGCAATCTTGAGGCCAGCGACAACTTCCCCCAGGATGTGGTCGAGCTGATGGGTTATTTCCAACCGGCCGAGGATGGACAGCGCATCCGCGCGGTGCCAGGCGAAGGGCAGCACGTGCCGGTCTGGATCCTGGGCTCCAGCCTCTATGGCGCGCAGCTTGCGGCACTGCTTGGCCTGCCCTACGCGTTCGCCTCGCATTTCGCGCCGGCCGAGCTCGACCACGCGCTGGAGGTCTATCGCACGCGTTTCCAGCCGTCGGCTGGGCTCGACAAGCCCTATGTGATGCTGGGCCTCAATGTCTTTGCCGCACCCACCGACGCCGAGGCGAAGCTTTTGTTCACCTCGCTGCAGCAGGCTTTCGTCAATCTGCGCAGCGGCCGGCCCGGGCAATTGCCGCCGCCGGTCGAGAACTACGACCGCGACCTCGATCCGGTCGCCAAGACCATGCTTGCCCAGGCGCTCTCCTGCGCCGTCGTCGGTTCGCCGGAAACGGTCCGCCAAGGCATCGACGCCTTCGCGCGCCGCACCGGCGCCGACGAATTGATGGTGACGGCGCAAATCTTCGACCACGCGGCGCGGGTGCGCTCCTTCGAAATCTTGGCGGACGCGCACAGATCGCTGTCGCAAGCGGCTTGAGGCCCGACCCGAAAACCGTGCTGCAGGAGGGAGCGTTGGTGATTGCCGGCGCAAAAGGCACACTTTTCTTGGAGTTGCTCTAAATAACGATCACCTTGGTGCCGATTGGGGCGCGGTCGTAGAGATCGATGATGTCCTGGTTCATGAGGCGAATGCAGCCCGCCGACACGGCCTTGCCGATGGACCACCATTCGGGGCTACCGTGCAGGCGATATCCCGTGTCACCCTTCTCATTGTAGAGATAGAGCGCCCGCGCGCCGAGCGGGTTCATAAGTCCGCCTTCCATATGGGCCGGTATGATGTGGCCCCGGTTGCGCTCGCGCACCATCATCGCCGACGGCGCGCTCCAATCCGGCCATTCGCGCTTCCTCTCGACGTGGGCGGTGCCATGCCACTCGAAGCCCGCCTTGCCGACGCCGATGCCGTAGCGTAGCGCCTGACCGTCTCCAAGCACGTAGTAGAGGAATTTCGCTCCTGTATCGACAATGATGGTGCCGGGCGCCTCGTCGGTCGCATAGGGCACTGTCTGCCGATGGAATTTTTGGTCGACCTTGTAGATCGGAACCGGCGGAATGCGGAAACCAGCGTCGGTGAAGCCCCCATAGGCTAAGGGAGAACTCTGCAGCCCGCCGCCGACGGTACATCCGGAGAATGCGAGCATCCCGGCAAATACCATGATCAGGATCGATTTCGCGCGCATGATCCAAGCCGGCGCTCGTGCCAGCGATTTGCCGCATCTCGCCTTATTCGTAGTCCCGCATGCCTCTCTTGCCAAGCGTTCCATTGTCTCCGCCGGCTGATTGCCGGCCACATGACGGCAAAAGATGTTTTCGGACCTATTCGCGACCCTAAGTCACGCCCCCAGGGCAAAGCTTCCCCCCGCCCGACATGCGACTGACGTATGACGACGATGTTACGTTCGGGAAAAAGCCTGCCTGGACAATTAGATAGGGCAAATCCGGTTCGACCCCGGCTTATGACGGGCCTGTCCGTTTCCCGAGCCCCTGCCGGATAGCAGCCACCTTGCGCAGAATGCTTGCGCCCCGTGCCGCCTGTTCTTATATACGCGCCAGCCGTCCGGCCTTTAGAACCGGGGACCGTGGCGGAATTTCTTGTGAACAGGGGCTTTCGTCGGAACGCCTTATCAGGGTCCTGAGAGCCTGCTTAGAGGAGAGACTAGAACAATGGCAAAAGTAATCGGTATCGACCTCGGAACCACTAATTCCTGCGTCGCCATCATGGACGGCAAGGATTCAAAGGTCATCGAGAACGCTGAAGGCGCGCGAACGACCCCTTCGATCGTCGCTATCAGCGGCGACGGCGAGCGCCTCATCGGCCAGCCGGCCAAGCGCCAGGCGGTGACCAATCCTGAAAACACCATCTTCGCGGTCAAGCGCCTGATCGGCCGCCGCTATGAGGATCCGGTGACGGAAAAGGACAAGAAGCTTGTCCCCTACAAGATCGTCAAGGGCGACAACGGCGATGCCTGGGTCGAGGCCGGCGGCAAGAAGCTGTCGCCCAGCCAGATCTCGGCCATGATCCTGCAGAAGATGAAGGAAACGGCGGAAGCCTATCTCGGCGAGAAGGTCGAGAAGGCGGTCATCACCGTTCCGGCCTATTTCAACGACGCCCAGCGCCAGGCGACCAAGGACGCAGGCAAGATCGCCGGCCTCGAGGTGCTGCGCATCATCAACGAGCCGACGGCCGCCGCGCTCGCCTATGGCCTCGACAAGAAGGAAGGCAAGACCATCGCCGTCTATGACCTTGGCGGCGGCACCTTCGATATTTCCGTGCTGGAGATCGGCGACGGCGTCTTCGAGGTGAAGTCGACCAACGGCGACACCTTCCTTGGCGGCGAGGACTTCGACATGCGCCTGGTCGAATACCTGGCGTCCGAGTTCAAGAAGGAGCAGGGCATCGACCTCAAGGCCGACAAGCTCGCCTTGCAGCGTCTGAAGGAAGCCGCAGAGAAGGCCAAGATCGAGCTGTCGTCGACGACGCAGACAGAGATCAACCTGCCCTTCATCACCGCCGACGCCAGCGGGCCGAAGCACCTGACGATGAAGCTCACCCGGGCGAAGTTCGAGAGCCTGGTCGAGGATCTCGTGCAGCGCACGATCGACCCCTGCAAGGCGGCGCTCAAGGACGCCGGCCTGAAGGCGGGCGAGATCGACGAGGTGGTGCTGGTCGGCGGCATGACCCGCATGCCCAAGATCCAGGAGATCGTGAAGCAGTTCTTCGGCAAGGAGCCGCACAAGGGCGTCAACCCGGATGAGGTGGTCGCGCTGGGTGCTGCCATCCAGGCCGGCGTGCTGCAGGGCGACGTCAAGGACGTGCTGCTGCTCGACGTGACGCCGCTGTCGCTCGGCATCGAGACGCTGGGCGGCGTGTTCACCCGGCTGATCGAGCGCAATACCACCATCCCGACCAAGAAGAGCCAGGTGTTCTCGACCGCCGAGGACTCGCAGTCGGCGGTGACCATCCGCGTCTTCCAGGGCGAGCGCGAGATGGCGGCCGACAACAAGATGCTCGGCCAGTTCGACCTGGTCGGCATTCCGCCGGCTCCGCGCGGCGTGCCGCAGATCGAGGTCACCTTCGACATCGACGCCAACGGCATTGTCAACGTCTCGGCCAAGGACAAGGGCACCGGCAAGGAGCACCAGATCCGCATCCAGGCTTCGGGCGGCTTGTCCGACGCCGACATCGAGAAGATGGTGAAGGACGCCGAGGCCAATGCCGACGCCGACAAGAAGCGTCGTGCCCTCGTCGAGGCCCGCAACCAGGCCGAATCGCTGGTGCATTCGTCTGAGAAGTCGCTGAAGGACTATGGCGACAAGGTCTCGGAGGCCGACCGCACGGCGATTTCCGACGCGATTGCGGCGCTGAAGACTGCTGCCGAGGGCGACGACGCGGCCGACATTGAGGCCAAGTCGCAGACGCTCGCCGAAGTTTCGATGAAGCTTGGCCAGGCCATGTACGAGGCCTCGCAGAAGGAAGCGGCCGAAGCCGACGCCAAGGCGGACGCCGCCAAGGACTCGGACGTGGTCGACGCCGACTTCGAGGAGATCGACGAAGACGACGAGAAGAAGAAGTCGGCCTGAGCCGGCTGACGGCAGAAATAATGCGAAAAGCCCGGCGCAAGGCCGGGCTTTTTTGCAAACTTGAACAAAAATGTGCCGGCCTGACCGAAAAAGTGACGGAAAACACAGGCCAGGCATGCGCTGGCTCTGGCATCCGGGCGGCATCGCTCCTAAATCGAACAACGTGCCGGCGACGACGCAACAATGCTTGAAGACATTGAGCATCCGGACAGCGGGAAAAAATGAAAGCTGATTTCTACGAAACGCTGGGTGTGCACAAAGGTGCCGACGACAAGGAGCTGAAGAGCGCTTTCCGTAAGCTCGCCATGCAGTTCCACCCCGACCGCAACCCCGGCGACCATGCCTGCGAGCACAAGTTCAAGGAAATCAACGAAGCCTACGAGACGCTGAAGGACCCGCAGAAGCGCGCGGCCTATGACCGTTTCGGCCACGCCGCCTTCGAGCAGGGCGGCATGAACGGCGCGGCGCACGGCTTCGGCGCCGGCGGCTTCGCCGACATCTTCGAAGACATTTTCGGCGACATGATGGGCGGCCGCCAGCGCCGTTCGTCGGGCGGCCGCGAGCGCGGGGCGGACCTGCGCTACAACATGGAGATAACGCTGGAAGAAGCATTTTCCGGCAAGACGGCGCAGATCCGCGTGCCGGCCTCCATCTCCTGCTCGGAATGCTCCGGCAGCGGCGCCAAGCCAGGCACGCAGCCGGTCACCTGCGCCATGTGCCACGGTCACGGCAAGGTGCGCGCCACGCAAGGCTTCTTCTCGATCGAGCGCACCTGTCCGCAATGCCAGGGCCGCGGCCAGACGATCAAGGACCCCTGCCCGAAATGCGCCGGCCAGGGCCGCGTCACCGAGGAGCGGTCGCTGTCGGTCAACATCCCGGCCGGTATCGAGGACGGCACCCGTATCCGGCTTGCCAATGAGGGCGAGGCCGGCCTGCGCGGCGGTCCTTCAGGCGATCTCTACATCTTCCTCGCCGTCAAGCCGCACGAATTCTTCCAGCGCGACGGCGCCGACCTTTATTGCAAGGTGCCGATCTCGATGACGACCGCCGCCCTGGGCGGCTCGTTCGAGGTCACCACGCTCGACGGCACGCAGACCAAGGTGAAAGTGCCCGAAGGCACCCAGAACGGCCGCCAGTTCCGGCTGAAGGGCAAGGGCATGCCGATACTGCGGCAGCCTAACATAGGCGACCTCTACATCCAGACGGCGGTCGAGACGCCGCAGAACCTGTCGCGCCGCCAGCGCGAGCTCCTGGAAGAGTTCGAGCAGCTCTCCTCGAAGGACAATTCGCCCCAGTCGAGCGGCTTCTTCGCCCGCATGAAGGACTTTTTCGAGTCTTTCGGCGAACATTGATTTTTCCCGGCGCAAGTCGTTGTCCCAAAATTGCCTCGCAGTTTTGGGCGACTTGGGTTTGCAAGCTCCCGAGCGTCATCAACACCTTATGCCAGATTGATATCTTGCGTTGCCCCACCTAGCTGATAAGTAGCGGTTCGGGGAGCGTTGAGGAGAGCTCGCATGGCACGTGGTCCCGGATTGCGCAAAGCGCTGGCGGAAAAGTTCGACGACGAGCTGAAGTTCTTCAAAGGCTGGATCGACAAGCCGAAGGCCGTCGGTTCAATCGTTCCCACAAGCTCCATCACCGCCCGCAAGATGGCCTCGATCGTCAACCCGAAATCGGGGCTGCCGGTGCTCGAGGTCGGTCCCGGTACCGGCGTCATCACCCGCGCCATCCTGGCCCAGGGCGTGAAGCCGGAAAATCTCTACGCGGTCGAATATTCGACCGATTTCGTGCGCCATCTGCGCCGGCTCTATCCGCGCGTCAACGTCATCGAAGGCGACGCCTTCAATCTCGACGCCACGCTCGGCGACAGGCGCGGCATGGTGTTCGATTCGGTCGTTTCCGGCGTGCCGCTGCTCAACTTCCCGGTCGCCCGGCGCATCGCCTATCTCGAAAGCCTGCTCGACCGCATCCCGGCCGGCCGGCCGGTCGTGCAGCTGACCTACGGTCCGCTGTCGCCGATCCCCCCCGGCCGCGGCGACTATACGGTCGAGCATTTCCACTTCGTCTTCCGCAACATCCCGCCGACGCAGTTGTGGATCTACCGGCGCGAGGCGCATTAGTTTCTCTGGTCGCTCGGCGATTGCCATCGTCATCCACGGGCGGAGCAAGGAGCGCAGCGACGCAGCGCAGACCCGAGGATCCATGCCGTGACTTCTAGGCGCCGCTGCGGTGCAGAATTCTGCTCCACTGCTCTCCCATGGCCAGGTAACGGAATGGATCCCAGGGTCTCCGCGACGGAGCTTCGCTCCTGCTCCGCCCAAGGGCTTCGGCCAATCCTAAGCGTTTTCTAGCTCCAGCGCGTTGATTTGAGCGACCCTTGGCTGTACCTGTCCCGAAACAAGGGTGGCCAATGGCGGTAATCCCAAGAATCCTCGTCTTCGCGGGCTCGGTCCGTACCGGCGCTTTCAGCGGCCGGACGGCCGACGTGGCGCAGAAGGAGCTCGCCATGCAGGGCGCCGAGGTGACCCGCATCTCGCTTGGCGACTATCCGCTGCCGATCATGGACGAGGATCTGGAGACGGAAAAAGGCGTCCCCGAAAACGCCGTTAAGCTCGGCCGGCAGATTGCGGCTCACGACGGCTTGCTGATCGCGACGCCGGAATATAACGGCTCGATCCCGCCGCTGCTCAAGAACTCGATAGACTGGGTGAGCCGGCTGCGGCGCGACGACAGCCGCTCGTTCCGCCCACTTTACGGCAAGCCCGTCGCGCTCTGTTCCTCCTCCGAAGGCAAGTTTGCCGGCATACGTTGCATCAACCATCTGCGCGCGGTGCTGGTGCGCTGCCAGATGGAAGTGATCACACCGGAATGCTCGGTTTCCGGCGCCGGCGAAGCCTTCGCCGAGGACGGGCAGTTCAGGGACGCCAGACTACACCAATCGATGGAGCGCCTATGCCGTACACTAATCGAAACCTCGCGCATGCTCTCCGTGCGGATCGAGGCCTGATGCACCCCGGCACCTTGCTACAAGGCGACACCATGCGCGACAGGCTGATCGTCGGCCTCGACGTGCCGACGCTAAAAGACGCCGAAAAGGCGGTGCGCGAGCTCGAAGGCACCGTCTCCTTCTACAAGATCGGCTACCAGCTCGCCTTTGCCGGCGGGCTCGATTTCGCGCGCGAGCTGGTCAGCGGCGGCACGAAAGTCTTCCTCGACATGAAGCTGCTCGACATCGACAACACGGTGGCCAAGGGCGTCGAGAACATCGTCAAAATGGGCGTGACGATGCTGACGCTCCATGCCTACCCCAAGGCCATGAAGGCGGCGGTGGAAGCGGCGCGGGGCAGCGAGCTGTGCCTGCTCGCGGTGACCGTGCTCACCTCGATGGACGAGCAGGACATCATCGACGCCGGCTATGAATACGATCCGCACACGCTGGTGCTCAGGCGCTCCGAACAGGCGCTGCACGCCGGCATGGGCGGCATCGTCTGCTCGGCCGAGGAGGCCGAAGCCGTACGCCGGATCGTCGGTCCCGACATGGCTGTCGTCACGCCGGGTATACGGCCGAGCGGCAGCGACCATGGCGACCAGAAGCGCGTGGTGAGCCCGGCGCAAGCGATCCGCAACGGTTCCAGCCACCTGGTCGTCGGCCGGCCGATCGTCGCGGCGCCGGACCGGCGCGCTGCGGCCGAGGCGATCCTGGCAGAGATGCTGTCGGCATAACGCCGATCCTCGCGCGCAAGGCAAAAAGGAGAAAATCATGCCAAAGGGATACTGGATCGCTCGCGTCGATGTTCGTGATGCCGAGGGCTACAAAGACTATGTCGCCGCCGCGAAGCTCGCCTTCGACCGCTTCGGCGCGAAATTCCTGGCGCGCGGCGGCGAGCACGAGAAGGCCGAGGGACCCGGGCGCGCCCGCAACGTCATCATCGAATTTGAATCGTTTGCCGCGGCGCATGACTGCTACCACTCGCCGGAATACCAGCGCGCCGTCGCCATCCGCCAGAAAGTGGCCGACGGCGAGATCGTGCTGGTCGAGGGGATTTAGTTCGTCGGCGCAGGGGTTTGATGGGAGCTCCGCTCCTGCTGCGCCCTGAGACGACGACGCTGAGACGGCTTCGGCCGATCTCGAAGGTCATAACCCCAACCGGCTCGCAGCCGTCTCGGCCATAGCGTCCGCCAGGCTCATGCCCCATTGCCTGCGGCAATAATCGCGAAAATCGAAGCAGGGCAGGCCGGGACAGACTTCGAACTCGATGAGGTGGATGGTGTCGTCGGCCTCGACCCTGAGATCGACGGAGAAGACGTCCTTGAGGCCAAGCCCGGTTATCAGCTTTTGCACCAGGACGCGGATCGCCCGATCGGCCGCGGGCTGGCTGGCGGCGACTGGCTGAAGCTCCGGCTCGGCATAGGCTCCCGCGGCCCTGGCGGCCCGGCCAGCATCGCCATAGAGCGCCATGCTGTCGGCCATGGTCTGGAAGTCACCGCGGGACTCGACGAAGGCGACGCCGAGCGCCTCGACCCCGGTCTCGGGTTTCAGCCCGAGGAAGCTTGCCCGTGCATTGCGGCCGGCAACATAGGGCTGGACGACGACGTCGTCGCGGTAATGGGAAAATACACGCCGGCTAAGGTTCAGCGCATGGCCGAGTTCGGTGATGCGCGAATCCGGCCAGATGCCGATCTTGGCGCCGAGCCGGTTGGGTTTGACGAACCAGCCGGCGGGCGAGGCCGGCGGCTCGACCAGCCATTCCCCGTTTCGCGCCAAGCCTGCCGTCGGCACCGGCAGTCCGAGCGCGCCGAGCACCGCGCCGGAGCGGAACTTGTCCTGGCAGAGCGCGAACAGCGAATCGTCGGCGCCGATGGTCTTGAGCCCGCTCAGCCGCGCCATAGCGGGTGCTGCGCCGCCACGGAAATAGGCGATGCCGTCGGTCAGCGTCCAGACCAGGGTTTTGGCCGGATCGGCCTTTGCCAACACGGTGGCGGCGGCGTCCAGCTCGACGGCAACGAAGGCGAGGCCGCGCTTTTCGCAGGCGGCGGCGAGCTGGTCGAATTCAGGCGCGAGGTCGGTCGACTGCGCCAGATAGGACGATATCTCGGTGGCGCGTTCCGCCGGGTAGCCGTCGGCGACGAGCCGGTCGAAGCAAGCCTTCTCCGGCTCATGGACAAGGATCAGCGTCGGCTGCATGGATTGGTATGCTCCAGCAAAATCAGGCGCCACCATCGCATGGCCACTGCAATCGGCTTGCGGGAAATCGACCGGGCCGGGCGATTGCTTGACAGTGGCAAGCTTGATCAGGCGATCAGCACGCGCGGCTCGAAGCGGCCCCTGACCGGAATATCGAGGAGGAAGGTCATGCCGGCCTGCGGGTCGAGCTTGCGCTGTTTCTCGTCCTTGCCCTTCCAGGCCGATGTCACAGCGATGCGGTCGGCCTTTTGGCCGACGAAGGCCGGGCATGAGGGCTGGGTCACCGGCATCGCGATTTCGCGCAGCAGCGTGCCGTCCCGCGCATAGGCCTTCACCGCCTTGCCGCCCCAGACCGCGTTCCACAGCACGCTGTCGCAATCGACGACGGAGCCGTCGACATAGCCCTTGGACGAGCGGTGATCGACGAACACTTTCGGCTCACCTGTCGGCAGGCCGGTTGCCGGATCGCAGGCGACGCGCATCAAAAGTCCGGTCGAGGTATCGGTGTAGTAGGCGATCGTTCCGTCTTCGGAAAAGCAGATCGAGTTGGAGACGGTGATGTCGGAGAACAGCCGGCGAAGCTCGCCCTTGAAGAACCAGTAGATCGAGCCGGCGCCTTTCTCCTCGGCCTTGCCCATCGTGCCGGTCCAGAAGGCGCCGCAGGGATGGACGCGGGAATCGTTGGAGCGGGTGAGTGGATTGTCGGCCTCGATCGGCGTATGCAGCGTCAGCTTGCCGGTCGCGACATCGCGGACCTGCAGGCCGACCTCCGTGGCGATGAGCTGGCGGGCATCGTCGATGATCGCGATGGCGCTGGCCATCACGCCGAGATCGTGGATCTTCAGAGCGCCGGCGAGTGGCTTTTCCAGAAGCTTGCCGTTGACAATGTCGAACCAGAACAGCGTGTCGGTGGCGGGATCGTAGCTCGGACCCTCGCCGAGCTCGCAGATATGGTCGCTGAGAACCGAAACGCTATCCATCATGCTCCTCCGAAGGCTTCGTCCCAGGCGGCGACCGCGGCGCGCACGCGCTGCGCCACGTCCTCGACACTGGCGCCCGGCTTGTAGAGACTTGATCCCAGACCGAACACGCTGACGCCAACCGCCTTGTAGCCGGCAAAGTCCTTGTCGGAAACGCCGCCGACGGCGCCGATCAGGGTCGTGGCCGGCAGCACCGCGCGAATTGCCGCAATACCGGCTGCGCCCAGCACGCTGGCCGGAAAGAATTTCAGCGCCGAGGCGCCGAGCCGGATCGCCTGGAATGCTTCGGTCGGCGTGAACACGCCAGGCATGGTGACCATGCCGTAGTGCATCGCGCGGCCCATCACCTCGGCATCGACGTTGGGGCTGACCAACAGACGGCCACCGGCCTTATGCAGGGCGTCGACATCGGCGGCCGTCAGCACCGTGCCGGCACCAACCAGCGCGGTCGTGGGAAGCGCTTCGGCGATGCCCGCGATGGAGGCGAACGGCTGCGGCGAGTTGAGCGGCACCTCGATCGCCTCGATGCCGGCGTCATGGACCGCCTGTCCGATCGCCACCGCCTCGCCGGGCTTCAGCCCACGCAGGATGGCGACGAGGCCACGCCTGAGTTTCGGGAAAGGTGCAGTCTCAGTCATGCGGCGCCTCCAATCATGCCGTTCTCGCGCGCGGCTTCGACAAGGCCGGCGCGCACCGCTTCATCGGCGTCGACAACCCGAAAGGCAAGGCCGGCCAAGCCGAGAGCGGCGCCATAGAGCGCGACCAGCGCGCCGGAGGCGATCAGCACCACCGGGGCTTCGCTGGCGCCATAGCGGCGCTTGGCCGAAGCGATCTCGCCGCCGATCAGCAGTCCGGACAGGCAGGCCGCCGCCTCGTCGGACTTCAAATCCTGCAGCAGCCCGGCGGCGCGGATCGCGAACAGTTTCGAAGTGACGTCGCCGCCTTCGCCCAGCGCCCGCTCGCACCACTGGTGGAAGAAGGGATTGTCCGCGCCGACGGCAGCCGGATGCTCGCCCAGCGAATGCTTCAGGATCGAATGCGAAGCCAATACGGAAAACAATTCGCCGGTCGGCCAGGTGCCGAAGCCGGCGACCGCGCCATCCTCGACCGCGACCCATTTCGAATGCGTGCCGGGCATGCAGACGAGATGACGGCCCTTTGCCGGCAAACCGGCGCCGGCGAGCTGCGTTTCCTCGCCGCGCATGACGTCCGGCGCGTCGGCCAGGCGCTGGGCGAGGCCAGGCACGATGCGGATATCGCGGCGCTGGCCCTCGATGCGGGCGGCGCCGGCAAGAATGGCGCCGATCGGCGACGGCACGGTGACGTATGGCGCCTCTATCCAGCCTTGGCGCGAGCCCGCCATGCCGCAGATGATGACGGGCAGTGCCTCCGGCGCTCCCATGGCGGCGAGATGGCCTTCCAGCACAGTCGCAAAACCTTTTTCGCGCGCGGTAATCAGTCCGTCGTCGCCGCGCCGCTCGGCAAGCACCTTGCCGGCGCCGTCGAGCAGCCAGGCCCTCAACCTTGTCGTGCCCCAATCAAGCGCCGCGACCGCAGGCGCGCCGCTCACAGCACGCCTCCGTCGACGATCAGCATCTGCGCCGTCAGCATGCGCGAGGCGTCGGACGCTAGGAACAGCACGGTGCCGACAACGTCGTCGGGCTGCATGGCATCCTTGATGCATTGCTTGGCGACATGGGCGGCAAGCGCCTCTTCGGTGACCCACAGCTCCCGCTGGCGCTCGGTGATCACCCAGCCGGGCGCGACCGCGTTGACGCGGATGCCGTCGGCGCCGAACTTGCCGGCAAGGCCCTTGGTGAGGCCGAGTATGCCGGCCTTGGCGGCGGTGTAGGCCGGCATGTCTGGATGGTTGATGAGATAGGATGTCGAGGTGAAGTTGATGATCGAGCCGCCGCCGGCGCGCTTCATGCCCGGCGCCACCGCCTGCGCGGTGAAGAAATGCGGCCGCAGGTTGATCGCAAGGTTGTTGTCCCAGAACTCGACCGTGACGTCCTTCACCTCATGGCGATCGTCGAGCGCGGCGTTGTTGACCAGCGTCGTGATATCGCCATGCGCTTCCGCTGCCTTTGCCACCGCGGCGCGCAGCGCCTCGACGTCGCGCAGGTCGGTCTTGAGGTAGAGCGGGCGCCGGCCAAGCTCCTTTTCCAGGCGATCGGCGAGCGCCGTGCTCGGACGGTCAGCAATGTCGATGAAGGCGACCCTGGCGCCCTGCCGCATGAAGCCCTCGGTCAGCGCGGCACCGATGCCGGAACCGCCGCCGGTGATCAGCACCGAGGCACCGTCGAGATCGGCGAAACGCGCCGATGGCATCATGATCTTTTTTCTCCGCTTGGCCGGCGCGCATCCTAGCCATGCCGGCCCCGGGGGCAAGGGAGAAACGGCGGATTTTGCGGCTTATGTCTGACAAAATTGGCCCCTTGTGTGGCAGGGCCATCGCATCTGGCGTTTCCCCTCACCCAGCCTCCGCTTCGCTCGGCTGACG
>NZ_RQXT01000278.1 GCF_003863365.1 Mesorhizobium tamadayense | reverse complement strand
GGCGCTGGGCGGCACGGGCGCTTTACGAGGACCTCTACTGCGCACGCGGCGACATGGAGAACCGGATCAAGGAATGTCAGCTCGACCTCTACGCCGACCGCACCAGTGCCCACACCATGCGCGCCAATCAGTTGCGGCTTTGGCTTGCCTCGTTTGCCTATGTCTTGATCTGCGCCTTGCGCCGCCTCGGCCTCGCCCACACCCGGCTCGCCGAGGCCACCTGCGGCACGATCAGGCTGAAGCTCTTGAAGATCGGCGCACAGGTCCGCGTCTCGGTTCGTCGCATCAAGGTGGCGATGGCCTCAGC
>NZ_RQXT01000277.1 GCF_003863365.1 Mesorhizobium tamadayense | reverse complement strand
TCCGACCCCGCAGCGGGTTGATCGGCAAGGTCCGGGCTGGAACAAGGGAATCAAGCCGAAAGAGCGGGAAATGGGCTCTGCACAGGAGCAACGTCACTTGGCACGAAACCTCGCGGATTCATGCCTGCAGCACTTGCTGCTGACTTATGCCGGCTTCACGAATGTCCAGGCGAGGAACCGTTCTTCCTGTACCGATGATGCCGCCGCGATAGAGGCGTCCGTACAATGAACCCTATTCAAGTGGCGGGCGTGCCGATTTCAGCGAGCAATGCGATGATCATTGCCGCGGTATGCTGCGAATGTTTTTGGCCCGAATGGCCGCCGCTG
>NZ_RQXT01000276.1 GCF_003863365.1 Mesorhizobium tamadayense | reverse complement strand
AGTCCGACCCCGCAGCGGGTTCATCGGCAAGGTCCGGGCTGGAACAAGGGAATCAAGCCGAAAGAGCGGGAAATGGGCTCTGCACAGGAGCAACGTCACTTGGCACGAAGCCTCGCGGATTCATGCCTGCAGCACTTGCTGCTGACTTATGCCGGCTTCATCGAGATCTAAGCGAGGAACCGTTCTTCCTGTACCGACGATGCCGCCGCGATAGTGGCGTCCGTACAATGAACCCCATTCAAGTGGCGGGCGTGCCGATTTCAGCGAGCAATGCGATGATCATTGCCGCGGTATGCTGCGAATGTTTTTGGCCCGAATGGCCGCCGCTA
>NZ_RQXT01000275.1 GCF_003863365.1 Mesorhizobium tamadayense | reverse complement strand
AATGAGAGCGCTTATCACCCACCGCTTTTGTCGTTGCGCCCTCGACTGTGTGGCATAAAGCTCACAATTTGCAGTCCTTTGGGTGAATCTGGCTTGAAGCGGTGCGGATCTGGGCCCGATGGCTAGGGAAAATAGTTGTTGCAATTTAGAACGTTCCAATTTATTGAGTTAATCCGTGCGATCACGCCGGTCACGCGCGGCGTCCACAAACACCGGAGCGGTGTCGATCCATCGCTTGATCGTCGTCGGTGGAGGAGGTGGTCCATTCGAAGCCGGCACGGCCGGCGGCGAGGATATCAAGCCAAACAAACTGAACAGGGAGTGAATGGATGT
>NZ_RQXT01000274.1 GCF_003863365.1 Mesorhizobium tamadayense | reverse complement strand
TCATCCACTCACTCCCTGTTCAGTTTGTTTGGCTTGATATCCTCGCCGCCGGCCGCGCCGGCTTCGAATGGACCACCTCCTCCACCGACGACGATCAAGCGATGGATCGACACCGCTCCGGTGTTTGTGGACGCCGCGCGTGACCGGCGTGATCGCACGGATTAACTCAATAGTTTGGAACGTTCTAAATTGCAACAACTATTTTCCCTCAGCCATCGGGCCCAGATCCGCACCGCTTCAAACCAGATTCACCCAAAGGACCACAAATTGCGAGCCTTATGCCACACAATCGAGGGCGCAACGACAAAAAGCGGTGGGCGACAAGCACTCCCATC
>NZ_RQXT01000273.1 GCF_003863365.1 Mesorhizobium tamadayense | reverse complement strand
AACGCCAAACGCCACCGCGTCATTGAAGCAGACGGCCCCGGTCGGTCGATCGCTGATGGTCATCGCACGTCCGATGGCTTCCACGCCACCTGCTCTCGAGGGAATGGACGGAACAACCAACTCCGCATCGAACGTAAGACCACTTTCGTCCATGGCTTTGCGGTATCCAGACCGTCGCTCGGCAAACACAGCCGTATCTGGAAAGCCTCCCAAAAAAGCGATCCGGCTATGCCCTAGCGATACCAAATGCTTGACCCCCATCGCCACGCCGCCCACGTTATCAGACACAATCGACGACATTCTCGCGCCGGGCAGGCTGCGGACTACCACAACCACCGGA
>NZ_RQXT01000272.1 GCF_003863365.1 Mesorhizobium tamadayense | reverse complement strand
CACGCCAAACGCCACCGCGTCATTGAAGCAGACGGCCCCGGTCGGTCGATCGCTGATGGTCATCGCACGTCCGATGGCTTCCACGCCGCCTGCTCTCGAGGGAATGGACGGAACAACCAACTCCTCATCGAACTTAAGACCACTTTCGTCCATGGCTTTGCGGTAACCAGACCGTCGCTCGGCAAACACAGCCGTATCTGGAAAGCCTCCCAAAAAAGCGATCCGGCTATGCCCCAGCGATACCAAATGCTTGACCCCCATCGCCACGCCGCCCACGTTGTCAGACACAATCGACGACATTCTCGCGCCGGGCAGGCTGCGGACTACCACAACCACCGGG
>NZ_RQXT01000271.1 GCF_003863365.1 Mesorhizobium tamadayense | reverse complement strand
TTTCCGAACGATGCACCCGATCGGGAGACGCTTCTGAGCCATGCCGACGCTGCGCTCTACGAGGCAAAGATGCAGGGGCGTGGCCTTTATTGCGTTTTCGAGCCGTCCATGGGTGAGCATCTGCGCGATCGTCGCCAGTTCGAGCACGACATTCGTCACGCGATCTCGCGCAAGGAGCTCCGCCTCGTCTATCAACCGCAGGCGCAACTCGTATCCAACGAGATATTCGGTTTCGAAGCGCTGCTCCGGTGGGATCATCCGGAACGCGGCGCAGTTCCGCCCGCGGTGTTCATCCCGATCGCGGAAGAATGTGGCGCCATTCTGAAGATCGGTGAGTGGGTGCT
>NZ_RQXT01000270.1 GCF_003863365.1 Mesorhizobium tamadayense | reverse complement strand
AGTGAGCGGGTTCGGTGAGCCTTTGCGCATCTCCTCATAGAGTCATGCCGTTTCCAGGCCGAGCACTGGAATGACTTGGCTTGGATGACCGCACGGGGTGGTGAGCGGTCGCCCGTTCTGACCAGCACGAACGAGCATCTTGGCGCCATTTACAGACCTCCCGCCAGATGCGCAGAAAGTCGGCTTCGCGGCCGACAGCAGTCACGAGGTTTCGGCTTTCGGGAGGAAATCTCAGCCAAGCTCCTTTTCGATATAGTTCTATCGAGTGAGGTTATCCCCCACTTAGTATCGATCCCCAGGTCTCATCCACGACGCTTCGGGTTCATTGCAAATCCGGCACCACT
>NZ_RQXT01000269.1 GCF_003863365.1 Mesorhizobium tamadayense | reverse complement strand
TACAGCGATGCCTATGCTGGTGCCGATGGTGACGCCGGCGGGCAGGTTGGCGCCTGTGTCGTTGAATGCGTCCAGGATGGCTTCAGCAGTGCGCGTCGCATAGGCGGCGCTCGGCAGACCGGGAACAATCACAGCGAACTCGTCGCCGCCCAAGCGCGCAACCATCTGCCCTGGCTTGAGGATGCTCCTGATCTTCTCGGCCACACACTGCAGCACGGCGTCTCCGACAAGATGGCCGAAGAGGTCGTTGATCTCCTTGAAGCGGTCGAGATCGAGGAAGAGGACGGCCAGGCGCTGCTCGGTGGCGAGATGTACCGTAAACTCGGCCTCCAGCTTTTCGTTGAAGCTC
>NZ_RQXT01000027.1 GCF_003863365.1 Mesorhizobium tamadayense | reverse complement strand
ATGTGAACCTAAACCTCGTCGAACCGGCTTCCCTCCTTGGAGGGATCCCGCGACAAAACCTCCTCCTCCTTGTCGTCGGGCAAGGCCTCGTCGCTGTTCTGGCTGGGGTTGTCGTCGTCCTCTTCGGAGGGAGCTTCTTCCGTCTCGTGGGTGTTGGGAATGCCTTCTTCCACGACCACGCTGTCCGGAAGCACCTTGTTGCCCTCAAAGGAATCCCAGTCCTGCTGCTCGATGACCGGAGCCTCGGCCTCGTCTTGCTGTCTGTGTCGCTGCTTGTTGCGGGGTTCCATCTCTTTACTCCAATGCTACGGGCACCAATTTCGGCCTGGAGCTGGACGAGTTTGCATGCCTGTCAGGCCTCGAGGTCGATCGATTTCGACCCGAAATCGAACCAGCCGACGGTCGCCTTCTCGAACGCGCCGATCGCCGTCAGAGCGGCGATCGCTTCTTCCTCGCCTGGGTCCAGCACGACCACGAAAGTTCTCTGTCCGGCAGTTTCTGAGACCAGCTTCGATTTCATATCGTTCCGCAACGGTCATTACCTAGGGTGCAAACTCGCAACCCGCCGCGCATGTTCCGGCAGGAGCGCGCTATTTCCCCGGCCGGGACGGCTTGGGCGACCGCAACAGGAGCGCCAGCGGCACCAGCAGCGCGGTGGCGACGGCCGAGTAGCGGAAAACGTCGACATAGGCGAGAAGCGTCGCCTGGCGGCCGATGAGCTGGCCGACCCAGCCCACCGCTTGCGCCTTGGCCTCGACGGCGGGGGAGCCCTGCGCGGCTAAGTATTCGCCGGCCTGCCGCAGCGTCTGCTGGTAGATCGACGACGATTGTGCGGTGTTCGCGACCAGGTTGGACTGATGCAACTGCGCGTTCTGCGCGATCACCGTGGTGGTCAGCGAGACGCCGATGCTGCCGCCGATGTTGCGGGCGACGTTGATCAGCGCGGAAGCCTGGTTAGTCTTCCTCGGCGGCAGGCCGAGATAGGCGGCCGTCGAGATCGGGATGAATAGGAAGGGCAGGCCGACCATCAGGAAGACGCGGGCGAAGGCAAAGAAGCTGAAGGTCGCATCCGGCGCCAGCGAGGTCATATGCCAGAGCGCCACCGCCACCGCCGACATGCCCATCATAATCAGGTATTTCGGCTGCACGAAGCCGGAAGCGATGCCCGAAATCGGCATCAGCATCAGCATGGCGATGCCGCCCGGCATCATCGAAAGCCCGGACAGCGTCGCGGTGTAGTCGAACGCGGTCTGCTGCAACTGGGGCATGAGCTGCGTCGTGCTGAACAGCACAGCGCCCACTGCCATCATGACGAGGAACGACGTGCCGAACTGGCGCGTGAACAGCAACCGCATGTCGACGATCGGGTTGCGGTGGGCCAGCTCCCACGGAATCAAGATGAGCAACGAGACGGCGGAGATCGCGGCGAAGGTGGTGATGAAACTCGATGAAAACCAGTCGTTGCGGTGGCCCTCGTCGAGGAAGACTTCCAGGCATCCGAGCGCCAGCGTCACCAGGATGAAGCCGACCCAATCCACCTTGAGGCCGTCTTTCAGCCTCTCCCGGCGCTCGCGTTTCAGCACGTCCGGCTCGACCACCAGCCATTGCACGAGCGCCAGCGAAAGAATGCCGAAGGGCACGTTGATGAAGAAGATCCAGTGCCAGGAGAAATGGTCGGTCAACCATCCCCCGATCGTTGGGCCGACCGTCGGCGCCACGATGACCGCGATGCCGTAGAGCGCGAAGGCCTGCGAGCGCTTTTCGGGCGGGAAAGTATCGGCAAGGATCGATTGCTCGCTCGGCGCCATGCCGCCGCCGCCAAGCCCCTGGAGGATGCGGAACAGGATCAGCATGTCGAGGTTGGGCGCTAGGCCGCAGAGCAACGACGCGCCGGTGAAGGTGGCGACGCAGAGCATGTAGTAGCGCTTGCGGCCGATGACGTCGGCCAGCCAGCCGCTGATTGGAACGATGACCGAACTGGCCACAAGATAGGTAGTGATGATCCAAGTGCTCTCGTCCAGGCCCGCCGCAAGGCTGCCGGCAATGTTGCGCAGCGCGACATTGGCGATCGCGGTGTCGAGCACCATCATGAAGGTCGCGATGGAGACGACGATCGCGATGAGCCAGGGGTTGCGCCCGCCGGCGGCAGAGCGGCTTTCGCCGCCATGGGCTAATGCTGCATCAGTCATCGTACCTTGACCGTCGGCACCACCGACATGCCCGGACCGAGATAGGCGTCCGGTGGCTGGTCGAAGACGATCTTGACCGGGACGCGCTGGACGACCTTGACGAAATTGCCGGTCGCGTTCTCGGCCGGCAGCAGGCTGAAGGCGGTGCCGCTGCCGGCCTGCACGCTGTCGACACGGCCATGGAAGGTCTTTTCCGGGTAGGCGTCGATGGCGATGTCGACCGGCTGGCCCGGCCGCATCAGGTCGAGCTGCGTCTCCTTGAAATTCGCCTTCACCCAGACGTCCTTCGGAACGAACATCATCAACACCTGCCCGGGCTGCGCATAGGTGCCTTTTGCGACCGTGATGTTGGTTGCCCGGCCGGCGACCGGGGCCATGATCGTCGTGCGCGTGAGCGTAGTCTTGGCCTGGTCCTCGCTGGCACGCGCCTGCCGCAGTTTGGCTTCAGCGCTTTTGCCCTGTGCCTGCAGCACGGCGAGCTGGCTTTTCGCGGCCTCTGCATTCGCCATGGCCGTGTCGAGGGCCGCCTGGTCCTGGCGCAGCGTTGAGGCGGCCTGCTGTGCCTGCTGCTGGGTGGCGGTGCCTCGGGCGAGCAGCTCGCGGTTGCGCTGGTCCTCGGACTTGGCGAATTCCAGCGCCGCCTGCGCCTGGGCGACCTGCTTGCGCGCCGCGTCGATCTTGGCGTCCTGCGCCTCGGTCTGGGCCACAACATTGGCGATCTCGGCCTGCGCCGCCGCCACGCTGGCCTCCGCCTGCTTGAGCGAAGCCTGGTAGTCGCTGTCGTCGATGCGAAGCAGGACCGCGCCCGCCTCGACGGGCTGATTGTCGGTGACGGTCACCTCCGTGATGCGGCCGGCGATTTCGGCGCCGACGGTCACGGTGCGCGCATCGATGAAGGCATCGTCCGTCCATTCGTAGTTGCGTGCGTTCAGCCACCAGAACACCGCGCCTGCAGCAGCCAGCAGCACGACAAGCAGGACGGTGCCCGCCTTGGCAGGATGCCGCTTGATGGACCCGGCCAGCCCGCCGCGTCGCTTATCCTGCGAGGCGCCCTCGTCTTCGGGGGACGCATCGGTGGTATCGGGCTCTGCTCCCCCTCGGGTGTCGGAACGCCGCGAGTTCTTGTCTCTTTTTTCGGCGTGACGCCTCGGCTGCTGCGTCTCATCCACAGGTTCGGCAACTGGAGAATTCGTATCCACCGGCATGCCTTTCGATCGAAGGTTTTGTTCTTACGCAATTCCGGATGGAAAGTTGCTGCGCGCTTTTCCTGGAATTGCTCGCATGGGAACTTGCGCGGCGGCGCCGCGCATCACCAGCTCAAGCCGAGGTCAACCTTCCGCGCTCGGAAAAGTTCCTTTGCCGCCACTGCCGGCTTTGTCCCCAGCCCCGGACACCTGCCCATCCGGGTGCCCTCGGATGAGCTTCCTGACTCACTCTTTCGTGACCCGCTTTTGAGCAGACAAATCCGGAACAATGCCCCCGGCTGAGAGGTTAGCGCTGATACCCAGCCAGCCAGGGAGCGAGCCATGTCCCAAAATCCCGCATCGAGCGCGACTGGTCTCAGCCGACGGAGCTTCATGACCGGCACCGTTTCAGCCGCAGCTGCCGCGCCGTTGCTGACCTCTGCGGCAAAGGCGGAAGTGCCGGCTGCGACCCATTCCAAACTCAGGGAAGCGGTCGCCGTATCGCTGAGGATCAACAAGCGACCCTACGAGCTTTCGTTGGATACGAGGACAAGCCTGCTCGACGCCCTGCGCGATCATGCCGGTCTTACCGGCACGAAGAAGGGTTGCGACCATGGCCAGTGCGGCGCCTGCACGGTGCTCGTCGACGGAAAGCGCGTGCTCTCCTGTCTCAGCTTTGCCGTGATGAACCAGGGCAAGGAAGTGACGACGGTGGAAGGGCTTGCCTCGAGCGAGGGCAAGCTGCATCCCATGCAACAGGCCTTCATCGACCACGACGCCTTCCAGTGCGGCTACTGCACGCCGGGTCAGATCATGTCGGCCATCGGCTGCGTCAACGAGGGCCACGCGCACTCCGAAGATGATATCCGCGAATATATGAGCGGTAACATCTGCCGCTGCGCGGCCTATCCGAACATCGTCGCCGCGATCGTTCAGGCGCGCGACCAGGCGAGGGGAGCCTGACGATGCGACCTTTCATCTATGAACAGCCGGCGGACATTTCCGCCGCGGTCGCCATCGCATCCCGCTTCACGACCGATGACGACCAGCCGACGCGGGCGAACGCGCAGTTCATCGCCGGCGGCACCAATCTCGCCGACTATATGAAGCTCGGCGTCGCTGCGCCCAACCGGCTGCTGGACCTCAACCGGCTTGAAGAGCCTGCGCTCAGGCAGATCAGGGTTAGCGATGACGGCATCCGCTTCGGCGCCCTGGTGCGGATGGGCGAAGCCGCCGACCACGGCGAAGTCAAACGCCGCTATCCCGTCATCGCCGACAGTCTGCGGCTGGCGGCAAGCGGTCAGATCCGCAACATGGCGAGCCTTGCCGGCAACGTCCTGCAGCGAACGCGCTGCGAATATTTCCGCGAGACCTCATGGGCCTGCAACAAGCGCGTGCCGGGTTCGGGGTGCGCGGCGATGGAAGGCTTCAACCGCCAGCATGCGGTGCTTGGCGCCAGCGATGCCTGCATCGCCACTTATCATGGGGACTTCGCCCAGGCCCTGATCGCGCTCGATGCCGTCATTCGAGCCGAGGGCTCGCGCGGAGCGCGCAAAATTCCCTTCGCCAGGCTGCATCGGTTGCCTCGCGATACGCCGCATATCGAGACCGATCTCGCGGCCGACGAGATCATCACGGCCATCGAAGTGCCGGCCATGCCGTGGGCCAGGCGCTCGCGTTACCTGAAGATCCGCGACCGCGAATCCTACGCCTTTGCGTTGGCTTCGGCCGCCGTTGTGCTCGATCTCGACGGCGACAGCGTCCGCGAGGCGCGGATTGCGCTTGGCGGCGTGGCGACGGTGCCGTGGCGCGCCAGGGCGGCCGAAGCGGCCCTGCAAGGCAAGAAGCTTGACGAGGCATCGGCAAGCGCGGCGGCGGAAGCCGCCTTTGCCGATGCCGAACCGCGCCAGCACAACGCGTTCAAGATCGAGCTCGGCAAACGAACGCTGGTGCGCGCGTTGCTCGAAACCCGAGACATGAAGGTGTGACAATGGACGCAGCCACTCCGAAACCCAGGGAGAACATGGGCGAACCGCTGCCGCGCATCGATGCCCGGCTGAAGGTTACCGGGCAGGCCGGCTATCCGGCCGATCTGCCGGCAGCCAACATAACCTACGGCGCGCTCGCCACCAGCGACATCGCCAAGGGCAGGGTGACGAGGCTTCATCTGGACGACGCGCGCGCCGTACCCGGCCTGCTCGACATCGTCACCTATGGCGACATGGACAAGGTCGAGAAGCCGAAATTCGGCAACTCCGGCGCGACGTCGATCGGACCGCTGCATGACAGGACGATCTTCCATGACGGCCAGATCATTGCTTTAGCCGTTGCCGAGACATTCGAGGCGGCCGAAGAGGCAGCCCAATTGATCCGTGCCGAGTATGAGGAGGAGAAGCCGACGGCAAGTTTCGACAGTCCGGGAACGAAGACCGTCCCCGCCGCCGGCAAGAGCACGATACTGAAGGAGGACGTGAGAGCCGGCGATTTCGACGCTGCCTATGCTGCCGCTCCCGTCAAGATCGATGCGCGTTATTCGACGCCGACCCAGCACCACAATCCGATCGAGCTGTTCTCGACAACGGCGCTCTGGCAGGGCGATCAGCTCATCGTCCACGAGCCTTCGCAGAACGTCACCGGCTGGAAGGTCGAGCTTGCGCGGCAACTGAAGATCGATCCGGCCAATGTGCGCATCGTCAGCCCTTTCATCGGCGGAGCCTTCGGCTCGAAAGGACCGATGACGCCGCGCACCGCCATCGTCGCGGTGGCCGCAAAGCGTCTTGGGCGTCCGGTGCGCTGCGTGACCAGCCGCATGCAGGCCTTCGGCACGCAGACCTACCGGGCCGAAACCCGGCACCGCATCAGGATCGGCGCAGGCAAGGACGGCCGCATCACTGCGTTCGCGCATGAAGGCTGGGAAGTGACATCGCGTCCGGACGCCTATGTCGTCGCCGGCACCTCGGCGACCGGCCGCATGTATGACTACGGCTCGGTGCTGACGCATGTCTCGCTGGTGCGGGCGGACCGCAACACTCCAGGCTACATGCGCTCGCCGCCGGAGACGCCTTACGTCTACGCGCTTGAAAACGCGATGGACGAGATGGCGGTGGCGCTCGGCATGGACCCGGTCGAGTTCCGCCGGATCAATGAACCGAAGGTGGAGCCGATCGGCAAGAAGCCTTTCTCCAGCCGCTCGCTGATCCAGTGCTACGAGCAGGCGGCCGACGCCTTCGGCTGGGCAAAGCGGGATCGCAAGGTCGGCGCGATGCGTGAGGGCGACTGGCTGATCGGCATGGGCTGCGCCACGGCCATCTATCCAACCGCTGCAGCGCCATGTGCCGCGCGCGTGCGCCTAACATCCGACGGCGATGTGAGGGTGCAGTGCGGCTCGCATGAGATCGGCACCGGTGTCCGCACCGTGGCCGGCCAGATGGCTTCGGAACGTCTTGGCGTCCCGATCGGTAAGGTGAATGTGGAAATGGGTGACAACAACCTGCCCCCGGCCCCGGTGTCAGGCGGCTCGATTTCCACCGCGAGCGTGTGCTCGGCGGTGCTGAAGGCCTGCGACGCGATCCGGGCGAAGCTCTACGCGGGAGCTACGGCCGAAGGCGGTCCGCTTGCCGGATCCCACAACGAGGAACTGGACTTCGCTGATGGGAAGATCGTTGCGAAGGGCGGCGCCTCGGCGAAGATTGAGGATGTCTTCAAGATCATGCAGCTTGGCGCGATCGAGGAATATGCCGAGTTCGCGCCCAAGGGCGCGACGCCCGGGGCGCTGAAGAAGCTTTATGCCGGCCAGCCGGAATTCCATGGCGGCGACCAGGACGAGGATTCGGTGAAATACGCCTTCGGCGCGGAGTTCGTCGAAGTCCGTATCAACAGCTACACCAGGGAGATCCGCGTGCCGCGCATCGTCGGCGCGTTCGCCGCCGGGCGCATCATGAACACGCGCACCGCGCGCAGCCAACTGATGGGCGGCATGATCTGGGGCATCGGACAGGCGCTGCATGAGGCCACCGAGGTCGACAGGCGCTATGCCCGCTACGTCAACCGCGACTTGCAGGACTACCTCGTGCCGGTCAACGCCGACATTCAGGATCTGCAGGTGATCCTGGTCCCGGAAATCGACCACGCGGTCAATCCGGCCGGCGTCAAAGGCCTTGGTGAACTGGGCAATGTCGGCACGGCCGCCGCCGTTGCGAGCGCGGTCTACCACGCGACCGGCAAGCGCATCCGCGATCTGCCGATCAGGATCGATCAGCTTATCGCTTGACGATGCCAGGTAGCAGATCGCTACCTGCCACCAAGCCACCGATCCGATTGCCGAGCCGCCGCCGCAATGCGGGGAACTCGTCCACGGGAGAGGCGAACGGGCGGCCAGTTATCCAACCATAAGCCCTTGAGAGTTTCTGTTCGCGTACTTGCGAGCGGCCGCAAGGCCCTCTGCTTCGGTTTCGGCGAAGCAAAGGACAGAAAAAGACTTCTTTTTGCGATCCGGCCCGGATGCTCTCTTGCCGAGCCTAGAACACGCTAGGCTCGCCTGGGAGGCGACGCATAACAAGAGAGCGGCTGCCGAAACACAGCTTGGCATACGCCACTTGAATAAGGCCGATGCCGGCAACAGCCATAGGGGAACCACGACGATGAAGACATTCCGAAATCGCCTGATGAGCGCGGTCGGCGCAGGCCTGCTGGGTCTGGGGCTTTCCGCTCCCGCCAACGCTGGCGCCATTCGTCTCGGCATGACCACCTGGGTGGGCTACGGGCCGCTGTTTCTTGCCCGCGACCTCGGCTACTTCAAGGAAGCCGGCGTCGATGTCGACCTGAAGGTCATAGAAGAATCAGCGCTTTACATGGCAGCGGTCGCCGGCGGCGATCTCGACGGCGCCGCCTCGACCGTCGACGAGCTGATGAAATACCGCTCGGATGAGCTTTGCTTCAAATACGTGCTGGCGCTCGACGACAGCCACGGCGGCGACGGCATCGTCACGAAGGCCGACGTCAAGTCGCTCAAGGATTTGAAGGGCCAGCAGGTGGCCCTGAACGAGGGCTCCGTTTCCGAGTTCTGGTTCAACGTGCTTCTGAAAAAGGAAGGCATGACCGAGGACGACGTCACCATCACCAACATGACCGCCGATGACGCCGCGACCGCCTTCATCGCCGGCCAGGTTCCGGCTGCCGTGACCTGGGAGCCGCACCTTACCGAAGTCCGTAAGGGCGGAAAGGGCAAGGTGCTGATCGATTCCACGACCACTCCCGGCCTGATCGTGGATGTGATCGCCCTCAAATGCGACCTGATTGAGAAGCATCCCGAGGACGTGAAGGCGCTGGTCAAGGGCTATTACAAGGCGGTCGAATACATCAAGACCAATCCGGAAAAGGCCTATGAGATCATGGCCAAGGGCATTGGCGGCTATCTGGAGAAGCCCGAGGATTTCGCGGCCGGCGCCAAGGGCGTGCGTTATTACGACCGTGCCCGCAACCTGGAATTTTTCGGCGCGCCGCAGAAGAGCGAAGCGTCCGACCTGGTGAACTTCGCGCAGGACGTCTGGGGCAAGGCCGGCAAGCTCAAGACGACGATCGACGCGAAAACCATCCTCGACACCGATTTCATCAAGGATCAGTGAGCCTGCGAGATCGCCGGGGTCGGCCCGTTCGGGCCGACCCCGTTTCTCGATAGGCCAGAGTTTCGCGCTTCAGAAGATCAACGGAGGCCATCCTATGGCACAGAGGCGGACGGCGTGGACACGCCTGACGACCCCATTCGCCAACATTCCCGCCGGCACGGCGACAACGCTCGCGCTGGCGATGTGGATACTCGTGATCGGCGGCTGGGCTTTCCTGTCCTATGGCCGCGTCGTGCCGAACATGTTCCTGCCGACGCCCGGAACCGTGCTCGAGACGACCTATCGCATGTCTCTGGACGGCAGCCTTTTCTACCACACTTTGACCAGCGCCAAGGTGGTACTCCTGGGCTTCATCGTATCCTCGCTGATCTCGGTGCCGCTGGGATTGTGGATGGGAACCTACCGGGCCGTGCAGGCGCCGCTTGAGCCGCTGGTCAATTTTATCCGCTATCTGCCGGTGACCTCCTTCGTGCCCCTGTTCATCCTTTGGATCGGCATCGGCATCGAGCAGCGCATCGCTGTGATCTTCTTCGGCACCTTTTTCCAGCAGCTCGTGATGATTTCCGACTGCGCGCGCAGCGTGTCCAGGGACCTGGTCAACGCCTCCTACACTTTGGGCACCAAGCGCAGCGAAGCCGTGTGGCACGTCATCTTTCCCGCCGCGCTTCCCGCGATCCTCGATACGCTGCGCGTCACCATGGGCTGGGCCTGGACATATCTGGTGGTGGCTGAGCTCGTCGCCGCCTCGAGCGGCCTTGGCTATATCAGCCTGAAGGCGATGCGCGGCTTCCAGGTCGACGTGATCTTCATGGCGATCGCCGCGATCGGGCTTCTGGGCCTCATCACAGACACGGCGTTCCGCATTATCCGGTCAAGGGTCGCGCCATGGGCAGCTTGATTTTGAACGCATCCTCGCAAACCGGAGTCGGATCAAGGGTAGCAATGACCGAAACCCTCAAGGCGAACAATCCGGCCGGCACTGCACCCGGCGATCCGCGTTCGGCCGGCACCACGATGGCCGTCGAAGACGTGACACTGCGCTACAGCGACGCCAACGGCGTGCTGGCGCTGGACGATGTGTCGCTGAAGGTGGCCAGGAACGAATTCTGCGTCATCGTCGGTCCTTCGGGGTGCGGCAAATCCAGCCTGCTATATCTCGCTGCCGGTCTCAATGACGCAACCTCGGGCAGCATCAAAGTCGATGGCAGGGAAGTGATCGAACCCGGTCCCGACAGAGGCATGGTATTCCAGAGCTACACCTTGTTTCCCTGGCTCACCGTGCGCGCCAACATCGAGTATGGACCGAAGCGCAAGGGTCTGCCCGCGGAGCAGCGCAAGCAGATCGTCGACCAGTATCTCAACGAAGTCGGCCTCGCGCCCTTTGCCGACCATTACCCCGCCCAGCTCTCAGGCGGCATGAAACAACGCGTGGCGATCGCGCGCGCCCTTGCCAACGACCCGGCCGTTCTCTTGATGGACGAGCCATTCGGGGCTCTCGACAGCCAGACGCGCGGCACCATGCAGAAACTGCTCTTGCGCGTCTGGGAGCGGCAGCAGAAGACGGTGCTCTTCGTCACCCACGATATCGACGAGGCGCTGGTGCTCGGCGATCGCGTCCTGGTGATGACGGCCCGGCCCGGCAAGATCAAGGCCGAGATCAAGGTCGATATCCCCCGGCCGCGCTCGATGGACGTGATCCTCGAACCCGACTTCATCGCGCTCAAGCGCCGTATCCTCGGCCTGCTGCACGACGAGATCGACGAGGATCACTAGGAGCGATTCCAGGAAAAAGTGCCTGGCGCTTTCCGTCGGAATTGCGTGAGCAGTTAGGCAATACAACGCTGAACTGCCCCGAAAGGCGACGCGATCTTTATCTTTCGCCGTGGCGCGCCGAGCTAAGAATCATCTCCGAAGCCTTCTGCCCAATCATCATGCTTGGCGCGTTCGTGTTGCCGCCTATCAGCTTCGGCATGACCGAAGCGTCCGCGACCCGAAGCCCTTCCACGCCTCGCACCTTAAGCGTCGCCGGATCAACCGCCGCCATCGCGTCCGTTCCCATCTTGCAGGTCCCCACAGGGTGATAGACGGTCAGCGCTTCGGCGCGCAGATAGGCGAGGATCTCGTCGTCGCTGCGGACATCCTTGCCCGGAAGCATCTCCTTGCCGCGCACCGGATCGAGCTCCGATGCGGCAAGGATGCTGCGCGCGATCTTGATGCCTTCGACCAGCACCATCGCGTCATCTTCATCCGCGAAGAAGCGGTGGTCGATGAGGACGTCGCGGCGGGAACTATCCCGTGACAGTCTGATCTCGCCCACGCTTTTCGGTCTGAGCACGCAGGTGTGAACGGCGTAGCCGTGGCCATATTCGATCAGCTTGCCGCGATGGCTGCGATAGCCCGGCACGAAGTGGAACTGGATGTCGGGAAGGCCGTTCGCGTGCCTGGTTTTCGCAAAGCCGCCAGCTTCGACATAGTTGGTGGTGAGCATGCCCCTGCGGCGCGCGAAATACTGGAATGGCGCGGCCACGATACGGGGCAGGTTGGCGAGCGACAGGCCGAGCGTCCTGGTGCTCCTGGAGCGCACGGTGATCATGCCATCGACATGGTCTTGCAGGTTCTTGCCGACGCCGGGCAGGTCGAGGACCGGTGTGATGCCGATCTGCCGGAGCTCGGCTGCGGGGCCGATGCCGGACGCCATCAGGATCTTGGGCGAATTGATGGCGCCGGCAGAGAGCACGATCTCGCGGCTGGCCGAGAGTATCTTTTGCTGGCCGTCATGCCGCACGCGCATTCCCGTCGCGCGTCCCTCGGCAATGACAAGGTCGATCACCTCGCATTCGCTGAGCAGCGTCAGGTTCTTGCGATCGAGCACCGGACGCATGAACGCGCTGAAGCTGCTGAAGCGCTGGCCCCGGTCCTGCGTGACGTTGTAGATGCCGACGCCGAACTGGCCCTCGGCGTTGAAGTCCGTGTTTGTGGGCAGGCCGGCGCTTGTCCCGGCCTTGACGAACATGGCGGAAAGCTCGTTCGGATCGCGTGGGTTGTCGACCAGCATTTCGCCCTCGGTGCCGTGATAGCGTGCGTCCTGGCCGATCAGATTGCGCTCCAGCTTCCTGAACACGGGCAGCACATCGCAATAGGCCCAGCCAGCGCAGCCGAGCCCGGCCCACTCGTCATAATCTTCGGCGGCGCCGCGAATATAGACCATCGAGTTGATCGAGCTCGATCCGCCCAGCGCCTTGCCGCGGTTGACCGGAATGCTGCGGTTGTTGAGATGAGGCTGCGGCACGCCAACGAAACAATAGTCGTAGTTGGGGTTGCCGTAGAGCGACAGGATGCCGGCCGGCACCTTGACCCGCAGGCTGTTGTCGCTGCCGCCGGCCTCTATCAGGCACACTCTGACCGACGGATCGGCGCTCAGCCGATTGGCCACCACGCAACCGGCCGAACCCGCGCCGACGACGATGTAGTCATAGCTTTCAGTCTTCATGCCCAGCCCCTCGAGGAATGCCGGCGCTCGAGGCATGGCGGAACGGGTCGCCGCGGAAGCGCAACCCTGTTCCGGAACCCGGTCCGTTGCCGACATGTGTCCGGCTTCGCCCGCCACCTCATGCGGCGGCACCGATCCGGATCGCCGGAACTGTAGGTGCGTCCATCGGTGCGAGAAATTCGGAAATGGTTACGCGTGACTTCGGAGATTCGTTATGGGCGCCCACCGGCACGTGCTGCTACTTGTGGAACCCGGAAGAGATGCAGCCGGATCACCCACGGCTGCGTGCATCAGCTGGCGGAAATCGGTTTTCATCCCGCGCGGCGGAAGCTGTCGGATGGTCAGAAAAGGACTGAGAATGTCGGTTGAGACGATAGACACGCTTGTCGTCGGCGGCGGCCAGGCGGGGGTGGCTATGAGCGAGCACCTGAGCAAGTGCGGGGTGCCTCATCTGGTCCTTGAACGCGGCCGGATTGCCGAACGCTGGCGCTCGCAGCGGTGGGACTCCCTGGTTGCCAACGGCCCGGCCTGGCACGACCGGTTCCCGGGCATGGAGTTTTCCCGGACCGGTCCCGATGGCTTTGCCTCCAAGGAAGAGGTCGCCGACTATTTCGTCGCCTACGCAAAGCAGATCAATGCGCCGATCCGCTGCGGCGTAGAGGTCAAGCTTGTGCAAAGAAATGTCGGTCGCCCTGGATTCCGCGTCGAGACGTCGGACGGCGCGATCGAGGCCAACAGCGTCGTTGCCGCGACCGGACCTTTCCAGATCCCCGTCATTCCGCCTGTTGTCCATGGGGATGCGGGCATCCTGCAGATCCATTCCAGCGCCTACCGTAACCCTGAGCAGCTGCCGAAAGGCGCGGTGCTGGTGGTCGGAGCGGGATCCTCGGGCGTGCAGATTGCCGACGAGCTTCAGCGCGCCGGCAGGCGCGTCTTTCTCTCGGTCGGTCCGCATGACCGCCCGCCGCGCGCCTATCGCGGGCGCGACTTCTGCTGGTGGCTCGGCGTTCTCGGCAAGTGGGACGCCGAAACCCCGGGACCCGGCACGGAACACGTCACGATCGCGGTGAGCGGCGCGCGCGGCGGCGAAACTATCGATTTCCGTCGTCTGGCCGCGCAGGGGCTTACGCTCGTCGGCATGACAAAGACCTACCAGGACGGCGTGATGAGCTTCGCGCCCGATCTGGCGAAAAACATTGCCCGCGGCGACGCCAGCCTGATGTCGCTGCTGGACGAAGCCGACGCCTATGTCGCTCGCAACGGTCTCGACCTTCCGGAAGAGCCCGTGGCCCGCCGGATCGACCCGGATCCGGAGTGCGTGACCAATCCGATCCGCGAGCTCGACCTGGCCGAAGCCGGAATAGCGGCGATCGTCTGGGCGACGGGCTTTGCCGTCGACTACAGCTGGCTGAAGGTCGACGCCTTCGACGAGAAGGGTCGGCCAAGGCACCACCGCGGCGTCTCGACCGAGCCGGGGATCTACTTCCTGGGGCTGCCTTGGCAGTCGCGACGAGGGTCCAGCTTCATCTGGGGCGTCTGGCATGATGCCAAGCACGTGGCCGACCGTATTTCGACGCAGCGGAAATATCTGGCCTACCACGCCGCCGCGAAGCGCGAGCCCGTGGATGCCTGACCAAAGCTGACGACCGCTGCGAGCCCGACCTGACGGAGACCAAGATGGCGCACACGCGAATTCGCCCCTTCAACACCAAGGATACCTATCCCGAGCAGAAGCTCGACAACGATCTCTGCCAGGCGGTCGTCACGCGCGGCGGCCGGACCGTCTACCTGCGCGGCCAGTGCCCGCAAGACCTCGACACCGCAAAGAACATCGATAGCCACGATCCGGTCGAGCAGACCCACAAGGTCATGCAGAACATCAGGCAGCTCATCGAGGAATGCGGCGGCACGATGGAGCATCTGGTGAAGGTGGTGGTCTACCTGACCGATGTCCGGCATCGCGAAGCCGTCTACCGGACGATGGGCGAATACATCAAGGGCGTTCACCCGGTTTCGACCGGCGTGGTCGTGTCTGCCCTGGCGCGGCCGGAATGGCTGGTCGAGATCGACGGCACCGCCGTCATCCCGGACTGACCGCCATGACCTTCTCCATCGTCGCGCGCTGCAGGCGCACGAGCATGTTCGGAGTGGCGGTGTCCTCGTCGTCTCCTGCCGTCGCGGCCCGCTGCGCCTACGCGCAGGCCGGCGTCGGCGCGGTCGCCAGCCAGAACGTCACCGACCCGACGCTCGGGCCACGGGCGCTGGAGTTGATGGCGCGCGGCGCTTCCGCTGCTGAAACCGTCGCGATCCTGAAGCGCTCGGCCTTCAGCGAATACCGGCAGATACTGGCGGTCGATGCGGCCGGCGGCAGCGCGATTCATTCGGGACCGAACGCGCTCGGCATCTGGGCCGAGGCGCGCGGCGAGGACGTCGCCTGCGGCGGCAACCTGCTTGCGAATGACCGCATCCCGCAGGCAATGGTTGACGCCTTTCTCGCCTCCGGGGGAGACCTCGGCGACCGGCTGATCCTCACGATGCGGGCTGCGCTCAAGGCCGGCGGCGAGGCGGGGCCTGTCCGTTCCGCCGGCATGAAGCTGGTGCGCGATGTCTCATGGCCCGTCGCAGACTTGCGTTGCGACTGGACGGAAGCGTGCCCGATCGAGCAGTTGGCAACGCTATGGGAGATCTACAAGCCCCAGCTCGACGCCTACGTCACCCGCGCCCTCAACCCGTCCGGCGCGCCGAGCTACGGCGTTCCGGGTGACGAGTAGTCCCGACAGTCTGGAGCTGACATGAGCGAACTCAGCCATAAGGAATGGGTCGGCAAGGCGTCCGCAATCCGTTTCCGCGACAAAGCGTTCATCGACGGCAAACCAGTGCCCGCACGCTCCGGCCGGACCTTTGCAAGCATCAATCCGGCCACGGGAGCGACGCTCGCCGAGGTCGCCTCCTGCGGACAAGAGGACGTCGACCTTGCCGTTGCCGCGGCGCGACGCAGCTTCGAGGCCGGCACCTGGTCGCGAACGAGCCCTCAGCATCGCAAGGAGGTGCTGCTACGGCTGGCGGGGCTGCTGCGCGAGAACCTGCAGGAACTCGCACTGCTGGAATCGCTGGACATGGGCAAGCTGGTCAAGGATGCCGCCACCGTCGACGTGCCGGGTTCGGCGGCAATCTTCCAGTGGTACGCCGAAGCGATCGACAAGGTCTATGACGAGGTGGCGCCGACGGGCCAGGGCGACCTCGCTCTGGTGCGGCGCGAGCCGCTTGGGGTCGTTGGCGCCGTCGTGCCTTGGAATTTCCCGCTCGACATGGCGACCTGGAAATGCGCGCCCGCGCTGGCGGTGGGCAATTCGGTGGTGTTGAAGCCGGCCGAGCAATCGCCCTTCTCGGCACTCAGGCTGGCTGAGCTCGCCATGGAAGCGGGCCTGCCCGCCGGCGTGCTCAATGTCGTGCCCGGCCTCGGCGAGACCGCCGGCCAGGCGCTCGGCCGCCATATGGATGTCGATTGCCTTGCCTTCACCGGCTCGACCGCGGTCGGCAAGATGTTCCTGCAATATTCCGGCCAGTCGAACATGAAGCAGGTTTGGCTGGAAACCGGCGGCAAGAGCCCGAACCTGGTGTTCGCGGATTGCCAAGACCTGGACGCCGCGGCCGACATGGCAGCCTTCGGCATCTTCTTCAACCAGGGCCAGGTATGCTCGGCCAATTCCCGGCTTCTGGTGGAGCGCGGCATCAAGGATGCGCTGGTTGAGAGGCTGGCGGAGCGGGCCGCGGCGACCCAGCCCGGCGACCCGCTGGATCCAGCGTCCAGGATGGGCGCGATGGTGGACGCCAGGCACGCCGCGACCGTCATGCGTTTCATCGATGGCGGCAAGAAGTCGGCCCGGCTGGTCGCCGGCGGCGGCCGGATCGCCCTCGATGGGCGAGGCAGTTTTGTCCAGCCCACGATCTTCGACGATGTCGCGCCCGACGATCCGCTTGCCCGCGACGAGATATTCGGTCCGGTGTTGTCGGTCATCGCCTTCGACACCGAGGACGAGGCGCTTCGGATCGCCAATGACAGCGTCTACGGCCTGGCTGCGTCGCTGTGGACCGACAGCCTGTCGCGGGCGCATCGCGTCGCGGAGCGGCTTCGGGTCGGCACTGTGTCGGTGAACACCGTCGATGCGCTGAGCCCGATGACGCCCTTCGGCGGCTTCAAGCAGTCCGGCTTCGGGCGCGACCTGTCGCTGCACGCGCTCGACAAATACACCGCGCTGAAGACCACCTGGATCAAGTACTGAGGAGCGGCCGCGACTTGATTGCCGCAACCAAACGGGCATCATAGCCGTCCATGCCGCTTCGCTTCACGCTCAGACAACTCGAATATTTCGTCGCCGTCGGCGAAGCCGGTTCGATCGCCAAGGCGGCCGAGCAGGTGAATGTCTCGCCGCCGTCGATCTCGGCCTCGATCGCTCAGCTCGAAGCGGAGTTCGGCGTCCAGCTCTTCGTGCGCAAGCACTCGCATGCGCTGGCGCTGACGGCCGGCGGGCGCCTGTTCCTCAAGGAAGCCGCGCGCCTGCTCAACGACGCGGACGCGCTGCACGACATTGCCGGCGATATCGCCGAAAAGGTGCGCGGACCGCTGGCGATCGGCTGCCTGCTCACTTTCGCGCAGATCGTGCTGCCGGCGCTGCGCCGGAAATTCGAGGACGCCTATCCGGACGTGCGCGTCAGGCAGTTCGAGCGCAACCAGGGGCAATTGTTCGAGATGCTGCAGCGTGGCGAAATCGACGCTGCGCTGACCTACGATCTCGAGCTGTCGCAGGACATGACTTTCGAGCCGCTGATGCAGTTGCCGGCCTATGTGATGCTGCCGGCCGCGCATCGCCTGGCGGGGAGGGCGGGCATCACGCCCGAGGAATTGGTCGATGAGCCGATGGTGCTGCTCGATCTTCCCTACAGCCGCGAATATTTCCTCTCGGCTTTCCAGCCCAAGGGACTGCGGCCCAAGATCGTCGAGCGCACCGGCGACATTGCCGTGATGCGCTCGATGGTCGCCAATGGCTTCGGCTACGGCATCGCCAATATGCGGCCGCTCAACACGATGTCGCCGGACGGCAAATTGCTGGTCTTCGTGCCCCTGCTGGGCGACCTCAGGCCGCTGACGATGGGAATAGCGCTGCCGAACGCCGAGCACCGCACGCTGACGGTGCAGGCCTTCATCGACCACTGCCGCAGCTTCGTCGTCGAGCAAGGCGTCTTCGGCACCGAACGCATCGTCAAATGAGGGGTGTCACGGCCAGCCGTCGGTGAGCCGCGACAGCAGCCTCCCCAGCATCTCGTCGCAGCGCCGCAGCTGTTCGACGCTGACAAATTCGTCCGGCTTGTGCCCCTGCGCCATCGAGCCCGGTCCGCAAACGACGGCAGGCGTGCCGAGATCGCGGCTGAACAATCCGCCTTCCGTGCCGAACGCGACTTTCATGGTGTCGTTGGCGCCTGTCAGCGATTTGACGAAGGCGACCGCTTCCGAGGCGGCCGGGGTGTCGAGGCCCGGATAGGTGTTGGTGATCTCGATGTCGATTGCAGCCTCGGCTGCGATCGAAGCGGCGTCGGCAGCAATGCGCGCCGCAGCAATGCGAAGCCTGTCGAGAATGACGGTGGCATCGTCGGCGGCGACGTTGCGGATCTCGAAGTCGACCTGGCAAAGGTTGGGCACGATGTTGAGCGCCACCCCGGCATTGATCCTGCCGACATGGACCGTCGTGTAGGGAATGTCGTAGTCGCCGTCGCGAGCGCCTTCGCGGGCCAGCCGGTCCTGTTCGTCGCGCAGGGCACGCACGAAATCGCAACCGAGATGGATGGCGTTGAGCGCGACCGGAGCCAGCGCCGAATGGCCCTCCCGCCCCCTGCAGTTGGCCCGTGCCGCAAGCTTGCCCTTGTGTCCTGTCGCCACCTGCATGTTGGTCGGCTCGCCGACGATGCACAGCAGCGGGCGTTGCGGCGCCGCGCTCAGCATTTCGATCAGGTCACGCACACCGAGACAGCCGACTTCCTCGTCGTAGGAGAGCGCCAGATGCAAGGGCGTCCGAAGCGCCATCTTCGCGGCCTTGAGGCAGGCTGCGAGCGCGCAGGCGACGAAGCCTTTCATGTCCGCCGCGCCGCGCCCGTAGAGCTTGCCGTCGCGCGCGGTCATTTCGAACGGGGGCAGCGTCCAGTTCTGGCCGTCGACGGGAACGACATCGGTGTGGCCGGACAGCATGATGCCGGGCTTGTCGGCCGGTCCGACGGTGGCAAAGAGATTGGCCTTGTGGCCGTCGGCGCTATTGATGGTCTGGCTGGCAATGCCGTTCGCTGCGAGCAGGTCCGCCGCATAGCCGATCAGGTCGAGGTTCGAGTCGCGGCTCACCGTCGGCAAGGCGACCAGCTTTTCGAGGATCCTTATGCTGTCCATTTCTCTTGTTCCGTTGCCGCAACGGCTGTGTACATCGTGCGGCGGCCGCCCTGAAGTCGCATTTGGCTCAGCCCCGCTTCATCGCAGGCTAATCCACGCGGCGCGCGATTAGGCGCGTCCTAATCCGCACAGAAGAAATCCGTAGTTTTCCCGCGCCCGCGCCAACTTATGAGTAGTTTCGGCAGCAGCGGCAGCGCCAAGCCGAGAGGAAGGAACCACATGCGCGACCCACGCTACGACATTCTGTTCGAGCCGATGAAGATAGGTCCGGTGACAGCCAAGAACCGCTTCTATCAGGTTCCCCATTGCAACGGCGGCGGCTATCGCGACCCTTCGGCCGCGGCCGAGATGCGCCGCATGAAGTCGGAAGGCGGATGGGGCGTCATCTTCACCGAGCAGACGGAGATGCATCATACCTCCGAGATCACGCCCTTCATCGAGCTCAGGCTGTGGGACGACGCCGACATTCCGGCCCTGGCAAAGATGGCCAAGGCCATGCATCAGCACGGCGCGCTCGCCGGCATCCAGCTCGCCTATTCCGGCATCAACGGCCCCAACCTCTACACCAAGGAGGTTCCGCGCGGCCCGTCGGCGCTGCCGATCCGCACCTTCACCAACGATCCGGTGCAGGCGCGCGCCATGGACAAGCAGGACATCCGCGACCTGCGCCGCTGGCACCGCAATGCCTTCAAACGCGCCAGGCAGGCGGATTTCGACCTGGTGTGCCTCTACGGCGCGCATGGCTTCGGCATCATCCAGCATTTCCTCTCCACTGCCACCAACCAGCGCAGCGATGAATATGGCGGCTCGCTGGAAAACCGCTCGCGGCTGATGCGCGAGCTGATCGAGGAAGGGCGCGACGCCATCGGCGACACCTGCGGCCTGACGCTCAGGCTGTCGCTGGACGAGATGATCGGCGAGCTTGGCTTCGCCAATTCCGAGGTTCGCGACATGATCGAGATGCATGCCGACCTGCCCGATCTGTGGGATCTCGCGCACGGCGCCTGGGAGGATTGCTCGGGGCCGTCGCGCTTCAAGGAAGAGGCGGCGCAGGAAAGCCTCGTCTCCGGCATCAAGAAGCTGACCTCGAAGCCGGTCGTCGGCGTCGGCCGCTTCACCTCGCCCGACGTGATGGTGAGGATGATCAGGTCGGGCACGCTCGACTTCATCGGCTGCGCCCGCCCATCGATCGCCGATCCTTTCCTGCCGAGGAAGGTCGAGGAGGGCCGCATCGAGGACATCCGCGAATGCATCGGCTGCAACATCTGCATCACCGGCGACATGACCACGTCGATCTCGCGCTGCACGCAGAACCCGACCTTCATGGAGGAGTGGCGCAAGGGCTGGCATCCGGAGCGCATGCAAGCCAAGGGCGACAGCGACAGCGTGCTGATCGTCGGCGCCGGGCCTGCCGGACTGGAGGCCGCGCGCGCGCTCGGCCTGCGCGGCTATCAGGTGGCGATAGCCGAAGCGGGCGCGGAGCTTGGCGGACGCGTGGCGCGCGAGAGCCTGCTTCCGGGCTTGTCGGCCTGGGGCAGGGTGCGTGACTATCGGCAGTACCAGCTCAGCCAGATGCCGAATGTCGACATCTATTTCGAAAGCCGGTTGTCGGCCGACGACATCCTGTCCTTTGGCTTCCAAAACGTCGCCATAGCTACCGGATCGACCTGGCGGCGCGACGGCGTCGCGCGCGCTCATGTCGTGCCGATGCCGATCGACGCCGCCATGCCGGTCTACACGCCCGACGATCTGATGGGCGGCAAAGTTCCCACCGGCAACGTCGTGCTGTTCGACGACGACCACTATTACATGGGCGGCGTCCTCGCCGAGCTGATGGCGCGCCAGGGGGCGAAGGTGACCTTGGTGACCCCTTCGGCCTATGTCTCGGACTGGACCCGCAATACGCTGGAGCAAGGCGCCATCCATCGCCGCCTGGCGGAGCTCGGAGTCGATATCGTCCTCAACAGGACCGTCAGGAACGTCGCTTCAGGCGACGTCGTCACGGCCTGCGTCTACACCGGCGCGCGACAAGATCTGGCGGCCGACGCCGTCGTGCTGGTTACGTCGCGCAATCAGGACGATGCCGTTTGGCGCGATCTCAAGGCCCGGGAAAACGAATGGGCCGACAATGGCATCCGCTCGGCCAAGGTCATCGGCGACGCCGAAGCGCCGGGACCTATCGCCTGGGCGACCTATGCCGGCCACCGCTATGCCCGCGAGCTGGACGAACCCGATATCGGCGACGCTTTGCCTTTCCGGCGAGAGGTGGCGGCGCTGGCTGCAGACTAGGCGTAGGACGAATCTTCATGAGACGGGCCAGCGCGTCAACGGCGGATAGTCGCTACAGCAATTCCAGTAAAAGTGTGTAACCGGCTTCTGGGAGGCAGCTTTGAATGCGTCCATGACGGCGCGCCGCTATCCGTCGATCTCGACCTCGGCCTCGCAGTTCACGGGTGCATTCAGAGGTATGGCCATGCCGATGGACGAGCGGGCGTGACAGCCGGCTTCAGATCCATAGAGTTCCAGTATCAGATCGGAATAACCGTTCGTAACCAGCGGGGTCTCGTTGAAGCCCGGAGCGACATTCACCATCGCGAAGACGCGCAGCCAGGCCGTAACCCGATCGAGGTCGCCGACGGCGCGCTTCAGGCTCGCGAGGTGCGCCAGCGCCACGAGCCGCGCCGAGGCATAGCCCTGCTCCGGTGAGACGTCGCCTCCTACCTTGCCGAGGGGCTTTGCCAGCGTTCCATCAGGGTTGCAGGCGACATGGCCCGATATGTAGGCGCGGTTGCCGCGCACCCGAACCCAGGCGAACGGCATCCGTAGCCCTTCGCGGACTTTCAGCGGCTCGGGCAATTCCAGACCCATGCCGACGAGGCGTTGTTCGATGATGGCCATGGCTGCTCTCCCGGGCTAATCAGGGCACGATGTCGTCGAGCTCCGGCATCAGCACCACGCTCTCGTTTGCTGCGGGGTCGTTGCGCGCGCCAAGGAACTCAGCATTTTCGGAGCTGCGGTTCACGGCCACGTGCGGAACGCCGGCCGGTATGAACAGGTAGTCGCCGGGATGGACCTGATCGCGCCGTTCGAGCCTCGTCCCCGACCAGATCTCGATCTCCTTGCCCGCGGTCATCAGCAGGGCCGTCTCGTGCCCTTCATGGCGATGGGCGCTGGTCCGTCTGCCCGCCGGCAGGGAGATCATTCCGAGCCACAGCATGGTCGATCCGACGCTCTCGGCGGCGACGCCCGAGCGATAGATGGATCCCTGCTCGGCGGCGTAGCTGTCACTTGCGCGCACGATCTTCGCGGTCGATGCACGGATGGGCCTCGATTGCATGGCTTCATTCTTCATCGTTCTTCCCCATTCGATGAGGCTGCAAAGACAATGGAACCGAGTTTGTGCGCGTGGCCAATGTATGTCCCAAACGCTGGCCGAAAAATTCCGAAAAACTGCGAAATCGGGCGTATCATTCCCAATCATGAGCACGCAGCACCTTGCATTCGGCACCTTCGAATTCATCGCCGAGAACGGCTGCCTTCTCCGCGACAACCGGCCTGTCGCTCTCGGCGCCCGCGGCGCGTCGCTGCTTGCCGTTCTGCTCGCGGCAGAGGGGCGGGTCGTCACCAAGTCGGCACTGATGGACGCCGTGTGGCCGGGCCTCGCAGTCGAGGAGAGCAACCTTTCCGTTCAGATTGCCGCCCTTCGCAAGCTGCTCGGCCCGGCATCGGACGGCGGCGAATGGATCGTCACGGTCCCACGCGTCGGCTACAGATTTTCCGGTCCGGCGGAGAGCCGGACCGATGGACCGGCAAGCGGAGGGCAAGCGGAGGCGGGTTCCAGCCCTGCGATTGCCGTGCTGCCTTTCGAGAATCTCGGCGGGGACGCTGAGAGACAATATTTGGCCGAAGGTATCGCCGACGACCTGATCATGGCGCTCGCCCGGTTCCGATGGTTTCGCGTCGCGTCGCGCGGGGCGAGTTTCGCAAGGAGGCACGGCCCGAGGGATCCGAAATCGATCGCGCAAGAACTCGGCGTCGATTTTCTGGTGGATGGAGCCATCCGGCGTACCGGGGATCGGATGCGGATATCGGTGCACCTCGCCGATGCAATGAAGGGCGCCACAGTCTGGTCCGAACATTATGATCTCCAGGTGGCCGAGGTATTTGCCGTGCAGGACGCCATCGCCGAGCGGATCGCCGCGGCGATTGAACCTGAGCTGCTGTTGCGCCATGGACTTCAGGTTGCTCCCCATACCGGCAACGTGACCGCCTGGGACCTCGTACGGCAAGGCACATTCAATTTTCACAAGGTAACGCAGCGCACCCACCTTCTCGCGCGGCGGTTCTTCCGGGAGGCCGCTGAGCTTGATCCCGTGCTTCCGGAGGCGCAGATCTGGCGGGCGCGGGTCAACGCGGGCCTTATCGCCTATGGCTGGACGGAAAATCCCCTCGCTGACGGAAGGGAGGGCTTCGATGCGGCCCTGCGGGCGATATATCTCGACGCCCGCAATCCGTATGCGCACTATGCGCTGGCGATCGTGTCGGCCTACACGGGCAGGGCAGATCAGGCGATCCTCGCGGCGGAACGGTCCATCGAACTCGGTCCGAGTTTCGCCTTGGGATATCTCGTCCTCGGCATGGCCCGTCTTTTTGCGGGCGATGCGGCCGGTGCGCGAAAGCCGCTGACTCGCGGCCTCGAACTCAACCCCCACGATCCGCAAAACGCGGCCTGGTTCAGTCTCTTGATGCTTGCGCGGTTCTTTTCGGGCGACGTCGAGGGGGCGCTCGACAGCGGGCGTGCGGCGTTGAAGGCGCGGCCTGACTGGCCGGCGCTGCTCCGCATTCAGGCGTGCTGCCACATGGCCTTGGGACATAGGCAGGAGGCTCACCACTTCGCCGCTGCCGCAAGCGATCTCCCGGAGCCTGCCGGCGATGCGCTCGGCCCGTTCAGGGTTGGCAACAGGGAATGGGCGAGCCGTCTCGAGCGCCTGCTGCGCGAGGCGGAAGATCAAACGACCGCTTCTGGCGGCAACGCCATCTTTTCCGAGGACTAAAGCGCGTCGCGCCGAAACGGATTCAGGCGACGCGCTTTAGGTCTTTGTTTTTTATGCATGTCGTTTTCGCTTTTGCGCGACATGCATTAGGCCCGGGACCTCCCTGGGGCAGGAGGTCGACATGCCCGATCGCGCCGCCTGCATCGTTTTCGTGAGACGCAAGGTTGCGAGCGCGAGGTTCGGCGGCTATGCCGGACCCGACATTCCCAGACGAGAAGGCAGAACCGATGAAGGTCCTTTCCACCTCCAAATCGCATGGCGGCATCCAGGGCGTCTATTCGCACTCATCCGAGGTCTGCGCCTGCGAGATGACCTTTGCCGTCTTCGCGCCGCCCCAGGCCGTGGAAGGCCATGTGCCGGTGCTCTGGTATCTGTCCGGCCTGACCTGCACCCATGCCAATGTCATGGACAAGGGCGAGTACCGACGCCTGGCGGCCGAGCTGGGTCTCGTCATCGTTTGCCCCGACACGAGCCCGCGCGGCGCGGATGTGCCGGACGAGAAAGACAACTGGCAGTTCGGCTGCGGCGCCGGCTTCTATGTCGACGCCACGCAGGCGCCCTATGCGAAAAACTACCGCATGTACTCCTATGTCGCCGAGGAATTGCCGGCGCTCGTCGCCGCCAATTTCCCGGTCGACATGTCGCGCCAGTCGATCTTCGGCCATTCGATGGGCGGGCACGGCGCGCTGACGATCGCGCTGAGGACCCCCGGGCGCTTCCGGAGCTGCTCGGCCTTCGCGCCGATCGTGCAGCCGACCACCGCCGGCTGGTCGCGGCCGGCGCTCGAGAAATATCTGGGATCAGACGAGAACAGCTGGCGCGCCTATGACGCCACGCTGCTCATCGAGGACGGCCATCGTTACGGCGAGCTGCTGGTCGACCAAGGCACGGCCGACGGCTTCCTCCAGGATGGTCTGCGCCCATGGCTGCTCGAAGAAGCTTGTAAGAAGGCGGGCATCGCGCTGACGCTGCGCATGCAGGAAGGCTACGACCATTCCTACAATTTCATCTCGACCTTCATGGACGATCATCTGCGCTGGCACGCCGCGCGGCTGGCATAGGCAACGCAAACGCCCGGGAAGCCCTCAAGCCTAGGTCGGATGCCCGTGACGCAATCCGGGCAATCCAACGCGTCTTCTCATTGCGGTGTATATGTCTCTGGAGTAATTTAGAACTTGATTGGATAAGAACGCATGCCCGCCGTCGTTATGCATGCGTTCTGCTCCCGTCCCGGCAGACTGTGAGCTCTTTAACAGACCTCGGCGCCGCAAGCTGCGTTCCTGTGGCGACAGGTCATAGCAGTTAAGGATTTGCCATGCTGCGATGCTGCGCGTTCCTTGCAGCCTTGATCCTTGTGGGCTTCACGGCGTTCGAAGCTCACGCCGATCGCAGGGTTGCCTTTGTGATCGGCAATTCCGAATACCGCGACATCCCGGCCCTCAAGAACCCGGACAAGGATGCCGACGATGTGTCGAGCACATTTCGCTTGGCCGGCTTCGACGTGTTCGTCGCCAAGGATCTCACCAAGCTCCAGTTCGAGGAGCAGTTCCGCAACTATCTCGCGGCCGCCGACGGCGCCGATTTGGCTGTCGTCTACTATTCCGGTCACGGCTTTCAGATCGGCGGCGAGAATTTTCTAATCCCGGTCGATGCGTCGCTGAAAGATGCCGCGGACATCGAAGTCCAGGCGGTCAAGCTCAACGACGTGCTGGAACAAATGCGCTCCAAATCGAAGATCCAGGTGATCATCCTCGATGCCTGCCGCAACAATCCGTTCCCGCGCAAGGACTATTGGCTGCGGGACCAGTTGATCGCTGCGGGCGGCACCGGCCTCGCGCAGGTCAAAAGCTCGCTGAACACGCTCATTGCCTTCGCCACCGAACCTGGGGCGGTTGCCTATGATGGGACGGGCGACCTCAGCCCCTTCTCCTCCGCCTTTTCCCGCCGCGCGCTGGCACCGAACCAGGAAATCCGCACGGTGATGGCTGCCGTTCGCCGCGACGTGGTTAAAGCCACCGACGGCAAGCAGGTTCCGTGGGAGAACTCCTCGCTGATCGACGAGGTGGTGCTGATGCGCCGCGCCAGCCGCCCGGCGCTGCCGCCGGTGCTGGAAAAGGTCGTGCCGTCGGGTGTCGGGCCCGTCGCGCTGGGCCTGCCGGAACCGGTGGATGTCGACGGCGGCGCGGTCACCGTCAGCATCGAAAGACCGCCGGCGCTTGGGCGCCTGATGCTGGACGGCAAGCCTGTCGCGACCGGCGAGCCGATCGCGGGCAAGGATCTGCCGCGCCTTGCGATGGATGTGCCGAAAGGCTCCGGCGCGCAGGAAGAGGTCGACATGCTGGCCTATGCCACGCGCGACAACTGGGGCGGCCAATCCCAGGGCATCCTGGTGTTCCGCGTCAAGAACGGGGACGCTGCCCAAGGGCAGCAGCTCATGGCCTCGCTCGAGGCCGAGCAGAAGCAACAGGTGCTGGAGCGCGGCATCCACATCACCGGTGCCGCCGAGGCGATCGAGAACCGCGACATCAGCGTTCCGGTCGGCGTCGGGCCGGTTCCGCTGAAGCTGGATTTCCCGACCAAGGACCCCGCGGTCAGCCTGAAGCTCGCGAGCTATCCGGCAACGGGGACGCTGTCGCTGCCGGACCGCACCTTGTCCCCGGATTCAAGCCTGATGGCCGATGAAGTCGACCGCTTGCGCTACGAACCCCAGATAGGCGCCGTCAAGCCACTGATAGTCGGCTTCGAAATCAGGGCCGACAACACGTCGTCCAAGCCGGCGACGATGAAGCTGTCGCCAAGCGTCGAGCCCTGCGACAGGGAGGCCGGCGAGCCTCTCGACCTGCAGGGCGTTGTCCCCGGCCTGCTGCCGAACGAAATCAGCACCAACGCCGTGGACGTCTGCCGGGCGGCTGTGAAAGCCTACCCCGACGTCGCCCGCTTCCGTTACGAGCTCGGGCGGGCGCTGCTGGCGGCCGGCAAGGTCGACCAGGCGAAGAAGGCGATTGAGGAGGCCGCCGACAAAGGACACGTCCGAGCTGTGTTCGAGCTTGGCTACCTCAATGCGACGGGAACGGGAATGCCCGCCAACCGTAAGCAGGCCAACACATTCTACGCTGCGGCGTCCGACAAGGGCGATCCCTACGGGATGACGTCATGGGGGCGCGCCTTGTTCAACGGCTACGGCGTCGAGCGTGACACCACCAAGGGGCTGGACCTGCTGCTCAAGGCGGCGGCGATGGGGCACACCTATGCCATGAACGATCTCGCCGCGATCTTTACGGAAGGACGTAACGGCGTGCCTGCCGATCCAGCTCGCGCAGTGGCCTTCCTCAAGGCCGGGGTCGAGCGGCAGGACATGTATTCGATGAACCTGCTCGGCCGCAATTACCTTGCCGGCACAGGGGTCGAGAAGGACCCCAAGACCGCGCTCTCGCTCTTCCAGAAATCCATGGATCTCGGCCAGCCCTACGCTCCGGGCAGCCTTGCGCGCATGTACAGGGACGGTGTCGGCGTGCAGCAGGATCTTGCCGAAGCGCAAAGGTTGTTCGAGTTGGCGACCGACCGCGGCGATCAGTCGGCTGCGTATGATCGCGCGGCTCTTGAGATGCAAAGGGGCGACAAGGCCGACCAGGCCGTGGCCGCGCGCTACCTTGCTTTCGCGGCTGCGCTCGACCTTCGCAACGAAATTCCGGACGCTAAGGCCACGTTGGCGAAATTTGGAGCCAAGGCGAAGACGGCCGCTTTGAAACAGATGCGTGGAGAACTCAAGTCGAAGATTTCGGCGGACGGCTCGTTGGACGATCAACTGGTCAAGACGGCCAGGGCGGTCTGGGAACAAGCCAATCCGCGCCGGGACTTGTTCTGATCGATCAACAAGGAGGCAAGGTGGTGGGCTGGGCATCGAAACACGCAATCGCCGCAACGATCCTATCCGGCGCTCTGGTTGTCGCGGGGTGCATGACCGTGACGCCGAGGGTCGAGCCGGCCCCGACGGCAAAGCATAAGACGAAGGTTGTGCGCACGACGACCGAGCCAAAGGTCGTCAAGCGGAAGAAGGTCACCGCCAAGAAACTGATCCAACCGGTCGAGGAAGAAACCACACCCGTCGTCATCAAACCTGCTTTGGGAGGCGGCGGTGGCGGTGGAGGTGGAGGTGGCGGCTGGGGCGGATGAGGGTTCGATAGCAGGCCAGTCGGTCGCTAAGCTTCTTCGTTCTTTGACTTGCATATCGTCGCACTCCGCCTGTCCGGGCCTAATTCTGCGATCTCGACTTTAGGCATGGAGCATGGCCGCAGCCGCTCGCCAAGCAAGCGCGAGTGCTCTATGCTCCCATCTCGTGCCGGTATCGAGATCGGGTTGTCCTTGGGGGGCGTTCCATGGTCGAAGTCGTCGCATTCTGGCGGAATCTGCGAGTGGTGGCCGCCGCGCGAGCCACGGGTTTCATCGTCGCCGCACTATTCGCTTTGCTGCTGTTCGAACCGCAAGCCGCGCGCGCCGAGCCCAACTGGACGCTCGATCCCTCCGCTTCGGTGCTGACCTATCAGTCGGTCAAGAAGAACACGATCGTCGAGACCAACAAAATAAGAAACATCACTGGCACGCTGAGCGCGGCCGGTGACGCAAAGATCAGCTTCGACCTCAATTCGGTCGACACCGGCGTCGACCTTCGCAATGTCCGCATGCGCTTCCTGTTCTTCGAGACCTTCAAGTATCCGACGGCCGAACTGACGGCGAAGGTGGACCGCGCCGCGTTCGCCGACCTGCCGGCAAAGCGCAGGATCAAGGCGACCTTGCCATTCCGCCTCAGCTTGCACGGTGTCGACAAGGACCTCGAGGCCAGCGTCGTCGTCACCATGATCAGCGACACCCAGGTTTCCGTCGCGTCGGAAGCGCCCGTCGCGGTCCATGTCGAAGACTTTGGCCTGCTGCCCAACATCGACAAGCTGCAACAGGCGGCCAATGTGACCAATATCGTGCCGACCGCGTCGGTGTCCTTTGATTTCGTCTTCACCGCCGATGGTGGCAAGCCGGCCGCAGTCCAGGCCGTCGCGGCGAGCGCTGCCGACGTCGGGCCTGTCGCCACCGATGCGGCGAAAGCGAATTTCAGCGACGAGGAGTGCCTGAACCGGTTTGCCGTGCTCTCGCGCACCGGCGCCATCTACTTCCGGCAGGCGAGCGCAAGGCTCGATGCCAAGAGCCGCCCACTGCTGGCGGAGGTCGAAGGCGTCGTCCGCAAATGCCCCGCCCTCAAGGTCGAGGTGTCCGGCCATACCGACTCCGACGGATCGCCCGAGGCGAACAAGGCGCTGGCCGAGCGGCGGGCCCAGGCGATCGCCGACGCGCTTGTGGCCGACGGTGTGCCGCGCAGCCAGATCAGCGCCGCCGGCTATGGCGAGGAACGGCCGGTCGCCGCCAACGACACGCCCAAGAACAAGGCCCTCAACCGGCGGATCGAGTTCTCCGCCACCAAGCTCGCGAACTGAGGTCGCGGGGGTGGTCTCCGACCCGATCGCCCGTTGCGGCCGCCGGCTTCGCGCCGTCGGGCTCGCTGTGCTTGCCTTGTTTTTGACTTTGACCGCCGCCGGCGCCGAGCGCCGCGTCGCGCTCGTGCTCGGCAACTCGCAGTACCAGCACGCATTGCCGCTCACCAATCCGGTGCGCGATGCCGAGGCCATGGCCGAGCGCCTGCAGAACCTGGGCTTTGAAGTGGTCTCCGGCTACGATCTCAGCAAGCAGCAGACGCAGGCCACGGTCGCCCAGTTTGCCAGAGAGGTGCGCGGTGCCTACATTGCGCTGTTCTTCTACGCAGGCCATGGCCTGCAGGTCTCGGGCAAGAACTACCTGCTTCCCGTCGACGCTGCGCTCGAGGATGAGACCTCGCTCGACTTCGAGGCCGTGCCGGTCGATTTCATCCTGCGCCAGATGTCGCGCGAGACCAGCATCAGGCTAGTATTTCTGGATGCCTGCCGGGACAACCCGCTTGCCGAGGTGCTGGCCAGGACCGCCGGCGTCAAGGGTGCGACCAGCGGCCTTGCCGAGATCCCGATCGAGAATGGCGGCGCCGGCACGCTCGTCGCCTTCGCCGCCAGCCCGAACCAGCTTGCCTTTGATGGATCGGGCGGGCACTCGCCGTTCACCGCGGCGCTGATCCAGCACATAGGCGAATCCAACACCTCCATCACCGAGGCGATGAACAGGGTCACCAGCGACGTCTTCAAGGCGACCGCCGGCAAGCAGCGTCCGTGGATCAACGTCTCGCTGACCACCGAGGTCGTCCTGCACAAGGTCGATCTCAACGCGCCGCTGATCGTGGGCGAGGCAAGCGCCCCGCAGGCCGAAGGCGGTTCCGATACGCGCAATACCGGGGCAGCACCAGGCCAGGCCGACGACCAGCTTGCGCTCAACCTGTTGCGTCAGAAAATCCCGAAGCTGGCGACGGACGAGCCGATCCTTTTTGATCACCCGGTCAAGTTCGGCGACCCGGCCATCGACGGCAAGAGCATCGCCCAACTGATCAAGGGCACGCCGCTGTTCAGTCCGGTGGAGGGCCTCGACAAGTCGGCCTGGGAAGGCAAGCACTGCGACGGCTGTCATGAATGGAACGAGGCCCGGCTGTGCGAGCAGGCGAAGAATTTCGCCGCCAACGATGTCTCGGTGCTGCGCCTGCAGCACCCTTTGGGAACCCGCTTCAAGGTGGCGCTGGCCAGATGGGCGCAAGGCGGCTGCAAGTGAGCGCGGTTCCTGACTGATCTGGGGGACCTAATAAGCGTCGGCAGCTTGCTGCCGCGCCTCCATCTCGGCCATCTGGATCCCCATTTCGACAAAGGCCGAAAGCACGGCAAATCGGTCGGCGAGCGATACCCGCGCAAGGCCGGCCAGGACCCCCGCGCCGACGGCGTGGGCTGCTGGAAATCCGCTTGCTGCCCGGTCGATGGCCCGGTCGCTGTCGGGCCAACCCGCCGCCAGGGCGATCCAAGCCGCCGGTGTCACCGGCGGCACCTCGACGGCCTCGGCCACCGCCGCGCGATGGTCGGGATTGCCGGGTTCGCCGACCCAGTCGCGGACGAGCGCCAGCAATTCGAGGTCTCTGTCGCCGAGGAGTTCCGCAAGGTTGCCCAGGCACTCATGCGCCCACCAGACCGCGGCCCGCTCGGGCAGCAGATAGGCGCAGAAGGTGATTGCTTCCTCGGGCACGCGCCCGGCCAGCAGCGCACGGCAAAACTCGATCGAAGGCTGGTCGGTTGGGGCAGCTTTCATATCCCGGGCGACGGCTGGGTAGGCGCTGAAAAGGTCCCGCGCCGTCCTGAACCGGAGCCCGTTGGCCATGGCTGCCCGCCCTCACTAGGAATAGGGGTACTGAAGCCCCGGCGGAGGCATTGGTCAAGCCTTAGCTTAGCAAACGACGGCTGTCCGCAGCGTGTGTTTGTTCACAGACAATCGCCGCGAAATTTGGTAACATCAAATTTATGCATGTCGCCCAAAAGTGCGCAGCGGTTTTGGGGGAACGGCATGCATGAAAAGAAGACCTAAGGCGTGGCGCGACCCGCCTTGATCCGCTCAAACAAGGAGTAACGGTCATGCGGTGGGCCAGCTCAGCCTTTGCATTGGCGGCCGTGCTTTTTTCCACGCACGTTTCCGCCGATCCGCTTCAGAAATCGGAAGACATCGTGAAGTTCTTCGCCGGCCAGGGCAATCTCGGCGCGTCGCGCGGCATCTGTGTCGGCACCGAGGAAGAGTGCAAGAGCAAGAACGACAAGAACGCGGCCCCCACCAGGACCGGGCTCGATATGATGATCAATTTCGGGCTGGATTCCGCCCAGCTCGACCAGACCGCGCGCGCCGAGCTCGACGAGTTCGCCAAGGCGCTGAGGGACAACCGGCTGAGCACGTTCAGCTTCGTCGTCGAAGGCCACACCGATGCTTCCGGGCCGGATCGCTACAATCAGAACCTGTCGCAACGCAGGGCGCAATCGGTGGCCGCCTTCCTGACCGCGAACGGCGTCCCGGCCGCCCGGCTCGAAGCGATCGGCCTGGGCAAATCGCACCCGCGCGTCGCCAATCCCTACGATCCGGTCAACCGCCGGGTTGAGATGCGGATCAGGACGGAATAAGCCGCCAGCACAAGTCGCCGACCTGCGCCGAGCGGTCGAGGGGAGTCCAGCCTCGACAGGCGCCGGACTCCCGTTTCTGTTAGAACAATTCCAGGAAAAGTGCGTGGCGGTTTTCCGTCCGGAATTGCGTGAAAAAACTACGGCTTGTTGAGCACGCCGCCCACCGCGACACCGGTGCCGAAGATCAGCGCCTTGGTCAGGAAGTCGTTGTTGTCGTTCGGCGGCGGGCCTTCCTCGCGAACCACGGTCTCGCTGTTGCGCCTCCGCTGGACGACCTGCTGCTTCCTGCGCGGCTTTTCCGCTACCGGCTTCAGCGTGCGGGTCTTCTGAACCACCTGTTTTTTGGTCGGTGCGGTGCGGGCCTGATCGGCGGCTTGCCTGGCGCGCACTGCATCCATCATCGGGTCGGTCTGGATCACCAGGAACGCCAGCTGCTCGCGCGTCAGATAGGTGGTCTGCGGCAGGCCGTTCTTGCCTTGCCAGACGCCGATCGCCTGGCGGGTCTTGGGACCGATATTGCCGTCGACCTGGCCAAGCTCGTTGCCCAGCGCCTCGATGCGCAGCTGCAGGTCGATGCGGCCCTTGCGATCGAGCCCGATCGCGCCTTCCGTCAGCTCGGTGCCCGGCGTCTGCTTCATCTCGTCGGTGATGCCGACCGAGGTGCGGACGGCCGAGCCTAAATTGGCGTTTGCTGCGTCCGTGTCGAGGGCCGCGACCTGCTTGCCGGCCTTCGGGTCCTTCAACTGATCGATGTTGAGCTTGGCCACGGTGGCGAAGCGGCCGTTCGGGAACTGTTCGAGATAGGCTTCGTAGAACGGGATGGTGTTCTTCTTCGAGGCCTCGTCCCACAGGCGCTGCTCGACCTCCCAGGACGGCGGCTCGCTGGCCACCGGAGCAGGAGCTGCCGTGGTCTTGGCTGCGTCGGCGCCGGGCGCCGTGACAGGCGCGGCTGGTTGCGCTGCGGACTTGCCCAGAAAAACCTCGCGTCCCAGCGATGCATTGTGCCAGGGCCGCTGCCGGCCTTGCGTGGCCTCCGTCACCTGGCCGCGCACCCGCGTCAAGGCGCTCTGGATCTCGACGCCGGGTTCGGTCAGGTGCTTGGCGAGAGCCAGCGAGTATGGGCTGTCGACGCCGTTGCCGTCGAAGGCGATGGCGCCGGGGTCCGTTGCATAGGCTATGAGCACGCCGCCGGTGCCGACGCCGTCCGCTTTCGCTTCGACCGGAGCCAGGCCTGCTCCAAGCGAGCGGCTCTTCGGCAGCGAGGCGGCCAGCGTCCTTGCCAGCGGATTGTCGCGGCAGGCATCGAGGATGATCACGCCGACCGCCGGATCGGGCGGCAGCGCCGCCATGAATTCGTCGATCTGGACGGTGCGGGTCTTGAGATAGGCCGGTGACGTCAGCTCGGCATCGACCGGGATCAGATAGTTCCTGCCGTCGACCTGCATGCCGTGGCCGGCATAGAAGATGACGGCGAGATCGGCATTGTAGGATTCCTCGGTGAACCGGCTGATCAGGCTGTGCATGCCGGCATTGTCCTGGTCGACGCCTTCGATCACCTCGAAGCCGGCATTGCGCAGCGTCGATGCGATGAGGTGCGCGTCGTTGGCCGGGTTGGGCAACGGCACGGCGTTGACATATTTGCTGTTGCCGATGACCAGCGCGACGCGCTTGGCGGCGTCCGGCGCGGCGGCCTCGGCGCCGAACGCGGCAAGGACAAATAGGATAAGTCCACTCACAAGGACGGCGAACGTTTTCATGGATCAGCCCCTCCGCCCCTTAGGGGCGCGCTATCGGTGTCTGCGCATGCTAAATTCCGCTGGCGACAAAGTCGCTTCTGCCAAAAATGGCTTCTGAACGTATGTGATCTCGACCACAGTTTTGGTTCACAAAAAACTTTGTAACCGTGCGCTAATATACCATTCGCGAGCGTGGAAACCAAACGGCCTGGCTGCCGGACGCGATATGTGGGTGGGCCGAAACCTGCGGTTAACCAGGCTCCAGTGTGTTTTCAATCGAATTGACGAGCGCCGTTATTGCCTGCTTGTATTTTTCGAACTCCGGCGACGTCTGCCGGACTTCGGTCGTGGTCGGCTGCTGGCTGGCGTCGGTTGCAATCCGAGGGGCCTTATGTCCCATCTTCCGCTCGGCCCAGTCGATGACGTAGCCGGCGGTCTTGCCGGTGAGGAACGGGTTGGCCTGGATGACGGCTGATCCCAGAACGGCGTTCAGTTGCGTCGAGCCTGACGCCCCCAGCACCTGGGCCGCGCCTTCCATGCCCAGGAAATGGCAGAGATAGAGCCGCCCGGCGGTGATCTGGTGGCCGCGCGCGCGAAGATAGGCTTCGCCTTCGCGCGCCAGGTTGCGCACCATCTCGCGCGAAAGCGTGGCATCGTAGCGAAGCGCGAGCAGATCGGCCGTCGACAGCGAGCGGGCGAGATCGGGCCGGTAGGTGTTCATCATCCGGACCCAGGTCTTGGAGATGAACTGGCCGGCGCCGGTCGCCGAGGAGAGCGGGTTCTTGGCTCGCGCGCTGCCGCCGCTTTCGACATGGACGATGCGGTCGGTCAGCGTCTCGACGGCAGCATCGCCGGAACCGCCGGAACCACCGGAAGCATAGGCGGCAACCGTGGTGACCGTCCCCAGCGGATCGATCGCCTCGCCGCTCTGGTAGAGTTCGAAATGCAGATGCGGGCCGGTTGAAAGCCCCGTGGTGCCGATATAGCCGATGACGTCGCCGGCTTTCACCTTTGTGCCGACGCCGCTCGCGATGGCGAATTTTTGCATATGCGCGTAGCGCGTCTCGCGCCCGTAGGCATGCGCGATCTTCACCAGATTGCCATAGCCGCCGCCATCGCCCTGGAAGGTGATCTCGCCGTCGAAGGCGGCCACGATCGGCGTGCCGACCGGAGCAGCCCAGTCGACGCCTTTATGGATGCGAACCGTGCCGAGGATGGGGTGCTTGCGCGGGCCGAAGGTGGAGGTCATCACCCCGCTCACCGGCGTGACCATGCCGTTGGTCACGGTCAGCGAACGAACCTCGTCATTGCCCGTGACGCAGGCATACTGCCCGTCGCTCTGCTGGAAGACGAAACAGGCGAGGTTCTTCTCCGCGCCCTGGACGCCGACATAGAGGACCCGTCCGGAGATCTCGCCCTGGCCGCGCGGCGTCTGCGAATAGATCAGCACCAGCCGCTGGTCCTCGCTGGCGAAGGCGTCGAGATCCTGTCCCCGCGACAGGTACATGATCGCCTCGCCGATCACGCTGGTCGGAACCTTGTTGCGCGCGGCCGTAGAATAGATCGCGTCGAGCAGGCGATACTGCCGCTTGGGTCCGCCCACGTCGGATGCGCCGGAATAGTTGAACAGGTCCTCGCGCACCCAAGGATCGACGCCCGAGACGAAGGCGCCAGCCGCATTGCGCGCCAGCGTGCCGACATAGACATTCCTGGCATAGACCGAGACCTGCATGAGCGACATGGTCGTCGTCTCACGGTTCGGTCTGAAACCGCGCATGGCCACGACAAAGCCCGCCCCCAGGCCGTCGCGGCTGAACAGCGCCTTCAGCGCCTCGCCGGCGAGCTTCGCATCGTCCGCGGAAAAATGCGCGTCGAGCGCGACGCTGTCCAGGGTGCGGTCGTTGAGGATCTTCACGAACGTATCCTCGGTCGCCTCGAAGCGCTGGTATTCGCTGGTGACGGTGGCAACAGTGATGTTGTTCTCGATCTGGGTCTTCGTGAAGGCGGGAAGCGCCGCCTCGCCCTGGTCGATGGTCTCGCCCCAGCCCGCTTCCGGGTCGTCGACGTCCGCCTTGGGCGCCGAACCGGCAGGGGCGTCGCTCTCGTCCGGCGCCGGCTGGAGATCGTTCTCCAGATCGCCTTGCTGATCGTCGGCCGCAGTCGGAGCGGGCGGCGCCAACTCCTGATCATCAGGAGCTGTCGCCGAAGGCTTCGGGGCAGCCTGCCGCTGCGCCTGGAAGAAGGCGAAATCCTCCTGCGTCGACGGAATCGTGGTCATGAATTTCTCGCTGGCGCTCAGCATCACGTCGGAGAGGATCTCGATCTGCGGCGAGGCGCCGGAACCGTCGAGCTCGGCCGGACGCGCGACGGCGCGGCCCTTCGTTGCGTTGTCGGCATCGGGTGCCAGCGTGATCCACATCGGATCCCCCGCAAGATCGATGATCGCCGGCACATAAACCGAGGCGTCGGGCGGCACGTCTTCCATGCCCTCGACAGGATGCAGCTCCTCGTCCTCGTCGCCGAACGACCAGTAGTCCCTGGTCAGGTAGAAACCCGTCGCGATTGAAACGACGGCGAGCGCGGCAACGCCGGAAAGGACCCAGCGCCACCGCTTGCGCCGGCGCTCGGCCAGGCGCGCCTGCTTCTTCAATTTGAAGCTCGTGTCGATGCTGTGCGTCACGGGCTGCTTCCGGTCAGGAAATAGGTCCAGCGTGCCTGCTCCTGCGTGTCGACCTCGACGAAGCGCGCGGCGATATGGCCGCGCTGCCAGCACTCGTCGATGCCGCGGATTGAGAAGCGGCGGCGGCCGATGCACATCTCGGTCGATCCGTTCAGGATCGCGTGGCCGAAGACGTCCGTGGCGTAGATGTAGATGTAGCGGTTGGTCAGCTCCTCGCGGATGACGTTGACGCATTGGTTGGCGCCGATAGTCCACCAGCCGTCGGTCTGGTCGGCATCGTCGACCTTCTGTCCGACGGCGAGGTTGACGACGTCGAGCGTCTGGTTGCAGACGGTGAATTCGGCATGGGCCCTGCCGGCGGTGAGGATCGAGAGCAGCGCCCCGCCAACAAGCGCGGCAAGCTTCGTCCGGCCGGTGGGGTCAGGCCAAATTCGAACCCGGCCACGCTTCTTGCATGGCGGTGACGGAGAGGAAGAACGCGGGTAGCGGAGTTCCATCGGCGTCCATGCTTATCCGCCAAGCCGGAAATACTTGGCCGTGGCGGCGAATTGGGAACCGTCAGCCTCGATCTCCTCGAGGATCTTGGGCAGCAGCTCCGAGGCCGGCGTCGGCCTCGAGAACATCGCGGCCTGGATGTCCTTGGGCCCGGTGATCACCAGCATGATCTGCGGCACGGCCTTGCCGGCCGCCTTGTCGGCGGCGGCGAGACCGATCGGGATGCTGAACGTCGCCTTGTCCGGTTGCGCGACCATGCGGTCGTCGAGGTTGAAGGCGACGCCCTTGTGGTCGATCAGCATCACGTTGGAAATCAGCCCGCCGCGTGTCGCCAGCGTGCCGCTGATCGGCGAGCCGTCCGGCACGGACGACCGGTCGAGAACGAGTTGCGGCCTCTCGGCCCCGCTCCGGTCGAGCAAGCGCAGGAAGTTGGTCACCTCGCATTGCGGCTGGTCGATGAGACGCACGCTGATGTCTGGCTCGAGATGGAACCTGGATTGGAAATCGTTGAGCATCTGCTCGAAGGGCTGCACCGCGGTTCCGAAGCCTTCGATCGCTGCGGCGCTGTCCGTCGCCGATGTCAGCGTCGCATAGAAGCAGTCGCCGCCGCTGAAGTCGCGCACCCAGGAGGCACGCTGAGCCAGCTCGCCATTGTTGTTTGCCGGCGGCGGAACCTCCGGCTTGGGCAGGTTGATGGCGACGTCCGTATTCTGAGGTTGCTTGGTTACAGGCGGTGGCTGCTGCGCCGGTTGTGGCGACGCGCTCGGCGTTGCCGGCTGGCCAGCCGCTTCGGGTGCCTTCGGCTGGCTGGGAGGCGACGCCGGTGCCGGGCTTTCCGCGGGCGAGGGAGTCTTCGGCTTGGGCAACTTGGACAGAGCTTCGACGAGGTCCGATGCGCTGGGCTTGGTCGCAGGCGGTTTTGCCTGCGGGGCATTTTCCGCCTCTGTCTGGCTCGATCCTGACGCCTTGGCCGCCGGCGCCTCGTTGGCTGATTGAGCCGGCTTCTGATTTTCCGCCGCCTTCGGCAGGGGAGCCGGCGATTTCCCTATTGGCGGCTGTGCGGGTTCGGCCTCCGCCTGCTGCGAGACCTGGTTGTCGCCGGCAGGGCTCTGCGGCTGGAGGGCGGGCGTCGTCTTCTGGGCTGGCTCTTGGACCTCCGTTGCTGGCGGCGCCTCGGGCTTGGATTTCGGCACGGGTTCGGCAGACTGCGTCGGCTCGGGCTTTTGCCCTGTCGCGGCTTCCGCCTGTTTCTCGGCGGGTTCGGTCGGCGGCGAAGTGGGCGAGGCGGGCTTCGCCGGCTCAGGTTTCGGCTTGTCAGGTTGAACCTTGGGCGCCTCCGCAACGGGGTTGGGCGCCTCCGGAACAGGTTTCGGCACAGGCTTCGGTTCAAGCGGCGCGGGTTTTTCCGCGACCGGTTCCGGAGATGTCAGGATACCGCTGAAGTAAAGGCCCGCGGAGGCGACGAGGGCCAGCACGGCGACGCCGCCGGCGATTGCCGGAATTCGCGAAGCCTTTTTCTGCACTGCGGGCGCGGCGGCCCTTGGCTGAGCAGCCGCCGGCGAAGGCCGCGGCTCCGACAGATGCGCCGGCCGCACATGCGGGACGAAAAGTGGTTCGTCGGGGCCCGTCGAAGGCTCGGGGCTGGAGCTGGGCAGCGCGGTCCAGCCGGCGCGTGGCAAGCCGGATCGTTCGCGCGGAACAAACGATCCGGGCGGCGGTAAGGTCGCGTCGAGATCGTCGTCGCGTGTTGCCCTGGCGATCTCGGCCATGCTTGCCGGCCGGTCTTGAGGATCCGGCTGCAGCATCGCGTCGATGATCTCGCGGAAATCGGGGTCGATGTCGGAAAGGTCCGGCACGGTCCGGCGCTTTTCGATGACCTCGTATTGCGAGCCGCTCATGTCGAGCGGTTTTCCGCGCAGCGCGGCGGCCAGCACCAGTCCGAGACTGTAGATGTCGGACTGCTCGCTGACGTCGCCGCCATAGAGGCCGAGTTGCTCGGGCGAGACGTAATTGTATTTGCCGGCGAACTTTCCGCCGATCAGCGTCTCGCCGCCGACATTCGCCGAGCGCGCGATGCCGAAGTCGATGATCTTGGCGCGCTCGACCCGGCCTCCCGGCAGGATGATGTTGTCGGGCGAGAGGTCGCGGTGGACCGCGCCGGCCTGGTGGACCGCGCTCAAGCCCGAGGCGAGGCGATGGCAAAGCCTGCGCACATCAGGCGGCGACATGGGGCCGCGCCGCATGACGTCGAACAGCGACTGGCCATCCACGAACTCCATGGCGAGGTAGGGGCGGCCGATCCCCGGATCGATGGTGAAGACGTGGTATCGCACCACCGCGTCATGCGACAGGTGGTTGAGGATCGACGCCTCCTTGCGGAACAGCGACAGGATCGTCTGGTCGCGGGCGAACTCGGGCAGCACGATCTTGATCGCGACATGGTCGCCGGTCTGGATATTGTGGCCGCGATACACCTCGCCCATGCCGCCGGACGCGATCCGCTCGTCGAGTTCGTAAATGCCGCTAAGCTGCGTTCCGACGCCGGTATAGCCGAGGTTCGGCGAAATCCGCGTCTTGTCGTCGTCGCTCATCTACCTTGGCCTTCCGCCTTGGACCGATCCGCATGGAGCGATCCGTCGCGTCCATCGCCGACCCTCACCAGCACGATGGTGACATTGTCCGTTCCGCCGCGCGCCAGCACCGTCTCCAGCAGCTTTTCGCACGCCGCCTGCGGCGGCTCGGACCTGACCGCCGCCTCGATCTCGGTGTCGCTGACATGCGCGGTGAGCCCGTCGGTGCTCAGAACAAAAACATCGCCCGGCATCAGCTCGCCCTGCTGGAAATCGATCTCGAGCTCATCGTTGACGCCGACCGCATGCGTGATCACGTTGCGGCGCGGCCAGGTGAGCGCTTCCTCCGCGCTGATCATGCCGCGATCGAGAAGCTCCTGGACTTCGGTATGATCCTTGGAAATCTGCGAGATCGCGCCGCCGCGCACCAGATAGATGCGGCTGTCGCCGGCCCATAGGCCCGCGAACCGCCCGTCCATAGCGAGCAGGGCGGCGAAGGTCGAGCCGATGGTGATGCCGCGCGACCGCGATATGTTGCGGATCTCGGCATTGGCGCGGCTCAGCCGGTCCTCGAAGCGCGCGCGAAGGTCCGGCGCCGAACTGGCGATGCCGATTGTCGCCAGATGGTCGACGATGCTGGCCGAAGCCACTTCTCCGGCCTCATGGCCGCCCATTCCGTCAGCCACCACCCAAAGGCCGGTCCGTGGCTCGACCAGGTAATTGTCCTCGTTGTGGTCGCGCACACAACCCTTGTGGCTCACGCCGAAGCTCTCGATGGGAAGGGCGACAGTGCTCAATTTGCCACCAAGCGCTTCGCGAGCGTCCTCTGTGACGAACCATGGGCCGCGTGCCCAGGCCACTTTGCCACAAGCGCATACATTAGAGTACCGAAATGAAGACCAGAGCCGGCGCTGCTCGGGAACGATCCGGTCGACCGTGATAGCGCCATCTCAGAACGCCTTCGGACAGCTGAAGCCTGACAAGGCGGGAAGCAGGAAGGGATTGGCCCCCGATCCGGTCTCCATCTTGAAGGCAACGTCGCGTCCGCCGATCACGAAGCGCGCTTCGGCGTCGCCGCCGTCGCCGGTGACGCTCGCCTTGTCCAGCAGGCGCTTCAAGGCCCACGGCCCCTCGAATTTCAAGGCGGATTCGCGGCCCGGCATTTCCGGCCTCAGGCTGAGGCTCGCGGATCCGGAAGCGGTGCCGCTCGGCCATTTCACCGTGCTCGGCGCATTGCCGGCCTGCGTGCTCTGCACCGTCTGCCCGTCGACATTGAGCACCGCGCTGTCGGCCTCGCTGTTGAGCGAAGTGGGCGTGAAGGTGATCGAGACCGACGGCGCCGAACCGCCGGAAGGAAAGAAGGCGCTGCGGATTTCCGCCGCCGACTGGAACGCTTTCAAGGTCGACTTGGCGAGGTCGCGGCCGGAGCGCGCATCCTGCTTCCAGGTCCAGTCCTGGCCCGTCATGTCGATCAGCGGCGCAAGGTTCTGCGCGAAGAACCGGTCCATCAGGCCGCCTGGCGCGAACAGCTTGGCGAAATCGGCAAGAGAGATTTCCTCCGTGCCGTCGCCGGCGAAGGGATAATGGCGGTTGACCGCCTCCTCGCAGGGGCGCGTGACCGTCTCATCGAGCGTCTGGTTGAGATTGGCGACAGAGGTCTCGGCGACATTGCCCTCAAACTCGTCCGCGGCCGCATCGATCATGCGCGCGAGCTGCCTGGGCAGGCGCGAGGCATTGGCGCGCAGCGTCGAGATCTGCAGCTTGAGGTTCGCGTTGACGCGCTCCGTCTGCGCGGGGACGTCGGCCGCGAGCTTCACGCTCTGGTAGACGTCGTGGAAATTCTGCGTCAGCGCATCGATCGGCCGATGGCCGGCAGAGCCGCTCGCCAGCGCCTGGAACGGCCTGAACTGTGCTTCCACGGTGGCGCCGGCGTTCTGCGTGGCGGGCGAGCTTGTGCCCGCGCGGCTTTGCGACTTGCCGCGGGCGCTCTGCAGCCCGATGCGGGCCAGGCCCTTGGCCATGCCCGCTGGGTCCTGCTCTGCCGCGCCGGTCCCGGCTTCGGAGGCGGCGCCGTCCTTCGTCAACGCGGTTTCATCGGCGATCGCCGTGAACAGCCGGTCCAGCGGCGAGTCCGGCGAGGCTGCGGCGGAGAGCGCGATATATTGCGGCTTGTCCTTCAGCATCGCCTTCAACTTCAGCAGGTCGAGGGCGCCATTCCAGGCGGAAGCGAATTCCTTGCCGTAGCGGTCGATGAGGTCGGGGCCGAGCCTGGGCAGGTCCTCATCGATGCCGCCCCGCTCGCCGCCGCCGCCGAGAACCCATTGATCGTCGACCAGCATCTGCGCGATGCGTGAGAGCTGCGGCAGGTAGAAGCCGTTGAAGCCGGCCCGGGTGTAGAGGCCGGGAACGCGAAGGTCGGAAAGCTCGCCGCCGTCCATGCGTTCGAACAGGAGTTGCGCCTCCGCGCCGGCTTTCGCGGCAACGGAAAAGTCCCCGAGCCTTGCCGCGTAGACCGCCGACCTGATCAGCGCCGACGCGCGGTCGGCAAGGCTCATGCGTCCGAGCGAGCGTTGCGCTGCCTCGACCAGCGGCTGGTTGAGCTCGAACACCGGGTCGTAGGCATCGTCGAGCGTGAGCATGGCGCGCAGATGCTTTTCGAGCTGCGCCCGGCCCTCACGGTTGTTCTCGCCCGGGTAGCGGTTTTCCTCCCAGTCCTGCTTCATCCAGGAGACGATCAGCTCGTCGTCGACCTTTGGCGCCTTGCCGCCCAGCATCAGATAGATCTTCAGCGGCTCGTAAAGCGAGATCGGGTCGGCCATCTTGGCCTGGATCGTGCGCTCGGCCTGAACCAGCAGCCGGGAGCGGAAGCTTCGCTCAAGCGCCTGCCGGTAGGCGGTTTTGGACGCCGACAGAAGTCTCTCCCGCTGGCTGAGCCCGAAACTCTCCTCGACCGGCTTCGATTGGCCGGCGGTTTCATATCCAGCCGGCAGGTTGCGCAACTGGTCGAGCGGACCGATGACGTTCTCGAGATCGACGTCGGTCACGGTCGTGCTCTTGAGCAGCGAATCCGCGCTCTGACGGTACTGCGCCATCGCCTGCCTTGTGGAGGCGATCAGCGACTTGTTGGCCGAGAAGCTGAAGCCCAGCACGCCGAGCGCCGCTAAAGCCGCCAGCGCGATCGCGGCGAGGCTGCCAAATCTGGCTAGCCTGGCGCGCCGCTCTGCGACCCTGTCGAACGAGACCCAGCCTGCCTCGGGAAAGATCACCTTCGCCAGAAGATCATGCAGGAAGAAGCTCTTGCCGGTGCCGGAAAGATGCGCCTGGGAAGCACGGCCGAAACTGCGGCCGATCGCGCCCAGCACCTGATCGATGGGCGTTCCTTCCTGCGTGCCCGAGGAAAAATAAAGCCCGCGCAGGCTGACGTTCACCTGGGCCCGCGAGGCATCGAACAGGCTGGTGACAAAACGCACGATGCGGGCCTTCAGCGCCCCGAACTGCGCCGGGAAGCCGAAGATCGCGATGCGCGCCACCGGATCGGCCTCGTCCTGCAGGCGGTCGGCGATCTCATCCGCCAGTTGCCTGGCCAGCGCGTCGAACTCGGCCGGGGCCTCGCCGACCATGTTCCTGTTGCGGTCGGTGGTCTGGAAGGTCGCGCCCCACACCTTGCGCCGGCTGGCTTCGTCGAAATCGCCGAAATAGTCCATGAAGCCGGCGACGAGGTCGGCCTTGGTGAAGAGCAGGTAGACCGGGAACTGGATCTTCAGCGTCTCGTGCAGCTCCCGCAGGCGGCTTCTTATTTCGGTGACATGCGCGTCGAGCTGCTGGTCGTCCAGGCCGATGAGGTCGGCAAGGCTGATGGCGAGGATCACGCCATTGATCGGCTGCCTGGTGCGGAATTTCTTGAGCAGCCCCAGGAAGGCGAGCCAGCTCGCCTTGTCGCGTTGGGCGTCCGAATCCTGCGTCGTATAGCGGCCGGCAGTGTCGATCAGCACGGCATCATCGGTGAACCACCAGTCGCAGGACCGCGTGCCGCCGATACCGGCTACCGGCTGGGCATTGCCGGAGCCGGCAAGCGGGAACTTCAGCCCCGAATTGACCAGCGCCGTCGTCTTGCCGGCTCCCGGCGGGCCGATGATGATGTACCAGGGGATATCATAGAGGAAATTGCGCTTGCCGCTCGACTGCTTCAGCGTCGCGATGGCCTCGCCCATGCGCGCCTCGAGCACTTGTGAATCGTCGTTCCGGTCGTCGCTGCGCGTGATCGCTTTTTCGAGCGCCTTTTGCGCCTTGCGCCCTTGCCGGAAGCGGATGCCGTAGAAGAGCGCGAGCAGCGCGACGGTCACGCCGATGATTGCCGCCCTGAGCCAGACCGGTTCGAGCGGACGGGAATCGGCGAAGCGGATCAGTGGCCCGGCATACCAGACGGCCGCCGAGAAACCGGCGAGCGCCAACAGGCTGAATATCCGCAGCGCCCAGCGCATCAGTGCCGCTCCCCGCCGCACCCGCTCACAACGTCTCCTCCTTCGGGATCATCACGTCGACGCGGCGGTTTTTCGCGCGGCCGTCCGGGGTTGCATTGTCGGCGATCGGTTCGTCCTCGCCCTTGCCGTCGACCGTGATCCGCGACGGCTCCTTGAGTTCTTTCGCCATCATCGTCTGGACGGCTTTGGCGCGAGCGACGGAAAGATCGAAGTTGGATTTGAACCGGCTCGACTTCTTCGGCTTCACATTGTCGGTGTGGCCGACGATCCGGATTGGTCCGGGCTCGGCATTGAGCGCCGTGGCAATGTCCGCCGCGATGGGCTGGAATTCCGGTTTCAGCTCCGCCTGCCCGGGCGCGAAGAGCAGCTGATTGTTGACTTCCACCACGATGAAGTTGCCCTTCGTGCCGACCGTCAGCCCGCCGCCGGCGATCTCCTTGGCTAAAGCCGCCCGGATGCGGTCGATCTGGGTGGTGGTGGGGACGACAGGCGGCGGCGGGGCGGCTTCCGCGGGCTCGGCGAGCGCCGCTACGCTGGCGCGCTCGATGGTGACTGGCGTCGATGGGTTGAGCGCCAGCAATTCGCCAGCGGTCACGTCGCCCTCGTCGGTGATCAGGACCCGTAACCCGAAGAACGCCACCGTCACCAGCGTCGCGGCGGCTGCCGCGACCGCCCATAGCGGCAGCCGCGCCCTCGGCTTCGACAGCGTCGCCGCCATGCCTTGCCAATGGGGCGAGATGTCGTCCCCGGCGCGCGGCCTGAAGTACCGGATCGTGTCGTAGACGTCGCGCCGGATGTGTTCGAGATCGTCCCGTTCGCCGGCCCGTCCGCGATACTGGCCTTCGAAGCCGAGCGACAGGCAGGCATGCATCAGCTCGAGCAGGTCGAAATGCGATTCCGGGCTGCCCAGGATCTTGTTCAGCGCCCCATAGAAACCGGCGCCTGTGGGCTTGGTGTGGAAGAACCGCGTCACCAGGCTGTGCCCGCTCCAGGCGTCGTCCTTCGGCCAAGGCAGGTTGCCGACGAGATCGTCGGCCGTCTCGCAAAGGGCGAATCTCGCGATTCTGCCGTCCTCCTCGGCGATGCCGGCTTTCGCCATTTCCCGGTCGAACGTCTCGACCGCTTCGGCGATGTGCTCCGCCAGCGGCGCCGCTTGCCGCTCGACCGGCATCAGCCGCAACTGACCGAACAGCACGAGCAGGGGCGCGGCGGCAGCGAGAATTGGATTTGACGCGGCGTATTTCACGCCATCCGTAGCGTGGAGCAGTATTTCCTGCTGCAGCGCGGGCGTTGAGGCAGCAGCCGCGGCCGGAGCCACACCTTGAACGACCACCGTCCCGGTCGACCAGCCGGTCGGCATCTGCCGGCCGACGCCGGGGTCGAACACCGTCGATTCCCTGGCTGCCGGCACAAGGCCACCTGAAGAGGCGCTCTCGGGAGCCACAGGTGATCGTTGTCTTGGCCGTGGCGCGCGGATGACGGTCTTGTCCGCCGGCCGGGAGGGATCGTCCTTCGAGCTCATCGGCGGTCCACCGTCGCGGTGCGGCGAATATTTCTTCGGCGGGGAAAGAGGGCGGCTTCGCGCTTTTCAGGCCAAGAGTTGGCGGCGGGCCGGATGGAAAGGCTCATCTCGCCGAAACATGACATTGCTGCATACGCCCCAAGCCACGCCGCTTTGCCCGCCAGGCAAGCTTCCGTGCGTCATCCTAACCGCCCAAGCACCTAATTGAAATCAGGCAGCTGATTGAAATCGGAAAGCAGGATGATCGAAGCGACGGGTTCTTCTGTGAGACCCGTCACATAGCGCCTTGATCGGCTGACCTGGTTGGCTATTTCAGCTTGTCGGCCTTGGCGTAGGCTTCGCTGAAATAAGCCAGGAAGACGTCGAGCATGCCGTTTTCGTGCTTCTCCTCCATCGTCCGCCAAGTGGCGACGAGGGCATCCCACGCCTGGCTTTTCTTGGATGAGAAGGACGCCGGCGGCAGCTTCCTGGCGATCGCCTCCGGCGACAGGTCGTCGAGCAGCCTGGACAGTGCTGCCTGCATGGCGGCGTAAGTGGCCAATTCGTGCGTCTTGAGGTCCCGGAAGGCGTCCTCGACGCTGTGCGCGGCGTCGAGATAACCGGCCCGGCGTTTTGCGAACATGATCTCCAGTATGTCGTCGGTGCCGGGAACGAATTTCAGCGGGTTGTTGTTTTCGGCGCCGATCATTGTGCGATGCGTGCTTTTGGCCAGCACCTTGGCCGCCGCGCGCGCCTTGAGCAGCAGCGACAATTGCTCGACCGTGGTTCTGAGCACCGTGCCGATCTCGGCGGCCACTTCCTGCGGATCGCGCGACTGAAGCAGGTCAGGCGCAATGCCGGCCGCCTTCGCGATATCCCGCAGCAGCGTGTCGGCGTCGGCGGCTCGGCCAGCAGGCACGGCCGGGGCCGGCTGGCGCAGCGCTGAGGACGTCGATACCGGCGCTCCCTGTCCGGTGCGCTGTTCCGTCGGACTGAAGAACGGCTCGTTGCCCAATTCGATAGGCCTGCCCGTCGACGGCGGCAGATCGCGTTGCGTCGATCCGGCCCGGCTTTGCGGATGGCCAGTCGCTGGTCGTTCTTCGTCGATCGACACCGCGACGACATAGCGGCCGATCAGCACCCGGTCGCCATGGGCCAGTCGGTGCGGACCGGCCATGCGCTGGCTGGAACCGTTGATGAAGGTTCCGTTGCGCGAGACGTCGTAGAGCCAGAAGGCGCCCGCCTGGTAGCGGACCTCGCAGTGCCGGCCCGAGATGAATTTGTCCGGGTCGGCGAGCGTCCAGTCGCAATTCTCGCGGCCGATCTCGAAGCTGCGGTCGCGGGCGGCGTAGCTTGTCGGGCTGCCGGTGGGCAGTCTGTCGACATTGCTGATCTGGAGCGAGATGAACATCCGGAAACGTCGCTGAACCTGGTAAATAAATCCTTGTTTCGCGCAATCCGGACGGAAAGCCGCTATGTGCTTCTCCCGGAATGCTCCAGCCATTCTAGCAGTTTGCGAGAGCGGCGGGAGAGGAGCGTTTCACACCGACCCGCATGGGGACGGTTTGGCCCTCGCTGTTATTTGGCGGCAGTCAAACATGTGCTAGGCTGGACCTGTCCGGTGCGGTGAATTCGAAAACTCCCCGAACGTGATGCAGTTAACAGAGCGGGGGCTTCGATCCATCACACTGGCGGCCGCGTCCAGGAGGGGCACGACCATGCCGAACGAACGTGCCACGGTTGTGCAAACGCCGGTTGGCGGCGATGCGCTGACCTTCACCCATCTCGTCGGGCGTGACGAGATCAGCCGTTGTTTCACCTATACGGTCGGCTTCGTCTCTAAGAGCCACGATGTCGATCCCTTGAAGATGCTGGGCGGCGTCGTCTCGGTCGAGGGTGAATCCGACCCAAAGCGATGGTTCAGCGGCCTGGTGTCGGAGTTCAAGCTCACCCGCATCGAGGACAGGCTGGCCTTTTACGAGGCGGTGATCAGGCCGTGGTTCTGGTTCCTCGGCAACACCACCGACTGCCGCATCTTCCAGAACATGACGGCGGTCGAGATCGTCGAGAAGATCTTCTCGAAATACGGCATCGCGAAATTCGAGAAGCGGCTGCAGGGCTCCTATCCCTCGCGCGAATATTGCGTGCAGTATGACGAGAGCGATCTCGATTTCGTGCAGCGCCTGCTCGAGCACGAGGGCATTTTCTATTTCTTCGAGCATGACGAGGGCAAGCACACCCTGGTGCTCTGCGATGCGATGAGCAAGCTGAAGCCGGCGCCCGGCTACGAGAAGGTGCTCTATAATTTCGAGGGCCAGGCCTCGCGGCGCGACGTCGAATACATTACCGAATGGATTCCGGGCAGCGCGGTGCGGCCCGGCGCCTATGCCCACACCGACTATGATTTCGAGAAGCCCGGCGCGGATTTGATGGCGAAGTCCGCCCAGCCGTTCAGCCACAAGGAGGCCGCGGGCGAGAACTACCGCCAGCCCGGCGCGCATCTCGATGTCGGGCGGGGCGACACGATTGCGGGGATTCGCCGCGAGGAACTTCAGGCGGTGCACAAGCGCAGCACGGCGGTGGGCACGGTGCGCGGCCTTTTTTCCGGCTGTAAGTTCAAGCTGGAAAGTTTTCCGCGCGACGACCAGAACCAGGAATATCTGGTGATCAGCGCCGAATACAGGCTGTTCGACCCCGGCTACAGGACCCAGAACGAGGCCCATGCCGAGAACTTCAAGGTCGTGCTGGGCGTCGCTCCCGCCAAATTGCCCTACCGGCCGCCGCGCATCACACCGCGGCCGATCATGCGCGGGCCGCAGACGGCGACGGTGGTCGGCCCCTCCGGCGAAGAAATCTTCACCGACAAATATGCCCGGGTGAAGGTGCAGTTCCATTGGGACCGGCTCGGCAAGAAGGACCAGAACTCTTCCTGCTTCGTGCGCGTGTCGCAGACCTGGGCCGGCAGCGGCTGGGGTTTCATCCAGATCCCGCGCATCGGCCAGGAGGTCATCGTCGATTTCATCGAGGGCGATCCCGACCTGCCGATCATCACCGGCCGGGTCTACAACGCCGCTGAGATGCCGCCCTACGGGCTGCCGGCCAACGCGACGCAATCGGGCTGGAAGTCGAACTCATCCAAAGGCGGCGGTGGTTACAACGAGCTGATGTTCGAGGACAAGGCCGGTTCCGAGCTCGTCAATTTCCAGGCGCAGAAGGACCACCACCTGCTGGTCAAGCACGACCGCAACAAGACCGTGCAGCACGACCAGTCCGACCGCATCGACCACGATGCCAAGCACTCCGTCGGCCACAACCTCGACGAGGACGTCGGCAACAACAAGACCGTCAAGATCGGCGTCGACCAGACCACCAACATCGGCAGCAACGACACCGAGACGGTGGGCGCGAACCGCTCGCTGACGGTCCAGGCGAATGAGACGATCCACGTCGTTGCGAATTCGACGGAAAACATCGACGCGAACCATTCGCAGACGGTGGGTCTGGTGCAGACGGTGACGGTGGGGGCGGCGCGTGTGGACACTGTGGGTGCTGCTGAAGCGAGGACCGTTGGCGCTTCTCAGACGAACACCATCGGCATAACCCGATCCGTCAGCGTCGGCACCAATCAGAGCCACGATATTGGGGCTTCCGACAGCTGGAATATCGGGGCAGCGCAAAGCGTCAATGTTGGCGCCGACCAGAGTTTCACAGTCGGAGGGGCACAGTCGTCCCAGATAGGAAAGGCACGAACGGCCAAGATCGGGGCGGATGACGGAACCGATGTCGGCGGAGCGCATGCTCTCAAGGTCGGGAAGAGCAGCGGTATCGACATTGCCCAAGACAGTTCAATCAAGGTTGGCAAGAATCTGATGATCGAAGCGGGCGATTCGATCACGCTCAAATGCGGCTCGGCGTCGATCACTATGAAAAAGGACGGCACCATTGTCGCTGACGGGAAGGATATTACACTCAGGGGCAGCGGCAAGATCACCGTCAAGGCCGACGGCGATGTGATCGTTAAGGGAAGCACCATCAACAACAATTGAGGGCGTCATCATGGAAGTGCTGGATCGCATCGACGGCGTCGTCATCGGCTTGCTCATCGGTTTCGAATGCGGAGCACCACTTGTGGTCTTCGTCGGCAATCCGCGCGAGACGGCGATTGCGGCGCGCAGCCTGACGGAACTGGACGTTTCCGCGATCGGCTCGGAACTGGCCCTGCTGTTCGAGGAGGGTGACCCGACACGACCGCTGGTTGTTGGGCGCATCGTCGCTCCCGCTCACAAGAACAGGGAGCTGCAAGTGGTCCGCGAAGGCGATCGAGTCGTCATCATGGGCGAAGAGCGTATAGAACTGCGTTGTGGCCTGGCATCAATCATTCTGGAGAAGGATGGTCGTGTGACCATTCGTGGTAGCCATCTGACCAGCCAGGCGAGTGGGACCAACCGTATTCGCGGCGGGGCCGTGCATCTCAACTGAGGCGCTGTCGTGCATCGCGTTGCAACCATCGCTGCCATCGTGGATCAGCACGCCGAGGATGCGGCTTTCCTCTGGCTTCGCCGTCGTCGGGAGATCGATGGTCCAGTCCTCGATGAGACGGGTATCGGCCGTATCGACCAGCGTCTCGAAGCCAATCTCGAAGGGCTCATGGCAGCCGGCAAGACCGGTTGGGAAGCTGCTCAAGCGCGTTTCGCCGACTACGCCGAACCGGGGGAACTTTTCGTGCTCGGCACTCTGGCAATGCGTTGGAGCGATGCCAACCTGGTGACCTCCGCAATCGACGCCGGCGCAAGCCTGGGTGAGGCCGGCATTTCGAGCCTGTCCGCTGCGATCGCGCGCACGCCGCGCGAAAACCTGCGTCCCTTCGTGGCGCAATGGCTGGACACAAGCGATGCGCGACTGCGCTGCCTTGGGCTGTCTGCGCTGTGGCATCATCGCGTTGATCCGGGACAGCGCCTGCATGATTTGGCGAGCCATTCCGACGCCAGCATCCGCCGGCGCGCCATTCGGCTCGCCGGCGGGCTTAGGCGGCGCGACCTGCTTCCGGCAGTCCTGGCTGGCCTTGACGGCGAGACTGCGAAAGAACGTCTTGCGGCCGCCTTCGCCGCTTGCCTGCTTGGCGAGGCGCGGTCCGCGCATCCAGTGATCAACAAGATCGTGCTGGAGGCGGACCACGCGGAGGCGGCGATCGAGATACGCCTGCTGACGACGCCGCCCAAGGCCGCGAAAGCCTGGCTGCAGACGCGCCTCGGCCAGCCCCTGCTGCGCGTGGCGGCAACGGCGTCGATCGGCCTGTTTGGCGATCGGTCGGTAATGCCCTGGCTGATCGAGAAGATGCGCGAGCCGGAACTTGTCTTTGCCGCCGGGCTGGCGATGCGCGATCTGTTCGACGTGGACTTCAACGACACCGACCTGTTCACGATAGACCCGGCCGATTTGGGGAAGGCGTTTGAATCTCTGACCGACAGCCCGTTGCCTGTCGCCGATCGCGTTGCCGCATGGTGGGACGAGGGACAGGGCGGGCGCAACCACACGCCTTTCCATTCGATGCGCAGGCTCAGGCTGGATGCGCTGCGCGCGGCAATTGCCACGCCCGAGGCACCGTTCGCCGACTGGCGCAGGACGCGCAAATTCCCGGCCTGGATGTAAAGCCGACAGCGTCAGCGACGCGTCATGCGGGCCATGACCGCCGCAGCACGCAGGCCGCTCTCGGAAGCCACTTCGCAGATGGCGGTTGATCCCGGCGCATAGTCCTTGAGAAAGCTGTCGGCAGCAAGCATGAGGACCAACGCGCCACCTGCCGCGCCGATGTCGCCGATCGTCATGGCCGGGTAGGCGGTCGCCATCATGTCGCGGCGCGTGCGATAAAAGCGCGGTCGGGTGATCAGCATTTCCCAACCCTGATAGCGTTCGCCATTGCCATTGCTGACCACGAAGTCGATGTCGGGCTCCGAAGGCCCAGAGCCGGTCACGGCGTCGCGCAAAGCCCCGAGCATGGCCCGTCCCTGACTGTAACGGCTCGACAGGACCGTGTCCTTTTCCTGGGCGGTGCCAATACCGTGGATCGCGGCAAAGACCGTTGCCTTTTCTTCCGGCTGCAGCGTCAGCCGCACGAACGCCGCCGCCTCGCCTGGTACAAGACCTTGCGCGTTGTCGGGGGCCTTGAGACGGCGGGCCGCGCCGAGACGGGCAAGATCACTGTCGTTGACAAGACTGTCGACGCCGCCGAGCAAGACCTGTTCGACGCCTTGCTGCTCCATCATGTCCACTGCGCGCTCCAGCAGGCCGATGCTGGCAGCCGCGCCGCCGTCTATCGCCCGCGACGCCGCATGGAAACGATGTCCGCTGGCCCTGATCACAGCCGCAAGGAAGTCGTGTGGCGCGATGTCCTGATAGGCCGGATGATTGCGAAAACCCTCAGGCGGCGTGAGCAGGATAGCCGTAACTTCGGGCGCAATATCGCCGGTTTCTAACGCCTCAGCCATGGCGCGCGAGGCCATATTGACCAGCCATCCACCTTGGGTTCTGCGCAGGCGCCTGTGGGCCGGTATGCGCGCGACGACCTGCAAGGCGCCAAACGGCTCCGAGAGCGTTATCTCCTCATAGGCGGAGAGGCTGGCGCGGATAGCGCAGATCGTTTGCGTCGCATTAAGCCCCGCAGGGGTGACTGCGCCGGCGCCTGCGATATAGAGCGGGCGCTTCATGGCAGCCACACTGGCTGGTTGCCCAAGGTGCCGTCGCCGCCCAGCGGATTGAGATAGGCCTTGCGCTTGCGCCGCGCGCTGAGCCACACGGGGGATACGTGGCCGAAAACTATCTCGCGCAAGGTGGCAGCATTGCGGAGTGTGACAAAGGAAAGTCGTGCCTTGAGCGTAATGCGCCAAAGGTCTGGCTCGATGATCACAGTATCGGCTGCGAAGCTGCGCTCCTCGATGCGGTCGTCGAAGATCAGCCGCACGGGCGCGACGATGCGAGGCAAGCGAAAATTCCAGCGCCCTGTCGGGGTCAGACCGACAAGCGCAACCTCTTCACCGCCGACAAGCTGCGGCAATTGCTGATCCGGCGGCGTGGCGAGATGATGACGCGGATCGAAATCCTTTGGCGGCAGCGGCCATTGCGTGTCGATCCATGCCTGGTCGTAGGTTCCGGCGAAACCAAGACGTGGCTGCCAGCCTCGACCAAGGGCACCGAAGCCTGCCGGCGAGGGGCGATCCGTGGGGCTGAGATAGGGTTCGCCCGGATAGGTGACGTTGGGCGCTTGCGTGCGCACCGCCTTGTCGGCCGACGCCGCGTGATGGAAGCCGACACCGACGGGGTTACGTGGCTCGGCTCTTCCTTCCGCCGTCGTGCCGCCAAAGGCCCGTTCGTAGACGATCGGCATTGTGGTGAATGGACGCGGTGCGCTGTAGCTGCCGGCGTCGTAGATGCGGTCCCCGACCACGTTCAGCACCTTGCGCACGCTGCCGATCCGCAATCCGACCTGCATCTCGCGTACCGGCTTGCCGTTCGGAGCATGGGCCGTGCCGTTGACGATCACCTCGGCTGCCGGTTTGACCGGCGCTATATCGGCTTCGTAGCGGGTCGAAGATAGTGCCGGATTGCCGAAAGGCACGTCGCCGAAGGTGACCGGGAGTTGATCATCAGCCGGATGCAGTCCCGCGTTGTCCGCATCGCCCTGGAAACTCGCCGAGAGCATGGCAACCAGCACCTCCTGGCCTCCGGCATCAACCTGCACATGCGTCGCCGTGGCGAAGGGGGTGCGGTTCTCGAGCCAGACGTCGAAGGCCATGGGTCAGCACCAATTGCCATTTTCGTCGAGGCCGATCGGCCAGAAGGGCATGCAAGTGAGCAGCCGGACATAGTCCGTGCGGCCCTCCTCCACCAGCCAGCCAAGCATTGCCACCTGCGGCGGCACTCGGTCTTTCGGCGGAAGGGCGCGGTTCACCTCGTCGAAGGCCAGCCAGTAGTTGCGGAAGAACCAGACGACCTCGGGCGCGGAGGCCGGTCCGGCGAGCCGCTTGTCGTAGGCAAGTTCGTTCGCCTCGTCGGGACCATAGCCGTCCTCGATGTAAGCCGCGACGCAGCCTTCCCACCAATCGTCTGCAATCTGGTAGGCGACGTCGAAGTTGGCGATGTATTTGGCGTAGATGTCCCTGTGCTGGTCGGTTGCCTCGGACATCGATTTTACGGCGCCCTGATCCGGCATCAGTTCCGCAAGATCGTTCGGCGCCTCCAGAAGCTGGCGCACCGCTTTGTCAATGTCATGGACGATATCGAATGCCATGTCAGCAATACTCGCCGTCGGGGGCAAGGCCAACCGGGACGAAGACCAGATTACTCATGATCTCGTAAAGATCGGGCGCGATGCTCTCCAGATCGTTGACCAGCAGGTCGATCGGCAGCACAAACGGCACGTCGGCCTCTTCGTCGTCGATACCCCAATCGCTTTCGCGCGGCGTTGTGTCCTGAGGCGGCCGCAGCGTCTCGAATTCACGGTTGAGCGCTAGGACGGCGAGATAATATGTTCGCAGCACAGCGAGCACTCGAGGATGCGCGACGGGGCCAAGCGGCCAACGCCGTTCGAAGTCATTGCGATTACCGCCAGTCCCCATTTCGGCGGGCGGTCGGACTGCGTGTTCCTTCCACCATGACAGAATAGGCGGCAAAATCGATCTCAATTCCGCCAGATAGGTGTCCTGCAACTCCTGATAGCGCCGGTTCATCTAGCTCCTCAACGACTTGGCATGTGCCTTAACCTTTGAGCCCTGGCTCATGTAGTGCGCTTCGCAGTGAGGCCTGACGAACTCCGCCTCGCCCATGATTTTTTTGAACGCGTCGGGCGACGGTTGCAAGTGACAGCCGCCCAGTTCCTCCCAAGCGCGGTTCAATGGAGGTTGGTGATCATGCGTCCGGTACTCCTTGTCCGACCAGCTTCCGTCCGCGTTTTTGGTTTCTTCCAGTTTGTGTGTGCCGTCTCGATGGAAGGGCGCGGTTCCGGTCGCCTTCTTGCCCTTGCATTCCCAGCATGGTTTACCATTGACCGCGTCGCGTTGAGCTGCCGTACGGTCGGGGCGGCAGTCTTGACTGTATGGCGTCTTGCATTTCTTGCCTTGTGTGACGCCCTCCGCTGTCATGCGGTTTACGAAGAGCACCCTGGCACCCGGCGCGGTGCAGTTCGGCGGCGTACACGCCTCGTTCTGCAGCAACGGGTCGCCGTGCCGGCACACGCCCTTGCCTTCGACCTTCACCGTGAAGGACCACAGCGAAAAGCTGCCTTTGCCTTTGATCTTGTGGGTGACGACGCCGGCGCCAAGGCCCGGCGTTGCCGCTTCGTTGCCGGTACTCATGGCGATTTCCGACGAGTTCTCCAACGCCGTCGGACTACCATCGGCCTTGACGCTATTGCTGCCCTTGGTGAGATCGCTGGCGAACAGCATGTTGACATAGGGGACCGGTACCGGTCCGGCAGGCGGTGGCGGCGGGCTCAGGCAGACGTCGCCGGGTGCCGTCCCGGTTCCATTGCTGCTCTGGTGGAACCAGCCCATGCCCTCGGCGAAAACGGTGCAACCCATGGCTCAGGACTCCGCCGTTTCCTGCCGTGTCGCCCTCATCGCCGGCAGCCCGTTGGCCGCAAGATCGTGGATGTCGGCGAAGTCGAGCTCATGTACCTCCCAGTCGTCCAGCCAGAACGCGATCCGTTCCTTGCGGTCCAGGGTTTCCGGCTGCGGCAGTTGGCCGATGCGCTCAGCGATCCAGACCTGGGCCCGGTATTCCTCGACCGTTTCCCTGACGAGATCGGCAATGCCGTCGAACCAGGAGTCGCCCGGCTCCGGCGGCGGCCCGAGGCGGATTACAGCGAACGGATAGCGGCGTCCCACGCGGTCCTCGCTCATGCGCCAGGCGCCGGCACAGGGCTGGTCGCCGAAAATACCGCCCTTGACGATGAAGCGCCAGACACGCGAATCCAAACCCCCCTCATCGGGTCGCGCGCGCAACTCCATCGACATCCATCGGTCCCACCGGTCGATGAAGGTGCGCGGCAAATTCCAGGCGACGAAATCTCCGGTCGCCGGAATCTTGCCAAAAAAGCCGACGTTCATATCTGCGGCGGACATGTGAACTTCTTGAACATCTCGAGCGTGTAGGGATTCTCGACGCTGGCCGCCTTGAGCTCGAAATCGGCATACATGCCTTTCGTGCCGAGCCGCAGGCTGTAGACGTCGGCGAGCTTGGTCCCGGCGAACTTGCCGCCGCGCAGCATCCTCAGCCACGCCCAACTGCCGGTCTCGTTGAGCATGACCTCTGGCGAGCCGTCGACCGGCTGGAAAGCGAGCGAGATCACGCCTGTGCCATCCTTGCCGGGCCACGTCATCGGCTGCGGTCTGGTCGCGTTGTTGTAATAGACGAGGTTCTGGCCATCGAGGTTGAGCGTCACGCGCGTCACATTGGGCGACAGGTCCTTCGGCTCCAGCGTGAAGTTCATCACCGGGCCGGTGCCGCCGGGAAACAGGTCGTCGCGGATGTGCCTTGCCTGCTCGAACGCCGCCAGCGCCGCCGGGTCGAGGCCGAAATCGGCGCGCCATTTCCAGGGCTGGCTGGCGGTGTCGACATAGTTGATCAGATGGTCGTTGATAAAGGCGTCGATCAGGCCGGCGGGACCGAAGAGGCGCTGGAAGTCGCGCACATTGACATCCACCGCGCTCTCGGGGCTGAAGGGATAGCGGTTGTTCAGCGCCGCCTGGCAGAAAGGCAGGATGTCGGCGCGCCAGATGGCGTTGAGCTCGTTGGTGACGGCCTTCTGCGACAGGCCGCTGGCGTCGCCGGCAATCCCGCCCAGCCAATCGTTGATCGGCGAGGGCAGGATCTGCGCCTGCCTGGCCACCGCGCCCGTCAATTCGGCCAGACCGCCCTGCTTCTTGATGGCGTCCTGCGGATCGGGATTGGCGGTCACCGTCTGCAGCACGTTGGACAGCGCCGTCAGCGCCACCACGGCCGCATCGAGCGCCGGCGGCTGGCCGTCGACCTCCGCGATCGTGCCCTTCAGCGGCTTGAAGTGCTCGGCCACCAGGCTGCCGGTCATGTCGACCTGATCGGCCGAGCCCGCGCGGGGCAGTAATTTCGCTCCCGTCTTCACCACCTTGCCAAGCTTGCCGAGCTTGGAGAGCAGCTTCGAGCCGGTCTTCGCGGCGCCGCCGTTCTTGTCGTCGGCCGGCGCCTCGTCGGATCGGGTCAGGTCGGTCTCCTGCACCACCGCGGTGAGCAACCGCTTCAGCGCGGAGTCGGCGCTCGAAAGATCCTTGAGGTTTTCGCTGGCGACGTTGAGGTCGCTCAGCGGCGCCAGCCGCATGTCGCGCAGGAAACTGTCCCACTGCGCGATATAGTCGTCGTAATAGAGCTTCAGGATGTCCTCGGACAGCGCCGACACCGAGGTCTCGGAATTCTCCGAGCAGCCGCCGGCGAACACCGCGCGATCGAGCGCGGCCTGCGCCGCCACATCCTCGACCCGGTCGAGAACGGCGCCATGGAAGCCGGCATAGGTGAAAGCGCCGGAAACGCCGACGCGCAGCGTCTTGTCGGAGCGGCGCGCGAACACTTTGGCGCCGTTGGGACCGGCGAAATTGGCGGGCACCCATTCCTTGACAGCTGCCACTTCCGGATCGGCGAGCAGCTGCTTATAGGCGCGCTCCGGCAGCGAGATCGTGCACACCGTCTTCAGCGCCTCGGCGACCAGCTCCTTGTCCGGTGCGATATAGCTGTCGTCGACCGCCATGCGGCGGATCGCGGCAAGCTGATGCTCTTCGGCGTCGGCGGTCGGGAAGGGCGGGGCGGGCGCGAATTCCGGCAGGCTGTTCACCCACCAGTTTTGCACGAAGTCGGTGTCCATCTGCGACAGGCCCGTCATCATGCGGTAGGTCTTCAGCGCGCCGAGCATGAAGTCCGGATCGCGGATCTGCCGCCACATGGTGGCTTCCAGCAGCGCCACCATATGCGGCTCGAGCACGTTGCGCAGCGCGTGCTCATAAGTATCGGTCTGTGCACGCACGAGTTCCGCCGATGCGGTCGGCCCGAACAGGTTGCGGGCCGCGTCGGGCGGCGCGGTGCGGGCCGTCGCCACCGCATCCATCGCGGCCAGCGCTCCATCCATCGTCGGCTGCTCAACCGATGCCGGCGTGGCGGCGACGTCGGTCAGTGGCGCCTGCAGCGCCTCGAACTGGCCGGCCTGTGCGGTGATCGCATTGCGATTGTCGAGATAGGACCAGGTGAACAAGCCGCCGGTGAGCAGGGCCGCAAGCGCGCATGCTGCAGCCGCACCGCGCCAGATCCAGGCGCGGCGGCGCTGCGCCAGCGGATCGAACGTGCCCAAGCCCGCTTCCTTGAAGATCACTTCGGTCAAAAGGTTCCGGAGGAAGAAACTGCGCTTCTCGACGCGCGGCGCCAGCATGGCGCGGCGCGGCGGCAGCCCGAAGGAGGAAGAAAGCGCCGCCGTCAGCCGGTCGATGGGCGCGCCTTCCTGGGTCGCCGACGTCAGATAGAGGCCGCGCAGCCAGGCCGCCTCCTCGTAGCGGCTTTCGCCGAACATCGCCTCGATCAGCACCTGGATCGGCTCGGACAGGCTTGCGAGTTGGGCCGGGAAGCGGAAGATCTCGGCGCGCGCGCCGAGCTTGTCCTCGTCCTCCAGCCGCGGCACCAGCCGCCGCTCCAGTTCCGTGGCAAGCGTGGCCAGTTCCTTCTCGATGGTCTTGGCGTCGACGCGCGCGTCGAGCGCGAAGGTCGTCCCCCACACCTGCTCGCGGGCTGCGGTCGACAAGCCGCCGAAGAAGGCCTCGAACCCCTTGATCAGGTCGGCCTTGGTCAGCATCAGATAGACGGGAAGGCGGATTTGGAGGCGGTCGTTCAGCTCCGCCAGCCGGCGGCGGATCTTGCGGCCATGCGCCTTGATCGCCTCGTCGCCCTCCGAAAGCGCATCGATCGACAGCGCGACGATGACGCCGTTCAGCGCCCGCCGGCCCCGATGCTTCTTGAGCAGATCGAGGAAGCCAAGCCATTCGGTCGCGTCGACATCGGGCTGGCTCTCCTGCTGGACATAGCGGCCGGCTGTGTCGATCAGCACCGCGTTCTCCGAAAAGAACCAGTCGCAATTGCGCGTGCCGCCGACGCCCTGCAGGTCGTCGGTGAGGTCGATCGGGAAGTTGAGGCCGGATTGGCGCAGCGCCGTCGTCTTGCCGGTGGCCGGCGGCCCGACGATCACATACCACGGCATCTCGCGCAGGAATTTTCGGCCGCCGAGCTTGCGCCGCTTGAGTTCAGCCATCACCTCGGCGAACTTGGCGCCGACCGCCGCAACGCTCTCCTCGCCTGGGGTCAGCTGCTTTTCCGCGACCGGCGCCGCGATCTCGGCGACGAACATGCGGTTGGCGCGGATGGCGCGGCGCTGCGCGATGATCAGCCAGATCAGCCACAGGATGATCAGCCCGGCGATGATTGCGATGCGCACATTGTCGGATTCGAACGGCGAATAGGGCCCGACCCGCACGATCGGGCCGAACACCCAGATCAGCAGCGAAAGCAGCGTGATGCCGATCAGCGTCCAAAGGAATCGCGAGGTCAGAACGGCCCAGAGGAAGCGCAGGATGAACATCACAGCCTCTTCTCGACCAGGACCTCGACGCGGCGGTTGAGCGCGCGCCCCTCGCGCGTCGAGTTATCGGCCAGCGGATCGGTCTCGGCGCGACCTTCGGAATGGATGCGCTCCTGCGGCACGCCGGCCTGCGCCAGAAGGTTGGCTATGGTTTCGGCACGCGCTTCCGAAAGCCGCTGGTTGGACGAAAGCGGGTTGGATTTTTGCAGGCGCACATTGTCGGTATGGCCGACGACGGTGATGTTTCCGATCAGCTCCTGATTGGCGAGGATCACCTTGGCGATCGACTCGACCAGCGGTTCGTAGCCTTGTGTGAGCGTTGGCCTCGACGACTGAAACAGCTCGGGGCTGGAAGACTGGATGACGAGCTTGGCAAGCGACACGCTCTCTGTGCCGCTCAGCGCCCCCTTGAGGTTGTCTGGCGCTTCGGCCTTGAATTCCGGCAGCAACGCGAAATCGACCGGCTCCGCCGGCGGCGGTTCCGGCGCGTCGGGCTTGGGCGCTGCGCGGACAACGTCGCCTCGGGAGGGAGGCGGCAGCGCGCGGACCAGCGCTGAGAGTTCGACCGCCTGGCTGCTCAATCCCATCGACAGGCCGATATGGGTAGCCGCGGCAATGACGACCGCCGCCAGCGCCATCACCCAGATCGGGACGATGAAGCGCTGTGGCTCGTCGGAGGCGATCACGCCCTTCCAGTTCGGCGACAGCGGCGCGTCTTCGGCGTCGGCGTTGCGCAGGAAGCGCGCCGCCGCCACGCGAACGGCGTTGAGCGAGCGGTCGCCGGCGCGGCCGGGCACGCGATATTTGCCGCGGAAGCCGAGCGCCAGGCAGTAATATTGCAGCTCGAGCATTTCGCGGTCGCGGGTCGGATGCCGCTCCAGCTCGTCGAGGCGCGAGAAGAACTGCGTGCCGGCATCGACGTCGCCGCGCAGCATGACCACCAGCGGCTGGCGCGGCCAGGCGCTGGCGCCACCCCACGGCGTGTTGAGCGCGAGGTCGTCGAGCAATGCCGCCACCGCCCAGGCTGCCTGATCGGCCCGCTCCAGCGAGGAGCCCGCGGCAATTGCCGCGTCGCGCGCCCGGACCAGTTCGTCGAGCAGGCGAGTGCGCATCACTTCCGGGTTCTCGGGCGCCAGCGCGCTTTCGAGCTCCGGCGCGAATTCGAGCAACGGCGCGAAGGTGTTGATCAGCGTGTTGGGATGGGCGCGCGCCCGCTTCACCGGCGCGCCCGGCGCCAGCGGCGCCATTGGCCGGGGCGAAGCGCCCGTCAGCCTGATCCGCGTGCGTTCCCGATCCTCCGACAGTCCGAAAGGATCATCTCGGCTCATGGCCTCACCTGTTCACCGAATAGCAGTCGACCTGCGGCTCGCTCGGCAGGACACCGGAAACGCCGATGACGAAGCCGGGGGCATCGAGCAGCGAGGCCCAATGCTCGCTCTTCTGGTCCAGCTCCAGACAGAGCCGGTCGCCGTCGTAAGGGATTTCGCGCGGCTGCGAATGCAGCGGCTTCAGCGGAATGCCGGGCAGGCGCGACTTCCACAGGCCCTCGAACTGGTCCGCCGAACCGACGGTCGCCTGGTTGACGAAGATCTTGCGCAACGCGTCCTCCGAAAGTTCGGAGCCGACGCGGATGACGATCCGGCTGGCGACCAGCAGCTTCGGGTTGTCGATGCGGACCTTCCACACATTGGTCGAGTGCCGCATGACGGGCAGAGCGCGCGATTTCGGCTCGATGTAGCGCAGGCTGAGGATCAGCGAGCGCAAGGCGTCGGCCAGCGCCATATAGGCCGGGCCGGGCGCCATATGATCGTAGGCCGGCAGCTCGGCCAGCCGCCGCGAGCTGGAGCCGTATGTCGCCATCTCGCCGGCGAGGCCGGCAAGCTCGAGATAGAGCTCGGCCGGATGGAAGACGTCCTGCGCCAGCATGTGGGCAAGCCGCGGCCGCGCCGCGTTGGCGAGGTGAAGCATCAGCAGGTCCTCGACGCTGCGGCCCGGCCCGCCCATCACCATCTTGCCATGCGCCTCGGCGATCTGGTCGAGGCCGGTGACGACCTCCTGCAGCAGTTGTCGGTACCAAGCGACCGCGCCGGTGATCAGCGTCGGCGGCAGGAAGCTCTCGTCGAGAGAGACGCCACCTTCGGCGCGAATGCCCTTGATGTCGGCGATCGGCAGCGCGGTGTAGCCGCCGACCGATTTGCCGGGCGCGAGCAGCACTGCCTGCGGCCGGGCGATCTCGATCTCCTCCGGATCGGCGCCGCCCTGGACGGCATCGCGCACCGAAACGATCTTGCCGTGATAGCGCGCGCCGGTCGACGCGGCATGCGCCGGGTCGAAACCGACGCCGCCGGGCGGCTCGAGCGGCAGGGCGACCAGCACCGACCCGGCGCCGGTGTCGGCGGTGACCGGCAGCGGCTTCGGCGCGTCCATCAACTCCGGAATAGAGAAGGGCGTGCCGTCCGGGAAGATGCCCCGCGCCGACACGATGGACACCTGCCCGGCATCGAGCAGCGACTGGTCGAGCGTCAGCTGCTGGAAGCCGAACGTATGGAGCTGGCCGGCCTGCAACGCGCCGCGCACCATCGCCTCGAAGAACCGGTCCTGCTGTTGGAAGTGCTGGGTCCTCAAGAAGAGCCCCTCGGACCACAGCACCCTGTTTGCGTCGCTCATGCCACTGCTCTCTGCACTGCCAACTGTTGTCGCGCCGTCAGGCGGAAATACCGCCGCTGCCGAGGCTGACGTTGATGGTGAATTTCGACCCCGGCGATACCGACTTGGTCGTGCGCCAGTTGCGTCCGCCCGGTTCGCGGATCAGCGCGACGAAGCCGAGCACCGTCGCGTTCGGTTCGACCGTGATGGTCTTGGCCGCCGTCTTGCCCGGCGCGACCGAGATCGTGTCCGATCCGATCAGGTCGGCCCCAAGCGCGGACCCCGCATCGCCCTGCAGCGCGAAATAGTCGGCCGAACTGAACTTGCCGGTGCTGGCAAGCCGCATCACCAGGACAGTAACCGGCCGATCGCCGCCGCCCGGTCCCGGATTCATGCCGGCGCCACCGGTGACATTCACCGAGATCACCGATGGTTTCGGCGGGCCGCTCTGGCAAGCCGCAAGCAGCCCCGTCGCGCCGAGGGCAACGATGAATTCGCGTCGATCGATCATGTCCTACTCCTCTTCATATGCGTCCCGAAAATCAGCGCCGATTTCGCCAAGGAAGCTCGATTCCGCGCTCTGGGCGATGTCGCGGTGGCGTTTCTGGTAGAGCTCCCACAGCTTGGCGTTGCGCCCGCCCGAAAGCAGGTTGCCGATCGCGGAATTGGATTTCAGCTCTTCCTCGATCGCCGCCGGATCGAAGCGGTCGATCATGCGCCGAAGCGCGGCCTGAACGCCGCGCCAGGCGCGCACATGGTGCTGCGCAAGGTCGCGCACGGCATCGGCGATCGCCGCTTCGCCGGAGAGAAAGCCCGGGCTGCGCTCCGAGATGATGGTGACGATGACGTCCTCGACCGTCGGCAGGAATTTGAGCGGGTTGACCTCGGAGGCCCCGACCATCGTCTGGGCGACGCGCGCGCTGCCCTTTTCCTCGGCGCGCTTGCGCAAGAGTTGCATCAGGCCGTCGAGCATCAGCCGGTATTCGCGCCCGAACTTTTCCATCTCGGCAACCGCATCGCGCCCAGGAAAATCAGCCTCCTCGACACCCATACCGCGCAGGAATGCGGCCCGCAGCGCCATTTCCGCCGCCGGTGCCGCATGTGCAGGACGGGACGGTTTGGGGGCCGGGGTGGAGCGCGGCGGAGGCGTGACCGCCCGGCTCGGCATGTCCCATGGAGCGGCGGCCTGCGGCTTTTCGGCCGCGTGTTCGCCAGGACCGGCCGGATCAGCGCCGTTGGCAGAGGCGGGCGCCGCAGCCGGTCCAAAGCTGAAATCGTCATCGAAGCCGGCCGGTTTCGGCCTGGGCTCCGCCGCGTCGCCGCGGGCCGGCATCTCAACGAAACCGAACGGATCCGATCGGCCGGGCGCGGCATCGCTGGACTCTGGTGTCGCCACCGGGTCCAAGCTGAACGGGTCGTCGAAGGCAGGTGAGCTGCGCTGGTTAGAAGCGCGATCATAAGCGCCGGGCACAGGCTGCTCGAACGGGTCCGGCAGGTCGGCCGGACGCGGCCGCCGCGGCTCTTCCTCGACCTTGGCCGAGAAGAAGTCGTCGCCGCCGATGCTCACCGGCGCTCGCGACTGCGATGGCGAGCGTTCGGGCGCCGACCGGGCGGCCACGGGCATCTGCGCGGGCGCCGCCTGGCCCGCAGCGGGCTGGACTTCGACATAGAGAACATAGTCGCCCAGTCTCAGCCGCATGCCGCTTTGCAGGCGTGTCGACCTGCCGGCGCCGAGCGGGCTGTCGGAATCGTCTATGAACAGCCCGCTGCTCGACGTGTCGGTGACGAAATAGCCGTCGCGGCCGCCGCTGATCTTGCAATGCGCGCGCGAGACGAACATGTCCGGATCGTCGATCTGCCAGCCGGCGTCGGCGCTGCGGCCGATCACCAGCTCGCCCTCGTCCAGCCGGGCCTGCCTGACCACCTGGCTCCGCGGTCCTTGCTCGAGCGTCAGCACGAGGCTCATGCCGCCGCCTCCGCCATTTCCGGTCGCCAACCGACGACCGTTTGCAGCCTGAGGTCGTCGGCGTCTCCGCTGCCGGCAGGTCTTGGCAGCCAGGCGGTGCGGCCGAGCTGGACAGTTCCGATCTTCGGCGGCGGTACCGCGTCATGCGCGAGCACGATCCGCACATCGACATCGAGCGCTTCCCCGATCATGTCGCGCACGGCCTTTTTGAACAGGGCGAGGCGCCGGCTGCCCGGCAGGAACGCCTTGAAGTCTTCGAAGGAGAGCGGGCCGACGCGCAATTCGATCCGGCTCTGGCGGCTGAAGACGCGCGGACCGATCGTTGCCCCGCGCCCGAGCGCCGCATAGGCCCTGCCGACGCGGCTCTGCAATGCCGCTGGTATGGCGATCCAGGCGGCGACGAATTCCTTGATCTGTACCGGCACCTTGAAGGCCGTGGCGAGGAACAGCGTCAGCCGCTCCGCGCCGTCGACCTGGTTGGCGATCGACCCCGCCTGGCGCAGCCTAACCGTATCGATCTCGGGATCCTGGGTGCCGGGAAGGCCGATGCCCGCCATTGCTTCCAGCATGGCGCGGACGCGCCCGCCGACCGGGCGCTCGATCTGCACCGCCGGATGCGCGTCCGCCCAGGCGCGATAGTAAAGCGCGATCATGCGATGCTGCAGGATGTTGACGAAGTCGACAAAGGTCGTGTCGCTGGTCTGCTCCGCACCGGCGCCGCTGAACCAGCGCTGCGACAGCCGGTCGAGTACCCAGCGCGTGAGATGCAGCGGCATCGGCCCCTCAGGCCCCAGCAGACCTAGATTGGCAACGGTGATCCGCGCCGGAGCCCTTTCGCCCGCTTCCTGGAATTTGACCACGTCCCTGGCTGAAAAGCTCAACCGCACATGCTGGCCGAGCCGTGCCGGCTCGCGATTGGCCTGGCCGGAATAGCCGAACAGCCCGCCTCTCTGCTCCAGCCGGCGCAGCAGCTCGAAGAAGTCGAAGCCCTCCGACAGCGCTCCGATTCCATCTGGGGCGGCCTCGCTCGGGGCGGACCTTGCTAGATCAGGTAGCGATTGCCGGGCGTCATCGGCCATGGCACATCCTCCTGCTTCTGCAGCAGCCGCGTGCGCGTCCGCACGAAGCCGTTTATCCCGGCATGGCGGGCAAACAGCCGCGCAAGCAGGGCCGAAAGCAAAAGCGTGCTTTGCCCCGCCAGCACCGACTGGTCGACATGCAGCGTCACTTCCGTGCCCCGTCCGAAGCACATCGGACCATCGATCTTGAGCCGCTCGATGACCGGGCGCGAGTCGATGCGGGTGATCGAATGCACGTTGCGGGCAAGGCTCGGATCGCCGCGGTCGGCATAGAGGTCGAGCAGCGCATGCAGCGGATCGACGCCGCGGCCGTCCTTGGCTAGGCTCAGGAAGTTGAGCGAGAGCTGCGCCACCAGCCGCCAGGCGAGATCGTCGGCGCGGGATTCGCCTTCGGCGCCCGCCGGAAGCGAGGCCGGGATCGCCGGCTGCGGAGGCCGCAACGCGCCGAGCAGCCTGACCGTCTCGATCGGGTCGGCCGTTTCCAGCGTCAGCGTCGGGGTGTCGTCCAGGATCGGCAGGTCGCGGTTGGTGCAGAGCGCCGTCACGTCGAGACGCTTGAGCGGCCGGTTGGCCGGCCTCCCCGTAGGGCGCGACACGGCGAGGAAGACGTCGTCGCCCGTATAGGAGGTGCGGGTCAGGCCGTCGCGCCGCTCGTCTTCTGTTGCCCGGCGCGGCCGCCGCTCGGTCGAATAGACCCAGCCGCTGCCGCGGTTCTGCCCCAGGCTGAACAGCTCGGGAATCTCGGCTTCGCTGCCTTCGGCGTCGGCATCCTCGACGCGCGTGACCCGAAAGATCTCGAAATCCCGCGCCCGCGTCCGGTCGGCGTGCACCACCTGCCGCGTCCTGCGCTGATCGATCTCGATGACGTTGCATTCCCGCTCGAAGAGATTGATGAGCGGCGTCACGAAGAGCTCGAAATCGGCCGGCGTCACATCGGCGAGCTCGGGCACCGGTCGCCGGAACAGGAAGATGATTTCAGTTCCCGCATCGCACTTGCGCACCACCGGCTGCAGGCCGGCGACCCGCACATAGTGGAAGCGTTCGGGGATCATGAAATATTCCCGCAGCAGCCGGTAACCCTCGAAGGTCGGGCGGGTGCGCGGCATCAGCGCCTCGTCGTCGCGAATGCCGACCATCTCGGGCTCGGGCAGGGCCGATAGCGGATTGGTCTTGCCTTCCGCCCGCGCGCCGACGGCCGAGCAGGCGCCGAAGATCGCGTCGAAGATGAGCGGCGCCTTGGTGCGCCCGGCGAAATAGAGGTCCAGCCGGTCGAGCGACAGCTCGCCGAGCTTGCCCTTTCCGGTCCGCGCAAGCGCGATGCGCAGCGCTGCCTCGCCGCGCGCGCCGCCGACCGGGCCGATACCCGCCGCCGCGAGCCCGCTGCGGTCCTGGAAATAGCTGACCGAGGTGATCGCGATTGGCCACAGCGTCACCTCCTGCGCGGTGGTGAAGGTTGAGCGTGTCGAGAGTCCCGGATGCAGGCTGGAGACCAGCCGCGTGCCGCGCGCGACTGAATGACCGGCGATCATCGACTGCACCTGCTGGCCGGGCTTCAGCACGGCCATCGCCGTTGCCGGTGCCGGCGTGACCAGGTCGGGATAAAGCACGTCGAGCACGGCGCGCGAGAAACGCGAGCGTTCGGCGTCGACCTTCAGCCTAGTGCGCGCGGCAAGGAACGCCACGCCGTCGAGCAGCCGTTCGACATAGGGGTCGGGGCAGGGGACGGTGTCGAGGGAAAGATTGCGGGCGACGGCCGGATGCATGTCGGCGAATTCCGCAGCCAGCGCGCGGATATGGGTCAGTTCCTCTTCGTAATATTCCACGAAGACCCGATCCATCTCAGGTCTCCCTGAATTCGGTTCGCGCCAGGCCGTTGTCGAGATTGATCGTGGTGCGCAGCCGCATGCGTTCCGGCGTCGGCGTCATGATCAGCACGGCGTCGATCTCGATCTTCAGGCCGACGCTCTTGTCGCCGAGCGTGACATTGACCGTCGTGGCGCTCTCCTTGAGACGAGGCTCGAAAGTGGCGAGCACCGCGCGGATCTCGCGCGCCAGCACATCGCGGTCGAAGTCCCGCGACGAGCGGCCGGAGAAGGACGGCACGCCATAATTGACCACGCTCCGGCGCACCTCCGGAAAGTCGGCGAGCGACGGCAGCTCGTCCAATGGCTGTTCATGCTCGGCATCGGAAAGCATCGGAACGGATTCAAAACGTTCGGTGTTGAACAGGGCCTCGATGTCGCGCCGGACGGCCTCCCTGAGCACCCGCGCCGATACCACCACGCCTCGGCTTTCGATCTCGGCGCGATGCTCGGTCTGGAAGACCAGACGGTGCACGCGCCGCTTCTGGTCGGGCGTCAATTCCGCATCGGCATCGATGGCGCGCGCGCTGCCGGCAAGAAGAGCCTCGACGCGCTCGGCGCCGAGTTCTTCTTCCAGCAGCCGGCGCAGCCCATCTATCTCCGAGGTCAGGCCGGGCAGGTCGTTGATGAGGCGGTCCCACAGGGAAGGTTGGACCGCCTCGCGCCTTGCCCGCGAGCTGCCGGCAAGCTGCGCCTTCGCGCCTGGCCGTTTGGCCTCACTTGCCGACATAGACATCCATTTCGATCTCGTCGTCCTTGTCATAGACGAACTTGATCTTCTTGTAGGCGAAGCTGACTTCCTCTTCGATCAGGTCGGCCTCGTCGTCGGCCTGCTTCATGTCATATTCCATGACCGAGGCATCGGTGAGCGTCACGACCAGATAGTCGCTGGTCTCGCCGTCGATGGTGCGGCGCGCCGAAAACACCACCTCATCGAGCGCCTTGTTCTCGAACAGCGCCTTCTTCAGATACGGAGACGACTTGTCGTAGTGCTTGGTGAATTTGATCATCCCCATCGACACGCGTCCGCGGCGCGAGAGCGAGTTTGGATCGTAGGGCGCGACCATCTTGTAGTCGACGCCGTGAACTTCGATCTCGTCCTCATGACCGTCGCGCACGCTCGGGCCTTTGATATCCGGAACTTTCAAAAAACCATCGATTTTCATGGTTGTCGGCATTGTCTTTCTCCACCGCTTTCAAACGAAACAAGATGATTTTGCTGCGATTTCACCCCTTCACTGACGGCAGTTCCGACACCAGCCGGAGCGAGGCGTTGATGCCTTCCAGCTGGTAGTGCGGACGCAGATAGAAACGGGCATTGTAGTAACCGGGCCGGCCTTCGACGCTGTCGACCTGGACCTCCGCCGCGGCCAGCGGGCGCTTGGCGCGCGCCTTGTCGTCGGCAAAGGCGGGATTGGCCAGCACGTACCGGTTGATCCATTCGGTCAACCAGATCTGCATGTCGGTGCGTTCCTTGAACGAGCCGATCTTGTCGCGCGCGATCGCCTTGAGGTAGTGCGCGAAGCGCGAGACAGGGAAAAGGTACGGCAGGTTGGCGCTGAGCCGCTCGTTCGCCTGCGCGTCGGGGTCGACCAGACGGCCGGCGCGCGTCTCGTCATCCTGCAGCGAATGGGCGCCGATGAAGGCGGCAAGGTCGGTGTTCTTCCGGTGCAGGATCGGCATCAGGCCGAGCTTGGCCAGTTCCGCCTCGCGCCGGTCGTCGATGGCGACCTCCGTCGGGCATTTCATCGCGATCGATCCGTCGTCGGTCGGGAAGGCGTGCACCGGCAGGTTGAGCACCGTGCCGCCATTCTCGACGCCGCGGATCTGCGTGCCCCAGCCGTAGAGCTTGTGGCTGCGGTTGATGTTGACGCCCATCGGGAAGGCGGCGTTCATCCAGACATATTTGTTGTGGTCGCCGCCCACCTCCTCCTCGAAGGTGAACCCCTTCACCGGAACGGTCTCGGTGCCGTAGGGCAGGCGCGCCAGCACGCGCGGCATGGTGAGGCCGATATAGCGCGCGTCCTCGCTCTCGCGCAGCGACTGCCACGAGGCGTAGGCCGGGTTGTTCACGATCATCTGCAGGTCCTGCGGATTGGGCAGTTCCTGCCAGCTGTCCATGCGGAACAGGCGCGGCGAGGCGGCGGCGATGAAGGGCGTGTGCGCCGAGGCGCAGACGCCCGAAATGTTGCGCAGCAGGCCGACGTCGCGCGGATGGTTCGAGAATTCGTAGGCGCCGATGATGCAGCCGATCGGCTCGCCGCCCAGCATCGAATACTCGTCCGTGTAGACCTTCTTGAAGATCGGGCTCTGGTCCCACATCTGGCCTTCATAGTCTTCGAGCGTGTCGGCCAGCTGCTCTTTGGAGATGTTCATCACCCGGATCTTGAGCTTGGTATCCGTCTCGGTGTTGTTGACGAGATACCAGAGGCCGCGCCAGGTGCCTTCCATCTCCCGCACTTCCGGCGCGTGCAGGATCTCGTTGACCTGCGTCGTCAGCATCTTGTCGATGCCGGCGATCAGCGACTTGATCGACTTGATCGCGTTGGACGAGATCGTGGTGGTCTCGGAGCGCGACTGCGCTGCCAGCGCCAGGTTGCGCACCAGTTGCTGCAGCTTTTCGCTGTCGTCCTTCTTGACCTTGAAATCCTTTTCCAGGAGTCCGCTGAATTCGCCGAGGTCTATCGCTTCCGCTTCGGCTGTGGCGGCTGCGATTTTTTGCTGTTCAGCCATGACTTACTCCTCGCCCTTGCTGTCAGACATCGCCTGGCTGGCGATCTTGCTCAGCAGCGGCTCGTTGTTGAGAAGCTGCGCGATGCGCTTTTCGGCGTCGACGCGGCCGTCCATAAAGCCGAGCAGCTCCTCGAGCTGACGGCGCATCTTGAGGATCTCGGCCAGTTGCGGGACCTGCTCGGCGACCTTGTCCGGCGCGAAATCGCCCATCTTCGAGAAGGTGAGGTCGACCATGAGCTCCTCGTCGCGCTCGGCGCCCTCGGCTTGCGGCAGGGTGTTCTTCACCCTTGCCTTCACCCGTGGCCCCATGGCCTCCATGAATTTCGGGAAGCGGTTGGCGTCGGTTTCGACGAGGTTGCGGTCGAGCACCGACTTCACTGCTTCCTTGGTCTGTGAAGCGCCGGAAAGATCGGCCATCACGGCCATGACGAACGGCAGTTCGATCGTCGTCGGGCTGCCGTAGGTTTCAACGTCGTAGGCGATCTGCACGCGCGGCGCGCGGTTTCTTTCGATGACCTTCGCTTTGCTCTCTGCTGGCATGCTTGTTACCTTTCATCCTTCTGGGCCGGCTTCTTGGGATCGGGGACACCGGCAAGCAGCCGGAACTCCTTCAGCCCCGACGGGGCGAGATCTTCCATCAGTTCCACGAAATCCATGTGCACCATGCGGCGCACGCGACGGGCGAGATGCGGGATCGGGCTCGACGGCTCCGTTCGGTCATAGAAGGCGACGACGAGGTCAAGGCATTTGACGACGTCGTCGCGCGAGGTGATCCGGTCGGGCAGCCCGACGCCCGGTTCCGCATGGCTTGCGGCGCTTGCCATCGCTTGGGCTCCCATCGCTTCGGTTCCCATCCCCTCGGCTCCCATCCCCCCGCCTCGATGACCGTTTCGGGCGGGCGCTGCCGGTTCCGTCGGTCGCGGGGCAGACTTTGCGGCCCCGTTCGCAGCTGTGCCGGCGGCCGAATTCCGCTCAAGCGTCGTCAGCAAACGCTGCAGAAACCGTTTCAATTCCGGGATGGTGGGGCCATTGCCTTCGACACGCTTGTTAAGAGCCGCATCGACTTCGTCGAGGGCGGCGATCACCGCGCGGGCGCCGGCGAGCAGCGAGGTCATCGCCTCGCCGTCTTGATCGATCTGTGCCGCGCAGCCGCTGCGCACCCGGTTCAAAAGCTGGTTGTGGGCGCTCGCCAGCGCCGCCTTTTCGGAAGCGCCCAGTCCGGGAGCCGCTTCCTGAAGCATGACGCGTTCGTCGAGCGCGCCTTGTTCCAGATCGCGTCCGCTGATCGGCCCGACCTGGCGTGGCGAAAGGAAGATCATCTCGCGCAGGTTCGCCAGCAGGCCTTCCTGGGCGTTCTGGAGATCGAGCACGGCATTGATGCGGCGCAAGGCGGCGTCGCGCGGCGGCGCGTTCGGCCGCAATGCCGGATGCATCGTGTCCCAATACTGGTCGAAGGTCCTGGCGATCAAAGTCAGGCCTTGCGCGAGGCCGGCCAGCCTTTCCTCGTTGGCCAGAGCGCGCACGACGATGACCAGCAGGCGCAGATCCCGGCCGCGGGAGCGAAGCTCTTCCGCCTTTTCGAGGACGGCGGCCCAGTCGACCGCCGTGGATTGCGAGGCAGGCTTGTTGCCGTCGTGGATGACCTTGAGCTGCGGCTCGGTCAGGCGCTCCAGCTCGTGGAAGGCCGGGTCGTTGCGCAAATCCTCTCCCGACGGATTCTCACCGTTTAGAGGATTCAGCCAGAGTGCGAGATCAATCACACTATCCCCCAGCCAGCGGCCCTGAGACCCCTGTGTGACGCAACGTTATCACACGGTCTCACTCTACCACAATTGAGCACGTGCTCAAAAACTAACGGATGCTAAACGCGTCCGTTTTCTTCGGCGAAACCCATGGCGCGATTGTCAGACCCGGTATGTGAAATGGCTCGCATAGCCCGGGCGGTAATCGGGTGTTTGTTGCCGCGAGTTTGCAAGGCTTATGTAACCGGGCGGTGCCGCCCGGATCGATCCAAACGCCTTATCCGTCACACGGCTTTGTCAAGGAGCCGCTTATATGGCAGGGTACGGTCGGCAGATTGCGGGGAGCAGGTTCAATGGAACAGCGCCGGGCATCGCAGGGTTTCAAGCGCAAGGAACTGGTCGCCAAGCTCAATGCCACGGGGGTGCGCGCCTTCAAGGCCGCGGCCGACACGGCCAAGCTGCGCGGCAATCCCTATGTCGAGCTCGTCCATTTCATTCAGCAGTTGGTGCTGTCCGAGCGCTCGGACGTGCAGATGATCCTTGCAGACGCCGGAGTGGATGCAAGCCGGTTGTCGGCGGACATGACCCGCGCCATCGACAAGCTGCCCTATGGCGCCACCTCGGTCGAGGAATTCTCCGACCACATCTTCCACGCCATCCAGGAAGGCTGGAACCTGGCGACGCTGGAGTTCGGCGTGGAGGAGGTGCGCAGCGCTCATGTCCTGCTTGCCTGCCTGAAGACGCCGGTGCTGGAAGGCCTGGTGTCGAAGATCAGCGCCGAGTTCGACAAGATCGATGCGGACGGTGTCATTTCCCGCTTCGCCGACGTCACCGAAGGCTCGCTCGAAGCCGGCTCACCTCCTGCCGCTCCCGCCGAGACGCCGATGAAGCGCGGTCCGGGCGGGGATTCGGCGCTGGCGAAATACGCCACCGACCTCACCCAGCGCGCCCTCGACGGCAAGATCGATCCGGTGGTCGGCCGCGATCCGGAGATCCGGCAGATCGTCGATATCCTGATGCGACGCCGGCAAAACAATCCGATCCTGACCGGCGAGGCGGGTGTCGGCAAGACGGCGGTGGTCGAGGGCTTTGCGCTCCGCATTGCCCAGGGCGACGTGCCGCCGACGCTTGAGAACGTCAGCGTGCGCATGCTCGATGTCGGGCTGATGCAGGCGGGCGCCAGCGTCAAGGGCGAGTTCGAGAAGCGGCTGAAGGCCGTCATCGACGAGGTGCAGGCCTCCGAGACGCCGATCATCCTGTTCATCGACGAGGCCCATACGCTGATCGGCGCCGGCGGCGCGGCCGGAACCGGCGATGCCGCCAATCTCTTGAAGCCGGCGCTGGCGCGCGGCGAACTTCGCACCATCGCCGCCACGACCTGGGCCGAATACAAGCAGCACATCGAGAAGGACCCGGCGCTGACCCGCCGCTTCCAGGTGGTCAAGATCGAGGAGCCGTCGGAAGCCGTGGCCGTGCTGATGCTGCGCGGCGTCGCCGGCGTTCTGGAGCAGCACCACAAGGTGCAGATACTGGACGAAGCTATCGAGGCGGCCGTCGCCCTCTCGCACCGCTACATTCCGGCGCGGCAACTGCCGGACAAGGCGGTCAGCCTGCTCGACACGGCTTGCGCTCGCGTCGCGATCTCGCAGCATGCGACGCCGGCCGAGGTCGAGGACATTCTGCGCCGCCGCCAGGCGCTGGAGGTCGAGCGCGGCATCATTGGCCGCGAAGCGGCGATCGGCATCGACGTCGCCGACCGGCAGGCGAGAGTCGAAGCCGGGCTGGCGGAAACCGAGACCACTTTGGCCGCCGCCCAGGCGCGCTGGGATCGCGAAAAGGCGCTGGTGAGCGAGATCCTCGACCTGCGCGCCAGATTGCGCGGCGAAGGCGTGCCGCTCGATGCGGCGGAGGGCGAGGAAGCCGCCGTCGGCGAAGCGGCGGCCGCGACAGGGGCGCAGGCGCCCGACAAGAAGGGGGCCGAAGCCAAGGCGCCTGAGGCAAAGGCGGGGGAAACCAAAGCCTCGAAGACCAAGGCCGCGAAAGCAAAGGCGGCCAAGGCGGAGGCCCCTGTTGCCGTGGCCGTCGCGTCGCCGCCGGATTCGGACGCCGATCTCGCGCGGCTGCGCGAATTGATGGCGGAACTTGCCGCGGCGCAGGGCGAGACGCCGCTGATCCTGCCTTCGGTCGACCGCAACGCGGTTGCCGCCGTGGTGCAGGATTGGACCGGCATCCCGACCGGACGGATGCTGTCCAGCCAGACCGAAAAGGCGCTCAGGCTCGCCGCGACCCTGTCCGAACGCGTGGTCGGTCAGGATCATGCGATGGAGATGATCGCGAAGCGTGTGCAGACCAGCCGCGCCGGCCTTGGCGCTCCGGAAAAGCCGGTGGGCGTGTTCCTGCTCTGCGGCCCATCCGGCGTCGGCAAGACCGAGACCGCGCTGGCGCTCGCCGAGACGCTCTATGGCGGCGAGCAGAACCTGATCTCGATCAACATGTCCGAGTTCCAGGAAGCGCATACCGTGTCGACGCTGAAGGGCGCGCCGCCCGGCTATGTCGGCTATGGCAAGGGCGGCATCCTGACCGAGGCGGTGCGCCGCAAACCCTATTCGGTGATCCTGCTCGACGAGGTCGAGAAGGCGCATCCCGACGTGCATGAGATCTTCTTCCAGGTCTTCGACAAGGGCATGATGGACGACAGTGAGGGCCGGCGCATCGACTTCAAGAACACGCTGATCCTGCTCACTTCGAATGTCGGCTCCGACGTCATCATGGCCCGCACGAAGAACGGCACTGTGCGGACCGGCATCGACGATCTCGATACGGCCTTGCGCGCTCCGCTGCTGAAAGTGTTCCCCGCCGCCTTCCTCGGCCGTGTCGTCACCATACCCTACTATCCGCTGTCGGATTCGATGATCGAGGCGATCGCCAGCCATCAGTTCGCCAAGATCGCGCGGCGGCTCAAGGCAACCAACGATGCCGAGCTGGTCATCGGCGACGGCGTCATGGACCTGGTCAAGGCGCGCTGCACCGAGATCGAATCCGGCGGGCGCATGATCGATGCCATCCTCACCAACACGCTGCTGCCGGAGCTCAGCCGCGGCGTGCTCAACCGCTCGCTGGACGGCGAGAAGATGACGAAGGTCACCGTCGGCGCGTCCAAGGAAGGCTTCACATATTCTTTCGAATAGCTGGGTTTAGGACAAAAAATCGGCGCCATGTCACATTGGCGGATGCCTCACTCGTCTTGAGGTCGGAACCAACGAAAGGAACCGACCATGACTGCCAGACTTGACCCCCTTGCCGCCCCTTCGCTGATGAAGGAGTGGCACCGTGCCTCGCTCGCCATCGCATCCAGCCTCGATCCGGCTCTCGCCGAGCTCATCGAGATCCGTGCCTCCCAGATCAACGGCTGCGCCAACTGCATCAACATGCACACCACCTATGCCCGCGAACGCGGAGAGACCGAGCAGCGCATCTATCTGTTGTCGGCATGGCGCGAGGCGCCGTGCTACACCGACCGCGAACGCGCCGCGCTCGGCTGGACCGAGGCGCTGACCCGGATCAGCGAAGGCCATACGCACGAAGCCGCGTATGAGGCGCTGGAGGCCCACTTCACCGAGGAGGAACGGGTGAAGCTCACCCTGATGGTCAACATCATCAACGGCTGGAACCGCATCGCGGTCGGCTTCGGCGGCTTTGTCGACCCGGCGGCCGTGAAGGCCGCCAACGCCAAGGCCGCCAACAAGGCGGCCGCCGCTTGATGGCGGAGCCCGCATCCGAGGGGGCGGCGGCGGTGTTCGAACCGCTGCGCCCGAAGCTCATGCGGGTCGCCTACCGCATGCTGGGTTCCGTCGCCGATGCAGAGGATATGGTGCAGGAGGCCTTCATCCGCTGGGTGAAGGCCGACCGCGCCGAGGTGCGCGAGCCCGAGGCGTTCCTGCGCCGCACGGTCACGCGCCTCTGCCTCGACTGCTCAAATCCGCGCGCCACCAGCGCGAGACCTATGTCGGCGCCTGGCTGCCCGATCCGGTCGTCGAAGACGATGAACTGGATGATGTCACCTTGCCGCTGATGCTGGCGCTGGAGCGCCTGTCACCGCTCGAGCGGGCGGCCTTCCTGCTGCACGACGTCTTCGGATTGCAATTCGAGGAGGTCGCGGCGGAGATTGAGCGCGACCCCGCCGCCTGCCGTCAACTCGCCGCCCGCGCGCGCAGCCATGTCCGCGAGGCGCGGCCCCGCTTCAAGGTCGAGAAGGAGCGCGGCCTGGAGCTTGCCGAAGCCTTCTTCAACGCCTCGCGCGGCGGCGACATGAAGGCGCTGGGTGCGATGCTCAGCGCCGATGTCAGCGCTCACGCCGATGGCGGCGGCAAGCGTCCTGCGGCCATCGCGCCGGTCTTCGGCTTCGATGCCGTGATGAAACAGTACGCGACCGTCGTCGCCTGGCTTCAGGACAATCGCTCGCAGCTTGTCCGCTTTGGCTTCATCAACGGATTGCCCGGCTTCGTCACGCTTGAGGCAGATGGCGAGCTCCAGACGACGGCGCTGGACATCGAGAACGGCAAGATCACCGCGATCTATGTGGTGCGCAATCCCGACAAGCTGAGGCATCTGCACTAGCGAAGGTGCCTCATCGTTGCGCCGAGGCGGGCCGCCTTGTCATTGCAGATGCGCCCCGAGCGAGGGAACTTTTGTTCCTTTGACGCTTTTGGATATGCTGGTGATTCCCATGGCCAGAAGGGTGCCGCCGATGACGAAATACCTTGCGATCTCAGCTCTCGTCCTGGGCACGGCCGTTGCCATGTCCGCCTCGGCAATCGCCGGCGACCGGCACCACGAGCGCCTGATCGAGCCCGAACGCTACGTTCCGGCCGAAGGCGACCTCATCGACATCCTGTTCGGCGGTCCGCGCTACTATGACGCCATGCTGGTCACCACTGCGGCCGGCGCCTGCTCCTACCATCGGACTGGGCCGGACGCGAACGCGTTGAACAAGATCAACGATCATCACTGCGGAAAATAGCTGCCGTTCGCGGCGATCCTTCGTTCCGCACCGCCAGCCGCCGACAAGCCGCTGTTGAGATGGCCAGCCTCTCTTGATGCCGCCCTCGACGTGGCTGGAGCCATCGCACACAGTCGGCTCAGATATTGTATACAATGCTGAAGAAAGATGTTGACAATCTGACGGCGCCGGTTTCCCTTAAGCTATCCGCGCAGCCAATGAGCAAAAAAACAAAAGCGCGATAACCAGAAGGGAACTGAAATGATCAATCGACGCTCGACTCTGAAATCTATGGTGCTTGGCGCCGTCTCGACCCTGGCGATTGCCGCCGTTGGCATCCCGTCCGCGCAGGCTGAAAACAAGGAACTGAAAATCGGCTTCGTCGGCGTCACCAGCGGCCCCGCCGCCGCCTGGGGCACGTCCAACGTGCGCTCGATGCAGACGCGCGCCGCCTGGCTCAACGAGACCGGCGGCGTCAAGATCGGCAACGACACCTACAACATCAAAATCGTCACCTTCGACGACCAGAAGGATCCCAAGCGCGCCATCGCCGGCATGGAGAAGATGGCGCAGGAAGGCATCCACTATGTGGTCGGGCCGAACGTCGATGACGGCGCCGCCGCGGTGCGTCCCGTCGCCGAGGCCAACGGCATCATCTATTTCCCCTACGCCTTCCCGAAGGCGCTCTACCAGAAGCCCGCCTCGAACGCCGTTCTCGGCATGATCGCCAACTATCAGTCGGGTCCGGCGATCTACAAATATCTCAAGGAAAACAAGGGTGTGAAGACGATCGCCTTTGTCGCCGCGAACGAATCCGATCCGCTCAGCCAACGTGACAGCGGCGTCGAGGCGGCCAAGGCGCTTGGGCTGCAGGTCGTCGCGCAGAACGACACCTATCAGAACGACACCCGCGACTTCACGCCGGTGCTGACCCCGATCGTCGCGTTGAAGCCTGATCTGCTGGTGCTGTCCGGCGTGGCGCCGGCCAACGCGCCGCTGCTCATCCGCGCCGCCCGCGAGCTCGGATATGAAGGCCTGATCTCGACCGAGACCGCGCAGGACGCCAAGGTGCTGGAGGAGGGCGCCGGCGAATACGCCAACGGCTTCATCTCCGTCGGCGGCGCATCGACGCCGGAGATTGCTTCGGACGCGATGAAGGAGTTCGTTGCCCGCTACACCAAGATGTTCGGCGAGTATAACGACGAATCCAACACCAAGGTCTACGCGCTAGAATACATCCTCGAAACGCTGAAGGCCAATCCTGCGGCCATCAACGATGTCGCGGAATTCAAGAAGACCATGGACAGCTTCTCGGCGCCCAACCCGTATCTTAAGGGCGACGCCAAGCTGACTTATGTCGGCACGACCTCCTTCGGCCAGAAGCGCCAACTCGCCGTGCCGATGGTGGTCAACGAATATAAGGACGGCGCTTTCCAGACCCTGTTTGTCGGCACCGTCGACTAGCGTTCGGTTCCTAGATTGCTTCCTCCCGCATGCCGGGGGTCCGGGCAGTTTCCGGGCCCCGCGGCAGATCGAAGGTATCCATGGAACAGGTCATCGCCAACGGATTGTATCTCGGTGCCCAGTATGCGCTGATCGCGCTGGGGCTCACCCTGATCTTCGCCCTTATGAACGTGCTCAATTTCGCCCACGGGCAGATGTATGTGCTGGGCGGGTTCATCAGCTACACCGTCTATGGCCAGCTCGGCCTGCCTTTCGTGGTGGCGCTGCTGGCGTCCGGCGCCACACTCGCTGTCATCGGCGCGCTGATGGAGAAGTTCCTCTTTCGAACCGTCATCCGGCGCAGCCACCGCGAGGAGAGCACGATGCTGCTCGCCGCCGCGACGGCATTCTTCTTCGATGCCGTCATCCTACTGCTCTTCGGCGAAAAGCAGCGCGGCGTCCCCAAGATCGTCAAGGGCGTCTTCAACGAGGCCGGCATCATCATCCCTTACGACCGCTTGGTCGTCGGCGCCCTGGCCATCGTCTTCATCGCCGCTTTCGTCCTCTACATGCAGTACAGCCGGGTCGGCCGCGCCATGCGGGCGCTCGCCCAGGACCGCGTCGCGGCCCAGTTGATGGGTGTCAGGGTCGACCGCTATTCGATGATCGGCTTCGCCATGGGGGCGATGCTCGCCGGCGTTGTCGGCGGCCTGCTGGTCACCATCACCGGCGTCAACTCCGGCATCGGCGGCCCGATCTCGATCAAGGCCTTTCTGATGGTGATGATCGGCGGCGCCGGCGTCGTCGGCGGCGCGATCGCCGGCGGCTTCATCCTCGGCATGATGGAGTCGGTCGGGCTCACGGTGCTGCGCGAATATGGCGACGTCACCTACCTCGCCATCTTCGCCGCCCTGATGGTGTTCCTGTCGATCCGCCCCAACGGGTTGATGGGCAAGCCGTGGGGTTGATCGCCATGACCCGCAATCGCAGCATGAAAATCGCCTCGGTCGCCGCTTTCCTCGCGATCGTCTTCATCGCCGTGCCGGCCGCGATCTCGTTGAGCGGCCGCATCGACCTCTATTACACGCTGACCTCGGTGGCGCTGCTCAGCATCGCCAGCGCCGGCGTCTGGCTCACCTTCTACATCGGCCGCATCAACATCGGCCAGGGCGCCTACGCGCTGATGGGCGGCTATGTCTCGGCCATCCTGGTGATGAACCATGGCTGGTCGTTCTGGCCGACGATCCCCGTCGCCGGCCTGCTCTGCGCCGCGGCAAGCGTGCTTATCGGCCTGCCGATCCTGCGCCTGCGCGGCGTCTACTTCGCCATGGTGACGCTGACGCTGACCGAGGTGGCACGCCTGCTTGCGCTGGCGCTGCCGATCACCAACGGCGCCAAGGGCATCGTCAGCATCCCGCTGCCCGGCGCGCTGTCCGTCTTCGGTCTGACCATCATTCCGGATTTCGCCACGCTGCAGAATTCGCGACTCGCCTTCTACCTGCTGGCGGTCACGCTGATGGTGGTCTGCTTCGCAGTGATGTATCGGCTGGTTCAGTCGCGCATCGGCAAGCTTTGCCAGTCGCTGCAGCAGAATGAGGAACTCGCCTCCTCGATCGGCGTCAACATCGCCTATCTGCGCGTCATCGCCTACGCCGTCTCGTCCTTCTTCGGCGGTGTCGCGGGCGCGATTTTCGCGGCCATCTCGCAGTCGATCTATCCGTCGAGCTTCACGGTCACCGATTCCGTCAACTTCATGCTGAACTGCTTCCTTGGCGGTCTAGGCTATGTGTTCGGGCCGATGCTCGGCACGCTAGTGCTCTATTTCGGCTGGGACCTCTTGTTCCAGACCGGCCGGCTCCAGCTCCTGATCTATTCCGGCCTGATGATCGTGTTGATGCTGGTCCTGCCCAACGGCCTGCTCAGCCTCGCCGAAACGACCCGGAAGAAGGCTTGAGCCATGGCCGAAATGCTCGAAGTCTCCGGTCTTAGCAAACGCTTCGGCGGTCTGGTTGCGGTCAACAACGTCTCCTTCTCGGTGCGCGAGAAGGAGATCCTGTCGGTGATCGGTCCGAACGGCGCCGGCAAGTCGACGCTGTTCAAGCTGATCTCGTCGTTCCTGCGGCCGACATCGGGCGAGGTGCGTCTGAAGGGCGAGCGCATCTCCGGCCTCGCGCCGCATATCGCCGCCCGCAGGGGCGTCGTCCGCACCTTCCAGGAGACGACGATCTTCAAGAACATGAGCGTGCGCGACAACGTCATCATCGCGCACCACCTGCGCTCGAAGGCGAACCTGTTCGGCTTCTTCCTGGGCACCGGCACCGCGAGGGCCGACGAAGCGGCTTTCGGCGCTTCGGCCGACGAGATCCTGGCACTGCTCGGCCTGGCTTCGCTTGCCAACGAGACCGCCCGCAACCTGCCGCACGGCCATTTGCGGGCGCTGGGCATCGCCGTCGGCCTTGCCACCAATCCCTCGATCCTGCTGCTCGACGAGCCCTTTGCCGGCATGAACCACGAAGAGACGATGCGCATGGTGGCGTTGGTGCGGCGCCTGCGCGATCTCGGCCTCACCATCCTGCTCGTCGAGCACGACATGCCGGCCGTGATGAAGATCTCGGACCGCATCGTCGTCCTCAATTTCGGGCAGAAGATCGCCGAGGGAACGCCGTCTGACATCCAGGCCAACGACAAGGTGATCGAAGCCTATCTCGGCAGCGAAGACGAGGCGATCGGCCTATGAACCAGATCCTGAAATTCGCCGGCGTCGAGCTCTACTACGATCACGTCTACGCGCTGAAAGGCGTCTCGCTCGAGGTCAATGAGGGCGAGACGGTGGCGCTGATCGGCGCCAACGGCGCCGGCAAGTCATCGATCCTTCGCGCCATCACCGGCCTGCGCAAGATCAGGTCCGGCGAGATCCGTTACAACGGCAAGCGCATCGACGGCGCCGCCCCCGACGAGATCGTCAAGATGGGCATCGCCATGGTGCCGGAGGGCAGGCGCGTCTTCCCCTTTATGACGGTCAGGGACAACCTGCTGATGGGCGCCTTCACGCGCTCAAGCAAGGCCGAGATAGCGGCCTCGATGGAGATGGTGCTGGGACGCTTTCCGCGGCTCAAGGAGCGCTTCTCGCAGGCCGCCGGCACGATGAGCGGCGGCGAGCAGCAGATGCTGGTCATCGGCCGCGCGCTCATGGCGAAGCCGAAGCTCTTGCTGCTCGACGAGCCGTCGCTCGGCGTCGCCCCCAAGCTCGTCCAGGACATCGCCCGCTCGATCGTCGCCATCAACCGCGACGAGAAGGTCAGCGTTCTCCTGGTCGAGCAGAACTCGCGCATGGCGCTGCGCATCTCGCAGCGCGCCTATGCGCTGACCACCGGCAGCGTCGCGCTGAGCGGCTACTCCGCCGAACTGCTGACCGACGACCGGGTCAAGCGTCTTTATCTCGGCGGCGAGATCTGAGGTTCGCATGCGCATACTCGTCATCAATCCCAACACGACCGCGTCGATGACCGACAAGATCGGCAAAGCGGCGGCGAGCGTCGCGTCCATGGGAACCGAAATCACGGCCGTCAATCCGGCCGACGGTCCACCGAGCATCGAGGGCTATTTCGACGAGGTCTTCGCCGTGCCGGGCATCATCGCCGAGATGAGCAAGGCGCCGGCGGCGGACGCCTACGTGATCGCCTGCTTCGACGACACCGGGCTCGATGCTGCGCGCTGCGCGACCGAAGCCCCCGTCATCGGCATCGGCGAGGCGGCCTTCCATCTCGCCAGCCTCGTCGCCGGCAGGTTCAGCGTCGTCACCACGCTTGCCCGCTCGGTTCCCGCCATCGAACACAATTTGGCGAAATACGGCCTCGCCTCGCGCTGCGCCAAAGTGCGCTCGTCGGAAGTCGCCGTGCTCGATCTCGAGCAGCCTGGCTCGAACGCCAGGCACAAGATCTCGGACGAGATCACGCGCGCCATCCGCGAGGATCACGCCGAGGCGATCGTGCTTGGCTGCGCCGGCATGGCCGACCTCGCGCATAATCTTTCGCAGGAGCACGGCGTTCCGGTGCTCGACGGCGTCGTCTGTGCGGTCACCCTGGCCGAGAGCCTGTTCAAAGTTGGTCTGAAGACATCGAAGGTCGGCGGCTATGCCGCGCCGCGCGGCAAGCGCTTCGCCGGCATCTTTGCTTCGGCGTCGCCGGTAGGCGCCGGCTCGCCAAGCTAGCGCGGCCCTGGGAGATCGGATCCCTCGGGATTGACCGGGGCGCGAGCGACATTAGATTGAATTGGCCGATTTGGGGGCAGGACGGGCCGCGTCGGGCCTGCGCATTTGAAAGCATGTTGACGGTACTCAAGGAAGAAGATCGCGACGACAAGCCGGCAGCGCGCTGGTCGCCGATCTACTATGGGCTCAGGGACGCCATCGTCAGCCACCGTCTCGCTCCGGGCACCAAGCTGCCGGAAGACGAGCTGGCCTCGATCTATTCGGTGAGCCGCACCGTCGTCCGCGCCGCCCTGCAGGCCCTTGCGCATGACCGGCTGGCGCGGCTGGAGCCCAATCGCGGCGCCTTCGTCGCCCAGCCGTCGAAGATCGAAGCGCGCGAAGTGTTCGAGGCCCGAGCCTTGATCGAGCCCAAGGTGGCAGCGCTTGCCGCCAAGGCGGCGGTGCCGTCCGACATCGCGCAATTGCGGGCGCACCTCGAGAAGGAGCACGAGGCGCTGCATGACGGCCGCGACAGCGACGCCATCATGCTGTCGGCGCGCTTCCATGTCGGCATCGCCGAGATCGCCGCGCATTCGGTGTTCACCAACTTCGTGCGCGACCTCGTCTCGCATTCCTCGCTGATCATCGCGCTCTACTGGAAGCGCCGCGACGCGACCTGCGAGAAGCATGCGCACCATGCGCTGGTCGACGCGATCGAAGCCGGCGACAGCGCCGATGCCGCAGCGCTGATGAACAGCCATCTGGTCGATCTGCTTTCGGGGCTGGATCTCACCGACAAGGTGGAAAAGTCGGACAGCCTGACGCATCTGCTGCGGGCATAACGACGGAAGTGCCGGCTTTCGACGCGGCCGCGGCCCGACAGGCGGACCGCGGCGAATAGTCTGACCGGCTTCTCGTCCGGCAGTCAGTAGCCGACCGTGAAGCGCTGCCTGATGTGCTCGGGCTTCTCGATCTCATTGGCCATCGCTATGGCGTAATCCTCGAAGGAGATGCTGCTGCCCTCCTCGGTGGCCAGAAGCGCATCCTTGCCCAGCCGGAACTTTCCGGTGCGCTCTCCCGCGACAAACAGGGCCGATGGCGATAGGAAGGTCCAGTCGAGATCGCTGACCGATTTCAGCTTGCCCAGGAAATCGGCGCCCTTGAGCGCCTCGGCCTTGTAGGCCGCCGGGAATTCCGGCGTGTCGACCAGACGCTTGCCGGGCGCAACCTCGAGGCTGCCGGCGCCGCCGACCACGAGGTAGCGCTTCACCCCCGAAGCCCGCACCGCAGCGATCAGCGTGTCGGGATCGCTGGCGGTGAAATGCACCGCGCTGATCACGGCGTCATGGCCCTTGACCAGCGCGGCGAGGCCGTCCTTGTCGAAGGCGTCGCCTTTCACCGCGGTGACGCCCGGCAGCACCGCGATCTTCTCGGGCGTGCGGGCGATCGCGGTGATGGCGTGGCCGCGATCGGAGAGTTCCTTGAGAAGGCGCGAGCCGACTTGGCCGGACGCGCCGATGAGGGCAATTTTCATGGAAGTTCCTTTCTGCTTGGGGAAGAGATCGGGATCAGGCCGCCTGGAGATGGGCGACGAGATTGTCGTAGCTGCCGAAGAGCGCGTTGGACCCGATGAGCCGCGGCGCACCGTTGCGGATGACGGCAAGCGACGGAACGCCATCGGCATTGAGCCTCTGGAACAGCGCGCGCCCGCGGCCGACAAGGTCGAGGTGCGCAGCGAGCAGGTCATCGGTCGGCGTCGCAACGAGCCTTGCCGCGTCCGCCATGCCGGCGTCGGCCAGCACCGCGGCCACGCCGCTTGCCGTGACGATGTCGCGGCCATCGACATAGCGGGCATGCTGGATCGCCCTCAGCGCCGGCAGCCGCCGCTGGGGATCCTCGAGACCGGCTGCGCTGATGCCGAGCGTTGCCGCGCTGGAATCGAGCAACGTGCCGCGCACGTTCAACACATTGTCCAGATAGGCCTGACTGAAAGGCTGCCCGCTCAGCCGTTCGATGCGCTGATCATTGGCCCAGGCATGGGCGGCGAAGCCTACATCCAGCGGCCGGGCGCCAGCGCCGGAGAAAAGGCCGGTCGGCAGCAGGGTAGGTGCGACACCGCTCGCCACAAGCCTGTCCAACATCGGCGTGGCGCCGTAGCACCAGCCGCAAAGCGGATCGAAAAGATAGGTCACGGTGGTGTTGATCATGGCCGTCTCGTCCAGATAGCGTCGTCGAGAGGCTAAATGGCAGCTCGTCCGGTTGCGAAAAACCGCGATCAATCATACGAACTGTCTGATCAAATCAGACAATCAGCGTGCCGATGGCCGACCTTCTCAATCTCAACAGGCTGGTCTACTTCACCACGGTGGTGGAGACCGGGTCGTTCACCGCCGCCGCCGACCGCCTCGACGTCGCCAAGGCCGTGGTCAGCCATCAGGTGGGCAGGCTGGAAGAGGAACTGGGCGCGAGCTTGTTGCGGCGAACGACGCGGCGCGTCACCGCGACGGAGGAGGGGCGCCTGTTCTACGACCGCGCGGCCATCATCCTGCGCGAGGCCGAGGCGGCCTATGGCGATATCTCGCATAGCGCGACGAAGCCGGCGGGTACGCTGCGCCTCACCGCGTCGCTCGATTACGGCGCGAAAGTGGTCGCTCCGACCATTGCCGAGTATCTCAGGAAATATCCGAAGATGAAGGTCGAGGCGATCTTCGACGACGCCATCAGCAATCTTGTCGACGAGCAGATCGACCTCGGCATCCGCATCGGCTGGCTCGCCGATTCCAGCAATCAGGCACGGCGCCTCGGAACCCTGCAGCAGGTCGTCGTCGCGACACCCGGGCTTGCAGCCAGCCTCCCGCCGAATGTGAGCCCCAGGCTTGCAAAATCCTTGCCATGGGTCGGCAATGCGCAACTGCGCGGCGTCGGCCAGTGGCTGTTTTCGAAGGACGGCGAGACGGTGCTGACCGAACTCAATCCAATCGTTGTCTGCGACAAGACGCCGGCCGTGCAAGCCTGTGTGCTCGCCGGCATCGGGCTCGGCATCTTTCCTGACTTCGCCGTCGAAGACGAAATCGCCGGAGGCCGCCTCGTGCGAGTCTTCGCCGACTGGACCTTGCCGACCGGCGGCATCCATGCCGTATTTCCGCCGGCCCGCTACCGGCCGGCAAAGGTGCGCGCCTTTGTGGACCTTTTGGTCGCCGCGGAGCGGAGGCGGGCGCGAAGATGAGATACTCGGGGCTGATGCCTGCCCAATGCATGTTCCTCAAAGTGCGCGGCGGTTTTGGGACAACGGCATGCATAAGACGAAGACGCCTAATTCCGTTTAGACGCGACGCGCTATAAACTCCTCCGAGCAGCAAGCGCGCGAACTCATCCGGGACAGATATCCGGAACTCGAAGCGGTTCAGTTTTTCCGAGATTGCGGAACCGCCCCGAGAAGCACGGCGCCCGCTAGGCTGCAGCTGCCGCCTGCGAATAATCCATCCGCTCCAGGTCGGCGATCAGCCCTGGACCTGTCGGCTGCCAGCCGAGCCGCTCGCGCGTCCGCTGGCTGCACGCCAGCATGTCGGCGCCGGCAAACATCGCGAGCCATCCGAAATGACTGGCGGCCTCATCCGGCGACAGCGAGACTGTCGGCATCCCCAGGCCGGCGCCGATGACTTCCGCGATCTCGCGCATCGGTATGCCTTCCTCGGCGACCGCGTTGTAGCGCACGCCTGCTTCTTGCTTCTCCAGCGCCAGGCGGTAGAGCCGCGCCACGTCGAGCACATGCGCCGCCGGCCAGCGGTTGCGCCCTTCGCCAATATACGCCGAAACGCCCTTCGCCCGCGTCAGCGCGATCAGCGGCGTGATCAGGCCCTGCTTGACGGTGTCATGGACCTGCGGAAGCCGAACGACCGATACTTTTGCGCCCGCCGCCGACATTGCAGTGCCGGCGAGCTCGGACAGGATGCGCGGATTGGGGTGTTGCGTGTTGAACACGTCCTCCTTCGCCGGCTGCCCAGATTCGGCACTGCCCATCCCTGTTCCGGATGTGATGAGCAGCAGCCGATCCGAACCGGCCAGCGCGCCGCCCAGTGCCTCGATCACGCGCTTGTCCTTTTCGCAATTCGCCGCGAAATTCGAAAAATCGTGATCGAAGGCGGTGTGGACCACGGCATCCGAGCGCGCCGCGCCGTCGCGGAGGCTGTCGAGGTCTTCCAGGTCGCCGCGATGGGCCTCGGCGCCGGCGGCTGCAAGGGCGCGCGCGCCTGCGTCGGATCGTGTCAGGCCGAGCACCTGATGCCCGGCGGCAAGGAGTTCCGGAACTATCCTGGAACCGATGAAACCGGTCGCGCCGGTAAGGAATACACGCATGGGAGGGCTCCTCTGTTGTTCGGAGCCCTTGTCGCTTCCTTGCTCATTCTGTTAAAGTAGTGATCTTATCATGGTATAATAGCCAATAGGATCGCAGTGCCTGTCGAGACGCCCAACAAGCTTGGCAACTTCCTTCGGGATCGCCGCATGCGTCTCGTTCCGGTGGCCTTCGGCTTCACCACGGGACGACGCCGCACCCAGGGGCTGCGCCGCGAAGAGGTAGCGCAGCGCGCCAACATCAGCCCGACATGGTACACCTGGCTGGAGCAGGGGCGGGGCGGCGCGCCGTCCGCGGATGTGCTCAACCGCATCGCGAGCGGCCTGATGCTGACCGAGCCCGAACGCGAGCATTTGTTCATGCTGGGCCTCGGGCGTCCGCCGGAAGTCCGCTACAGAAACGTGGACAGCGTGACGCCGCGCCTGCAGCGTGTGCTGGACGCCCTCGAGACCAGTCCGGCAATCATCAAGACCGCGACGTGGGACGTCGTTGCGTGGAACCGCGCCGCCGCCGCACTGCTGACCGACTACTCCAAGCTTCCCCGCGAGCAGCGCAACATTCTGCGCCTGATGTTCGGCAACCCGCGCGTGCGCGCCGCGCAGGATGACTGGCAAAGCGTCGCCCGCTTCGTGGTCGGGTCATTCCGGGCCGATGCCGCTCGCGCCGGCGCCGGCGCGGAGATCGCCGAGCTGGTCGAGGAACTTTCACGGACCAGTCCGGAATTCGAAGCGCTGTGGCGGGACAACGACCTCGTCGCCGCTCAAGGCGAAGGGGTGAAGCGTCTCCGGCACCCCGAAATCGGATTGATCGAGCTGGAGTTCTCGGTTTTCGCGGTCGACGGCCGTCCCGAGCTCGGCATGGTCGTCTATAATCCCGTGAACGCTTCGGACGTCGAACGCATCCAATCGCTGATCGGGAGAGATTCGTGAACGTCAATGACATCAGGTGGACAGCATCCGAAAAGAAGGTCGCGCGCCGCGCCTTCGATACGGCGCTGGAGGCAGCGCTCGGCAGGACGATGGCCGAACTCAAAGGCAAGGCCGGCGCCGCGACGACGCCTGCCGACATGTGGGAGATCGAGGACTATCTGCGGCAGCAGCGGCGAAAGATCGACCAGATGTTCGACTATCGCTATTCGCAGCTTACCATAGTCTTTGCCGTCCTCGTCCGGGAAGGATATCTGGACGAGAACCTGCTTTCCGGTTTGTCGGAAGACAAGCGGGAGGAGATACGCAGGTTCCTCGCCTGGCACGCCAGGGAGTAGGGCGCCGGCGGCTGGAGGTCCGACGCTTCGATGCGTCAGGCGTGAGCCTGCCGCGCCCGTGACCGTTTTCGGGAAGCATCGGCGCCGCCTTGCGAGCGGATATGATCGATGAACGCGCGCAGCTTGGGCAGGACCTGATGCCTTTCCGGGTAGTAGAGGAAGACGCCCGGCGATGTGGCGGCGAATGCAGTCAGGAGCGTCTCGAGGCGCCCGTCCTCGATTGCCGGGCAGGCGATCGGACTGGGCACCTGGGCAAGTCCGGCGCCCTGGATCGCAGCCCCAAGAAGCGTCGGGTAGTCGTGCGCGATGAGCGGTCCGGTGACGATCGCCTCGATCGCCTTGTTGCCTTTGGTGAAGCGCCACGGCGCGACCGAACCATTCGATCGACGCAGGCGCAGGCAGGCGTGGTGGCGCAGATCCTCGATGCGCTCAGGCACCGATCGCTGGCGTAGATAGGCGGGACTGCCGACAACCACCATTGGGAATGGCGGCGTCAGTCGAACCGCGACCATGTCGGCCGCGATGAGATCGCCGAGCCGGATGCCGGCGTCGAACCCTTCGGCCGCGAGGTCGACCAGCTCGCCGCTTGCGACGATCTCCAACTCGATCTCGGGATAGGCCTGGCAGAAGGACGCAATCATCGGCTCCAGCAGGGTCGGCACCACCGCCGGCGGCACGGAGAGACGCAGGAGTCCCGCCGGCCGCTGTCCCATCCCGCGCGCGATCTCGCTGGCGGCGATCAATTCCTCGAACGCCGGCCGGGCGCGGGCGAAGAAGCGCTCGCCGGCTTCGGTCAGGCCGACGCTGCGCGTCGTGCGGATGAACAGCGCAGCGCCGATGCGCGCCTCCAGTGTCCGGATTGCCTGGCTGATCGCCGATGGAGTCACGCTGAGCTCGACGGCCGCCTTGCGGAAATTGCGGTGCCGGGCGACGCTCAGGAACGCCTCGACGCCGTCGAGCGCGCCGTGTCGGACTGTGAAGTTCTGCTTCATGACCCATCGACATTATCGCGGATAGTTGCCGGCACAAAGCGGTCGTATCCCTCTTGTGGATTGGAAAGCTAAGGGAAGTGGCAATGACAGACGAGTTGGATCGCGTGCGCGATCACTACCGCGCGACCGGCCTGGCCGAGCGACTGAAGACGGCGCTGGCTGTATTGGGACCGGACGAACTGCGGCTCAAGCCCGAGCAACTGGCGACCCTGGACCAGTTCCACACGCGCGGTCTCGCCGCGACCGCCGATCTTGCCAAATTGGCCGGCATCACGGCCGGCATGTCGGTCCTCGACGTCGGATCGGGGGTGGGTGGGCCGGCGCGTTTTCTCGCCGCGACCTATGGCTGCAACGTCACTGGCATCGATCTCAGCGAACCATTTGTTGAAGCCGCGATCTATCTTACGGGGCGCACGGGACAGAGCGGGACCGTGTCGTTCAAGGTCGGCAGCGCGCTGACGCTTCCCCTCGACGACGGCGGTTTCGACGTCGTGTTGCTGCAGCATGTGGCAATGAACATCGCGGACCGCCCGCAGCTTTATCGCGAGATCAGGCGAATGCTGAAGCCGGGCGGAAAATTCGCCACCTTCGACGTCGTGCTGAACGGCGGCGACCCGCACTATCCGGTTCCGTGGGCGAAGACCTCGGCGGAGAGCTTTCTGCTCTCCGCCGCCGCGACCTGCGAAGCGGTCGAGGCCGCTGGGTTCCGCACGCTTGCCCAGCAGGACGATACCGCGGGCGCCAAGACCTGGTTCGCGGCACTGCGGGCATCCGGACCGCCGCCTTCGCTGAACCTCGGTGTCGTCATGGGGCCGGGTTTCGCGGATTTTGCCGCCAATCTCGGACGCAATCTGATGGAAGGCCGGCTGGGTGTCCTGAGCGCCGTGTTCGAGGCCGTTCCAGTCAACTGACCAATTCCAGGAAAAGTGCGCAGCGGTTTTCCGTCCGCAATTGCGTGAAAACAAAAATTTATAGAGGAGACGGCAATGTCGCCGGCGACGATCTTCAACATCCATCTCGTCCTGGGCTACGTGCCGTGGCTGCTTTGCTTCGGCGCCTATATCTGGCCAAGGCTCAAGCTCATGGACCGCGTCGAGGCGCATCGCGCCATCGCCACGCTGCACAGCTTCCGTTTCTTCGGGCTCGTCTTCCTGCTTCCGGGCGTCGTCGGTCCGGACCTGCCCGCAGGCTTCGCGGTCTTTGCCGCCTATGGCGACTTCGCGACCGGACTGCTGGCCATGCTGGCGCTGCTTGCCGCGCGGAGGCCTTCGATCTTCTGGCCGCTCGTCGTCACCTTCAACCTTGTTGGAATCGCCGACCTTGTCGTTGACTACTACCACGGCAGCGTGCTCCATCTTCCCGAACTGGCAGGACAGTTGGGTGCCACCTACGCGATCCCGATCCTCTATGTGCCTCTGCTGATGATCACGCATGTCACCGCCCTCTATCTG
>NZ_RQXT01000268.1 GCF_003863365.1 Mesorhizobium tamadayense | reverse complement strand
CACAGCGATGCCTATGCTGGTGCCGATGGTGACGCCGGCCGGCAGGTTGGCGCCTGTGTCGTTGAATGCGTCCAGGATGGCTTCAGCAGTGCGCGTCGCATAGCTCGCGCTCGGCAGACCGGGAACAATCACAGCGAACTCGTCGCCGCCCAGGCGCGCAACCATCTGGCCTGGTTTGAGGATGCTCCTGATCTTCTCGGCCACACACTGCAGCACGGCGTCTCCGACAAGATGGCCGAAGAGGTCGTTGATCTCCTTGAAGCGGTCGAGATCAAGGAAGAGGACGGCAAGGCACCGCTCAGTGTCGAGATGTGCCGTAAGCTCGGCCTCCAGCTTTTCGTTGAAGCTT
>NZ_RQXT01000267.1 GCF_003863365.1 Mesorhizobium tamadayense | reverse complement strand
CGGCGGCGGCACGGTGCTCGATATGGCATCGCTCGAAGCCTGCCGGCGCTCGGGCGCCAAGTTCGGCCTCTCGCCCGGCTTCGATCCAGCGATCGTCGATGCGGCCAAGGCCGCCGGTCTGCCCTTCGCGCCGGGGGTGATGACGCCCACCGACGTGACACTGGCGGCGGCCAAGGGCCTGGGCCTCGTGAAGTTCTTCCCGGCCGCAATGGCGGGCGGCCCGACCGCGCTGGAGGGTATCTCGGCGCCGTTCGCGCATCTGAGCATGCGCTTCATTCCCACCGGCGGCGTCAGTCTGGCGACGATTGGCGACTGGCTGAAGCTCAAAAGCGTCGCGGCGGTCGGCGGCACTTGGAT
>NZ_RQXT01000266.1 GCF_003863365.1 Mesorhizobium tamadayense | reverse complement strand
TTTCGGCGCGGGCCTCGATGAGATCGGCGGCCTTCAGCAGAACCCGCGAGCGCTGCGACGCCGTCGTGTGCGGCCACCGGCCGTGGTCGAATGCCTTTCGCGCCGAGGCGATGGCGCGCTCGGCATCGATCCTTGTCGCCGCCTGGTAGCGGCTCACGACGATGCCGTGGCTCGGCGCGTTCCGGTCGATCGTCCGGCCTTCTGCGCCGGCCGTCCATCTGCCGTCGATCAGCATCTCGAAGCCGCGCACGGGCGCGTCGGCAAGCGCGGTTGGCCTGATCTCTATCGTCATCACCATTCTCCCTTGAAGATCGCCGCACGCTTCTGCGAGAAGGCGGCGACGCCTTCCTTGAGATCCCCA
>NZ_RQXT01000265.1 GCF_003863365.1 Mesorhizobium tamadayense | reverse complement strand
CTTCGGCGCGGGCCTCGATGAGATCGGCGGCCTTCAGCAGAACCCGCGAGCGCTGCGACGCCGTCGCGTGCGGCCACCGGCCGTGGTCGAATGCCTTTCGCGCCGAGGCGATGGCGCGCTCGGCATCGATCCTGGTCGCCGCCTCGTAGCGGCTCACGACGATGCCGTGGCTCGGCGCGTTCCGGTCGATCGTCCGGCCTTCTGCGCCGGCCGTCCATCTGCCGTCGATCAGCATCTCGAAGCCGCGCACGGGCGAGTCGGCAAGCGCTGTTGGCCTGATCTCTATCGTCATCACCATTCTCCCTTGAAGACCGCCGCGCGCTTCTGCGAGAAGGCGGCGACGCCTTCCTTGAGATCCCCG
>NZ_RQXT01000264.1 GCF_003863365.1 Mesorhizobium tamadayense | reverse complement strand
GGCGAGTAGCGGAGACGCTTGCGCGCCTCCGCTCTCTCAGAACCGTGCGTGAACCTCTCAGCTCACACGGCTCCCATCAGGCAAACGTGCCGATCAGACCGAGTTGCCAGTGCACGAAGAGATCGGTGCGCTGCTCGACGATCCGTTGTAAGAACCGACTTGCCCGAGCCTTACCCCTGCCAAAGCGCTTGAACTTCCGCCTTGCCCACGCAAGCACCGTCTGATTGACGTAGCGAAGTATGGGCTGCAGCCCCATTGGCGCATACCGTCCATAATAGCTGATCCACCCCCTGAGGAGCGGATTGGTCAGCCGGGCGATGTCGTTCAACGAGAGCTGCGTCTGTCGGCGGATGTGCAAGTCCCTGATCT
>NZ_RQXT01000263.1 GCF_003863365.1 Mesorhizobium tamadayense | reverse complement strand
CGGCGAGACGTCAAGAAGGTCGCGCAATAAAATAATCCGGCAGGCGGGTCCAAGGGGAAACGTCGTCATGCCCACTAATACGGAGGACTTAATGCGCCGCAAACTCTATCGCGGCGCGACTGGTATAGCTCCGCCTCAATCGTGCCAGTGCGTTGACAGGATAAATTCTGTATACGTTTTACGCTGGTGAATGTGCAGCGGCCGCGTCGTGTCGTTCGTCCTCATCGCGGTGGGCGTCAACTCAGACGGCCGGCGCGTGCTTGGGTAAGCGCCGCTGCGTCCGGTCTATGAGGAACTACTATTAGCCCCATGCGGAAAAGAGCGACCGCCATATTGTCTCGGCCTGAAAACGGAAGTTGCCGCGTAACCTCAGGGTACGCAC
>NZ_RQXT01000262.1 GCF_003863365.1 Mesorhizobium tamadayense | reverse complement strand
AGCCACCAGCGACGACATTCGCGGCGGCCGGTTCGGTGAGATCGAGCGCAACGCCCGCGAGGCTGTGGCACGCGCTAGGGCGTCGCTGGACTCGCGAGGTTGACCGTAAGCGGTGCACCAAGTCACCTTGCAATACGCCGATGAACATGGAGCTTTCGCGCCATGACATTGGAACATGCAGAGGGCGATGTGGTCGCCGAGGACTGCGGCGCCGCGGAGGCTGAAGATGGTGCAGCGATGCCCGGCCGCGCGCGGCAACGGAGGCTATGGAGTTGCGCGGAGAAGCGCGCGTTTGTCGACCTTGCGAGCGCGGCGGGGTCGTCGGTGACCGAGGTCGCGCAAGCGTTCGGCGTAGCTCCTTCGCAGATCTATACGTGGCGCAAGCA
>NZ_RQXT01000261.1 GCF_003863365.1 Mesorhizobium tamadayense | reverse complement strand
GACGAAATGCCACCGCCTGATAGAATGCCGCCAGCTCGGCCTTGCTGATGCAATAGTCCGCGCGCTCGGGCGAACTTGCCTCGTGTGAGACCGACGTGATGTTGATGATAGACCTGGGTACATCCGCCGCGCTCCTCACGAGCATTGCCTTGACCACAGCAAGCGTAAAGAACACCGTCCCCCTTAGGTCCATCGCGATCGTCTTATCGAAGTCCGCCGGCACCAGGTCGAGGAAGTCACCAGGTACGACTGCCATGGAGGCATTGCTAACAAGGCAATCGACACGACCAAATCGCGAAAGGACGCCCGTTACCGTTTCTTCATGTCGGGAAACATCAGTGATATCGGACTGCAGATAGGCGGCTGCCACGCCATAGGATTCTAGTTTTGCGACA
>NZ_RQXT01000260.1 GCF_003863365.1 Mesorhizobium tamadayense | reverse complement strand
TACGAAATGCCACCGCCTGGTAGAATGCCGCCAGCTCGGCCTTGCTGATGCAATAGTCCGCGCGTTCGGGCGAACTTACCTCGGGTGAGACCGACGTGATGTTGATGATGGACCTGGGTACATCCGCCGCGCCCCTCACGAGCATTGCCTTGACCACAGCAAGCGTAAAGAACACCGTTCCCCTTAGGTCCATCGCGATCGTCTTATCGAAGTCCGCCGGCACCAGGTCGAGGAAGTCACCTGGTACGACTGCCATGGAGGCATTGCTAACAAGGCAATCGACACGACCAAATCGCGAAAGGATGCCCGTTACCGTTTCTTCATGTCGGGAAACATCAGTGATATCGGACTGCAGATAGGCGGCTGCCACGCCATAGGATTCTAGTTTTGCGACC
>NZ_RQXT01000259.1 GCF_003863365.1 Mesorhizobium tamadayense | reverse complement strand
GGTCGCGTCCCGGGACGTGGTGTAGCTCGGCGGTAGCGAAGCCGCTCGCGAGCGCGCCCTCGACAGCGCTGTAGCGAGCGAGCGGCTTTGCGGCGGTCATCGATGTTCCCCGGTAAAGGTCGGGTTGCTGACACCAACCTGATTCGAAGGAAGCACCGATGACCGACGACATGATGAACCTGCGCGCGCTCGTGGAGAAGACCCCGGATTCCGATCTTTTGCGCGAGATGATCGGCTTTGCCGCCGAGCGGCTGATGGAGCTGGAGGTTGGGGCCGCCACCGGCGCCGCCTATGGCGAGAAGAACCCGTTGCGCACGGCCCAGCGCAACGGATATCGCGAGCGCGACTGGGAGACGCGCGCCGGCACCGTCGAGCTGCGCATCCCCAAGCTCAGGAAGGGCTCCTATTTCCC
>NZ_RQXT01000026.1 GCF_003863365.1 Mesorhizobium tamadayense | reverse complement strand
GATGTATCGTCTCGGATTCTGTGCCGCTCATACGACGCCTCGCGGCTTTTCGCACATCGATTGACGTTAATTTAACATCGTTATATGGTTGTTTTTCACTTCGTACGATACCGCAATTGTTGCTCCGCGGCTGCTCACTGATTGGTTGTCTCCCGCCGCTGCATCGAAGAATCCATGACGCCGACCAAGATGCAAATTTCACGCGCGGTCCAGAGTGCAGCGGCTAACTTTCAACGCTTCGCCAACTGCGGACAGAGGCGGTAACCATGCCTAGCCTGCTCGGAATCGACAATGGCCTCACCATCACCAAGGCGGTGATCTTCGATGCCGACGGCTCACAGCTGTCGGTGGCGCGTCGGCGGGTGCCGCAATCGATGCCGCACGCGCGCTGGGTGGAGCGCGACATGGCAGGTCTCTGGCATGCGACCGCCGACGCAGTCCGCGAGGCGATTGCGGGATGCGGCAGGCCGGCCGCCGATATCAAGGCGGTGGCAGCGACCGCGCATGGCGATGGTCTCTATCTGCTCGACGCGAGCCGTCGGCCGCTGGGGCCTGGAATGCTGTCGCTCGACAGCCGCGCGAGCGCGATCGTCGAAAGATGGTCGCAGGAGCGGGGCTTTGACGAGGCGCTGGAACTGACCGGCCAGGTGCCGCAGGTTTCGGCGCCGGCGACGCTGCTGGCATGGCTCAAGGAGAACGACCCGGACCGCTATGGGCGCATCGCTCACGTGCTGAGCTGCAAGGACTGGCTCCGCTTCTGCCTGACCGGCACGATCGGCACGGACCGGACGGAGGCCAGCATTTCGTTCACCGATTTCCGCACGCAAGCCTACACGCCGGAAGCGATGCGTATCTTCGGACTGGACGACCTTTTCGACGCGCTGCCGCCGGTCGCGCATTCGGCCGACATCGTTGGGCATGTGACTGCCGAGGCCGCTGAAATGACCGGCCTCGACAAAGGCACGCCCGTCGCCTGTGGCCTACATGACGTTACCGCCTCGGCGCTTGGCATGGGCGGCCACGAGGAAGGCACGCTCAGCATCATCGCCGGGACCTATTCCATCAACGAAGTCGTTTCGTTGAAACCGCGCGTCGATCGGCGCTGGCTCTGCCGCAACGCCATCGACGCCGGCCGCTGGAACAATATGGCGATCTCTCCGGCCTCGACCGCAAACTACGACTGGTTTCTCGACACGTTCTGCCGTTCGGAACAGGAAGAGGCAGATGCCAGAGGCGGCTCCATCCACCAACTCCTTGCAAACGAGATCGACGCGGCGCTGAAGAAGCCTTCGACTATCCTTTTCCATCCTTATCTGTTCGGTTCCCCCTATGGCAGCGTTGCCAGCGGCAGCTTTGTCGGCCTGCATGGCTGGCACAATCGCGGCGACATGCTCAAGGCGGTCCTGGAAGGCATCGTTTTCAACCATCGCACCCATGTCGAAGCGTTGCGTGACGGCTTTGCCGTCCGCGAGATACGCCTGACCGGAGGCGGTTCGCGCAACCCGGCCTTCGCCCAGATGTTTGCCGACGCGCTGAATGCACCGGTGATTGTCACATCTACCGATGAGGCTGCCGCCTTCGGCGCGGCGCTCTGCGCCGGTGCTGCGGTCGGCCTATTCGCGACGCCGCAACAGGGTGCAAGGCAGGTCGGCATGACGGCGCGCCAATATCAGCCCGTGCCCGCGGCCAGCGCGGTGTCCAACGAGCGCTTTTCCCTCTATTGCCGCATAGCCGAGGCGCTGAAGCCGCGATGGCCGGAGATCGAAAAGCTGACGCAGCAAGACATCGAGGAGAGCGCATGATCAAGGCCGACGAACGGCGCGAGGAGATCGCCGAGTATGTAATAAAGCTCGGCCAGGTGCGCATCGACGATCTGGTCGAGCATTTCGGCGTATCGCGCATGACCATCCATCGGCACATCGACCGATTGGCGCAGCAGGGCGTGTTGCGCAAGCTGCATGGCGCGGTGACGGTACAGCCTTCCGGTCTCTACGAAAGTGCCTTCCGCTACCGGGTGACGGTCAACAGGGCCGAGAAGGACGCCCTGGCCAAGGCGGCGCTGGACTATGTCGAAGCCGGCCAGGTGATCATGCTCGACGATTCGTCGACGGCAAATGCCGTCGTGCCGCTGCTGCTCGACCTCAAGCCGTTGACGGTCATCACCAACAGCGTGCCGACGGCTGCGTTGCTGACCAATGTCGACGCCATCGACTTCATCTGCCTCGGCGGCCAGTACCACGCCACCTACAATGCCTATATCGGCATCGTCTGCGAGAACGCCGTGGCGCGACTCCGCGCCAATGTGCTGATTTGTTCGGCTTCCGCCATCGCCGGAACCACAGCCTTCATCCAGGACCAGAATGTGGTGCGGGTCAAGCAGGCGATGATGGCCGCTTCGGCCAAGCGCATCCTGCTGGTCGACCATGCAAAATTCGACAGGATCGCGCTGCACGCCTTCGAAGATTTGACCAGCTTCGACGCCGTGCTGACGACCGAAGGTCTGGACGATGCGCGGGCGCAGAGCCTCGAACGCGCTGGCGTCCGGCTGCGCATCATCAAGACGACGGCACAATGAGCCTATCCGGCGGAGCAGATGCGGCAAGTCGCGCCGGACGTCTCGCTGTAATGGTCGGGAGCGGCGAAGTCGATGTCGTCATTCTTGGCGCCGGCATCAACGGGGCAGGCCTGTTTCGCGATCTGTGCGCGCAAGGCGTCAGCTGCCTGATCGTCGACAAGGCGGATTTCGGCTCGGGCACCAGCGCCGCGCCGTCACGGCTCATCCACGGTGGCCTGAAATATCTCGAAACCGGCGAGTTCGGGCTGGTAGCGCAGTCGACGTTCGAGCGTAACCTGCTTTTGAGGAACGCGCCGCATTACGTCAGTCCACTGCCGACTGTCATACCGATTTTTTCCTGGACCAAGGGCGTGCTCGCGGCGCTGCGAACGCTGTTCGGCTCGACCAGCGCGCCGCGCAGCCGCGGCGCCATCCTGATCAAGATCGGCCTGGCGATCTATGACTTCTACGGTTCGCGAAACCGGGTTATGCCGCGCCACCGGATGGTCGGGCGGCGGCAGGCGCTCGGCAAGATGCCGGCACTGAACCCTGCTATCGTCGCCATCGGTATCTATTATGACGCCAAGATCAGCCATCCCGAACGGCTGGTGCTCGAACTGATCCTTGACGGACTGCAGGCCAACGCAGCCTCGGCCGCCGCGAACTACACGACGCTGGTGACATCCGCCAACGGCTTGCTGACATTCCGGCCGGAAAGCGGTCGCGCTTTTTCGGTGCGGCCGAAGCTGGTGGTCAACGCCGCCGGTCCGTGGATCGATCACGTCAACGACTTGCTTGGCGCGCCGTCGAAGATGATCGGCGGCACCAAGGGCTCGCATATCCTGTTGAAGCACGACGAGCTGGTAAGAGGCCTTGCCGGGCGCATGCTCTATTTCGAGGCCGACGACGGACGCATCTGCCTTGTCTACGATTACCTCGGCCTGGCGCTGGTCGGCTCGACCGACATCAAGGCCGACAATCCGGACGCGGTCCGCTGCGAGCCTGATGAAGTCGAGTATCTGCTCGACAGCATGCGGACGCTCCTGCCCGGAATGACGTTCGACCGCGACCAGATCGTCTATGCCTATAGCGGCATCAGGCCGCTGCCGGCTTCGGAGACATCGACGCCCGGGCTGATCAGCCGCGATCATTCGGCGCCGGTCGCCGAGCCGGATCCGACCAGGCCCTTTGCCGTCATCTCGCTGGTCGGCGGCAAATGGACGACGTTCCGCGGCTTTGCCGAGGAAGTGGCCAACGTTGTGCTCGAACGTCTGCGGCGCAGCCGCAAGGTGACGACGCAATCGATGCCGATCGGCGGCGGAAAGGGATTCCCGACTAATGCCGCGACGCGCGCCGAGTGGCTGGGTCGAGCCCGGTCGGAGTCGGGTCTGGAGGAGGGGCGTCTCGAACAATTGCTGTCGCGTTACGGGACGCGAGCCGTGCAGATCGCCAGCGGGTCGAATGATGAAGACCGCCTGCCGGACTCAAACGGCTACAGCAAGCCGGAGATCGACTACATCGTGCGCAACGAATTCGTCGAACATTTGGCCGACATCGTCATGCGCCGCAGCACCATGGCCATAAGCGGCTCGCTGACAAGGCGGGACTTGCAGGAGATCGCCGCGATTGCCGGGCGCGCGCTTGGCTGGAGCGCACAGCGCACCGCAGAGGAGATCGACGCCGTCGTTGCGCGGCTCGAGACCAGGAACCTGATGCGGCTGAATTGATCGTGCGGCTTCGCTGCAGCTGGCCGATCCGGCTATGCGCATGTCTCGGCACCGACGTGGATGCCGATACCCACCGCAAGGCAAACTGGACTTGATCGGCAGTCCATGACTGCGATCCCACGCATAGCCGGTATCTCACAGTCCGGGTGGGATTTTAGATTTTGGCGTGATAGGTGATAAAAAACAATCAGTTAAGTGATCATGCAGCTATTGTAATGCATCTCCTCAGCTCATTTAAAGCGCGACATAACGATGATTGACGTTAATTTAACACAATCGTATGATCGCTAATATACTGGGATGTGGAGCTCCCGAATGGCTCAGTTGGCTGAGCGGGGGACGGTCTGGGCGCGGCCAAGCAAGCCAAGCCCAAGGATCTCGATCGCGCTGTGCTCCGGTCTCGTTGGGGTTGACAGTGGCGCAGGGATGTGAAAATTTTTGCAGATAAAGATAATAATATCATCTCAGGGAGGAGATGACGTGAAATCCGGCGGAACCGCCAACCGCGATCATGAGTCTAGTCTCGCCACGCGCGCGGCTTGGCTTCACTATGCCGGCGGTCTCACGCAGGCCCAGGTCGCCAAACGGCTTGGCCTGACCAGCCTCAAGGCGCACCGGCTCATCACCAGAGCCACCCAGGATGGTCTGATCAGGGTCTTCATCGACGGCGACGTCGGCGAGTGCGTCGACCTGGAGCAGCGCCTGATCGCCGCCTACGGGCTCGATACCTGCGAGGTGGTTCCCGACCTGGACCAGGACGACCTGCCTCTGACAGGGCTGGGCATTGCGGGCGCCCAATTCCTGAAGCGAGAGATCGAGCGCGGCGAAGAGATGCTGATCGGTGTCGGCCATGGCCGCACCCTTGCAGCCAGCGTCGAGTATCTGACGCGCACCGCCGCCGGCCATGTCCGCTTTGTTTCTTTGCTTGGCGGCGTGACGCGCAAATTCGCGGCCAATCCCCATGACGTCATTCATCGCCTGGCCGAGCGGACCGGCGCGCAGGCCTATGTGATGCCGGTGCCGTTTGTCGCCAACACCGTGGAAGACCGCGAGGTGCTGCTTGGCCAGCGCGGCATCAGCGACGTCTTCGACCTCGCAGGCCGGTCCGACCTGATGTTTGTAGGAATCGGGACCGCCGAGCGGGAAGCGTCGCTCGTCGCCACAGGCATGATCGAGCACTCCGAGATCGATGAGGTCAAGCGTGACGGCGGCGTCGGTGAATTGCTTGCCCATTTCTTCGACGACAGAGGACGCCCGGTGGAAACGGCGTTGTCGGAAAGAATACTGGCGCTGCCACGAGACCAGTTGAAGGGCCGCAGAATTGTCGCCGTCGCCGGCGGCAAGGTGAAGGTGCGGGCGATCAGGGCGGTGCTCAAAAGCCGTTATCTGAGTGGCCTGATCACCGATGAAACGACAGCCCGCGCGCTCGTCGAAAGCCGGCCTGATGGCGCGCAGGCGGCGACGAAACACCAAGCGAACGGAGGATCGTCAGATGCGTGACTACGGAAAATCCGCTTCGCCGGCGGTTGCGTCATGAGTTCTAAGGCTGGCTCCGCGTCGAGTTGGCATGTCTCGCCAAGCCTTCGCCGGATGATTGCCGCCGTTGCGGTTCTAGTGCTGCTCGGCGCCATGGCGCTTGACACGAAGGTGATCAGGATCGGGTCCGCCGGTGACGTGCGAAACGCCGTGTTTTCCGCACAGGAGTACGGAAAGTCGGAATTTCCCAAGGTGCAGGCCGATGTCGAAGCCCGTGCCGCCGACGCGGTGACGGTGGCGACGGCGATCGCCAAGGACAGGGCGACGGCCGAAAAGGAATACGGCGTCGCGGCCGGTGTCGGACCGGTCTTCTCGGTCAAGTTCACCGGCCTCGTCGGCGAGGGAAAATCGGGCATCTACAAGGTCGCCGTCGATGGCGTGCCGGATACGCTGCTGATTCGGGTGCAGACTGGGCCGGCGATCAACGGAACCGAGCTTCGCGACGCCACTGGCAAGATCACATTCGGCCAGTTCACCAACCAGATCGAATATCAGGACGCCGGTTCGGCGCTGAACAACGAGATGAAGAAGGAAGTGCTGTCGAAAGTCGATACCAGCGCGTTGGGCGGCAAGACCATTTCGGTGGTCGGCGCGTTCAAGCTGGTCAATCCGAAGAGCTGGCTGGTCACTCCGGTAAGGCTGGAGGTCAAATGAACCCGGCTTCCGGCAACGGGCTTGCGACTGGCGATGCCGTGCTTTCGGCGCGCAACATCGCCATGTCATACGGCGGCGTTCATGCGCTCAAGGGCGTCAACTTCGACATCCGCCGCGGCAAGGTCACCACCCTGTTCGGAGAGAATGGCGCCGGCAAGTCGACGCTGATGAAGATCCTGTCCGGCGTGGTGACGCCGACATCCGGCGAGATCGTGCTCGACGGCAATATCGTCAGCTTTTCTTCGTCTTCGGACGCGCGCGACCGCGGCATCTCGATCATCCATCAGGAATTGAGTCTGGCGCCGAACCTCAGCGTTCGCGACAACATCTTCATGGGCCGCGAACTGCGCACGGCGACCGGCCTCGACTTCGCCGAAGAGGCGCGCCAGGCGCGCGCGCTGATGGCCGAGCTCGAAGAGGACATCGACCCGATGACCCCGGTCGAGGACCTGCGCCTGGGCCAGCAGCAGATCGTCGAGATCGCCAGGGCGCTGTCCGTCGATTCCCGCATCCTCATCATGGACGAACCGACATCCGCGCTGAGCGCGACAGAGGTGGAGGTGCTGTTCAGGGTCATCCGCGATTTGACCAGCCGTGGTGTCTCCATCGTCTACATATCGCATCACCTCGAGGAGGCCCTGCAGATCACCGACTACGCAGTCGTCCTGCGCGACGGGGCGATAACGGCAACGGCCGAAGCCAGGGACATCGATCTCGAGTGGATCGTCCGCAACATGGTGGGTGAGAACTTCGACCTTGGCTCGCCGCCGACCGGCCATGAATTCGGCGAGGTCGCCCTTTCGATCGAGGATGTGAGCGTCGTCGATGCTTCGGGTTCAGGCTATTCGGTCGTCGATCATCTGTCGCTGGATGTCAGGGCGGGCGAGATCGTCTGCATCTACGGACTGATGGGCGCAGGACGCACGGAGTTGCTGGAAGCCGTCGCGGGACGCGTGCCGATGGCGGGCGGCCGGGCGCTTTTGGAAGGTGAGGACCTCTCGGGACTTAGCATCGCGCAGCGTATCGGCAGAGGTCTTGTGCTCGTGCCTGAGGACCGCCAGCGAGACGGGCTGGTGCAGACGATGACCGTCGGCCGCAACCTTTCGCTCGCCAGCATCGAGGCGTTCGCCAAGGGACTGTTTCTTTCGCGCTCCAGGGAACGTGAGCTGATCGACAGCTCGATCCGCAAGGTGACCATCAAGACCGCAGGCGGCAACGCCATGATCGGATCGCTGTCGGGCGGCAACCAGCAGAAGGTCGTCATCGGCAAGATGCTGACGACAAATCCCAAGGTCATCCTTCTGGACGAGCCGAGCCGCGGTATCGATGTCGGCGCCAAGGCCGAGGTTTTCCGCTTGCTGAGCGAGCGTGCCGCGCAGGGGCTGGCGGTCGTCTTCTCGACCTCGGAGGTCAACGAGTGCCTGAGCATTGCCCACCGGATCGTGGTGATGCGACGAGGCAGGATTTCGGCGCAGTTCGGCGCCGACGCCACCAAAGAGCAGATCATGGCCGCCTCGGGCGAAGCCGTGATTGCCTGATCACCATGAATTTCGGAGCCCCGATCATGAGCAACGTCAGCCAGGCAGCCAAGCAGTCCAGTCCAGCCGTGCGCAGCGAAGGCTTCGACGTGGCCAAGCTGCTGCTCGAAGGCCGGGCCTTCTTTGCGCTGATCGCCATCATCGTCGTCTTTTCGATCCTGTCGCCCTACTACCTCTCCGTGGCGAATTTCCTGACCATGGCCTCGCACGTCGCCATATTCGGGATTCTCGCTGTCGGCATGTTGCTGGTCATCCTCAATGGCGGCATCGATCTGTCGGTGGGCTCGACGCTTGGACTCGCCGGCGTCGTCGCCGGCTTTCTGATGCAGGGCGTGGCGCTGAGCTGGTTTGGCGTCGTTCTCTACCCGCCGGTCTGGGTGGTCGCGGTTCTGGCATGCATGCTGGGCGCCGTCGTCGGTCTGATCAACGGTGTCCTCATTGCCCGTTTCAAGGTCCCGGCCTTCGTGGCCACGCTGGGCGTCATGTATATGGCGCGCGGCCTGGCGCTGCTGATGACGAGCGGTTTGACCTACAACAATCTCGGCGGCAGGCCCGAACTCGGAAATACCGGCTTCGATGCGCTCGGCTTCAATCGCCTGTTCGGCGTTCCGACAGGCGTGGTGGTTTTGGCGGTGATCGCTTTCATCGGCAGCATCGTGTTGAACCGCAGCGCCTTCGGGCGCTGGCTCTACGCCTCGGGCGGCAACGAGCGCGCGGCCGAGCTGTCCGGCGTTCCGGTCAAGACCGTGCAGGTTTCCGTCTATGTGCTTTCAGGCATCTGTGCCGCTATCGCCGGCCTGATCCTGTCTTCGCAGCTGACTTCGGCGGGACCCACCGCCGGCACCACCTACGAATTGACGGCTATCGCCGCCGTCGTCATCGGCGGCGCGGCGCTGACCGGCGGCCGCGGCAACATCCGCGGAACCTTGCTCGGAGCCTTCGTCATCGGCTTCCTTTCCGATGGTCTGGTGATCATCGGCATCTCGTCCTACTGGCAGACAGTGTTCACCGGCGCGGTCATCGTGCTCGCTGTGCTTCTCAATGCCGTTCAGTATCGCCGTCGGAGCAAGCTTGCGAGCTCGACCAACGGCCAATCGACTTCTCAGAAACGGGGGAAGGCCGAAGCGGCCAATCCTGCCCACGGGAAGACTGCCGGGTGATCGGCAGCAACACCAAGCAATCATTGGAGGAATGTACATGAAGACCATGCTTAAAGGGCTGCTGGCTGCAGCGATGGTCGTGGGGTTTGCGGCCGCCGCGTCGGCCGAAGGCCTGATCTCGATCATCGTCAACGATCCGGCGAACCCGTACTGGCTGACCGAGGGCAATGTCGCCAAGGCCGAGGCCGAGAAGCTCGGCTATACGGCGAACGTTGCCGCGCACAAGGGCGACACCAACACGGAAAGCAACCTGATCGACACCGCCATCACCAACAAGTCCGTGGCGATCATCCTCGATCCGGCCAACGCCGACGGTTCCGTCGGCGCGGTGAAGAAGGCGATTGCAGCCAACATCCCGGTTTTCCTCGTCAACGCCGAGATCAACCAGGAGGGTCTTGCCAAGGGGCAGCTCGTCTCCAACAACGCCCAGGGCGCTGCTCTCGGCGCGCAACAGTGGGTGCAGGCTGTCGGCGAGAAGGGCAAATTTGTCGAACTTCTCGGCGCTCCGTCGGACAACAACGCCGCCACGCGCTCTAACGGATACGAGACTGTCATCAGCCAGTATCCGGATCTCGAAAAGGCGGCTTCGCAGGTCGCCAACTGGGATCGCACCCAGGGCCACGACAAGATGCAGAGCATGTTGCAGGCCAATCCCGACGTCATCGCCGTGATCAGCGGCAATGACGAAATGGCGCTCGGTGCGGTCGCCGCGCTGAAAGAGGCCGGCAAGCTATCCGGCATCAAGGTCGGCGGCTTCGACGGTTCCCCGGACGCGGTCGCAGCGATCAAGTCCGGCGAACTGCAGTACACGGTGCTCCAGCCAGTGGCCATCTTCTCGGCGAAGGCCGTGCAGCAGGCGGACTCGTTCATCAAGACCGGCGCTACCGGCGCTTCCAGCGAGAAGCAGCTGTTCGATTGCCTCCTCATCACCAAGGACAATGTGGACAAGTACACCGCACCCTTCGTGCTTTCGGAATGAGAAACGGGCAGGGGTGTCCTCGCGGGCACCCCTGTCTTATCACCCCTGTCTTGTCATCCCTTTGGGGGGGACAGATGGACCATCCCTGTGAACTCTCTTTGTAACTATCCGGAACTTGCCGCATGAAGGATGTGCTGATCGGGATCGACGCCGGAACATCCGTGATCAAATCGGTGGCTTTCGATCTGTCCGGGCGGCAGCTCGCTATGGCCTCGGTGACAAACAGCTTTGTCACGCTGGAAGGCGGCGGCGCCGAACAGGATCTCGATCAGACCTGGCGCGATATGGTGCAGACCGTTCGCGAATTGGCGACGAAGGTACCTGACCTGGCGCGGCGGACCGCGGCGGTTGCAATCACCGGGCAGGGCGACGGAACCTGGCTGATCGACCGCGACGGCTTGCCGGTCACGCGCGCCTGGCTTTGGCTCGACGCCCGCGCCGGACATCTGGTGGATGAGATGCGTGGGGACCCGTCGGATCGCAGGCGGTTCGAGCTTACCGGCACGGGGCTCAATGCCTGTCAGCAGGGCGCCCAGTTGAGCTGGCTGAAGAAGAACAGGCCGGAAATCATCCAGCGGGCCGCAACCGCCTTTCACTGCAAGGACTGGCTCTATTTCAAAACGACGGGCGAGCGCGTCACGGATCCTTCGGAAGGGACATTCACCTTCGGCGATTTCCGCTCCCGCACATATTCCGACGAGGTCCTCGACATACTGGATCTGACGACACATCGCCGCTTGCTGCCTGCCATGCTCGAAGGCACGAGCGACCAGCATGCGCTTTTGCCGTCGGCAGCGGCAGAAACCGGCCTGCTCGACGGTACACCGGTCGTGCTGGGCTACGTGGACATGGTCACCACGGCGCTAGGGGCCGGCCTGTATGATCCGAGCGGCAATGTCGGCTGCACGGTGATAGGTTCCACTGGCATCCACACGCGTTTCGCCGCCACCGCCGACGATGTCGTCCTCAACGACGACGCGTCCGGCTACACCATCGCCATGCCCGTTCCCGGCGCCTATGCGCAACTGCAATCCAACATGGCGGCGACGCTCAACATCGACTGGCTGCTCGGCCTAGCGCGCGACGTGCTGACCGCCAGCGGCGCCAAGCTTTCTCGTGACGAGTTGCTCAGGGCGCTCGATGTCTGGGTGGAGGGATCGGAGCCGGGATCGCTGCTGTACCAGCCCTACATATCGCTGGCCGGCGAGCGCGGGCCGTTCGTCGATCCCGACGCGCGGGCGGGGTTGATCGGCCTTTCCGTCAGGCACGGCTTCGGCGACCTGGCACGCGCCGTCCTCGAGGGACTGGCCTTCGCGGCACGCGATTGCTACCAGGCAATGGGCGCCGTGCCGGGTGAGATCCGCCTGTCGGGCGGCGCCGCACGCAGCCCGTCGCTGCGCCGCATCATCGCAGCCGCGACCCGGGCGCAAGTCCGAAACAGCAGCCGGCAGGAAGCCGGTGCAGCAGGCGCGGCGATGATCGCCGCGGTTGGGCTCGGCGTCTATCGCTCGATGGAAGACTGCTGCGCCGAGTGGGTCACGCCGCTTCTGGGCGAGTGTGATCCTTATGACGAGGCGCTGTCGCAAACCTACGATGCTCTCTTCCCTTCCTTTGTTGCAGCGCACCGGGCGCTTCAGCCAGTGTGGAAGACCATGGCGCGTCGGCGCGACGGCGGGTGCACAGGAGCAAAGTCTTGAACGATACACTCGATATCGTCGATCTCTTCGTGGTCGGCGGCGGCATCAATGGAGCCGGCATAGCGCGCGATGCTTCGGGTCGTGGACTGTCCGTTATTCTGTGCGAGAAGGACGACCTTGCTCAAGGCACCAGTTCGCGCTCCGGTAAGCTGGTGCATGGCGGTCTGCGCTACCTGGAATATTATGAGTTCCGGCTGGTTCGCGAGGCGCTCATCGAACGCGAGGTGCTGCTGGAGTCGGCTCCGCACATCATCTGGCCAATGCGCTTCGTTCTCCCTCACAGCCCTGAGGACAGGCCGGCATGGCTGATCCGGCTCGGACTGTTCCTCTACGACCACCTTGGCGGCCGCAAGCGGCTGCCGGGAACGAGGACGCTGAACCTGAGAACAGCGCCCGAAGGCGCGCCGATCAAGGATGCGTTCAAGAGGGGGTTCGAATATTCCGATTGCTGGGTCGACGATGCCCGCCTGGTGCTGCTCAACGCGCTCGATGCAAAGGAGCGGGGCGCCAAGGTGCTGACGCGCACCGCCTGTGTTGTGGCCCGGCGCGAGAACGGCCTGTGGTCGATCGAGATGCAGGACGGCCGCGCAGGCGCGGTGACGAAAGTCCGCGCTCGAGCGCTGGTCAACGCGGCAGGGCCATGGGTCAACGACATCGTGAGCCGTGTCGCCGGCCAGAACCGCACCCGCAACGTCCGCCTGGTTAAGGGCAGTCATGTCGTCGTGCCGAAATTCTGGGAGGGACGGCAGGCCTATCTGATCCAGAACAACGACAAGCGCGTCATTTTCGTCAATCCCTATCAGAACGACATGGCGCTGATCGGCACGACCGACATTCCCTATGATGGGCGCCCCGAAGAGGTCGTCGCCGATGCCAGCGAAATCGACTACCTGATCAAAGTGGTCAATCGCTACTTCAAGCAGCAGCTCACGCCGCGGGACGTGGTCTACAGCTTTTCCGGCGTGCGCCCACTCTACGACGACAATGCCGACAATCCGAGCGCGGTGACGCGCGACTATATCTTCGAACTCGATGCCCCGAGCGGCGGCGCTCCAATGCTCTCGGTGTTTGGCGGCAAGATAACGACGTTTCGCAAGCTGGCCGAACATGCGCTTGAAAAGATCCAGCCGTTTTTCCCGACGATGAAGAAAGCATGGACGGCGACAGCTCCGCTGCCGGGCGGCGACCTGCCGAATGCAGACTTCGAGCAGTTCCTGAGCGATTTGCACGCCGAGTTTTCATGGTTGAGCCCGTCGCTGGTGAAGCACTACGCGCGGTGCTACGGGACCCGTGCAAGACAGCTGCTGGCCAATGCGCGCGGCGAAGCGGATCTCGGCCGCCACTTCGGCTCCGATCTGTACGAACGGGAAGCAAGGTTTCTTCGCGATACTGAATGGGCCACGACCGCCGCCGACATCCTGGAACGCCGCACCAAGCATGGCCTGCACATCAGCGCGGCGGAGCGGAAGATATTCGAAGACTGGTTCGACAAAATCATGCTGGCAGCCGCCTGAGCTTGCTCGGTCAAACCGCGCTAACGGATAAACTTGAGAGATTTCGCTTGGCCTTCACACTTTCCCTTAACACCAATCCGCTCGTCAATCGGTTCGCTGAGCCCGATGACCTGATCGACGTGATTGCCTACGGCATCGGCATCCGCGACGTGCAGCTGACGCATGAATTCGTCAATCCGGGCTGGCCGGCGGCAACGATTGCCAAGTTTCTTCGCCTGTTCGGGAAGGCATTGGCGCGGACCGGCGTGCGGATCACCTCCGGCATGACGGGACCCTATGGCCGGCTCAACCATTTCGGCCACCCGGACGCGGATGTCCGCCGTTACTACGTCGACTGGTTCAAGACATTTGCCGACATTTCCGCCGAACTCGGCGCTCCGGGCATGGGCACGCAGTTCGCCATCTTCACGCACAAGGATTACGACGATCCGCAAAGGCGCGCAGCACTTCTCGACATCGCTCTCGAATGCTGGCGCGAGGTGGCCGAGCACGCCAGGGCGGCGGGTCTGTCATATCTGTTCTGGGAGCCGATGTCGGTGGGCCGGGAATTTGGCCACACGATCGAAAGCTGCGCTGCTCTGCAGCGCGATATCGATGCTGCAGGGCTGCCTTTACCGATGAAGATGATGGTCGACATCGACCATGGCGACGTGACCTCGCCCAATCTTGATGACACCGACCCCTATGCCTGGGCGAAAGCGTTTCCGCTGCAATCGCCGATCATCCACGTCAAGCAATCTTCCATGAACAAGGGCGGGCACTGGCCTTTCACGGCCGCCTATAACAAGGACGGCCGCATCATCCCGCAAAAGCTGCTCGACACAGTGCGAGGCGGCGGCGGAACCGACAATGAAATCTGCCTTGAGCTTTCCTTTCGGGAGCGGGAACCGGTCGATCACCAGGTTGTCGCCATGATCCGGGAGTCGGTGGATTTCTGGGCGCCTTATACTGACACCGGCCGCGACAGGCTCAATCCTCGAGCGTGAAGAGGGAGAATAGAAATGACCCCATATTGGGTCGGCACGAGTTGGAAGATGAACAAGACGCTGGCGGAGGCATTGCAGTTCGCCGACACGCTGGCGGCATTCGTGCCTGGCTTCGATCCGGCGATACAGCCTTTTGTCGTTCCGCCCTTCACCGCCGTGCGCGAGGTCAAGGCGGCACTTGCCGCGAGCCGCGTGAAGGTCGGCGCACAGAACATGCATTGGGCCGACGCCGGAGCCTGGACGGGGGAGATTTCGCCGCTGATGCTGAAGGATTGCGGGCTGGACATGATCGAACTCGGTCACAGCGAGCGTCGCGAGCATTTCGGCGAAACGGATGCGACCGTGGGATTGAAAACGGCTGCGGCGGTCAGGCACGGCTTCGTGCCGCTGATTTGCGTTGGCGAGACGCTGGCTGAGCGCGAAGCTGGACGCGCCGATGAGGTTTTGACGGCGCAGGTGCTTGGTGCGCTGCAAGGCTTGAGGGATCAGGAGCTGTCGGCGGAAATCCTCTTTGCATACGAGCCTGTGTGGGCGATCGGCGAGAAAGGCATCCCGGCAAGCGCCGACTACGCCGACAGGCAGCAAGCGCTGATCAAGCAAGTCGCCGCAAGCCGGCGGCCCGACGCTCCGCCTGTGCTTTACGGCGGCAGCGTCAATCCCGGCAATGCGGTCGAACTGATCGGCCAGCCACATGTTGACGGCCTGTTCATCGGCCGCTCGGCATGGCAAGCCGCGGGCTACATCGACATTCTGAAGAAGGCATCGGCCGCCGTCGGGCGCTGACCGTTAAGACGCGAAAGCAAAGGAGTTTATTGCATGAAGATCGCCCTCGGGGCTGACAGCGCCGGCAAGCCTCTGCTCGATGTCATCGCCAAGCACCTCGCCACCAAGCCCGAGTTGCAGGTCGTCGACCTGAGCCAGGCCGGATACTACGCCGACATCTCCGCCAGGATCGGCCACGAAATTATGGACGGCAATTACGACCGGGCCATCCTGTTCTGCGGCACCGGCATTGGCGTCTGCATCTCGGCCAACAAGGTGCCTGGCATCCGTGCCGCTCTTACCCACGACACCTATTCGGCAGAGCGCGCGGCAAAATCGAACAATGCCCAGATCATTACCATGGGTGCCCGCGTGATCGGTTCCGAACTGGCGAAATCGATCGCCGACGCCTGGCTTACCTCGGAGTTCGATCCGAACGGCCCCTCAGCGGGAAACGTGCAGGCCATCGACAGGCTGGACGCGGTCAAGGCCTGAGCGCCAGCATGCGGCTCAGCTGGCGGCCGATCGACGCCTGAGGCTTACCGGATCGGCGTCTCGCGAAACAGCGGCTGGTGCGCCCGCATCAAGGCGGCAATCCGGTCGGCGACTTTTCGTACCGGCGGGGAGTGACGTTCCTCGTGATGGGTGACGATCCATTGGTCGGTCTCAAGTTCGGGGATAGGCCGAGCGACGCGAACCAGCCGCGGATCGCTGTCACCGACGAAGCACGGAAAGACCGAAAGGCCGGCGCCGGCGGCGACCAGTTCGCGCACCGAATGGGTGTTGTTGCCGCGCACGGCGATGCGGTCGCCGTGATGGGCTTGCAGCCACCGCGCCGAGGCAATGTTTGCCCCCTCGCCGGTGACGCCGACGAACAACCCGGCGGCGATGCCGTTGATCAGGTGGCGTCCGGAATAAATGGCGTGGGCGACCTTGCCGCTCTGACGGCCGGCCAGCCACTGCTCGGTCGGACGCTCGCTGCGGATGCCGATGTCGGCGGCACGGCGGCCGATGTCGACCCGGTCGGTGGTGGTGACAAGCTCCACCCTTATGCCGTCATCGACCGTCCAGATCTCGCCGATATGGGCGGAAACGAAGGCCGAGGTCCATGGCCCGGCCGAGACGCGGACAATGCGGTCGGGCAGGTTTCCCTCGCGCCAGCGGGTCAGCGACTGCATTGCCGCCTCGACGTCTTCGGCGCGCCGCAGCAGTTCTTCGCCGACCGGGGTCAGCCGGTAGCCGGTCTGGTGACGCACGAACAGCGGTTCGCCGATCTGCTTTTCGAGCGCGGTGACGCGTCGTCCAAGGGTGGCTGCGCTGAGGCGCGTGGTCCCCGTCGCCGCGCTCAGGCCACCCAGCCGCGCAACGTCCAGAAACAACCTCAGATCATCCCAGTCGATATCCATTTTGCAGAAATGAAAAACTCCTTGCGACCGTGGCTGTAGCGCGATGTCGGCGTCACGCGCAAGTATGCAGGCATTGAAGGCGTAAGACAATCCTGCCTGACGGGATGGTGACAAGCGCCTCGGCTGGCCAGGAAGCACGCGCAACCCTTTCGATCGAGCATGCGCTTCGCACAGATGCTTTGCGTTTTCGACCAACCCAGGCGCGCGGGCATTCCGCGCGCCAAAGGAGATGATCATGTTGTATGAACTTCAGCACCGTTTCGCCCGCTGGCTTGCCTATCGCAAGACGCTTGCGAGCTTGAGGCAGGCCCCGGACAGCACATTGGCGGATGCCGGCATTTCTCGCGAAGAGATCCGCGAGTGCGCCCGCCAAGCCAGCCTGCGTCATTGAGATAATGGAGACGGGGAGATAATGGAGCCGGGCATGCAGATGATGGAGCTTTGGGACGGCCGCTCGGTACCGCGCATCGGGATCGGCACCTGGGCGGCGGGTGGCGCGGCGCGCTGGCGTGACACGGCCACAGTCTATGGCGAGGTCGACGACATCAGGTCGCAAGCCGCGCTGGCGATGGCCTATGACATCGGCGCGCGGTGTTCGACACGGCTGCCGCCTATGGCGCCGGCAATGCCGAACTGATCCTGGGGCGGGCGTTGAAGGGCAAGGACGATGCCGTCATCGTCACCAAGGTCGGCTATTTCGGCGACCCCGAAACGCGCAAGATCGCTCCCGTGGATGCCTCTGCCGCGGCGATCCGGACATCGATCGACAATTCGCGGCAGCGCCTGCAGCGCGATTGTATCGACGTCGCGCTGCTACATATCAACGAGTATCCGATCGAGCGGGCCGGCGAGGTGTTCGATACGCTCGGCCTGTTGCGCCAGGAGGGCAAGATCGGCGGCTTCGGCTGGAGCACCGATCACCGCGAACGGCTAGCCGCCTATGCGCCGCGCGAGGGTTTCGTCGCCGTAGAGAACGACTTCAATGTGTTTACCCCGGCGAACGAGCTGATGGCCGTTGCGGCGCGCGAGAACCTCGTCTCGCTCAGCCGGCTGCCGCTGGCAATGGGGCTGCTCACCGGCAAATATACGCCGGCCATGAAGCTGCCTGCCGATGACGTGCGCGGCGGGGCTGCCGAGTGGATGGTGTTTTTCAGGGATGGCGCCGCCAATCCGCAATATCTGTCATGGCTCTCGGCAATCCGCGACCTGCTCACCTCGGGCGGACGCACGCTTGCGCAGGGCGCGCTCGGCTGGATCCTAGCCAAGTCGGCAATCGCCTTGCCGGTCCCCGGCTTCACGCGGCCCGAGCAGGTCGAGGACAATCTCGGTGCGCTGGAAAAAGGGCCGCTGCCCGCAGCGGTGATGGCCGAGATCGACGTCGTGCTGAAAATTGCTGAGACCGCTTAGTGTCGCGAATCCGTTGTCCCGCCGGTATAGGAGCTGGCACCGGTGAGCACGGTGGTGCCCGGCCCGAGTTGCTCCCGATAATCCCGAGCCGCAGCCGCTCTATCAGCCCGGTATACCGCTTTACGACCTATACCGGGGTGCTGCAGAGCCTCAACGAGCTCGGCACACTGTAACGGCGCGTCGGCTCGGCGGCACGCTGGGCTGGGGGGACGGTCGATACGCGGTCTATGGCGAGGCGCTGGCGCGGACCAGCCTGGAGGATTTCGGCGACAGCTATGTCATCGGTGCCAGCTCGGCTTCAACGTGAAATGGTGAGGCCGGTTTGGCAAGCGGATCGTGATATGCCGGGAGGCAGGGAGAGCGTCGCCGCGCCAAACTGGCGGTGTGTGAAGAAATCCTGGTTAGCTGCATTGGCCGCAGCGGTCGCCGCTGTGGCATCGATATCGGCGTTCTGCCCAGGAGCAGCCCGGTCGTTACACCCGGCCGCACCCGGTCAGGATCAAGCGCTCGCGATAGGAACGAGTGCCGGACCAGCGCGTTTTCCATTCTCGTCGCCGAGTGGAAACGGATCTGTTCCCGTCTTTTTTCCAAAGCAGGTGGCGTGAAAAAGGATTCACGCCACCTGCTTTAGGTCTTTGATTTTAAGCATGTCTTTGTCCCGAAACCGCTGCACACTTTCGGGAGACATGCTTTAGAACCGGGGAAGTGTGATGAAGGCAATGGTACTGGAAAAGCCCGGTACGCCTTTGAACCTCGTCGACCGTCCCGACCTCACGCCGGGACCAGGCGAGATAAGGCTGAAGGTAGAGGCATGCGCAGTCTGCCGGACCGATCTGCACGTCGTGGACGGTGATCTGCCGCGGCCAAAGTTGCCGCTCGTGCCAGGCCATGAAATCGTCGGTATCGTCGATCTGGTCGGCGAGGGCGTGTCGCGGTCCCGGCTAGCGCAGAGGGTGGGTGTCCCTTGGCTCGGACACACATGCGGGCACTGCCCCTATTGCACCTCCGGCACCGAAAATCTCTGCGACCAGCCTCTCTTCACCGGCTACACGCGGGATGGCGGCTTCGCCAGCCATGTCGTTGCCGACGAGCATTTCGCCTTCGAGCTCGATGCCGCGGTTGATCCGGTATCGCTGGCGCCACTCCTATGCGCAGGGCTGATCGGCTGGCGCTGCCTCAAGAAGGCAGGCGACGGCCGCCGGCTGGGGATCTACGGTTTCGGCGCCGCCGCGCATATCATCACGCAGGTTGCGATCTGGCAGGGACGCGAGATCTTCGCTTTCACGCGGCGTGGCGATATCCAGGCTCAGGATTTCGCACATTCGCTGGGCGTTGTCTGGACAGGGGCGTCCGATGAATTGCCCGTCGTCGAGCTTGACGCCGCGATCATTTTCGCACCGGTCGGTGCGCTGGTGCCGGCGGCGCTGCGGGCTGTACGCAAAGGCGGCCGCGTGGTCTGCGGCGGTATCCACATGAGCGACATTCCGTCGATGCCATACAAACTTCTGTGGGAAGAAAGGGAATTGGTTTCCGTCGCGAACCTGACCCGCCGTGACGCGGAGGAATTCTTCCCGATAGCGCAGCGCGCTCAAGTGCGCACGCACACGAAGGTCTATCCGCTGGAGCAGGCCAACCAGGCACTGGACGATTTGAGGATGGGCAGGCTGAGTGGCGCCGCCGTCCTGCAGCCGTGACCGCCCCAGCAGACTAAAGCGCGTCGCTATCTTTCAGATTCGCTCCGTGCGCAGGTCTTTGAATTTGCGCATGTCTTTATCCCGAAACCGGTTCCCACTTTCGGGAGACATGCTGTAGATCGCGCGTTCGCCCAACCCTTTGAATCTGCTTCACCCAGCTTGCCGGTTTCGCGTCGCTGGCGTTCGCGACCGTGCCGAACAACGTCTCGCGCGCCGGCTTGATGCCGACGAAATTGAGAATGCCGCGCCGCATGCCGGTCAGCGCATTGATTAAATCAGATACCCAGATATACAAGGCAATTTCGGGTATGGATTTCGCATAGACTGGCAATTCATGAGTCGCAATTTTCTGGTGATCGAACCTGAGGAAGGCATTGCCGTGCTCAAGGGGCTTGCCTCCTTGGCGCGCATTTCCATGCTGAAACTGCTGCATGAGAAGGGGCCGATGAATGTCAACGACATCGCCGCCGTGCTGTCGCTGCCGCAATCGACCGTCTCGACAAATATCCAGGTGCTTGAGGACGCGGGCCTGATTCGCACCGAGAACCAGAAGGCGAAGAAGGGCAGCCAGAAGATCTGCTATCCGACCGCCGAAGAAGTGCTCGTGGTCTTCAAGAGCGAGTATCGTGCGGTCAAGAACGACGCGATCGAAGTGTCGATGCCGATCGGGCTTTATACTGGGTTCGAGGTGACGGCGCCCTGCGGCCTGTGCTCGCCGGACGGCATCATCGGTCTGCTCGACGTGCCGAACACATTCCTCGATCCGGACCGCATGAAGGCGGGCCTATTGTGGTTCACGCGCGGCTTTGTCGAATACCAGTTCCCCAATAATGCCAAGCTCGCCAATGCCGAGATCACTGAGCTCGAAGTGGTGGCAGAACTGTCCTCGGAGGTGCCGGGCACCAGCGCCGACTGGCCATCCGACATCACATTGGCGATCAATGGCGTCGACGTCGGCACCTGGACCTCGCCCGGTGATTTTGGCGACAAGCGCGGCGTCTTCACGCCCTCCTGGTGGAAGCTCAAGGGCTCGCAATATGGCAAGCTCAAGAACTGGCGAATTTCCACCGACGGCACCTATGTCGACGGCGTCAGGATTTCCGAAGTCAGCCTCGCAGCACTCGACCTCAAGGCCCATCATTCGATTCGTGTCCGTATTGGCGTCAAAGACGATGCCGAGCGGCCGGGCGGGGTCAATATATTCGGCAAGCGGTTTGGAAATTACGACCAGGACATCCTGCTTCGGATCAAAACCAAGTGATATCACAAAACCGGGTTTTAAAAAAAGTGATGCAATTTCAGTCTGTTGCCTTCATCGACAGGCAAAATCCTTTAGTCAATTGTCAGACTTTTGACTGTTTTGACTTGACGAACGGCTGCCGGTCGCCTTTGATATCGGATAAGATGATTTAAATCATCATTTGTGATATCTTGGGAGGGAATGCATGAAGGCAGCCGTCACGGCGCATCCGCGTTATGTTGTCTCGGAAATCGACCCGAGGCTCTACGGATCCTTTATCGAGCATCTGGGACGCGCAGTTTACACCGGCATCTATGAGCCCGGCCATCCGACCGCAGATGCCAATGGTATGCGTCGGGACGTCATCGATCTCGTTAGGGAACTCAACATTTCGATAGTCCGCTATCCCGGCGGCAATTTTGTGTCCGCTTACAATTGGGAAGACGGCGTCGGCCCCAAGCACGAGCGCCCGGTACGCCTCGACCTCGCCTGGCACACGTCGGAAAGCAATGAAGTCGGCTTGCATGAATTTGCCGATTGGTGCGCCTCCGCCAACACCGAGATGATGCTCGCCGTCAATCTCGGCTCGCGTGGCCTCGATGAGGCCCGCAACTTTCTGGAATACACCAATCATCCCGGTGGCAGTGAGTGGAGCGACAAGCGTATCGCCAATGGCCGCAAGGAGCCCTTCGACGTCAAGCTCTGGTGCCTCGGCAACGAAATGGACGGCCCGTGGCAGATCGGCCACAAGACCGCCGACGAGTACGGCCGCCTGGCCCATGAGACCGCCAAGGCGATGCGCGCCTTTTCCAAGTCGCTCGAACTCGTCGTCTGCGGCTCTTCGAATGCCAAGATGCCGACCTATCCAGAATGGGAGGCGACGGTTCTCGACCACACCTACAACGAGATCGACTACATCTCGCTGCACATGTATTTCGACAACGAAGCCAATGACGCGCCGAACTATCTCGCGATGAGCGAGAAGCTCGACGACTACATCGCCTCGGTCGCCGGCGTCATCGCCTATGTCAAGGCCAAGAAGCGCTCCAGCAAGCAGGTCTACATCTCGTTCGACGAATGGAACGTCTGGTACCATTCCAAGGAAAAGGACAAGAAGATCCTCGGCGGCAATGACGGCTGGCCCTTCGCCCCGCCGTTGCTCGAAGACATCTACAATTTCGAGGACGTGCTGCAGGTCGGCCTGATCCTCAACACCTTCATCCGCCGTTCCGACGTGGTCAAGATTGCCTGCCTGGCGCAACTGGTCAACGTCATCGCGCCGATCATGACCGTTGCGAATGGTCCGGCTTGGCGCCAGACGATCTTCTATCCGTATCTATTTGCCTCGCTCTACGGCCGCGGCAATGCGCTGGATCTCAAGGTGGAAAGCCCGACCTACAAGTCCATCGTGGCGGGCGACGTATCCTATGTCGACGTCACCGGCGTGCATGACACGAAGACCGGCCATGTCACTTTCTTTGCCGTCAACCGCCATTCGAGCGAGGCAATCGAAACCGTGATCGATGTCGCCGGCTTCGGCGCGGCTGACATTGCAGATTACCAGGTGATGACGCACGCGGATCTGAAAGCCGTCAATTCGGCCGAAAATCCCGGCAATGTCGTTCCCAAGAAAGGGTCGGGCGCCTCGGTGGCTGGCGGCAAGCTGAGCCTGTCGCTGCCGGCCTATTCCTACCAGATGATCCGCCTCAAGGTCTGACTTCGGGCGCGCATTATCGAAAAGTGCATGCGCTGAGGAGGAGCGTCGACGTGACGGCCGATATCGAAATCAGGAATGTCAGCAAGCAGTTCGGTGCCATGTCGGTGCTGGAGGATCTGTCGCTGTCCATCAAGGCACGCGAATTCGTCGTGTTCCTTGGACCGTCCGGCTGCGGGAAGTCGACGCTTCTGCGAATGATTGCAGGCCTCGAAACCGTCGATAGCGGCGAGATCGCCATCAACGATCAGCGCATCGATCATCTGCCGCCGGGCAAACGCGGCATTGCCATGGTGTTTCAGTCCTATGCGCTTTATCCGCATATGACCGTGCGCGACAACATGGCCTTCGGGCTTCAGAATATCGGCATATCACGGCAGATCATCGACGCGCGGATCAACGAAGCCTCCCGCATCCTCGAAATGCCACACTTGCTCGATCGCAAGCCGGGCCAGCTCTCCGGCGGCCAGCGCCAGCGCGTCGCCATCGGCCGTGCGATCGTCAAGGAGCCGAAGGCCTTCCTATTCGATGAGCCGCTCTCCAATCTCGATGCGGCTTTGCGCACCCGCACCCGCATCGAACTTGCCCAGCTTCACCAACGCCTGCAATCGACAATGATCTTCGTCACTCACGATCAGGTCGAGGCAATGACGCTCGCCGACCGCATCGTCGTCATGAACAATCGCAAAATCGAACAGATCGGCTCTCCCATGGAGATCTACGATCGCCCCGCGACCAAATTCGTTGCGGGCTTCGTCGGTGCGCCGGCGATGAACTTTGTCGATGCGACACTCGACAGATCGGGCGGCAACACCAAGGTCAAATTTGCCGGCGGCATATCGGTCCAGACCGAGATCGCGTCCAACCTGCTGGCCGATAGCAATTACACCTTCGGCATCCGTTCGGAAGACGTTCGCGTCGTCCCCGCCGGGCACGGCGATGCCGATGGCGTGGTCGATGTGCTCGAGCGGCTCGGCGAACGCACCTTGATCTACGCAAGGCTCGGTGATGGCCTGCAGATCGTCGGCTCGGATGTCGGCAACAGCAGCGTCACGGTCGGCCACAAGGTTGGGCTCGCCTTCGACGGCAAGAAATCGCATCTGTTCAGCGAGGCTGGCCGCGCCTGGCACGCAGGGGAGGCCTGATATGGCTGACCAGTTGGCGATGCCGCACACCGCGACGCCGGCCGCGAGCGTCAGAACCCCAAGCGCCGATATCTACGCGCCGCAATGGCGAAACGTCATTTTCGTCGCGCCATTCCTGTTCTTCTTCACGACGCTGCTGCTGTTCCCGCTGCTGTGGGGGATCTGGCTGAGCTTCCACAAGGCCGACACGTTCTCGTCCGGAAATTTTGTCGGTCTCGGCAATTACGTCAGGCTCTATCACGACAAGGTCTTCCTGCAATCGATCTGGAACACCTTCTATTTCGTGCTTCTGACGGTGCCGACGCTGGCGCTGATCGGCCTTTTTCTGGCGCTTTGCCTCAACCGCCGGACGCGTACCGCCGCGGTGCTGCGGACGCTGTTCTTTTCCTCCTCGGTGCTGTCGGTCACCATCGTCACGCTGATCTGGCGCATCGTCTTCATTCCGAATGTCGGCCTGCTGTCGACGATCTACGGCTGGTTCGGCGCGACCGCCCCGGCGTTCATTTCCAATCCCAGCCTTGCGATGATCGGTATCGCCATTGCCACCCTCTGGTGGTGCATCGGCCTGCCGATGATGCTCTTTCTGTCGGCGCTGCAGCAGATCCCGCGTGATATTTACGAAGCGGCAGCGCTCGACAATGCCAATCGCTGGCAGACGTTGCGCTCGATCACGCTGCCGTCGATCAAACGCACTTTCGTCCTGGTGGTCATTATCCAGATCGTGCTGCAGTTCCAGCTGTTCGGCCAGGCCTGGCTGATGACGCGCGGCGGTCCGAACAACCTGACCAAGCCGATCGTTCTCTACATCTATGACACCGCGTTCCGTCGCTGGGATCTGGGCATGGGTGCTGCGGCGTCGGAAATCCTGTTCATCCTCATCCTTGTCGCGGCCATGGCCCAGTATCTCGTCGCACGCAACAAGGGAGACCGGGCATGAGTATTACCGCCATCAAGGGAAGGGCATTTGGCGACCGCGTCCTGTTGGCCCTCGTCATCCTGCTGTCGATCGTGATGATCGCGCCGGTTCTGTGGGTCATCGGCCTGTCGCTCAAGGAAAACGCCGAGCTGATGGCCAACCCCAATTCTGTGTTTCACGCGCCCTATACGCTCAGGAATTACGTCAACACCGTCGGCACGTCGTCGGTTTTCCTTTGGGTGGGTAACAGCATCATCGTCTCGGGCGGGTTGACACTCGGCACGCTGATCTTGTCGTCGCTCGCCGGTTACGGCTTTGCACGGCTGAACTTCCCCGGCCGAGACGTCCTGTTCGTCATCGTGCTTTTCGGTCTGGCGGTTCCCGAACAGGCCGTGCTTGTGGCCCGCCACCAGATCTTCAGCATACTGAAGTTCCACAACACTTATCCCGGGCTCATTCTCCCAGGCCTGTCGGCTTCGTTCGGCGTCTTCCTGATGACCCAGTATTTCAAGGCCATCCCGAAGGAGCTGGACGAAGCCGCCATGCTGGACAATGCCAGCCGGTTCAGGATTTTCTGGAAAGTGCTTCTGCCGCTCACGGTGCCTGCACAGGCAACCCTCGGCATCTTCACCTTCCTCGGCGCGTGGAACGACTACTTGTGGCCGCTGATCTCGGCGACAAACAAGGAAATGTACACGCTGACCGTCGGCATGGCATCGACACAGACCAATTTCGCCCAGTCTGAAGGCATCGGCTTCCTGATGGCGCAGGCGGTGTTCGCCGGCGCGCCAATCCTGATCGTCTACCTCTTCTTTCAGAAATACATCGTCACGGCCGTCTCTGGCGCTGCGGTGAGATAACGAAAATTGCCAGGAGGCGGGGGAGTGTCCCGCAGCGATTGAAGCAAAGCCAGTCCAGGGTGGAGTGGCCGAAACTCAGTAGGAGGAACTGACATGACAATGAGGAAAATGCTGTTTGCCGCGGTCTCTGCTGGCGCAATGGCGCTCGCAAGCCCAAGCCTTGCGGCGACGGAACTGACCGTACAGCGCTTTTTCGGTGCTTGCGATGCCGATTTCGGCACCAACACCGATGTCGGCAAGGCCGTCGGCGAATGCGGCATCATCACCTCGCTGATCAACAAGTTCAACGCCGACAATCCCGATGTGCATGTCAACGTCGCCACCGTGGAATGGCCGGGCTATGACCAGCTGACCGCGCAGTTCGCTTCGGGCGACGCCCCAGACATTGTCACTATCCATGAATCCGCGCTTTCGGACTACCAGTCCAAGGGGCTGCTGATGCCGCTCGACGATCTCTTGAAGTCCGTCGGCGTGACACCTGATGCCTTCACGGACGCGGCGCGCAACGGCGCCGCCAAAGACGGCAAGATCTACGGCCTGCCGATCGACAGCTGGACGATGCTCTATCACATCAACATGGATCTCTTCAAACAAGCCGACCTGGTCAATGCCGACGGCACACCGATCCTTCCGAAGTCGCCGGAGGAACTGCTCGCCCAGGCCGAACAGTTCAAGCAGAAGACCGGCAAGCCTTATTTCGTTCAGAATCTGGCCAATGAGACTGCACTCTACACGCGCAATCTCTACACCTATCTCTTCCAGCAGAACTCCGACTTCTTTGCCGATCCGAAGCATGTGAAGCTGAATACGCCGGAAGCCAAGAAGGTCGTCGAGATGTACAAGGCGATCTTCGACAAGGGGTACACCACCAAGGACCTCGACTACGGCGGCGCGATCAATGCCTTCCTTGCCGGCGAAGGTGGCGTCCAGCTTAACGGCACGTGGGTTGTCGGTGACAACAACGCCCAGTCCGAGACCAAGGGAACCGCGCTCAACAAGGACGGCTATGCGGTCTACCCGTATCCGCAACTGTTTGGCGGCGCCCACGCGCAATATGCCGACGGCCACACCTGGGCAGTCTCACAGAAGGACCGCACGCCCGAACAGACCGCGGCCATCGGCAAGTTCCTGAAGTTCTTCGCCGACAACGACTTCGATTGGTCGCGAACCGGTCACCTGCCGGCATACAAGGCCATCATTGCATCGGAGGCCTTCAAGGCTCTGCCGCATCGCAACACGATTACCGCAGTCGCCGACCTCGGCAAGCCGTTGCCGTCTGCCGTGCAGCGCCAGTTTGCGATCCAGGACATTATCGGCGAAGAGATGAGCGCTGCAATTACTGGGCAGAAGGACATCGATGCCGCACTTGCCGACATGGAAAGCCGCGTCAACGAATTGCTTGCCAACATCTGACCACAGGTTTCCCGGGAGTTCTCCCGACGCCCCGCGGCTGGAAACAGTCGTGGGGCTTTTTCCGTCAGATGATGAAGTGAGACCGTCGATTGCATCCAATAATATGCGGCGCAAAGCCGCCGTTCACCTTATGCAATGCACGAGTCGGATTGGGTGAGAACGGCTGGTTCAAGGGAAAGTTTGTGGGGCGTTAAGGCGCCCAAAATAGGGGAACAAGGCTGCTGCTGCGGCCAAAAAGAAAACCCCGGCTGCAGCGGTTGGGTGGGGGACACTGGCAGCCGAGGTCAATGGGTTTTCTAGAAAGTGTGGCGCCGTTTCCTCCAAATCGCAAATCTCCACTCTCAGGTCGAGGCGGGCTCGCGCGCAGCCTTAGGATGCCGGATGGCATCGCTGCAATTTCAGGTTGTCATCCTTTCGGCTATGTTAGCCACCTAAGATATAATTACCAATTTGTTAACCCGGATTAATGCGCCTTTTCCACAGCATCGTAGTATGCATATGAGGCTGGATTACCTCAATGGAGCGGGGATGCCATACGTCCGTATGTTGGGCCGGCGTATGCACTACTCCTTGAATCTATTCCTCAGTTAAGCACCTAGTCGCCCGACACACGGTAAACGAGCGTATCAGTTCATGCCTCTGACAAGCTTTTGCGAGGGCGCGAGACAAAAAGGGGGAGCAAGCAAGGTCAGCGGCGGAGAGGAGTAAAGGCGATGGGACATCCTCAAATTTCCGATTCTTGGAAGGACGCAACGGGGTTACAGAACGGGCATCTGACGGACGTGAATGGGTTCAGCACGTCCGATCTCGAAGAAGGACATCCGACCGAGGGCTTGGTCGTAATTGTCGACAAGCGAGCACTCGAGCGCGAATGCCTTGCTCGAGGGCTTATCGAACACAATCCCGCTTTGCGCGTTAGCGCCGTAGGATCTCTTGACGAGATCGAGCACGTTGCCGGCGGGGCCGAGCCATCCGCCATTCTCGTTATTCTCGGGGCCAGAAAGGTTACCGACCAGAGCGTTCGGGCGGAACTTGCGCACCTCATCTCCAAAGTTGGAGCCGTACCCGTAATCGTCGTGGTGGATTCCGACGAGCCAGGGGAGATACTTGCAGCTCTCGAATGCGGCGCCCGTGGCTACATTCCCACGAGTGTTAAGGTGAAGGTCGCTGCCGAGGCTATTGCTCTCGCTCGCGCCGGAGGGATCTTCGTGCCCGCCAGCTGCGTGCTGGCGCTTCGCGAGATCATCCATTCGACCGCTAACGGTATCCGCCCGCTTGCCGGCATGTTCACCTTGCGCGAGGCCGCGGTCGTGGAGGCGCTCAGGAAAGGCAAGGCTAACAAGATAATTGCCTATGAGCTCAACCTTTGCGAGAGCACCGTCAAGGTCCATATCCGCAACATCATGAAAAAATTGAAAGCCACGAACCGCACGGAGGTAGCCTACAAGCTTAGACAGATGATGCTTTGAAGGCTGCCCAGGACCCTGGCGCCCCAGCAATACAACTTCTGGGCGCCAATGCCTCGATTTGGAGGCGGACCTCTTTCAGGTCCGCCGCTCCCATCTGAGGTCCGGAAGCTGGATGCTCCCCCGCGGCCGTTGATACGTATGCGCTCGGGCTGGTGTTCAGGAATGTTCCCGGTCGAGCATCTCGAAGCCTGCCTTCACGAGAAATCCGATACTGTCTCCCCCCAACTCCGCATTGCGATATGCGGCTTCGGCGGTTTTCAGGCCTCCGGTCAGTCTGCGGATCACCGGAGCCGCTCCGAGTATCTCAAGCGGCAGGCCCAGCTCGCCGCGGATGGGACGCTTCGGCGGCCAAACCTTGAGGCCGAAATAGCTGGCGGCCGAGCGGTCGATCCCGCCGCTGAACTGCACCAGCAGCGTCTGGCGCGATCTCCTGGCGATACGGCCCAGGCTGTTGATGTCCATTGGTGGTTTGGCGGAAGGCCGCATCGCGACAATGATCACCTCCCATGCATCGTCGGTCAGGAGCACCGGATGCGAAAAAACACCAACTCTTGCCCCACGCTCGCCGAGCATATGCTCGAGGAAAGGCGCGCAGGGCGTGTCGCAGACGATGGCGAAACTCACGGCACGCTGATCAACGCCGGCATCGTCAAGCAAGAGCCGGCATAACCGCGCGAATTCCGGCAGCAGGTCTATGGCCGGATGGCTGAGATTTGGAGCGGCAACCTTGATGCCGGCCTCGTCACAGGCCTCAAAGTCCAAAACGCCTGGCCGAAGCTCCCAAGGCTCAGCCATGAGCGAAACAACCGCGTGAGAGGGCAAGAGCTCGATGAGCGATCTGGAAATCGGCCCGACTTGCGGACAATTCGTGATGATGTCGACGTCCTGCCACCTGCGGCTTTCGATGCGGTTTGTCACCTCCACGCGTTCGGCGACCCTGGCGTATTCGGCAAATGCCACCGTCGCATCTGCGGCTGGGGCCAGGCTCGGATGTCTGGAGGATACGCGCGTGAGTGCAATGACACGGTCGGCATTGGCGAGCGCCGCGGCTGTCGCAGCCACCGCTTGGTATCCCGTTGCAGCGCCAACGACCACGGTGAGGGCGGAGAGATCGAGATCGAGCAAAGCTATTTGCCTGCGAGCGATAGCAAGTGTTTCCGCACGGTCCATCTCGGGAACATGACGAGCGGTCGGTCTGTCACGGGACCAAGGATTCAGAATGGGCGCCACGTTGCGTGCTCTCCAATCTCAGACCGGCTGGCATTCCTTGATGCGGAAGATCTACCCGTCGGATCTCGTCTGAACGCGACGCGCGCATGCATTTCTTGCGTTGCATTGCCAGGCGGCTTTGCCGGCTTGAGCATTCGGCAAAAGTGGCCCCGGACATTCTCTCCGCATCCTCGCCACGAGAGTAAGGGCCCGAATTTAGTCGGCGCTCTCGACCGCCGGTGCCGAACCAGTTCCAATTCGTCGATCACGCAATACAGTCGAACTTGCCCAAACTGCTACTGCAGAAAAAGGGTGCCCTGTGATACGCCGTTTGATCAGAAGGCCTATCGACTCCGCGCCAGCAATGCGCGGATCAGGCTAAGGGCGTACCAACGCCAGATACGCCGATACCTCCTTTGCGGCTCTTGCCGAGAACGAGCCGCCGCTGTGAAGTCGAGTGGTAAAACCAGCCGTGTTCCATGGCGAAACTCATGACAATCAGCGCATTTGACATGAACTCCCGCAGGCCCGGAGTCGGCGTCGGCCAAAACCGTCGCCCGCTTGGCGGCCGGTCCAAGAGGATCATGGACGTGACGGTCGCATCGATCGCGCTTGTCCTTGCCGCTCCGATCATGCTGGTGGTTGCCATCTTGATATTGGTGACCGACGGTGGACCGGCGATATTCTCCCACACCCGGGTCGGCTTCAACGGCAAGCGTTTCGCCTGCTACAAGTTCAGAACCATGGTCGCCAACTCCGAGCAGGTTCTGGCAAACTATCTTGCGAGCAATCCCGAAGCCGCCGAGGAGTGGGAGCAGAATTTGAAATTCAGGAACGATCCGCGCATCACATTGCTGGGGCACGTCCTCAGGAAGTCGAGCCTGGACGAGTTGCCTCAGCTCATCAACGTGCTGCGCGGCGATATGAGTTGCGTCGGCCCTCGGCCGGTCGTCCCCGACGAACTGCAACGTTACGGCGCCTGTGCGATCGATTACCTTCGAACCCGGCCCGGGCTGACCGGCCTATGGCAAGTGACGGGCAGAGACGCAATAGATTATCCCAGCCGCGTCTCTATCGACAGCCGCTACGTGCGAAACTGGTCCATATGGGCCGATGTCGTCATTCTCATTCGGACGGTCTTCGCCGTGATGAGATTCGATCATGCGTCTTGACTAAAGCGCGTCGCAGCGAAACGGATTCAGGCGACGCGCTTTAAGTCCTTGTTTTGATGCATGTCGTTCTCCCAAAACCGCTGCGCAATTTTGGGCGACATGTATCAGCGAGAAAGGCAGCGAGCCTTGGCGGCATGGCCGCGTCGAATACGTCCGGCGCCGGCGACAACACGGCAGCCGCGGTCCGTCATTGCTCATGGGTGAGGCCGCGACGCCACACGACGCCAAGGAAGACGCCGAGCAGGTAGGCGCCCTGCAGCGTGACAACGAAAAGCAGGATCGAAAGCAGACGGTCCCAATCAAGCAAGCTGCCGATGCCGCCCGCAACGGCGCCGACCAGGACAATCACCGCGGTCGTAACGATGAGCGCCGGTGCTCGAAGACGAAATCCGAGCAAAATGCCGATCCCGCCGACGGCGATTAGGCCCCAAAGCACGGCGTTCTCCTATGGTGTGGAAGACTCAGTGTGCCACGCCCAAGTCTCCCACATCTGAGAATCCGTACCAACACCCAATGCGGTTGCACTGCCTGACCGGCTCTGATCATGCGGCCGGAATCGCCGTGCCGCCGCCGCTTGCACAAAAGGCGTAGGACACCTTCTCCCAATGACGCTTTTTCGCTCATTTCCTTGTCTATTCGCTCAGCCTACGCTGCTCATGAAATAGGTACGCGGAATATTCACCCGCGGTGCGGCAGCGCGCCTTGAATCCCGCATTGGTGCGCAGTTGCTGCATAGCGCTTTGAGCGTGACGTCCATCTATGCTGCAGGCATCCATTCTTTTGCTTATCGTATCGATATGGTTCCCTGGCGCCACTCGGATTGCAGGGACCGATGGCTCGCTTTCCTTCCTGCTCGCTCTGTTCTGCGCCCTGGTCAGCGTCGTTGCCTATGCCGAAACGGCAAGACGCCTTCATCGGGCCGAAGCGGCCTTGGCGACTGCCGTTCTGGCGACATCCGGTTGCATCATCGTTCTGTCGCTGCTGTCGATGCTCTACGCAGACAATCCGATCAGAACGATGCGCGCGGTTTTCGCGCAGGTGTTTGGCTTCGCCATTATTCCAGCGGTCGCAGCGCTCTCCACGAGGCCCGGTGGTTCCGTGGCCATCGACAGGATTTTGGGAGCGATGATCGCAATGAGCGTTGTGACATCCTGCCTTGTCACAATCGGGCTGGGCGACGCCAGATTCGTCGATCGGGCGGAAGGCTATTTCAAACATGCCAACCAGCTCGGGATCGCCCTGTCGGCAGTTTTGCCGCTCATCGCCGCGAAGCTGGTCGCTTCTCGCCGGCACCGGGTTCTCCTCTTGGGCTGCCTCGCCGCGGTTCTCGTGGGCTTGATGAAATCGGGGTCAAAGACAAACTTCGTTCTCGGCGTTGCCGGCCTGGGAATGTTCTTCGGGCTGTACAGCATCTATCTGGTCCGGAGAAAGCAAAGTCCCCTAACAGTGATCCTTGGGACCATTTCTGCTCCGATATTGTTCGAGGCGAGCTTGATGACATTGCAGTTCCTCAATCCACGGGCCTACAGGCTGCTGTCACTTCAGCTTTCCGGCGGTGAGGCGCATTCGGTCGTGTCCAGACAGCGACTGTGGTCCATATCAATCGATCTGGGCCTGTCGCATCCGTTCATGGGAGTGGGGGCAGGGCAGCCGGTGGGCAACATCGCTCCCCATAGCCACAACCTTTTCATCGACTACTTCAGAACGTTGGGCGTGCCCGGCGCCGCGCTGGTGATAGCCGTCGTCGTGCTGGTTTTGGCGTATGTGGTCAGCGCGGTTCTTCGCACATTGGTCGACAATGGCAGGGGCGAGCGGGCGACGGAAGTGAACGTGATGGTGCTCGGAACGTCGGTTTCCGTGTGGAACTACATCGTCGCAAACCAGATGAGCGATTCCTTCGGGCCATCAACCGCGGCTTTCTTCTGGCTGCCGCTCGCTTTGCTCATATTCTACCGCGGCATGCAACGATCACTGCAGACCGATCCTGTAAAGAATCCAAAGGTCTATGCCGGGACCGGATCTCAGCTATTCGAATATTGAAATATCTTCCTCGGATATTCTTCCTGGTTTCTTCGGTCTTGCAAGAGATCACCTTTCAACCTGAAATCCCCACCTTATCATCTGAAAGCCAATGACTTCGCACACGGTTGGTCACCTGGCGGCAAGCCTCCCGCCAAGCGTCGAAGCACACGCGCTTCGAACAGACATTCGGTTTGTGGAGTTCTTTGGTCTGCCCGGGGTCGGAAAGACAACCACCTCCAGGCTGTTGGCGAACAGCTTGCGACGGCGTGGCCCGCTGGTAGGCGAGGTGCGAATAGCGTGGGAAGGAAGAACATTCATCGAGAGGCAGATATATAGAATCGGCGTCGTCGCCCCTCGATTTCTAGATCGGGAGTTTCGCTCCTTGTTTACCCGAATTGCCCGCTTCGTCGTCGAAAGCAGGCAAGCATCGCTCCTTGATGCTGTCAGGCTTGTCTGGAATCTTGTCGGCTTGGTTGCATTTATCCAGCAGGAGAGGTCAAGACGGAATTCGATCATTATAATGGATCAGGGGTTGCTGCAGGGTTTCTGGTCCGTCTTTTTGAAGAGCAAGTGCCGAAAAACATCCGAGAAGTGGCTGGATATGCTTTCTACCCTTGGGGTGCATGACATGGTTTTTGTCCACCTGCGCAGCGAGACCGGCATCGCCAGAGACCGGCTCCAGACCAGGGGCGATCGCTCCTCACGGCTGCAACGGACATCCCCGGAAAGCGATCCTGATCTCTGGTCGGCGGCGGATCGTGCTTGCCGCGAGATGGCGGCGGCCCTTGAGCGGTCAATGGGAACGGAAGATCACATCGGCGTGCTGGCGGCGGTCGACGTCGAAATGTTTGCCTCGCCCGAAGACGTGGCCGAGAGAGCGCTCGAGGCGGTGCTTTTGGCCTGTCTCGACCGGCATCGGCTATGCGATTCTCCCGGTCAATGAGCATGAGAATGGACCGCCGTTCATTCATGGGCCTCGCTGGCCTGTATCCCGTGTTCGCCCTGTTGCCAGGCTCGTGCCAGGCGGAGGGCGGACTGACGCCGGGAGGCAAGCAGCTCGTTCTGGCGGGTGAGCATGGCTACGAACAACAATCGATTCGAAACCTCGAAGCCGGAGCAACAATCGACGCTCGGAATGCTTCCTTCACAGTTGCCAACAGCAGAAACACCGATCCCAGCGCGATGATGAGCTGCGACGAAGGAACCTTGCCGGTCAATCGCTATCCCGTCGTGATCCGCAATTGCCCCGGCGTTCGCTTCATAGGGGGCCGCTTCGACGGCCAGGTGCCGCTAACCTCCGATTGGCGCGACACCTATTGCAACAGCGCGGCCCTGCTTGTCAGGGACGGAAGCGCCAATGCGACAATAGAGGACGTCCGGGCGCGCCGCTGCTGGGACGGCGTGCGTTTCGCCGAGCGGGCCGACGGCTTCCGCTTGAAAGGCTGCTGGCTCAGCGAAATCAGGGATGATGCGGTCGAGAACGACTATCTCCTCAGCGGCATTGTCGAAGATTGCCTGTTCGACGGATGTTTTTCGGGGATCAGCCTGGACCCTGCATCAAACGAACGGGACGGAACACGGGAAACCGTGCGGATCGACCGAACCCTCATCCGTATGCATGCCTTTCTCTCCAAGGGCGAAATCACACATCAGGCACCGATCAAAGCCGTCGATCAGTCACCCAGGCTGAGGATCACAGGATCGGTTTTTGCACTGGCTTCGGCAAATATGCGCGGGTTCCGTCGCCTTGAAAGAACCTGGCGGCTGGCGATTGAAAGCGGGGACAACATGTTGCTGTGGCTGCCCGACGAGCCAATGCCGTCCGCATTGCCGCTGCCGCCGTCCGGTTTCAGGGTGCTGACGGGAGCTGACGCGCGCGAATTCTGGAACAAGGCGCATCTCCAGTGGATCGCGGCACATCAGAACGTGGCCCGGTTCTCCGACGAAGCGCTGTGAGCGGTTGCATCCGTCGGCGAGCTGATTGGACAAAATGGAAGTCCTGCCGAAATGGGCATTGCCGCATCACCCGTTGAACACGCCTGCTTTGCAACAACAGCTTGGACCGTCATCGCGTTTCGGCAGACGGGGAGGGGGCTATCCGATGAATCAGCCCGAGGCGGCTAACAGAACGGCGGCGCTCGGCTCCGTCGCTCACAGCCGTGCGACGTTTGTGACCCAGGGGCGGCTGGCACGCGTCAGGGGACAAAATATCCTGTTCAGTCCATCCCGGCAGGCCATTTTCGCCGTCAACGATACTGCTGCCGAGATCTGGCGCTCCCTGGAAGGAGGCATGCCGCTGGACGCTATCTCGGGCGAGATGGCGCGCGCTGGCGTTGATAGGCTTGAGGCAAACAGGCACGTCGAGGCTGCGCTGAGGGATTGGCAACGGCTGAGCCTGATACGGCCCCACGCGCCGTTGTCCGCGTCAGCTCAAGAGGCTGTGAGCCAGGTGGTCGCCATCGCGGGCCTCAACATGCGCATCGTCTACCCGGCGGCCTGCGCTTTTCCCGCGATCGCCGTATTCCGGCATCTCGAGGTCCGAAGCGAGACTGCCGACGTTCTGCTGCAGCTGGTCGAGCATGAAGGGCGGGTCCACTTGTTCCGGGATGGCGACTGGGTTTTCTCCTGCTCGCCCGACGAACTGCCCGTCATGCTGAAAGGGCAATTGCTGATCGAGGTTCTCGATCGCGGCGCCTACGAGCTTGCTCTGCACGCGGCTGCGCTTCTCAGAAATGAACGCATCGTGCTTCTTTGCGGCAACCCGGGCGCAGGCAAGACGACGCTGACCCTGGCGTTGATGCATGCCGGGTTCGGTTTCGCTTCTGACGATGTCACGCTGCTGGACTCCCGGGGGCACGGCGTGGGTCTGCCGTTTGCCCCCGCCGTCAAGGCGGGAGCATGGCCGCTTCTGGCCGAATACTACGCCGACCTCGATGCTGTTCCGGTCTGTCGCCGACCGGACGGCAGGCGTGTTCGGTTTGCCGTGCCCAAGGAGTTCGTGCCGCGCCCGCCCGCGCCAATCGGCTGCGTGATCCAGCTCCGTCGAAGCCGCGACGCGAAGGCTTGCCTGGAGCCGATCGAGCCAGCCAGCGCATTGCGCGTCCTGCTCAACGGCGCGTCCGCACGCGGCCAAGAGCTGAGCGGCACCGCCTTCGACATGCTGACCCAAGTCATCGGATCGGCGGGCACCTATTGCCTGACCTATTCGAAGCTCGATGATGCGGTAGAGCTGATCACGAAAGCATGCCGATGACGCGCAGGGGCAACGCGCTTCAGGCGCTGATCGCCGGGCTTCGCGGCAGTCCGGCCGACAGGACCGACTGGCATGCTGTGATTGCCCTGGCCAATCGCACGCTGCTCACGCCAGACTTGTTCTCGTCGCTCAAACGTGCCGGCCAGATCCACCGATTGCCGCAGGATGTGCGCGAGTATCTTCGGTTCGTTCACGACTGCAATCGGGAACGGAACCTGCGCTTGCGCGCCCAACTGCTCGAAGCCGTTGCAGCCCTTAATCGCCATGGCATCGTTCCGCTCCTGCTCAAGGGAGCGGTCCCCCTTTTCCTTTCACCGGCCCGCCGGGCTCCCAGCCGGATGACGAGTGACCTCGATCTGGCCGTGGAGCCGGGCGAAGAGGCGGCTGCCCAAGCCTGTCTTGAAGAGCTCGGCTACGTCGAGGTGGCGCGTGGCCGAGGCATGGTTCGTCAGCAGGACGCCGGAATGCTGGAGCTCCGGGCGCGCCGGGCGAATGGCTTTGACCCGCCAAGGCTCGTCCAGCGAAACGGTCTGCGGGTGAATATTCCGCCTGCCCAGGCTCGGGCCCTGCACTGGATCGTGCACGACCTGCTTAAGGAGGGGGACTACTGGCGCGGAAGGATTGACCTCAGGCATCTTCATGACCTGGCACAATTGGCGAAAAGCGACCAGGTGGACTGGACGGCATTGCAGGCATCCATGTCGGATCGAGGCGCCCGCAATGCGCTGGACACCCAGCTGCTGGCCTTGCATCACTTCTTCGGAATCAGGATTCCCGCCAAATGCGCACGGCGGCCGATCGTCCGTTTCCAGCACTGGAGGCGCATCTTCACGGCAACTCACCCGATCATCGGCGCTCCGTTGCGCCTGGCCGGCAATTTGACGTGGGGCACATGGCGGTTTCTACGTGCCGACGGCTCGTCGCGAGGAGGCTCGTCCGATGTCGCGCGGCGCATCGCTCGCACGCTCTTGATCCCAAGCGCGAAAATCTAAGCCTTTTGGTGAACTGGCACACGTGTATCGGGAAGCATAAACTGGCTGTGGAATTCTGAAACACTTATGGGGAGGATTGTCATGCCAACCGAAAGTACAAAACGCTCGGAACGGACGCAGGAAACCCTGGTTTCGGAGGCTCAGGCGCGCCGGGACTTTCTCAAGAAGGCAGGGCGTTTTGCGGCGGTGACTCCACCGGCCATAACGCTTCTGCTCGGCACAAGCTTGAACTCCAGGGCGATCGCCAAATCGGGAGGAACACGCCCGGGCAATGGCTGGGGTGACAAGAACCACATTCACGTTGGCCCTCCCGGCCAGTCGTAAGCTTTCTTTCATTTTGACACCCCGACCGCTCGCGGCACGACAGAGTGCCGCGAGCGGTCGGGGTATTTGTTTGTCGGGGTATTGTTTGTCGGCGGGGATCAGCCTGACGCCTGCAGGGCCGAGCCGGCCGAGCCGAAGGGTCCTCCTTCGGCCGGCCGAAATCGCCCCCCCTCGATCGCCCCCTCGTCAGATCAGGCGAGCAGCCAATCGTTCAAATGGAATTCATAGATCTTGCCGTCGTTCTCGGTCGGATGCGAGTCGTTGTCCACACCGCGATCGACGATATAGAGGCTCATTTGGTGGCTCGGATCGTCGCTGCTCGGCGCCAGCGCAAGCCCCGCAGGCTTTTTCGCGTTGGCGGCGGAGATGTCGAGCGTGCCCAACAGCTCCCCGGTCGGCGTCACCATTGCTACCGAGTACCGCGACTGGATGATGTAAAGGAGGTCGTGGACCGGGTCGTACGCAATGCTCTCGTCGGAAGGGGTTCCGAGCGATCGTGCGGAAAAACTCGTCACGACATCGTCGCCGCCCGTGCTCGGGACGCCGTCGAATCTGCCGTTCTGGCCCGGAGCGATGGTGTAGATCGTCTGCGTTGAGCCATCCGCGAGATACAGCACGCCACGGTTTGTGTCATAGGCAAGGCTTTCCGGGTCCGAACTGCCGAATGCGGACGTCTTGAACGAGGTCACTTTATCGTCGACCGTGTTGTAAAGCCCGTCTGACCCGGGGTTGAGCTCGTACACGCTCTTCGTGCCGGTGTCGTCCGCAAAGAACAGATGGTGGTTCGCAGGGTTATAGGCGATCCCGGCCGGCTCATCGGAAAAGCTGATGGTGGTGAGCGTGCCCGCCAGGGTGCCGTTCAGATTCATCTGGTAGAGATTCTTGCCGGTAAAAATCGACATCTCGTCGACTTCGCTGTCAGCAACCAGCAGTGTGCCAAGGTGAGAGATATAGACAATATCCGTGGGGTCGGGGCTCGGCGGCGACCACTGCGAGGTCAGGATGGTATGGGCCAAGGTCACTGATGTCGGCAACTGGCCGCCACCGGTGACGTCAACCTTGAAGGTATGAGTGTCGAAGCTTCCGTCGGACGAGGTGGCTGTGACGTGGAGGTTGACCGACGGTTCGGATTGGGCATTGAGCGTGCCCGCGCTCGATCGCGTGATGACTCCGGTGCTGGAGTTGATGGCAAAGCGTGCGTCATCGATCGTGTAGGTGACCGTCGAACCGGCATCGGGATCCTTGGCCGAGGCGGTGATGCCGACCGCCGTGCCGGCCGCGGCATTCTGGAGGATTTGGTTGGCCGCGGTGTTGGCATCGGGCGGAGTATTGAAGGCGACCGGCTCCGGGCTGTTGAGGACGGCAAGGGTGAATGCCTGATTGGCCTTGCTGCCGTCGGAAGAGGTTGCCGTCACCGTCAGATTGATCGACGACTGGGTCTCGAAGTCGAGCGTGCCGGAGGCCGAGCGGGTGATGACGCCGGTGCTGGAATTAATAGCGAAACGCGAATCGTTGAGGCTGTAGGTGACGGTCGCGCCGGCGTCGGGATCCGTGGCAGAAGCGGTGATCCCGGTGGGTGCCCCTGCCGCGGCGAGCTCGGCGATCTGGTTGGTCGTGGCGTCGGCATCGGCGGGTGTGTTGAAGACCACCGGGTTGCCGGATCCGGGCAGGATATATTCGATGTGCAGCAGCGGCGCGCCAGCGGGATTGTACTCGTATGAATCGGCCGTGCGCGTGCCGGTGCCGGTGATCAGGAACGCCATGTCGTTGAGCGCCGCCCAGCCCGAGCGGTTGACGATCTCCTGAACGATCGCCGAGAGGTCGGGCGTGCGCTCGGCCAGGCCCTGTTCGCCTATCGTGGTCCAGGGGTCCGGGACCCAGGCCGTCGACGCGTCGGTGGTCGCCCTTGACGACACGTTGAAGCTGACGCTGGTGAAGGCGTTTGCGTCGTCGGTATCTTCGCCCTTGATCAGCACAGAGGTTGCGTCCGTCTTCACCTCGTTGGCCTGGAATTGGATGTAGGCGCTGGTGATGATGGCGCCTTGCGGGATATCGATGCCGGTAAAGCGGAGGCCGACCGTTTGGCGGGTGCTGCTGTCATAACCCAACTCCAGGTCGTTGATGTTGGTCGAAATCGAGCCGGAGCCTTTCTCCTCCACATCGTCGCCTGCGGTCGTCACCCTTGTTTCGAACAGTTCAGCCATGACAAGTCTCCCTCCCCATTTCCCTCGACTAAGAACGCAATCTCCGCGTGCCCGACCGGGCGTCACCGTCGGCACCAAAATCGAGCACGGCAGTGGTGACGTTGCGCGTGAAAGGCATGCCGGAAATTCCTGACCGGGCGATCAGTACAAACGTCGAGTTGCGTCCTCGATCAGTCCGTTGCCTGCTTCATCCTCGGCCACGCGGGCACCACTGCCGCGAGCAAGCGCAGCAGTGACAGGCCTTCCCGCCCAAGGAACAGCGACGGCAGCAGCCAGCACAGCAGCAGGCCCCCGACAGACGCCAGCAAGGCCGTATCGATAAGCAGCGGAAGAGGAGATAGCTGGATGGCGCGCAGCCACCCCACGAATGCCCAGGCGCTCGTTCCGACAACGCCCGCGAGCGCGAGGCCAGGCAGATGCGCCAGGAAGAAATCCGCCCACGTCATCCCGGTCACGCGAAGGCTTAACTGCGCCATGAGGAAGAAATTGACCCCGAAGGCTGCTCCGACGCCGAATGCCACGCCTTCAATGCCCCAGAGTTGCCCGATGAGGGAGCCTGCGAAGACACCGATGGTGAAGACGGCCTGGCGCCAGGCGCGAGCGTAGACGGTGCCCGTCGCGCGCGAGACGGAATCGCTGAGCTTGTAGCTCGTGCGGAACAGCATGCCGAACGCCAGGATCTGGAGCGGCGCGACAACGCCTATCCATCCCCGTCCGAGAATGACCTTAACCAGTTCGGGCGCGACGATCGCCACGACCACGCTGGCTGGCAGGACGAGCAGGGCGCAACCCGCGACCGCGCCGCGATAGGCGCGCGCAAGCCGCGCGGGTTGCTCCTGGACCAGCGCCATGGTCGGGAACAGCACGCGATCGAGAACCTGGCCGACGATGACCGCCGGCGCCGTCATGAGCTGTGACGACAGGCCGTAGAGGCCGAGCGCATCGGCGCCGAGCCAGCGGCCCACGACCAGCCTGTCCGCCTGGGTGGCGAGGTAATTGCATACCCGGGCAATGGTGAAGCCGCTTCCGAAATAGAGCAGTTCGACGATGGCGCGCCACTCCAGCAGGGGCCGCATCGGATGCGGCTGGCCGGCGAGCAGCACGATCATGCGGATGAATTGCTGGATCAGGAGCGCGCCGACAAGCGCCCAGATGCCGAAGCCGAGCCAAGCCAGGATCGGGCCGGCAACGACGTAGCCCACTGCAAAGGCACAGGCGTCGATGAGGGCGAGCCAACGGAACCGCAGCGCGCGCTGGGCGGTGGCCAAAGCCACCATGGAAGCCCCTTGAAAAAGAAACACGAAACAGATCGCACGCACGACGGGCGCCAGATCGGCAAGCCGAAGCAGGCCGGCAATGGCGGGTGCCATCGCCCAGACCAGCGCCGATACAGCGACGCCGAGCAAGCACGACAGGGTGAATCCGGCGCGAAGATGCCGCTCCTCCAGCTGCGGCCGCTGCACGATCGCTGGGGTAATGCCAAGTCCCTGGAAGATGGCTGAAAATTTGATGATGATGAGTGCTGCGGAGTAAAGGCCGAACTCGTTGGGCGAGAGCAGCCGGGCCAGAATGACGAGAGCGACAAGCTCCGCGACAGCGAGGGCACCCATGGACAGGGCCGTCCAAAACATGCCTATGACGCTGTGTTTTGCCAGCCCGCGCCGGTTGTTGCTCACGCCTCTCTCCACTTGCCTGGTTGCTTATTCGACCGATCAAAGCGGGCAGCCAATGCATCTCCCCGCTCAGCGGGAGGACGGAATATCCGGATGGCCGTGCTGAAACGACAATGGAGGTCGCGTTGGCCGCGAGCCCTGTTCAACGAGAAGGGACGGGATCTCGTAGTGGTAGAACCCCATCTCATCCCGGACCTCCGGGATGATCGCTGCCAGTTGGCTCGGATCCAGGCGGAGCCACTTCTGCTGGCGGCCGGGATCGATCATCTCTTTCGCTGCGCACACGATGCGGTCATCGCAGTCCAGGCCACAATGCTCAAATATGCCCCGCAGAACCCGCTCGGGATCCTGGATGAGATCCTCATAGCGGAACGAGAATACGCGGCCGTTGACTAGCCTGGCGAGATCTTCTCGGGCCATTCGATTGCCGCGCGCCCACTGGCGCGCGATCACCGTCAGTTTTTCATGCTCCTGCAAATCCCGATCTATTCCCTTGTAACGCGGCCCATAGATCGATGTGTATTTTCTTCGCAGTATCCTTTTGGTGACTATCTGCTTTATAACATCTCCCGCGTAATAATGAACTTGCGTGACCGGCGTGTCTTTCAACAGCCTCAGGAGACCTTTAAAACTCTTTGGACGCTGCCATTTAAGCTCCATGGAGCTGATATAAGAGAAGGGATTCCTCGAGATATATAGAAATATAGCCTCCGGAAAGATCTGATGGATAAATGGCACGCGCAAAACATTGGCGGGCGTATTTTCCATGATTTGCCGATTGCCGTGCCGCAACTGATATTCGAGGAACCGGTTGCGAATGTAACGGACGACCTTTTCGGTCGCGTCGGCTTTGACAAATTCGTCATGACGCCGTGCCGGATCGGCATAGAGCCACAATGTTTTTGGTTCGTACCAGGTAACGACATCCGGGTGCAGCCCCATCAATTTCTGCGTGATGGTGGTGCCCGACCGGTAGTTGCCAATCAGAAAGATCGGAGGTTTCAGCTCTGTTGCCATCTTGATAGGTCTCCCTCGCCACAGGTGAGAAGATTGCAGCGACCCGTACGACAAGCTGCGGCGTGCCTACTGGTCCCTGAACGCACGCATCATCTGGTCCGTCAAAGGCTTCATCAGGTATGAAAGCACCTTGCGGTCGCCAGTCCGTATGAACGCTTCCACCGGCATGCCCGGAACGAGCGAGACGGGGCCGAGCTTCTTAAAATCCTTCGGGTCGGGCGTGATGCGCACCGCGTAGTAGATTTCGTTGGTGTGCTGATCGCGCGTCACGTCGGCCGCGATCATGGAGACCACACCTTCCGTTTCGGGCGTGGTGCGGACGTTGAAGGCGGTGAAGCGAAGAAGCGCGCGCTGACCGATCAAGAGCTGGTCGATGTCCTGGGGTGCGGCCTTCACCTCGACCGCGAGAGTGTCGGTGTCGGGCACGATCAGCATGATCGGCTCCCCCGCGCCGATCACGCCACCCAAGGTATGGATTGAGGATTGATGGACCGTGCCGCTGGCGGGGGCACGAATATCGATGCGCGACAGCTGGTCCTCCGCGGTGACCTTTCGCTCCTCGAACTCGGCGATCTTGGCTTCGACCTCGCGCAATTCGCTCCCGGTCTCGCTGGAAAACTCCTTGTCGAGCTGCAGGATCTGGAGCTCGACTTCGGCGATCGCCCCCTTTGCCTGCGCTATGCTGGACACAACTTGCGCCCGTTCACCCTCGATGCGTGTCGCCTCGCGTTCATATTCGGTCAGCTTCGACTTGAGGGTGAGCCTCATTTCGACAAGACTGCGGATGTCGACGAGCTCGTCGTTGATCAGCTCGATCTCCTTCGCCTTTGCCGATTCCTGCGCCGAATAACCCTCGATCTGCTTTCCGAGTTGCTCGATGCGTTCGCGCAAGCGCGCCTTGTTGCCAGACACCTCGGTGCGACGAAGCTCGAACAGCCGTTGTTCGCTGGCCACCGTGGCTGCAACCTCAGGGTCGTTCATTCCCGCGACAAGCGTCGGAGCAAGCGTCATCCGCTCGCTGCCGTCACGCTCGGCCTCGAGGCGGGACTTTCGCGCATAGAGCTCATCCAGATTCTTCGTCACGTAAGCCAGGCTGGCACGCGGAACGGTGTCGCTGAGCTGGACCAGAATGTCTCCGGCCCGGACGCGGTCGCCATCGCGCACGAAAATCTTGCCGACCACGCCGCCGGTCGGGTGTTGAACTTTCTTTTCGCTGGTGTCGACGACCACCGCGCCGTGTGAGATCACTGCTCCCGAAATATCCACCGTGCCGGCCCAGACTCCCATTCCGCCGACGAGCAATGCGACGATGGTCATTCCGCCCAGCAGATTGCGGCGGATGGATCGCCGGTTGGAACGCGACCTGTTCGGAAGGGCAACAGTCATTTCCCCGTGTCCATGTCCGGGGCGGTCATCAACTCGGCAGTCGGAGTGAGCTTGAAAACCGGCTGCAGGCCAGCGGTCACGGCCTGCGACGTAGGCAAGAGTTTCGACAGAACACTTTCTCTCGTGCCGAACATCTGCATCTGGCCGTCTTTCATCACGAGCAGGAAATCCACCGTGCCGAGAATGTTGGGCCGATGCGCCACGATCGCTACGATGCCGCCGCGCGCCTTGGTTGCGAGGATGGCGCCGGCAAGCGCGATCTCGCCTTCACTATCGAGATTAGAGTTGGGTTCGTCGAGGACCACCAGGAACGGATCGCCATAGAGCGCACGCGCCAGGGCAACGCGCTGGCGCTGGCCGGCCGAGAGCGTTGTTCCGCCCTCGCCGATCTGCGTCTCGTAACCGTTGGGAAGACCGATGATCAACTGATGGACGCCCGCGGCGCGGGCGGCGGCGACAATGGCCTGGGGGTCCGCCCCAGGATCGAAGCGGGCGATATTGGCGGCGACCGTTCCCGCGAACAGCTCGACGTCTTGCGGAAGGTAACCTATGTAGCGGCCAAGGCGTTCGGACGACCACTGATCCAGCGCGGCGCCGTCCAGCTTGATACGGCCCGCCAGTGGTCGCCAAGCGCCGACCAACCCACGAACGAGGCTCGATTTGCCGGAACCGCTTGGTCCGATGATGCCGAGCACCGAGCCGGCGCCGAGGCTGAATTCCACACCTTGCACGATGATGCGTTGAGCGCCAGGCGCAGCGATCGCGATGCGTTCCACCGTCAGATTCGAGCCGGGCACCGGAAGCGCCATCGGCTGAGCGTCTTGCGGCAACCGGGCGAGCAACTTCGCCAGCCTGCTCCAGCTCTGGCGTGCGGCCACGAAGTTGCGCCAATGGGCGATGGCAAGATCGACGGGCGCCAGCGCACGGCCTGCAAGGATGGAGCCGGCGATGATGACCCCGGAAGTCGCCTCACCCTGGATCACAAGCCAGGCGCCCACACCCAGCATTGCCGACTGAAGCATCAGTCGCAAGGCGCGGGCGAGGCTGCCGAAGCCGCCAACGATATCGCTGACACGCTGCTGCTGCGTAAGATGCTCGCGGCTCGCTTCGCGCCAGTGGTCGTGCAGGCGTTTGCCCATGCCCATCGCCGCAAGCACCTCCGCGTTGCGCCGGCTGGCCTCGGCGAAGCTGTTGCGCCTCACTGCAGTCAGAACCGCGGCGCCCATCGGCTTGCGCGTAAGGATCTCGGTCGCGACCGTCAGCGTCACCAGCACGAACGCGCCGCAAGCGGCGGTTATCCCGAGGGTCGGATGAAGGCTCCAGATGATCGCCAGATAAAAGGGCAGCCACGGAAGATCGAATAGCGTGCCGGGCCCGGCACTCGACAGAAAAGTACGGACGCTGTCGAGATCGCGTTGCGGCTGCAATCCATCGCCCTGCTGGCCGATGTACAGGGGCAGCCTCGAAACGGCGGTGAACACGCGCCCCGCGACCGCTTCGTCCAGCTCGGCGCCGATCCGGGTCATGATGCGGCCGCGCACGAGGTCGATGACGGCCTGCCCCACAAACAGAACACCGGCCAGTATCGCCATGGCGATCAGAGTCGGGACGCTGCGGCTCGGCAGCACGCGATCGTAGACCTGCAACATGAACATCGCGCCGGTCAGCATGAGGATGTTGCTCACGCCGCTAAAAACCGCGACGCCCGCGAACGCGGCCTTGCAGGAACGCAACGCGCAGGCCAGCTCCGAGCCCGGCGCCGGCTCCCGGATCGAGGACCGGGCGTCGGCGCTCGGGAACGCGCCTGGCAAGTCGCTTGTCCGTCTCCACCTTGCGTTGCGGACGGCTGCAGCAAGCAAGCCCAGCGCCGCGACCGCCATGAAAACCGGGAGAGCGCCCGGACCGGCCAGCAAGGTCAGCGGATCGGAAAAATGGCGCCAGCCAGGGACCGTCGCGATATCAACAGAGCGCGGCAGAAACTCCGCTCCCGCAAGCGCAGCGGCGAGGAGGAGCAGGATTGCACCCGGGATGCGCGACCGGACGATGAGGCGGCGGCGCCGGGCCCTGCGCGACGTCTTGTGGCGCGCCGTTGCGCGGAGGAGGTTTAGCGGCCTCTGCTCGGCTTCGACATGGGAATTCGCCCGCTGGGGACGGGCCCCAAAGGCTGTCAATGCCGCGCCAAAGATCACGATCAAGTTCCGAAGATCTGTGTCGCGCTATTGGCCGACGACGCTTGGCTGGATAGCCGGATTTGCCGCATTGGGGGATGCTATTGTTCCGGAGTCCGGAGCGTAGAATCCCTTGTTGGCCACAACGGATACCTCGATGACATCGCCAGCTCTCACTTCCGTGTTTTCATCAGCGACGATGTCGTGGGCGATCTTCTGCTCGCGCCTGAAAATCGAAATCTTCACCGAACCTTGCAGATCATCCAAGGTTCTCTGCTCGCCGTAAGTGAAGATAAAGAGAAGCTTGTCGGCAACATATCTTATTTGACTTTGAGTCTTCCCAAGCTCGACCTGCGTGTCCTGGATCTGGGCGATCAGGTCCATGTCACGACTCTGATGCTTCTTTCGCAGCTCACTTTCCGCGTTCAGCATCGCCTGCTGAGCCTGTTCCTGCTGAAATTCGGTCTGCGCCAGTTCAGCCCGATAGCTGGTATGCGCTCTTTCCGCGCTCATGACATTCGAGTTGGTTATCAGGCCCTTTTCCCGCAGAGACCGGGCAGACTGAAGCTCTTGCAGTTGGATGTTCGCGGTCTTTTCCCGTTCGTCGCGGGTGGCGGCAACCATGGCTGCTTCCTTCTTCGCCCGATCCAGCGAGGTCTCGAGGTAGGAAATGTCATCCCGATATGCGGCAAGTCGCGCGTCCAGCTGCGCCTGTTCGGACGCGATGATGCCGGCGATCAACTGCCCGCCAAACTCGACCGGCGGATCCGGCGGAGCAACGAAGGACTTATCCTGTCGACTTTCCGCCTGGAGCCGAGAGAGACGGACCTTCAGGCGATATTCTTCTATCGCCAGATTTGCGCGCGCGCTTCGCAGGTCAGCTATTTCCAGGGCCGGCTCCGTGTTTCCCACAGCCGTGGCGCGAAATCCGCCTGCTATGGCAAGCGCATGGCGAACCGTTATTCCCGGTTGAAAGGGATACGATCCAGGGTGGGCCACCGTTCCGGAGATAAAAAATGGCCGGTATTGGCCGATCTCCACTTTCACGAATGGCTCGAGGATGAGCTTCTGCTGCTGAAATGCCTGCTGAATGGCCTGCGAAAGGGCAACGGTGGTGAGGCCGCGCGCTCGGATATCACCCAACATTGGCAGTGATATCGAGCCCCGATCATCGACCACGACTTCCAGCGGATAGGATTGCTCGCCGATCACGGAAACGCGCAGGATGTCACCGGTGTCGAATGTATATCCATCCGCACGGGATGCACCTGCGGTGAGCAGAACAAAGGCAACGGCGAGGCTACCGATCGTTGCGAGCATGCGTCCGCCCGCGGGGCCGAATTTGGGAAATAGCCGTCGGCACCAGTCCTTCGTTCGCGAAGGCTTGGAAAGAAATTGCTGGTCAGCACGCATACGCATCGTCGGTACTCCGGTTGTCCAGCCTGCTGCCATCGGGACCAATCGACATTCGTCGGCCGGGCGTGACAGGAGGTTCTTCGTACGGTTCGAGAAGTAAGCCTTGAATTCCGAGCTCCATCGGAGCAGCAAAAGGCTGGTCAAAATCCGTGCAGCCCGAAGGTTTGCCCAGCGAGTCGACCGCGAATTCGTGCCTCGTTTGGCCTTGCGGCTGGAAGGGCCGGGTCTAGGACGGATTGATAAATCTGCTCGACGCTTTCGCACATGGACTCCAGCCCCCAGGACGACAGGTCGGTGCGTTTCGCGCCATCAGCCAGTCGAGCGCGATAGTGCTGGTTCTCAAGCAGATCGGTGACGGCCGCCGCTGCGGCGCCCACATCCTCGGCTGGCGTCACAATTCCGTTCACGCCATGCTGGACGACCTCTTCCACGCCCGGCAAGTGCGAGACTACGCTGGCTCGACCACCCGCCAGATACTGCATCATGACGCGAGGCAATCCCTCTCGCATCGACGTCAGCACGCACACGTCCGCCAGGCTGATCAGTCGTTCGGGCTCGCTATGGTAGCCGATCATACGAACGTTGTTTGCGAACCGGGATCGTTCGATCGCCGACGCAACATCGGATCGCGCCGGTCCGTCACCGGCGAGCAGCAGCCGCACGTTCGGAATTCGGTCAACGACTTGCCCGAATGCTTCAATGAACTCGACGTGGCGTTTTCTTGGTTCCAGCGCGGCCAGCATAAGGACCACCGGCGGCTTTGGCTCCCCGGCTGCCGTCCCCAGGAGCAGATGCGGCTCTTGCGGCCAGCGCGCGTTCGCGAAACGTGCCAGATCGAAGCCGGAGTGGACAACATGGTGCTGATCGGGGCCGCCCAAATGATTGGCGATGCAGATGTCGCGCATAGCCTGGCTGACATCGATGAAAGCGCGCGTGAACTTCGCGGCCAGGCGTTCGGCGGCCAGGAATATCAGCCTCTGCCCGTTGCCCACATGCACGAAAGGCAAGATGTGCACGCCATGTATGATGCCAGGGATATTGGCTTCCCTGGCGGCGAGGCGGCCGACGATGCCGGCTTTGCTTTGATGCGTGTGCACAATGTCGGGCTGCCAATCGCGCATAAGGCGGGTGAGTTGACCGAACGCAGAAATGTCGCGGGATAGCGAAATCGGGTTGATGAGTTTTTCCAGGGTCACCACTCGAAGGGCTCCGGTAAGGGACGCCCGTAGCCTTGGGTCGTATTCCGCGCCGTGAACCAACAGCACTTCATGGCCGTGCCGCGCCTGAGCGAGACAGCAAGCCAACGTGTTCTCTTCGGAGCCGGCACGAAGCAGTCTGGTGAGCACATGAAGGATTTTCATCTTGCTTGTACCTCAGGGACATGAAATCCGGGGCGGCGCATTCGAGAGATCGAGCGCATCGAGCGGGAGCGCCCGAGGCTCCTTCCGCGGCTTTCGGGCGCGGGCCGGGGTCGCCTGTCGTCCGGCGCGATCGCGGAAAAAGCTGCACGTACGGGGATGATGCGGGGCGGATGGACCGCCTGTTTTGCCTCTCAGAGAGACAGCCAGATATGCCTGAACAACTCGCGGCCGACCGCCTCTATGCCGGCGCTTGCGTCAACGGTTCGGATGTCCTTGTCCTTGGCTCGCAGTTCCGCCATCAGCGACAGCCGCGCATCGAACGCTTCTTTCCTGATTTCCCCGGGCTTTCGCTGCTCGGAGACCGCAAAATCTGAAACGAGGTGCAAAGTGAGATCTGGCCGGCATCCCGCCATCTTTTCATAAAGTCTCTGCTCAAGCCGGGCGAGAGCTGACAAGCCCGGGACGGAGAACAGGTGAGGGGGAATGGTCGGCCCGTCCAGATATCCCCTGCAGAGCGCCTGCGGCCACCTGTCACAAACGACGATCAGGCCGCGCGTCGCCCATCGATGCGCACGTTTCACGACAGCGTATCGCTCAAACGCGATCAAGACCGCCCATAGCGCCAACGCGGCAGCGACAACTCCTCCCTTCGACCAAGCTCGGCCGGAGGAATCTTTTCCATCGTTCTGGGCCAGGGACTTCAGGCGGCGTCTATGGGGAAAGACCACAGTCTGCAGCGCCTTGCGAATCCACCATCCATTGCCATCGCCAGTTCCGACATAGGCTTGGGCACACCCGAATTTCCACCCGAATATCTGCGTCAGCCGGTCAGCCTGAGTGCTCTTGCCCATGCCGTCGGGACCTATTAGCGCCACCACCAGTCCGCCCGCCGCCGGCCGTCTCTTTGGTGGAAGGCGCCCCGGCATCAGGCGCTGAAGGAACCTCACGGCGAGATAGGAGGTCTTGCGTGCCAGATGGACCGCGGCATCGGCGATTGCGTAGCGTCCCGCGTAGCCACACATTTCACGGATCGAACGCCGCAGCCTGGCTAGATCTCCGCGGTGGGCGACCAAACCGTCAGCGCTTTGCAGGAACCTGCAGCGCGCCGTTCTTGCGCCGCCAAACGTGTAGTCCACGACTTGCAAACCTTGCTCGTCGGACGGGAATGGCAGGCGGGCAAAATGCTGCTGCCAACCTTTATCGACGGCGATCCATTGCCTCCACGGCAGCGCCCAGGCCCGGAACGCGAAACGGGCAATCGCTATTCGAAGCTCGTCCTCGGGAGAGACCACCGGAACCGATACGCCGTCGACAGAAATCGACTCCCATCGCGCGATCGCCGCATAATCGAATGCCGGGTAGCGCTTACGAAACTCCCAGCCGACCCGGGCACCGATATGCATGTCGAGATGGAGATATCGGCCACGCGAGAAGTCAGGCAGGAACCAGTCTTCTCTGCCGGCGCAGACATTGTCGTAGCAGGAGAGGCTCACGCTGCGACGGCCGTGCAATTGACACACGATCGAGCAGAACACCGGGTAGTCACGCTTGTCCAAAAGGACATCCAGATCATCACGGCCGGCAAATCCGTCATGCAGCGACGCGAGATCCTGAATTATTCCGTATTTGAGGCCGGCCTCATTGAATGCTCGAAACAGTTCGCTGGCGATCGGCAGTGCCGGCGCCGCTTCGATTGGCCGGAAAGCGCTTCCACCAGTTTCTGCCTGGCTGTCTGACGCGTCCACGCCGAGCGCCCTGGCTGACGCTGATCCATTCGCTCCCGGCGCCAAAGCTTCCGCCAGCATCGCTGCCTTGGCCTCTGGAGCCCAGCGGCGATACTGTTGCGGCTGGAGACGATCCTGAAGGTCTCCGGGCCCGGCCGAACGGAAGGCTGCCGATTTGGACTTGCGTGGAGGTTGCAAGGGATTTTCCGTGATTGAACGCGGGCGAGCGTCATTGGCTCGTCGTCGCCGAAAACGTCGTGGAATTGGCGTGAGGTAAGTCCAAACCCGTTGGTGGGCCGGTGTCTCTTGGATGTCGCACGACCGGTCTTCTCAGTGCCGGCCCGCAGGTTCTGATATCGCCGTCGCAGGCTGCCGCACCGAGGGTGAATTGGGTGCCAACCCATCACTCTCTGCCGAGCGGTTTCGGCGTCTTCCGAAACAAAGGATGGTGAGTGAAAACTCACCAACTGGTTTCAAGAAACTATGGACAATTTGTCCCTATCAATAGTGATAGGAATCGATCGGTTCATAATGTCGAGAAGAATTCTGACCGCTCCAGCGCTTCCGACATGATCAAGAATCCCAAGCTGGTCGGAAAACGGCCCGTCTATGATCCTGATTCTCTGACCCGGCCTCAATAGAATGTCCGGGTGCAAAATTCCGTCGTCGTCGGTTACTGACATCAAGGACTCAACCACACCATGTGGTGCCAGTATCGGCATTCCCTTGCTCATGACGAGCTTTCGGACGCCAACGGTTGAGTTGATCGGGTACCAGCTCTGCTGATGGACAGCCAGTAAGACGAACAGATAGCAGTCGAAATACGCACTGGACACGATCTTGACACTGCGGGCGTGCCGGACGGTTCGCCTGCGCTTGGGCAGATAGGTCCGGAAGTTCTGCGACAGCAGGTGGCGCTCGGCCAGGCACTCGGAATGCTGGTGCGTCTGGACCACGCACCAACGCGCAGCCTCGCCGCCGTGACTTTTTCCAGCCGGCTCTGGAAAACGATTGTTGCATAAGTCAGGGTGAAGCATGGCGCAATACTGTCTCTTCTCTAGTTGAGATAGTAACTATCCGAGACACTGCTTTCGAGCGATGTGTAACGACCATATCTAGGCAGCTTTGGTTCATCCACCATCGTCAGGGCAATGCCGGCAAGCTTGGACCGATCGCCAAGATGTCGAATTCCTTCGGCGACGGCCTCGCGCGAGGTTTCCCGCCACTTCACGACGAAGACGACCTTGTCGACATGCCTCGCCAGGATCGAGGCATCGGCCGCGGGTCCGACAGGCGGCGCGTCAATGATCACGGTGTCGAATTTTCCCCGGACTTCATCGAGGAGCGATCGCATTCGCGCCGAAGCAAGAAGGGCAGGCGGGTTGCGGGTCCTCGCTCCGGCCGGCATCAGGGAAATCCCTGACCGTTCGTCCAGATGAATTGCGTTTGTGGCCTTCACCGGCAACGTCAGCAGATCGACCAATCCGACCTTGTCAGCCATGCCGAAGAAGGCCGTGGTGGCCGAGAGGCGCAAGTCCGCATCGATCACCAGAACCCGTTCGCCGTCGGCCACGGCGGAGCAGGCCAGGCTCAATGCCAGAGTGGTTTTTCCCTCGCCGGGCATCGCCGACGTCACCAGCATGAGGCGCGGCGAATGGTCCAGTTCCGGCGCTGCCTGGATGCCGAGGCGGAGCCGCCGCACCGCTTCGCTGTATCTGGATAGTGGTCTGCGCTCGAGATAGGCCACAGGCTGGGACCGGACGTCCTTAGACCAGCCCGACATCCTTGGCATGGACGCAAGAACCGGAACGGCCAGCTCGTCCTCGATCTGCTTCTTTGCCATGAAGCCGGATGCGAAAAGTTCTCGCAGAACGGCGCCGGCGCCGCCGAAGAAGATGCCGAAGACCAGACCCAGAGCCGCAAAAAGAGGCCTGTTCGGGAAGCTTGGTGAACCCGGAACACTGGCATCGGTGATTATACGCACGCCGCTGTTGAGGAGCGTGGATTTCTCCTCGGTGAGCTTGGCGCGTGACAAGAACGTCTCAAAGAGTTCCTTGTTCGCGGCGGCAATCCTCTCCAGATCGCGCAGCTGGACGCCAACCTGACCTTCGATTTCAGATCGGTTGGACACCGAGTCCAAGGCGCGAGCCAGAGAAGCCTCCCGGGCTTCGGCGGCATCGACCTCATTCTTCAGATTGCCGACAAGGCGCTGGACTTCGGCTGCGATCTGTCCCTCGATGTCGCGGCGCTCGGCCTGAGCCGATAAGACATCGGGATGTCGTTCGCCATATTTCAGTTTAAGGTCGGCTTCCCGCCGGGTCACTCCAGAAAGCTGAGCCCGAAGCGCGTTGATCACCACGGACTGCAACACGTCCGGGATCGACTGGATGTCACCTCCAGCAGCCCGCACCTTATCAACTTGTTGATATTGCGAACGTTTCTCGGATAATTCGGCGCGCGCATTGATTAGGGCGACGTTCAATTCGGACAACTGCTGGTCAGTCAAGCTGCCCGCTTGCGTCGCCAATAAATTGTGATCGATCCGAAACTTCTGGACAGCTTGTTCAGAACGGCTGAGCTCCCCTCGAAGATACGCGGCCCGATCACTGAGCCATGTGGAGGCTTTTTGGACGCCTTCGTAACGGGACTTTATTCGATCGGCCACATAGGCCTGGGCAATTGCATTCGAGAGCGATGCCGCTTTTTGCGGGTCGTACGCGCCTACATCAAGCTCAATGACGTTCCCAAGCCCGACGCGCGAAACTCCCAGCGCGCTCTGGAGCCAGATCAACGCCCCCGGTCCGATATTGGGGTCTTCCGTTAGCTTTTGGCTATCGACGACCTGCTGAAGGAGTGACGCAGATCTCAAGACAGCAATCTGACTTTCAATGAATGTTGGATTGTCGGCAAAATCAGAATTGGAATAGTCCTGTGGAGTCATATAGTCGATCGGAGCGTCAAGCAGTATTTGCGAAACACCGGTGTACGTTGGTGGAAGAAAATAGGCAGCAGCCGTAAACAGTACGAAAGTGATGACGGCAATTCCGCACACCAGCTTCCATCGGCGGAGAAAGAAATCGAAGACCTCCCTGATGTCGAGCGGCAGGAATTCCCGGATCATCATCGGATTGTCAGTTGGACTTGCCATTTCAGAATCCTTACGATCGGCAACACAACTCCCACCCCTTCAGCGTTGGCTGAATGGCTTTCATTTCAAAATTGGTTCGGGCAGTTAGCTGTTAAGCGCGCTCAAACGCATGAAACGTAAGGGTTAGTGCCCCGCCGGCATGCCCAAATCGCTCTTCTGCGCCCACTGACCGATCGCCTCACCGGTAAGCCAGAAACATATCAGCTTCGCGGACACCGCCGCCATTACCATTATTGAGTAGTAATTCGGCTAAAGGTCGATCTGGTCTACCCGACGTGCCTTTCAGAGTTTTAGAACATCGCCGGGCACATTCCTCCCGCGCTCAGGGAGGTCTACTACCACGCTACCATCGTCAGGGGGTGCGCCTGATGATGAGAGAACGGCTGGCCTCGGGCGATTCTGAGGTGGACATGGACACTTACAGCGAAATCGTTCCGCGGTTTACAGGTTGGGTGCTCGACAGTCCTGGAGTCATTCTTATGCTGGCCGCAACCTTGCCGCTTATGCTTCTTCTTAGGGGCCGGCCGCTGGGCTACGGGGCCCTTGCCGTCCTTATCGGGGCCGTCACGTTGATATTGTTCGGCATCGAGAATTCGGTGGGAGCGGTCACCGCCATTCTCGCCTATTGTGTGCTGGTTTCATTTGCCCTGCTTTCGACTTGGAAGCGTTTGAAGCAGATCGAGGATCGCCTCGCATCGGTCACGTCGGTAATAGACGGCCTGGAAGTCGCCGAGGAAAGGCGGCAGACTTACAGCGCCAAGCGTTCGCGCCGGAAGCCGGCAGCCGGAGCAATGGAGCAAACCGTTTCGGTCGGTGCGACGGACAATCCAGGAGGAGAGACGCGATATATCCCCGGACCGCCTTGGCAAGAGCTGCAAGCACCCGGTCCGGGATCTGCGCCTCCGGCGCCAAGGCAATCGGCAGGACGCAATTTTGATTTATCGTCGGGTCGAAGCTCTAACGACAAGTTCGAAGACGAGGATCTTCGGATTGCTGCCGGCAGATACAAGCCCACTCGATAAGTGAGCTGTAAGGGCGTGCTTCACTGACCGGGAAGATCAGCAGCTCGGTTCGACTTTTTACAGTGTCCGCAGTATCGCGTGCGCAACGTCGTTGCTCCGACAAGATACGGCCGGACTCCCGCCAAAGATTTGCGGTCTCCCGGCCGTCACCGCCGGCCGGCGCGAAGGTGCCGCGCTCGCAAGACCGATACAGTCGGCTTTTGCACATAGATGGTATGCAAGTGTGTCGCGACGTTGTTGCCTAACGTCGGCGCCGTATTACAATATTGTTCCGGATCCGTCGTGGCTCGCAAGGCGAGTTCTGCCGTCTGCAGAGCTTCCAATCCACCAAGGGTGTAGGGTTGTACCCAAAGGTGGCAGGCTGCACCCAAATGTGGTAGGCTGCAATGCAATTCGGATGAAGAGATAGATGGAACTTTTTGCCTAGTCGATAGTTTGCAGCATCAGTTGACCCGGGGGGGTGGATCGCGGGCTGGGGTTATTCAGTGGAAATGAGCTTATCAAAGCAGGCTCTTGGATTGGCGAGCGGACTTACGCTTGCCGACGCAAGTTGGGAAAGGGCGATTTCTGTACTGCCGGGAGCCGTGCGCCGCACCTATCCGGCCAACACGACCATTGCAGGCGAATATCACGCCAAATCCTCTATCCTGATCATGACCGCCGGCTGGGCGGCATTCGCCAAGACATTGCCGAATGGCTCGCGTCTCATCGTCGATTTTGCGCTTCCTCGCGAAATTGCAGTGATCGAGTTCGCCGGAAAAGCGGGCGAGACGATAACGGCGCTATCGGACGTTACCGCAATTGAGTTGGCTGGTCCTGTCCATACATCTTTTTCGCGCTACCCGCCGTCCATATGCGAAGCGATCCTGCGGGCTGAGGCGGGTCGATATTCGAGGGTTGCGGAGCATCTGGCAGGCATTGGTAGAAGGGGAGCCGTTGAGCGCACGGCCCATTTTCTTCTCGAACTGGCCTGCCGCTCACATCGATCGGCAACGACTTATCCGGATCGCTTTGAATGCCCACTGACCCAGGCCGATCTCGCCGACGCATTGGGGCTTTCGGCTGTGCATGTGAGTCGCGTCCTGAAAACGCTGCGAGAGACCGCCCTGGCCTCATTCCGCTATGGCGTTGTCGAGTTGCATGACCATGCGGGACTAATCAAAACAGCCGGATTCGATCGGTCCTACATTTCGAGCTGACGTCAACCGACATCGCAGTGCTCGCGTGAAGGGGGCTATTCCTTCCTTTCGTCTTTACGTTCGTCAGGCCATACGAGAACATACGAGGAATGTTGGTTGTCGCTCGCATGGCGCGCGCTATCACTGTCGCGGTCGAAAATCATTTGTATATGCTTGTATAGGTAACTGATGATCGGCTAGGCTCGGGCGACGACGAAGCCGGTCTTTGCCAAGGAGGATCACATGCGCAACGCTTCCCTCTTCGACCTGTCGGGCAGGAAAGCGCTTGTCACCGGCGCAAGCCGCGGCATCGGGCGCAGCATCGCCGAGGCGCTAAGCGCCGCCGGCGCCGATGTCGCGGTCACGGCGCGCAACCCCACCTCGCTCGGGGAGACGACGGCAGCCATCCGCGCCGCCGGCGGCGTCGCGCACGCCATCGCCCTGGACGTGACCGATGCCGGGCGGTGCGGCGAGGCGACGGCCGAAGCGGCCGGCCTGCTCGGCGGCCTCGATATTCTGGTCAACAATGCCGGCACGGAAGAAGTCCGCCCCTCGCTCGACGTCGATGAAGCGCTCTGGGACAGGATCGTCGATACCAATCTCAAGGGCGCGTTCTTCTGCGCCCAGGCCGCCGCGCGGTACATGCGGGACGCCGGTCGTCCGGGCGCCATCATCAACCTTTGCTCGCTGACCTCCGAAGTCGGAATCCCCACGGCGGTGCCCTACGGCTCGTCGAAGTCGGGCCTGCTCGGCATGACGCGGGCGCTGGCGGCAGAGTGGGCGGATCTCGGGATCAGGGTCAACGCCATCGCCCCCGGCTATTTCAGGACGGCAATGACCGAGGTGTTCTACTCCAATGAGGCATGGCAGCAATCGATGCTCGCCAAGATCCCGCAGCACCGCTTCGGCGACCTCTCGGACCTGCATGGGATTGCGGTTTTCCTTGCCTCGGATGCCTCGGCCTACATTACCGGCCAATCCATCCCGGTGGACGGGGGCTTTCTCGCCTCGATCTGAGGCGAGGCGCCGGCGGGGTGAGGCTACAAAAATGCTGGCGATCGTTATACGTACATGTATATACTTTTGTCAGCTGCAATCCCGCGCGGATCTAATTGCCGGTCTCAACGTCTTGCGGAAGTGTGACCGATCAGCGCCAATCATCATTGCCTTCTAAAAGGAGCAGCCATGTCCGACATCAGCTTCCATGACCTGTCATCCCTCGGCGCCGATCAGCGGGCGAGCCTCCTGAAGCGCGCCGAAGGCGATTTGTCGGTCTTCATCGAAAAGGTGCGTCCGATCATCGAGGCCGTCAGGAACGAAGGCGACGCGGCCTTGCTGCGGTTCGCAAGAGAGTTGGACAAGGCCAATGTGGCCGACGGCAACCTGAAGGTTTCGGAAGCGGAGTTCAATGCGGCATTCGACAAGGTCGAGAAGGATGTCGTCGAGAGCATCCGCTTCGGCATTGAGAACATCAGGAATTTCCATGAGGAGCAGCGTCCGGAGACGATGTGGCTCAAGGAAGTCCGCCCCGGCGCCTATGCTGGCGACAGGTACACGCCGATCGCTTCCGTCGCGCTTTACGTCCCTCGCGGCAAAGGCGCGTTCCCGTCGGTAACGATGATGACCTCAGTTCCGGTTGTGATCGCCGGCGTGCCGCAGATCGCGATCGTGACGCCGCCGACTTCGGACGGTTCCGTCGACGCCGCGACCTTGGTCGCCGCCCGTCTCGCCGGTGTCGAGATCGTGTACAAATGCGGCGGCGCCCATGCAGTCGCCGCCGTCGCTTACGGCACCGAGACGGTGAAGCCTGCCGTCAAGATCGTCGGCCCCGGCAGCCCATGGGTGGTTGCGGCAAAGAACCTGTTGTCCTCGGTCATCGACACGGGTCTTCCGGCCGGCCCGTCGGAAGCGATCATCTTTGCCGACGGCAGCGTCGACGGTGGCCTTGCCGCCCTCGACCTGTTGATCGAAGCCGAGCACGGGCCGGATTCCTCGGCCTATCTCGTGACGCACAGCCGCGAGGTCGCCAACGCAGCCCTGGCCGCGCTCCCCGAGCACTGGTCCCGCATGACCGAGCAGCGCGTCGAATTCTCGCGCGCGGTGCTGACCGGAAAGCGCGGCGGCATCGTGCTGACCGCCTCGCTCGAAGACAGCTACCGCTTCATCAACGACTATGCGCCTGAGCATCTCGAGATCCTGTCCAGGGAGCCGTTCGCGCATCTTGGACACATCACCGAGGCGGCCGAGATCCTCATGGGCCCGCATACGCCGGTGACGCTTGCCAACTTCGTCCTCGGGCCTAATGCGGTGCTGCCGACCAGCCGGTGGGCGCGCACCTACGGACCGCTTTCGGTGACGGATTTCCTCAAGCGCTCGTCGGTCGGCTACGTGACGTCAGCGGCCTATCCGGAACTTGCCCGGCATGCCCGCAGGCTCGCCCGTTACGAGGGGTTTAGCTCGCATGAGAACGCGGTTTCCGAAATCCGCGATCGCTATCTCGGCGCGTGAACGGAAAGTCGCAATGAAAGCCGCACGACTCCATGGACCCGGTGACCTGCGCATCGAGGATATCGTCACGCCCGGCGCTCCCGACGCTGGCTGGGTCAAGCTCAGGGTCGACGCCGCGGGCATATGCGGTTCTGATCTCCATAATTTCCGTACCGGCCAATGGATAAGCCGCTCGCCTTCGACGGCCGGCCATGAGCTGACCGGCACGGTGATCGCCATCGGCGAGGGGGTCGACACCGTCGCCGTGGGCGATCGGGTGGTCGCCGATTCCCGTTTCTGGTGCGGAGAATGCGCGCAATGCCACGCGGGCAAGCGGCATCTCTGCGTCTCGCTGGGCTTCGTCGGCGAAGTATGCGACGGCGGGTTTGCCGAACAGACGAGCCTGCCGGCGCGCCTGCTGCATGTCGTCGACGCCGCGCTCGACGAAAGGGTGGCGGCCATGGCCGAGCCGCTGGCCGTGGCGCTGCATGCCGTGCGGCGCCTGCCGCAGACGGCGGGTTCGGTTCTTGTGGTGGGCTGCGGCACCATCGGCGGCCTCGCCGCTTTGCTCTTGTCGCGAACGTTTCCGGGCACGGTGCTTGTTGCTGACCGCAACGAGCGCCGCTGCGCCCGCGTGGCGCGGGTGACCGGCGCCACGATCGTCGATCTCAGCCGCGACGCCATCGCCGCCGCAACTGTCGATGCCCCTTTGCTCGCGGCCGTCGAAGCGACCGGCAGCATTGCCGCGCTGAACCAGTTGCTGGATGTCCTGGGCCCAGGCGGCACCGTCGCGATGGTCGGCATTTTCCATGGCCGCCTCGACATCGACCCCAACGTGCTGGTCGAGCGCGAGATCGCGTTGCTGGGATGCCATGCCTTCGCCGACGAGCTTCCCGACGCCATCCGGATGCTGGGCGACCTGAGCGAGCCGCTGATCAGCCTGATCGACCGCGAGATCGGCCTGGACGACATTCCCGCGGCCTATGAGCGCCTGTTGGCGGGGCAGGGCGACGGCTTGAAAACAATCATCCGGATGCGGCAACCTGCCGGTGATTTCCGATAGCAGCCGGGAGAGGACTTTGAAAATGATCGCTTTGCCCGATACGGCCAGCCCTCTTTACGAGAAGGTCAAGGACTACATCCTGACCAACATCGGAACGGGCAAGTGGAGCAAGGATCGCAAGCTGCCGTCCGAAAACGAGTTCGTGGCAACTCTCGGCGTGTCAAGGATGACGGTTCACCGCGCCTTGCGGGAGCTGACCTCGGCCGGGTTTCTGATCCGGCTTCAGGGTGTGGGGACTTTTATCGCGCCGCCCCGGCCGCAATCGACCCTGATCGAGATCAACAACATCGCGGCCGAGATTGTCGCGCGGGGCAACAGGCACCGCTCCGAGGTCATCGTCCTTGAAAAGATCATGCCGACAAAGGAGCTGGCGCTGTCCTTCGAGTTCACAAAACGCACTTCGGTCTATCATTCCGTCGTCGTCAACTTCGAGAACGACCTGCCCGTGCAACTGGAGGAGCGTTTCGTCAATCCAAGCCTGATACCCGACTACGACAAGCAGGACTTCTCGAAGACGGCGACCTATGACTACCTCATGCAGAAGACGCCGGTGACCGAGGTCGAGCATATCATCTCCGCCATCCCGGCCGATGCCGAGACGGCGCGGCACCTGGCCGTCGATGTCGGCAGCTGCTGCCTGCTTCTGCACCGCCGGACCTGGACGGGCGCGATCGTCGCCACCATCAGCAAGCTGACCTATGTCGGAAGCCGGTATTCGCTGGGCAGCCGCTATTCCCCTTCTAAAAGCCCGTGATGGCGACTAAGCGGACCCGGATCGAAGCATCTGCGCAACTTGTATATGCATGTATGTATTTTAGCCTTGACATCCATTGTCGCTGACGTTGAATATCCGTGCATTCGCATTGAAGTGGCAGGTAAAATGCCGAGGCATGAGTGCCGCAAGAGCGGAAGCCGCATTTCTCACCAGGGCCGGACGCTTGGTTCAAAAAGCGGCCTGATCATCAAGGGGAACAAAGATGATGCGTAACCTTAGAGGACAATTTCGTGCACTCGCTTTGGCTGCGGCGATCGGGTTCGCCCCGGCGGCCTACGCTGCCGATGCGGCCATTCCCGCGACGCCTGAAGCAGGATCGTTCAAGATCGGCATAGAGCCGTGGCTCGGCTATGGCCAATGGCACATCGCCGAAGCCAAGGGCCTGTTCAAGGCAAGCGGTCTGTCGGACGTCCAGATCGTGAACTTCGCCGAGGACAAGGACATCAACGCTGCCTTGGCGAGCGGCCAGCTCGACGCGGCGAACATCGCCACCCACACCGCGATGGGCATGGTTGCGGCCGGCCTGCCGGTCAAGATCGTGCTTCTGCTCGACGTCAGCATGACGGCCGACGCCATGATCGCCGGCAAGGACATCGCCTCGATCGCCGACCTCAAGGGCAAGCAGGTCGCCTTCGAGGAAGGCACGACCAGCGACATCCTGCTCAAATATGCGCTGGCCAAGAACGGCATGTCGATCGCCGATGTGCAGCCGGTGCCGATGCCGGCGGCGGATGCCGGCAGCGCGCTGATCGCGGGCCAGGTTCCGGTCGCGGTCACCTATGAACCCTACCTCACCGCGGCCAGGGCGCAGAACAAGGACGTCAAGCTCCTCTTCACCGCGGGCGAGGATCCGGGCCTGATCAGCGACGTATTCGTGGTGCGCGATGAGGTGATCAAGTCACGTCCCGGCCAGGTGCTTGCCATGATCAAGGCCTGGGACGCGGCGCTCAAGGCCTACAAGGCCGACACGCCCGACGGCCGCGCCATCATTTCCAAGGCGGTCGGTTCGAGCGTCGAGGACCTCAACACCGCCTTCGACGGCGTGCGCTACTTCTCACTAGCCGAAAACAAGGACGCTCTCACCGGCGAATTTTCCACCAAGACATTCGCCGATGTCGAGGCCGCGGCCAAGAATGCCGGGTTGCTCCAGGCCGATGTGACGCCGGAGCAGATGATCGATCCGGCGTTCGTCAAGGCCGCGCAGTAGGCCGGGTCGTGGTAGCTGAGATGCCAGACGAGCCTGCCATCAAGGCGAGCCCGTCCGGCCCGGCAACGGGGCCGGTTGCCAAACAGGCGACGCGACGCCGCCGGTCCTCCGGGATCGGCGCGCCCATCGCGCGCTCCCGCTTCCTGATGATCGCCGTGGCCGTCTTTGCCTGCCTCGGCCTCGCCTGGTGGGTGGCGACGGGCCTTGAATTGGTGAAGCCCATTTTCCTGCCGTCACCCGCGAGCGTGGCGACACAGCTCGGCAAGCTCTGGGCCGACGGCACGTTGCTGCTGGACCTCAAGGCCTCGATATATCGTATTTCGATCGGCTTTCTGATCGCCTCGGCGCTGGCCATCCCGATTGGCGTGCTGATCGGCAGCTTCAGGGCTTGGGAAGCGGCGATCGAGCCACTCGTGGATTTCATCCGCTACATGCCCGTGGTCGCCTTCGTGCCCCTTTCTATCCTGTGGTCGGGGACCAGCGACGCCCAAAAATTCCTGATCATCTTCATCGGCACTTTCTTCCAGCAGGTGCTGATGATCATGGACAATGTCAAACGGGTTCCCGCGGACTTCGTCGGCCTCGGCAGGACGCTCGGCCTGCCGGATCGCAAGATACTGACGCGCATCGTGGTACCCAGCGCCTTACCCGGCATCTGGGATACGCTGCGCATCAGCCTGGGCTGGGCGTGGACCTGGCTCGTGCTGGCCGAGCTCGTCGCGGCGACGTCTGGTCTCGGCTATCGCATCACCGTGTCGCAGCGCTATTTCCAGACCAACACCATCATCGGCTACATCCTGTTGCTCGGCGTGCTCGGCCTCATCACCGACCAAGTCATGAAGGCGTTGGGGAAAGTGCTGTTCCGGCAGGAAGGCCACGCGCAATGAGGTGCGGCCGATGAGTTTCCCCAAGCTGCGGATCGCAGGTCTCCACAAGAGCTTCGGTACCGGAGCCCGGCGCACCGAAGTGCTGCGGGATATCAATCTCGATCTCGCCGACAACGAGTTCGTCTCGCTGGTGGGCACGTCGGGCTGCGGCAAGAGCACGCTCTTGTCGATCGTGGCCGGGTTGCAGGATTTCGACGCCGGCGATCTTGCCATCGACGGCGCGCCGATCCTGAAGCCGGGCCTAGACCGCGGCGTCGTCTTCCAGTCCTACACGCTGCTGCCCTGGCTGACGGCGCAGCAGAACATCGAGTTCGCGCTCAAGGCCGCCGGTCATGATCGCTCGACCTGCCGCAGGATCGCGCTTGAGCATCTCGACCTGGTCAAGCTCCCGCATTCGGCCAATCTCTATCCATCCGAGCTTTCGGGCGGCATGAAGCAGCGTGTCGCCATAGCGCGCGCGCTTTCCTACCGCCCCAAGATGCTGCTGATGGACGAACCCTTCGGTGCGCTCGATGCCCTGACCAGGCATCAGATGCAGGAACTCTTGACCCAGATCTGGGAGGAGCACAGGCTCACCGTGCTCTTTGTCACCCATGACGTGGAAGAGGCCGTCTATCTGTCGGACCGCATCGCCGTCATGGGCATCGGGCCAGGGCGCATCATGCGGACCTTCAACGTCGATATCGAGCGCCCGCGCCGCGAAGAGGTCATGGAAAGCGCCGCCTTCATGGACCTGCAGCGCAATGTCCACAAGGCCATACGCGAGGCCTCCAGGCGCCCCGAAATGGCTTAGGCGGGCAACGACAACAGCAATCGCGCAAATCCCACCGCGCCGAAATTCAGCTATGAACGGTCAGGCGAGCTCCGTCACAGCGCCTATCCGACGATAGATGAAGGCTTCGTCCGCCGAAATATCCGCCGCGGCGCGCCGGGTTTCGTCGATGAGCAGGGCCATGCGTGCGTGGATCGGCGACTTGATGCAGACCGGATCCGTTGCAGCGGCATCGCCGGCGATCGCCATCGCCTGACATCTGCAGCCGCCCCAATCGATCTCGCGCCGCTCACAGCTTCGGCAAGGCTCCTGCATCCATTCGGTACCGCGGAAGGCATTGAATGCCGGTGAATCGGTCCAGATATCGGCGAGCGAGCGCTCTGCGAAGCGTTCGAAGCGGAGCGAAGGAATCGTCTGCGCGGCGTGGCACGGCAACACGGTACCGTCGGGCGTCACCATGAAGGCGTCGCGCGCCCAGCCGCCCATGCACGGCTTGGGATAGATGGCAAAGTAATCCGGCGGAACGAAATCGATGTTCATAATGCCGGTGAGCCTTTCGCGCGCCGCCGCGACGATGTCCGCCTGCCGGTCGATCGCGGCGCGTTCGGGCATCAGCGCATTGCGATTGGCCAGCGCCCAGCCGGCGTACTGCACGTTGGCGATCTCGAGCCGCTCGGCGCCCAGCGAAACGGCCATATCGATGAATTCCGGCACCTCCTCGATGTTGTGACGATGGATCGGCGCGTTGATGGTGAGCGGCAGTCCGGCCGCGCGGGCGCGGCGTGCCGTCTCCAGCTTCTTTTCATGGCTGCCGCGGTGGTTGCCGATACGGTCGGTGGTCGCCGGACGGGCACCCTGAAAGCTCAGCTGCAGGTGGTCGAGACCGGCGTCGGCAAAGGCTTCGATGCGGCCTTCGGCAATGCCGATGCCGGCGGTGATCAGGTTGGTGTAGACACCGCGCGCCGAAAGCCCGGCGATCAATTGCTCGAGGTCGCGGCGCAGCGTCGGCTCGCCGCCGGACAGATGCACCTGCAGGACGCCGAGATCGGTGGCCTGCGAGAACAGATCGAGCCAGGTCTGTGTGTCGAGCTCGCGATTGGCCTTCAGCAATTCGAGCGGGTTGGAGCAGTAGGGGCATTGCAGCGGGCAGCGATGCGTCAGTTCCGCCAGCATGCCGATTGGAGGCAGAAGGGGCTCGCTCATAGCTTCACCAGCAGCTTGTCCGACCATTCCTGCAGGAAGGCGATGACGTCGGCCGCCACGGCCTCCTGCTCGGCGTCATATTCGGCGGCAAGATCGGCGATGATGTGGCCGACCGTGGACCGCCCGTCGCAGCGGCGCAATATGTCGAGACTGATCTCGTTCGGCCAGAACACCTTCTCCGGCGAAAGCACGGCGAAGGCCTGCCGCACGGGGTCGTATTGTATGCGCACGTGCTTCGGCAGCGATGGCACTGATCGCAACGACACCATGGCCCTTTCGCGCAGCGCCATCACCGCGCCGCCTCCGGGCGGAAGGCGCCTGGCGGTATGTTTGTCGGCGCGCCATAGGCATGTTGAAGCGCATCGAGCATGGCCCAGAGTATATCGCATTTGAACACCAGCGCGTCGATCGCCTGCTGCTGGTGCTCGGCCGTGTCGGCATGCTCGAGCACGTAGGCGAGGGCGAAGTCGGCGTCGCGCGATGCCTGCTCGGGCCGCCGGCTAAAATAGGCTAGCGTGTCCTCGGTGATGTAATCGTATTTAGCCAGCATCGCCGGCACCCGCTCGCCGATGATGAGCGGCGAGAACATCTCGGTCAACGACGATGCGACCGCCTCGAGCAGCGTGCGGTTCGTGCAGAAGGAAAGGTAGGCGCCGACCGCAAAACGCGTCGCCGGCAATGCCAGCTTTTCGCTCTTGACGGCTTCGGCATCAAGCCCGAGCGAGGTCGCCAGATGCAGCCAGCGCGCGATGCCGCCGCTCCAGCCGTCCTCACCGTCGTGATCCTCGATGCGTTTGCGCCAGGCGGCGCGAAACGCCGGATCCTCGGCATGTGCCAGGATCATGGCATCCTTGCGCGGAATGACGGCCTGGTAGCAGTAGCGGTTCAGCGCCCAGGCCTGCATCTCGGCCTTCGACAGGGCGCCACTGGTCATCTTGTGATGGAAGGGGTGCCGATTGTGATAGCGCTCGGCGCCGACCTGCCGCAGCACGGCCTCGAGCTCGCTTTTGGACAGGCCGCCTTCGGCCGCGTCGTGGAAATCACTCAAAATTCCATCTCCATCCCATCGCCGGCGACTTCCCAGCCAGCCGCTTTGACCGCCGCGTGCTCGGCGGAATTCTCGTCCAGAACAGGATTGGTGTTATTGATATGGACGAAGATACGGCGGCCGATCCTCACATCGGCCAGGGCGGCGATCGAACCTACTGCTCCCGACATTGCCAGGTGCCCCATGCGCGCGCCGGTTTTTTGGCCGACGCCGGCAACGATCATCTCGTCGTCTGTATAGACGGTGCCGTCGAACAGCAGGCAGGCGGCATCGGCTAGGCGCGCGCGCAAGGCGGCATCGACGCGCGCGCAGCCGGGGATGTAGAAGACAGCGCCGCGCCCGCCGACCCCGGCGATACGGATTCCGATCGTGTCGCCGGCGTCTGAGCTGAAATCGGCGTCTGGATGGGCTGTGTCCTCGAGATAGAGCGCTATCTTCCCGGGCACCGGAAAGCTCTCGACGATAACGCCAGTCTCGTGGCCGTTCGCATCGCAGAGCGCAGCTTCCTTTTCCGCTGCCAGGAGGCGCCGCGGTACGATTGCCGGATCGAGAACGTTGAAGATCGAATTCGCCTCCAGCGTCGCCAGCACCTGTGCCGTTGCATAGATCGCGAAAGGCTGCCGCTCGCGCAGGCTGAGCAGGCCGGCGATATGGTCGACGTCGGCATTGGTCAGCACCACCGCGCGGATTGGTGTCGAGCGCAGCGGCGCATCGTGCGCGGGCTGCAGTTCAGGCGTTTGCGCGATCTGCTGACGGATGTCGGGCGAGGCGTTGAAGAGAACCCAGCCGGTCCCGTCCGCCGATGCCGCAACGCTTGATTGGGTTCGCGAATGCACGCCGGCCATCCCGGTGCGAGCCGCGCGGCTCAGGCGATAGTTACAGTTCCATTGCGGAAAGCCGCCTCCCGCCGCCGATCCGATGATCTTCACGCGCATGGCAATGCCTGCTCCGCGGCCCATTTGCCCGGCAGGAAATTCTCGGCTGTAAACAGCTTCGCGCCCGCGTTTCCCGCGGCAAAGCCCGTCGCGACGACCTTACGCGGCAAGGGGATGCATGCCCCTGTTGCCAGGGACACGCACCGCTGCGGCCTACTTCCTGGGAGGAGTTTCAGCAGGCAGATACCGCGAAATCTCGAAGCCCGCAGCAACCTGGCACATGGTCGGTTTCTTCCAGCTCTTCTTCATGACATTCTCCTCTTCTGCCAGCCCGGAGGGGCCGGTCATGTCGTTAGCGCCATTGCGGGCGATGCAATGGCTCGTCCATCACCTCTCAAAATGGACAAATGAAACACTGGGTTCTCAAACAGCCAAAAAACAAACGAGAAAACAGCAACAACTTCTGCCTCAAAGATCGGTTCCTTCCCTCCATCACCTGTTCCGTTCGTGCCGATCAAGCTCACCCCGGCGTCGACGTGATCGGGTTGTCATGTTCGTCGATCAGCGGCACGTTGTAGTCGAGCAGGAGCTTGTTGATCTCCGCCTGGTTCTCTCGGATCACCTTGTTGAGCGTGCGCTTCCATTCCTGGTCGGATGGACGTACTCCCATGGTGATGCGGTAGCTCATGCGCGAGCCGGTCTTTTCCTTGACCAGCGGGACGATCGCGACATTGGCCCCGAGTTGCTTGGCATAGTAGCCTGCCATCGGCCCCCACAGAATCGCCGCATCGATCTTGCCGGCGAGCATGTCCTTGATCACAACCTCTCCCATCGACGGGGTGACGCGCGTATCGACGGCCAGCGGGTAGATTTTTGCTGTTCGCAAGAGTTTGTTGGCGGCCATGTTGGCGGTCGGCGGCGTGCGTTCGACGACACCGATCCTCTTGCCGGCGAGTCTCGGATCCTCGATGGTCTCAACCCCCTCCAGATCGTCGCCCTTCGGATGCACGAGCACATAAGAGGAGCGATAGTAGGCGTTGGTGTTCTGCACCAGCTCGTCACCTTGGGCATAGCCTATGATGATGTCGCATCGGTTGGCTGCAAGCGTGTTGCGCACGAAGCCGATGACGGTCGGAAACCACGTGTAGGCGACCGACTTCCGCCCCGTCTTCCTGGCAACCAGCTCGGCCAGCTTGTTTTCGAAGCCCTGGCCGTCCTGGTCGGTGAAAGGCATGTTCGAAGGGTCGGCGCAGACGCGCAGGATGTCCGGATCGACCAATTCCCCGGCAGCCCCGAGACCTGCGCCCTGCGCCTCGACGTTCGACGGCAACAAAGCGACCGCGCCGAGGATCGGCAGGATAACGCGCAGCTTCGATGCGTCGCGGCCGGTCATGTCATCCACCCATGCAGGACGCTTCTGCGTCTTTCGCCGCCTTGGGCTTGTCTTCGTGCTTGGGCGGCCTGCCGCGGGGCGCCACGCCATCGGCACGGGCGCGCAGATAGACGTAGAGGTCGTCCATGTAGCAATAGACGTTTTTGTTGTCGCCAAAGGCAGGCATGACGTTTTCCTTGCCGCTGCCGGTATTCTTGCGGCCCTGGGCCACGATCGAGAGAAAAGTGGAGTAGTCGATGTTTTTCAGGCTGTTGGCCAGGGCCGGCGCATAGCTCGAACCCGTTCCGTCCTGTCCGTGACAGACATGGCAGTCCGAGTGATAGCGGCGGTAGCCGCTGAACGTATACCAATCCACGGTTCCGTTTTCGATCTTATAGGTCGGGTTTCCATCCGCGTCCAAATACTTGCCGCCGTCTTCCTTCACCGCCTTGGCTTTTTCGGCGCTGTCTTCAGCCCAGGCCAGATTAGAGCTGGCCAGAGGCAGAAGAGCCAGGGCGAGGGCGGAAATTGCAATGCGAGCAGACATTCAGACGCTTCCTTCTTTTGTTAAGGACAAGGGTTGGCCGTCGCGAAGCGGCATCGATCGATGTTCGGGTGCGCGGCGGGATCGAGAGCCCGGCGGTGGTTTCCGGTGTCCGGGCTCTCTCATATTTTCGAGCCTTCAGTCTTTTAAGGCCGTTCCCGGATATCAGTCCGGAAGACCGAAGACAGTGAGCTGGCCGCCCAGCGTGGTGTAGTCGGCGAGCGCTGCGTAGCCGCCGACGGCTCCCAGACCAGCAGTACCAACGACCGCGGCCTGATCGCCTTGCTTACGGCCCTGATCGACGGCGCCATGCCAGGCAGCGGCGTTGTCAGGCGACAGCAGTCCGCCTGCCAGACCGATACCGGCCCATCCGCCGACGCCGGACAGAACGGCGATGTACTGCTTGCCGTCATGCTCGAAGGGCGTGACATTGCCGATGATGCCGGACGGGGTCTTGAACTTATAGAGTTCCTTGCCCTTCTCATCGACCGCCTTGATGTAGCCTTCGAGCGTGCCATAGAAGATGACGTCGCCAGCCGTCGCCAGCGCGCCCGACCATACCGAGAACTGCTCCGGCTTCGACCAGACGATCTCACCCTTGGCGGCATCCCAGGCGATGAAGTTGCCCATTTTGTCGCTGCCGGGGGCCGGATACATCGACACGGTGGCGCCCACATAAGGCTGGCCGGCCGTGTAGCCAACCTTGTAAGGCTCGTAGTCCATGCAGACATGGTTGGTCGGCACGTAGAACAGCCCGGTCTTCGGCGAATAGGCAGCCGGCTGCTGGTCCTTGGTTCCAAGCGCCGCCGGGCAGATGCCCGTCGAGTTGGTGTCTTCGCCGTTCTGCTGGGTCGAATATTTGGCCACGACCTGGGGGCGTCCGTACTGGTCGCTCTTGGGGTCCATGTTGACTTCAGTCGCCCAGTTCACCGCCGGATCGTACTTCTTGGCAACGAGAAGCTCGCCGGTGGCGCGATCCATAGTGTAGGCAAAGCCGTTACGGTCGAAATGCACCAGCACGTCGTGCTTCTTGCCTTTGACTTCCATGTCGTCGACGAGAATCATCTCGTTGACGCCGTCAAAGTCCCATTCGTCATGCGGGGTCATCTGGTAGACCCATTTGGCCATGCCGGTGTCGGCATCGCGGGCGAACATGGTCATCGACCAGCGATTGTCTCCCGGGCGCTGAACCGGGTTCCACGTCGAGGGATTGCCGGTGCCGTAGTAGACGAGGTTCAGCTTGGGATCATAGGAATACCATCCCCATGTCGTGCCGCCGCCCGTCTTCCACTGTTCGCCTTCCCAGGTGTTCGTGCCCGAGTCCTTTCCCACCGGCTTGCCGAGTTGCGTGGTCTTTTCGGGATCGATGAGGGTCTCTGCATCCGGACCTTCCGAATAGGCCTTCCAGGCGAGCTTGCCGTCCTTCAGATTGTAAGCGGCCAGCCAGCCGCGGACGCCGAATTCCGCGCCGGAGACACCGACCAGAACCTTGTCCTTGACGACAACGGGCGCCGACGTACCGGATTCGCCTTTTCCGCCGTTGGTCTCTTCGCCGTTCTTGACCGACCACACGACCTTGCCGGTCTTGGCATCGAGCGCGACGACGGTGGTGTCGGCCTGGTTGAGAATGATCTTGCCGTCACCATAGGCGACGCCACGATTGACGGTGTCGCAGCACATGATCGGAATGACGTTGGTGTCTTGCTTGGGCTCGTATTTCCAGAGGATCTTTCCGTCATTGTTGAGATCGAGAGCGTAGACGGTGTTCGGGAACGGCGCGTGGACATACATCACATCGCCGATGATCAGTGGCCCGCCTTCATGGCCGCGCAGCACGCCGGTCGAGAAGGTCCACTTGACCTGCAGGTTCTTCACATTCTCCTTGTTGATCTGCTTGAGCTTGGAATAGCGGGTGTTGGCGTAATCCCCCGTCTGCATCACCCAGTCTTTCGGGTTTTTGGCCATTTTCGCGAGCTCTTCGTTGGCTGACGCCGTATAGAGCGCACCGAACGACAGCAGCGCGGAGGCCGTTACGATGTAGGTAGCTTGGGTAAGTGCGCGCATCAAATCCTCCCAGGTTCACAACGAGAAATCGATCGTTAAGCCCCGCAAGGCTTGTCCAAGCGATTCAATTTGGGAAGTATTTCCGGCAGCGTGTCACGACCTAGACTAATCCAAGCAGAGGAATGTTTCTTTCCTCTACTACAGTTCAGCCCAGCCTGCACCCGCCCGATTGGCCTACGAAAGACTGCCGCCGCTCCCTATTCACAGCGACGTCCTTGAAGCCGGAAATGTGGTCAGGCTATGTCATTGCAAAATGCCAGGCAAGAAAAAACCCCCGCGGAGATTTTGCATTGCAGCATGTTGATGCTGCAATGCAGTATATAGAAGAAAAATAAAGACGACCCCCAGCGCCGCGACACCGAATGGTCGTCTGCAGCTCCTCATATATATAAAATTCTAACCTTCTCCGTATTTCCCATGTGATATGGTTTGATTTTATTTCGTCATATTTTACCGACGCGCTTGCCGGTGCCCTCTTTGGTTGCCGGTAGTGAGCGAGGTGTGAAAATAGCCTGGGGAGACGAGTGCGGGGCGGGTCGTGAGGCTGCCCTGAACCGCTGCTGCCGGCACGCAGGGCATTCCTCCTTTGGTCCTATATGGAGGCGGTGAGAGGTTGACCGGGCTTGCGGCATGTCGCCAACTGGGCGCGACGATGCTGTCTCGCTGTCTCGCGCCCAGGCAACAGGAGGAATTCTGATGGACAGAAATGTTGGATTTTCGATCCTGTCGCTCCTCCTTGCATCGACGCCGGTCTTTGCCAACCCAGCCGGCGCCGCGGGAGACTATCCGACGGCGACGATTGTCGACTATGTGCTCGGCTGCATGCAGACGAATGGCCGGACACGTCAGGCGCTGGAGAGTTGTTCCTGCTCGATCGATGTCATCGCCTCGATCCTCCCTTACGATCATTATGAGAGGGCCGAGACCTTCAAGAGCATGTCCCTGACGACAGGCGAGAATGCAGGCCTGTTTCGCGAAAGCGCGCCGGCGAAAGCCGCGCGCACGGAGTTGAAGCGTGCGCAGGCGGAAGCCGACGTGCGCTGCTTCTAAGCTTGAGGGCGATCAGGTCACGCCCGGAAATTTCTGGTGGAATGACCGCAAGAGTGCGCTCATCGCCTGCGGATTACGATCTTGCCGCGGCAGCCCTATGTCGAACATGCCGAGCACATGAGCTGGTCGGGGCGAGAGCACGATGATGCGGTCCGACAGCATCAGGGCCTCGGTCAGATTGTGCGTCACCATCAGGGCGGTCGTGGGCCGCGCAGACCACACGGTCAAAAGCAGGCGCCGGAGCTGCTCGGCGGTCCGCCCGTCGAGCGAGACAAAGGGTTCGTCCAGGAAAAGCATCGCCGGTTCGGTAGCGAAGGCCCTGGCAAGCGCCGCCCTGCGCGCAAGGCCGAGTGAAAGCTCCGCCGGATAGAGCGAGCGCATGCCGGCAAGGCCGAGAGCGTTGAACAGCCCGTCGAGATTTTTGGCTCGCAAGCTCTTCGGCAGCGCCAGCCTGACATTCTGCTCGACTGTCCGCCAGGGCAGCAGGGTGGGCTCCTGGAACACGGCGGCGATGCGGCGCGAGCCGCCTTCGGGCAGCTGGAAGGAGCCGGAAAACTGCCTGTCGAGCCCAAGCAGGATACGCAGCGTCGTGGTCTTGCCGCAGCCCGACGGCCCGAGCAGGCAAGCGAATTCGCCTTGCCGGACCTCGAAGGAAAGATCTTTAAGCGCCGTGACCGAGACGCCGTGCGCGGACCTGAAGGTCTTCTCGGCGATGTCGACCCTAAGCGGGACGGCGGCGCCAACGGGTTGCATGTCGTTCAACGGGCTGCACCAGAAGAAGTTCGATGACAAGCATCACCGCCACGAAGGCTAGCGTATAGGCAAGAATGGCAGCGACGTCGAAAAGCTGGAAATAGAGATAGATCTGGAAGCCGACGCCATTGGAGCGGCCGAGCAGCTCGACCACCAGAACGATCTTCCAGATCAGGGCGATGCCGGAACGCGAGGCCGCGGCCAGATAAGGCTGCAGTTGCGGCAGCAGGACATGGCGAACGCGGTCAAGGGGACCGAAGCGGTAGACAGCCGCCATTTCGGCGTAACTCGGGTCCAGCGCCCTGGCGCCCTCGCGCATGGTCACCACGACATTCGGGATCTTGTTCACGGCAACCGCGCCTATCGCCGCCACCTCGTTGAGGCCGAACCAGATGTAGGCCAGCACGATGATCACCAGCGCGGGGATATTGAGGAACAGGATCACCCAGGGACTGAAGAACCGGTCCGCGCCGCGGTGGCTGCCTAGAAGAATGCCGATCACCGATCCGACGATAATCGCGACGACGTAAGCCGCGGCAACCCGGCCGAGGGTAGCGCCGAGATGGTAGAAAAGGTCGCCGCTCGCCGCCTCTTTCAGCAATACCTGCCAGACCTGTCCCGGCCCGGGAAAGGCACGGCTCGGCCAGGCATTCGCCGCCAAGCTCCACAGGAGGCAAAGCCCGAGCAGGGAGATCGTCACCGTCAGTGCGGGTATCAGCGTCGCTGCAGGGCCGGAACGGCTGGAAATGTCGGTTGTGTCGCCAAGCGTGCGACCGCCGGTGTCCCTTGCGGTCATTTCGGGGGCTCCTGCCAGAACGTGCCCGGCGCCATCTCCGGCGTGCTACCGACCAGCTTTTCGCCGCCGATCACGGCCAGCACCCGATAGAGCCTGCCGGCATCGGCCGCTTCCTCGGCGACCGGCCGCCTGGGGATGCCCTCTCGATAGCGGTCGCGCAGCTTTGCCAGTTCCTTGCCTTCTGCCCGGACAATCGGCGCAAGACGCAGCCACTCTTCGTCGGACCTAGCCAGCAGATCCTTGGCCTGCGCGGAAGCCTTGAGGAAGCCGCGCACGGCGTCCGGATTTTCGTTCGCCCATTTGTCATGGAATACATAGCCGAGCGCGGACACCGGGCCAGAAGCTCCGAGCGCTTTCTCCGCATCTTCGGCACCGATCAGCCGACGAAAGCCGTTGGCCTCGAGGCGGGCGCAAAAATGCCAGAAATTGAGCACCGCATCGAGCTCGCCCTGTATCGCCTTTTCCGAAATCAGCGGCGGCGCGGCAAAGACGACATCGCTGGTTGCCGGCAGGTCGAGGCCGTGATCGCGCCTGGCCAGCGCCTGTATCAGCAGCCAGCTTTTGTCGAGGGCCCCGCCGGCGACGCCGATCTTCTTTCCCTTGAGGTCGGCGATTGTCCGTATCAGCGAAGCCTCCTTCACCATGATCGCCCCGACGGCCGTCGAATAGGGGGCCAATGTGAGGTCGCCGCCGTCCGAACGCTGGCGCGAGACCCACAGCCAATCGGTCACGATCATGTCGATCGCGCCGGCCAGTATCGCGACATTGGTCGCATCCTCGCCGGCGAAATAGACGACTTCCAGATCGATCCCGTTGGTCGCGTCGAACTTGTGTTCCTTCAGCGTATCGAGCTCCCAGCTCACCGTGCCGAACCTCAACACGCCAATGCGAACTTTGGACGCGGCGGAGGCGGCAACGGGATGTGAGGCAAGTATCGCGGCCGTTCCAAGGGCTGCCAGACGGAGCGTTTCCCGCCGCGAAACCATGATGTCTCCTCCCGAGACTGCAACAACCAGGGGGGCGCCGGTCAGATCGCCCTGTCCTTCTTCGGGAAAGCGCATTTCCAGCGCCTGACCTTGAAGGTCGGATGTTTCTGCGACCACTTCGCGATCTCGCTGGGCGCCAGCATCATGCATTGGAACAGAGAGCCGCGGCTCTCGAAATAGAGATGCTCGTCTCGGCAATTGCCGGGATTGGCACTCAGGCAAACCGTCAATATGAGGTCGACCATATTCATTCAGCACCTCGCGCGCGTAAAGACGCCCGCTCTGGCGAAATCCGCCCCATCGCCCGGGCAAATCTCAGCCTGGACAAATTCAGCCCGACCGGGTTCCCGAGGTGCCCATGGGAAACCGGAATGACCTGAAGCTACGCGCTCGCCCCAAGGCCGTCAACAAAGGCGAAAGTACAGGGCGGCTCTCTTCGGTGCCAGAGTTGCGCTGGACCATTGTACGGTTGACTTTGTCAAAGCAATGGCATGCAAATCATCCGGGGCATCTTGACGATCAATGAGGAAATGCCATGCGCGCTATCGCATTTTTCGCCGTCGTATTCTTCGCGACTTTCATCACGAACCAATCCCATGCCCAGGATGCCGCGGCGGGTGAGAAGGTCTTCACCAAATGCAAGGTCTGCCACGTGGCGGACAAGGACCAGAACAAGGTTGGTCCGTCATTGAACGGCGTCATCGGCCGAACGGCCGGCACGCATCCGGGTTTCAGCTATTCCCAGGCCATGGTTGCGGCTGGAAAATCCGGCGTCAAATGGGACGAACCGACGCTGACGACCTATCTCCATGATCCAAAGGCCATGGTGAAAGGCACAAAGATGGCGTTTGCCGGCCTCAAGGACGACAAGGACGTGGCCAACGTCATCGCCTATCTCAAGCAGTTCTCGAAGTAAGTAACGGCTTCGCCGGCCGTTCGATTTACGATCGGCCGGCGACTGCCTCCGTAATCGACGCTGCCGTTCAGGCAACGGCACGCAGCCTCTGCATCGCGGAAGGCAGATCGAGCAGGCTGTCGCAGACAAGGTCTGCGCCAAGCTCTTCGACGGGGACCTGGGTGTAGCCGCCGCGCAGCAGAACGACGGGCATGCCGGCGGCGCGCGCGGCGCCGACGTCGCTGCTGCTGTCTCCCACCATCCACGTTTCGGTGGGTTCGACGCCAAGCTGGTCGAGCGCCAGCAGCAGAGCGTCGGGCGCCGGTTTCAGGAATGTCACCGCGTCTCCGCCGACGATCGCGCCGAGATATTCCGTCAAGTGGAAATGCAGCAGGATTTCGCGGGTCGCCAATTGCGGCTTGTTGGTAGCAACGCCCAGGGCCATTCCGCTCAGGTGGAAGTGCGTGAGAACCTCCCTGACGCCAGGCATAAGCCTCGTCAGGCCGGTCAGATGCCTGCGGTAGATCGGCGCCATGACGCGGTTGGCCTCCTCGAGCGCGCTGCCGAGAAGCGGTGACCCTGAAGCCGCGAAGGCCCGCTCGACCAGCTTCCCGACGCCGCCGCCGATCATTGCCTTGACCTGATCCACGCGCAGCGGCGGCAGGTCGCGGCCGGCCAGCAACTCGTTCACGGCCGCCGCGATGTCGGGCGCCGAATCGACCAGCGTGCCGTCGAGATCGAACAGGATCGCCTTCGGAGACCGAAACGGTCTGCTTGCGCCGACATTCATGCCGCCTCCTTCCATTTGATCGAGCAGCCGATCGAAGCGATCTGGTCACGCGGTCCGTCACCGGTTCGGGCAACCTGCTTCATCGCCTCGAACAGATCGCGCCTCAGCCCGGGCGGCCCGGCGTCCCGTCGCGATGCGTCCAGCCGGCCACGATATTGCAGCGTCAACTCGACGTTGAGGCCGAAGAAATCCGGCGTGCACACGGCTCCATAGGCGCGCGCCACTGCCTGCGACACGTCGTGGAGGTACGGGAAGGTGAAGCCATTCGCCCTGGCGAAGAGCTTCATGTTGTCGAAGGAATCGTCCGGATAGGCGTCGGCATCATTGGAGTTGATCGCGACAAAGCCGATCCCTTCGGCCTTGAGGTCGTTGGCGTCACGAACGATGCGTGAAATCACCGCCTTCACATAGGGGCAGTGATTGCAGATGAAGGCGACGACCAGGCCGTTGGGACCGGCCTGGCCGAAGATCGAATGCGATTTGCCGTCGACGCCGGGCAAAACGGCATCGACGGCTTGCCAGCCGAAATCGCAGACAGGTGGGATTGCCGCCATATCATCCTCCGACCAAGTGGTTCACGCGGCCCGCCGGATCGCTCCGTCGGCCGCCCGTCTGATCGCGCCGATATTGGCGCGATAGGCAGCCTCGGTGCCGCCCTTGAAGACGGCGGAGCCGGCGACGAGCACATTGGCCCCGGCCGCGGTAACCAGGGGGGCTGTCTCGGGCGTGATGCCACCGTCGATCTCGATGTCGATCGGACGTTGGCCGACGAGCGCCTTGACGCGCCTGACCTTGTCGACGACCGCCGAAATGAAGGCCTGGCCGCCGAAACCCGGATTGACCGTCATCAACAGCACCAGATCGAGCCGGTCGAGAACATATTCGATGGCACTTTCCGGCGTCGACGGATTCAGCGACACGCCGGCCTTCTTGCCGAGGCTCCTGATCGCCTGCAGCGAACGGTCGAGATGCGGCCCGGCCTCGGCATGCACCGTGATGATGTCGCAACCGGCATCGGCGAAAGCTGCGAGATAAGGATCGGCCGGCGCGATCATCAGATGACAGTCGAAGATCTTGTCCGTTCGATCGCGGATTGTCTTGATCACCGGCGGGCCGAAGGTGATGTTGGGCACGAAATGCCCGTCCATCACGTCGAGATGGATCCAGTCGGCGCCTGCCCGCACGACCGCTTCGACCTCGTCGCCGAGCCGCGAGAAATCCGACGACAGAACGGAAGGAGCGATGATGGTCTTGCCGGTCATTTGCTTTCTCCTTCCCCGGGATTTAGCGCGAACACCCGGCTGGCGGTGATGTCCTCGGCCGAGATCGTCGACAGCGCCTTTGCGTCGAGCGGTCCCTTGGCGCTCTCGAACAGGCGGTTCGCCTGCCTCAGCCGTGCCCGGTCGAGCGCGTTGCGGATCGAGCGGGCATTGGCGAAATGCGGCTGCGCGCGGCGGCGTGCGATGTAGTCGGTCATCGCGGCGGTTGCCTTTGTGTCGAACAGGTAATTTTGCTGGTCGAGCATTTGTTCCGCGATCCTGAGAAGCTCGTCGTCGGAATAGTCGGGAAAGTCGATGTGGTGGGCAATGCGCGAGCGGAATCCCGGATTGCTTTCGAAGAAGCGATCCATGCGCTGCGCGTAGCCGGCGAGGATGACCACGAGATCATCGCGCTGGTTCTCCATCACCTGCAGCAGGATCTCGATCGCCTCCTGGCCGTAATCGCGTTCGTTTTCCGGCCGGTAGAGATAGTAGGCCTCGTCGATGAACAGCACCCCGCCCATTGCCTTCTTCAGGATTTCCTTGGTCTTGGGCGCGGTGTGGCCGATATACTGGCCGACCAGGTCGTCGCGCGTCACCGAAACCAGATGACCCTTGCGTATATAGCCCAGCCGATGCAGCAGGTCGGCCATTCGCAATGCGACGGTCGTCTTGCCGGTGCCGGGATTGCCAGTGAAGCTCATATGCAGTGTCGGCGTTTCGTGGGCGAGGCCCATGCGGCGGCGCGCCCGCTCGACCAGCAGGAGCGCCGCGGTCTCGCGGATGCGTCTTTTGACCGGGGCGAGCCCGATGAGATCGCGGTCGAGCTCGGCCAGGACGTCCCTGACGCCGGAAGTTTCAAATTCCTCACGCAGGTCGATCGCCGCCGGGGCGGCGTTTTGAGGCGCTTCCGTTTCGGCAAAGGCTGGCGCCGACATGGCATTCTCCTCACGTCCCGATGATCAGCCGTACCTCGTTCCAGCCGGTTTGTCGGCGGCGTAGGGCTTGGTGGTGTAGCGGATCATGCGGCCCGCGGCCTCCTGCCGCTCGAGCCGATAGCCGGGTTCCTCGGCCGGGCGGTTGACGATGAAGGAGAGCTTCACCGATTCCCAGCCCTGCGAGGAATCGAAGGCGACGACGCGGATATAGCGGTCGCCATAGAGCTTACGGCATGCGTTCAGCTCCATCATCAGCGCCGCCGCATCGGGATTGTCGAACATCGGGTGGCCCCACATGTCCCAATAGGTGTTGCGCGGGTGCGGGTCGTCGGTGAACTCGAGGCTGACGGCCCATTTGTTGTCGATGCAATACTGCACCTGCGCGCGGATCTGGTCGTCGGTCAGGTCGGGCAGGAAGGAAAAGGCCCCTTGGGTGATACGCATTGTCTGTCTCCTCATTCAGCTGCCGTTGCCACCGGGACAAAGTCCGGCGTGTCGGTCGAGGCGTAGTTGAACGTCACGTCCTTCCAGACATCGAGCGCCTGTCGCAACGGCAGGCATGACCGGGCGGCATGCTCGAGGATCTCAGGCCCTTCCCGCAGGTAGTCGCGGCCTTCGTTGCGGGCGAGGATCATCGCTTCGAGAGCCACTCTGTTTGCGGTAGCGCCGGCCGCGATCCCCATCGGATGGCCGATGGTGCCTCCGCCGAACTGCAGCACCACGTCCTCGCCGAGCAGGTCGATGAGCTGATGCATCTGGCCGGCGTGGATGCCGCCTGATGCCACAGGCATCAGCTTGTTGAGCGATGCCCAGTGCTGATCGAAGAAGATGCCGTTCTCCAGCTTCATCGGGTTATGGTTCTCGCGGCAGATGTCGTAGTAACCCCTGGTCGTCGCCGGGTCGCCTTCCAGCTTGCCGACGACGGTGCCGGCATGGATGTGGTCGACGCCGGCAAGCCGCATCCATTTGGCGATGACGCGGAAGGAAACGCCGTGCGACTTCTGCCGTGTGTAGGTCGAATGGCCGGCGCGATGCAGGTGCAGGATCATGTCGTTCCTGCGAGCCCATTTCGCCATCGACTGGATTGCCGTGTAGCCGATCACGAGGTCGATCATCACGATGTTGGAGCCGAGTTCCTTGGCGAAGTCGGCCCGTTCGTACATGTCCTCCATGGTGGCCGCGGTGACGTTGAGATAGGTCCCCTTGATCTCGCCCGTCTCGGCCTGTGCCTTGTTGACCGCCTCCATGCAGTAGAGAAAACGCTCGCGCCAATGCATGAAGGGCTGCGAATTGATGTTTTCGTCGTCCTTGGTGAAATCGAGCCCGCCCTTCAGCGCCTCGTAGACGACACGGCCGTAATTGCGACCGGAAAGGCCGAGCTTCGGCTTGACGGTGGCGCCGAGCAGCGGGCGGCCGAACTTGTCGAGGCGCTCGCGCTCGACGACGATGCCGGTCGCCGGACCCTGGAAGGTCTTCACATAGGCGACGGGAAAACGCATGTCTTCCAGCCGCAATGCCTTCAGTGGTTTGAACCCGAAGACATTGCCGATGATCGATGCCGAAAGATTGGCGATCGAACCCGGCTCGAACAGGTCGAGGTCATAGGCGATGTAGGCGAAATACTGTCCGGGTGCGTTCGGCACCGGGTCGACCCGATGGGCCTTGGCGCGGTATTTTTCGGTTGCCGTCAACCGGTCGGTCCAGACCACCGTCCAGGTTGCGGTCGAGGACTCGCCGGCGACGGCTGCCGCGGCCTCTATCGGGTCGACACCATCCTGAGGCGTGATCCTGAATACCGCGATGATGTCGGTGTCGTTAGGCTCGTAGTCGGGCTCCCAATAGCCCATCTTCTTGTATTCCATGACACCGGACTTGTAGCGGTCCTTGCCGGTCACGGTTTCGGATTTGTTGGGCATGGCGCTGGTCCTTTCCTTTTTTGGCGGACCGCCGCTCAGGCGGCTTTCGCGGTTGCGATTTGCGGGTCGAGCTTTCCCGCGGCGTAGCGTTTCGCCATCTCATCCATGGCGATGACCTTGATCTTCGAGGCGTTTCCCGCGGTACCGAAGCGTTCGAAGCGATCGCGGCAAAGGTCGCGCAAGGCGTCCATGGCTGGCTTCAGGAATTTACGCGGATCGAATTCGCGCGGATCCTGCGTCGCGATGCGGCGGAACTGCCCGGCCATGGCCATGCGGCAATCGGTGTCGATGTTGACCTTGCGCACGCCGTGGCGGATGCCGCGCTCGATCTCCTCGACCGGAACGCCAAAGGTCTGGGGCATCTCGCCGCCATATTTGTTGATGATGTCCTGCAGTTCCTGCGGCACGGAGGACGAACCGTGCATGACCAGATGCGTGCTCGGCAGCTTCTCGTGGATCGCCTCGATCACCTGCATGGCCAGGATGTCGCCGTCGGGCTTGCGCGTGAACTTGTAGGCGCCGTGGGAGGTGCCGCAGGCGATCGCCAGCGCATCGACGCGGGTGGCGGTCACGAAGTCGACCGCCTGGTCGGGATCGGTTAGGAGCTGGTCGTGCGATAGCGCGCCCTCTGCGCCGTGACCGTCCTCGGCCTCGCCCTGGCCGGTTTCCAGCGAGCCGAGCACGCCGAGCTCGCCTTCGACGGAAGCGCCGACCCAATGCGCCATGCGCGCGACGCGTTCGGTGATGGCGACGTTGTAGTCGTAGCTCGCCGGGGTCTTGGCGTCCGCCATCAACGACCCGTCCATCATCACCGAGGTGAAGCCGTGGCGGATCGCCGAAAGGCAGGTGGCTTCATTGTTGCCGTGATCCTGATGGATGCACAGCGGAATGGCCGGGTGCATCTCGGTCAACGCTTCCATCATCTTGGCCAGCATGATGTCGTTGGCATAGGAACGGGCGCCGCGCGAGGCCTGGATGATCACTGGCGCATCGCAGGCCCTGGCAGCCTCCATGATGGCGAGGCCCTGTTCCATGTTGTTGATGTTGAATGCCGGCACGCCATAACCGTGCTCGGCGGCATGGTCGAGAAGCTGGCGAAGGGTGATGCGGGCCATTGTCGGTCCTCCTAGATGATGAGCCTCAGCGCCGTTGCAGCGACGGCTTCGGGTGTGATGTCGAAATGCTTGTAGAGGTCCGGAGCAGGGGCGCTTGCGCCGAAGCCGATCATGCCGACAAAAGCGCCCGTGTCGCCGATCCAGCGATCCCAGCCGAGACGGGCGGCCGCCTCCACGGCGACGCGCGGCGCAGAACCGAGGACGGACTTACGGTAGTCCCCATTCTGTTCCTCGAACAGTTCCCAGCACGGCATCGAGACGATCGCGGCGGCGATGCCGTGCCCGGTTTCCAATCGCTCGGCGGCGGCAATGGCGATCTCGACCTCCGAGCCGGTCGCGATCAGCGTCACGGCGCGGTGCGCGGACGGCTCGCGCAAGACGTAGGCGCCCCGGCTGGACCGGTTTTCGTCGCTGTGTGCCTGGCGCTGCATCGGCAGATTCTGGCGCGAGAGCACCAGCACGCTCGGCCGCGTCTCGCTCTTCAGCGCCAGCTCCCAGCATTCCGCGGTTTCGATGATATCGGCCGGGCGGAAGACGTTGAGGTTGGGCGTCGCCCGCAGCATTGCCAGGTGCTCGATCGGCTGATGGGTCGGGCCATCCTCGCCGAGACCGATGGAATCATGCGTCATCACATAGACGACACGCTGGCTCATGAGCGCCGAGAGCCGCATCGCCCCGCGAGCATAGTCGGCGAAGCACAGAAAGGTGCCGCCGTAGGGCACGAATCCGCCATGCAGCGCGATGCCGTTCATGGCCGCGGCCATGCCGTGCTCGCGGATGCCGTAGTGAATGTAGCGGCCCGCGTAACCACCCGGCACTATGCGATCCATGCCTTTGGTGATCGTCAGATTCGAATGCGTGAGATCGGCGGAGCCGCCGACCGTCAACTCGTTTGCGTCATTGATCGCGGCAAGCGCCATTTCGGAGGCCTTCCGCGTCGCAACCTTGGTCGCCTTCTCGACATGCTCTTTGCGGAAGGCGCCAAGGGCCTCGAACACCGCATCGGGCAATTTGCCGCGGATCGCGCGTTCGAAGGCCTCCCGTTGCGGCGAGGCGGCAAGCCGCTGCCCCCAGGCGCGCCGCGCCGCCTGCCCGCGTACGGCAATCTCGCGCCAGGCCGAAAGGATCTCGTCCGGCACCTCGAACGGTGCGTAGGCCCAGCCGATGTTTTCGCGCGTCGCGGCAATCTCCGCATCGCCCAGCGGCGCGCCATGCGTCTTCTCCGAACCGCCCAGATTGGGCGCGCCCTTGCCGATCACCGTGCGGCAGGCGATCAGAGAGGGCCGATCCGACTGCCGAGCGGCCTCGATTGCCGCGGCGACGGCCTCGATGTCGTGGCCGTCCACCGACTGGACAAGCCATCCGGCGGCTTTGAACCGGGTTGGCTGATCCATCGATGTCGACAGCGAAGTCGGTCCGTCGATGGAGATCGCATTGTCGTCCCAGAGGACGATCAGCCGGGAGAGCTTCAGATGACCTGCGAGGTCGATCGCCTCGTGGCTGATGCCTTCCTGCAGGCAGCCGTCGCCGGCGATCACATAGGTGTAGTGGTCGACGAGGTCGGTGCCGTGGCGGGCAGCAAGCATGCGTTCCGCGAGCGCCATGCCGACAGCGGTCGAAATGCCTTGTCCCAACGGGCCCGTCGTCGTCTCGATGCCAAGCGCGTGGCCATGCTCCGGATGTCCGGCGGTGCGACTGCCCAGTTGACGGAATCGCTGCAATTCCTCGATCGGCATGTCTTCGTAGCCAAGCAGGTAATGCAGGGCATATTGCAGCATCGAGCCGTGTCCGGCTGAAAGCACGAAGCGGTCGCGATCGGGCCAGTCCGGCGCAGTCGGGTCGATATTGATGAAGCGGCTGAACAACACGGTCGCGACATCGGCCATGCCCATTGGCATGCCCGGATGTCCGGAGTTGGCCTTCTGCACGCTGTCCATGGCCAGTGCGCGGATGGCGTTCGCCATGTCGCGCTCGGAGACCGCGGCGGCAACGGACTTCAATGCTGCTAGGCTGGTCATGGCGTCCTCCTCACGACACACGTTTCTGGCGTTCGATCAATTGCAGGATGAGCGGCGTCAGGATCAGTTGCATGGCAAGGTCGAGCTTGTTGCCTGGCACCACAATGGAATTCGGCCGCGACATGAACGAGTCGTGGATCATTGAAAGCAGATAGGGGAAATCGATGCCGCGAGGATTTGCGAAGCGGATGACCAGCATCGATTCGTCGGGGGTCGGAATCCAGCGCGCTATGAACGGGTTGGACGTATCGACGATCGGCACGCGTTGGAAATTGATCGCGGTCTGCGAGAATTGCGGGACGATGTAGCGGACATAGTCCGGCATGCGGCGCAGGATCACGTCCATCACCGCCTCGGTGGAATAGCCGCGCGTAGCGCGGTCGCGATGGATCTTCTGGATCCATTCGAGATTTATGACCGGCACCACGCCGATCTTGAGGTCCGCGTGCCTGGCCAGGTTGATCTTGTCGGTGACGACGCAGCCATGCAGCCCTTCGTAGAAGAGCAGGTCGCTCGGGGCGAATTCGCGCCATTCGGTGAAATTCCCTGGGGGTGTGCCGTACAGCTTCTCCTCGTCCTCGTCGTGGACGTAGGTGCGGGTCCTTCCGGTCCCCCGGCGGCCATATTCCTCGAATACCCCCTCGAGGATCTCGAGCTCGTTGGCCTCGGCATGGAAGTGGGTGAAGTTCGGATTGCCTGCCTTCTCCTGCGCGGCGACCTCGACCTTCATCGCCGCGCGGTCGTAGCGATGAAAAGCGTCGCCTTCGATGAAGGCAGCCTCGATGTTCTCGCGCCGGAAGATCAGCTCGAAGATGCGCTTGACCGAGGTTGTGCCCGCGCCCGATGATCCCGTGATCGTAATGATGGGGTGCTTTGCCGACATGATGCTCAGGCCCTGAAAAGTCCGCGGCGGCTGAACAGCGGCGCACGCTCGCCGATGGCGCTGGGTTCGGTGTGGTAGCGGGCGATCCGCGCGACTTCGCGTGCAGATCCGAAGACCACTGGTATGCGCTGGTGCAGGCTCTCGGGTTCGATTTCGAGGATGCGGGTGATCGTATCGGTCGCGGCACCGGCCGCCTGTTCGATCAGATAGGCGATCGGATTGGCCTCATAGACGAGCCGAAGCCGGCCTTGGCGGTAGCCTCTGCGTTGGTCGCCGGGATACAGAAACACGCCGCCGCGCATCAATATACGATAGCAGTCGGCGACAAGCGAGGCGATCCAGCGCATGTTGAAGTCCTTCTCCCGCGGGCCTTCGGTGCCTTCCAGGCAGTCGTCGACATAAAGGCGCACGGCCTCGTCCCAGTGGCGGTAGTTGGCGGCGTTGATGGCGAACTCCTCGGTCCGCTCCGGGATGATCCGGCTTTCGTAGGCCTGGACGAAGGTGCCCAGCCTGGTCGAATGCACGAAGACATGCGTGCCGCTGCCGAGAGACAGAACGAGCGCCAGCTGCGGCCCGTATATGAAGAAACCGGCGCCCAGCATGCTCACGCCCGCCTGCAAAAAAGTGGCGGCCGGATCGGCGTCCGGCGCGCCAGTTGCAGGGAGGAGCGAGAAAATCGTTCCGATCGACACATTGGTGTCGATGTTGGAGGAGCCGTCGAGCGGGTCGATGGCGATGGCGAGGGGGGCTTGCCGATCGAGCAGGACCGGCTGCTCCAGCTCCTCCGAGGCATAGAGCGCGACCGGCGCGTGGCGCATGGCGTCGAGGAAGATATCGTCGGCGAAAATGTCGAGATCCGTCTGGACGTCGCCGTCGGCTTTGGCGCCGCGGGTCCCGGCAAAGGCGATGCCGAGCACCCCTTGGTTGATGGCATTGCGGACCCTGGTGGCAGCCTGCGTGAGCTGACGGACGGTCGCCACGACGGCAGAGCGGCGTTTGTCCGGCGGGTCGCCGAGATAGGAGTTCAGAAAAGCGTCGAGCGTTGCCGCTGGCATCGTAACCTCCCGATCCGGCGGCATCTCTTCCAGGCCGGATTGGAGGATGAAAGCAAACGATCAACGATAAGTAAAATTTAATAACTTTACTCAAAGGATAAAAAGAATTTAGTATGCCGCATGAGAAATCTCACGCTCAAGCAATTCAAGACCATTCAGGCAATCGTCAGCCACGGGAAAATCGTTAGTGCGGCCAAGGTCTTAGGCCTGTCTCCTCCAGCGGTGACGATCCAGTTGCGACAAGTGGAGGAGGAGTTTCAGTTGGCCTTGTTCGACCGGACGTCGGACGGCATGCGTCCCACTACCGCAGGGCTGGCCTTCGTCGAGGCGGCGCAGGCTATCGAGGAGCGACTTCGCCTGCTCGAAGACGAGATGGACGCCATCAAGGGCGTGCGCACCGGCAGCCTGAGGCTCGGCGTCGTTTCCACCGCCAAATATTTCGCGCCGCGGCTCATGGCCGGCTTCATGAAGGAGCATCCCGATATCGACATGCGGCTTGCCATCGGCAATCGCGCCGAAACGATCGACAATCTGAAGAATCACAACATCGACATCGCGCTAATGGGGCGTCCGCCCAAGGAAGTTCCGGTACGCGCTTCGGTCTTCGGCGATCATCCGCTGGTCATTATCGCACCGCCTGAACATCCGCTGGCGTCGGCACGCGACATCTCCAAGGAACGGATCGCCGAGGAGCATTTCCTTATTCGCGAACCTGGCTCGGGCACGCGCATCTCGCTGGAGATATTCCTGAGCGATGTACCCGGCCGGATTGACGATCTGGGCATCGAGATGGGCTCGAACGAGACGATCAAGCAGGCGGTGATGGCAGGTCTCGGCATCGCCTTCATCTCCGCCCACACCATCGCCGCGGAAACGGAATCCGGCCGACTTGTTATTCTCGACGTGGTCGGCATGCCGATTCGCCGGCAATGGTTCTCGGTGATGCGCACCGATCACGCTATCTCGCCGGCCATGGCGACTTTCAACGATTTTCTGATGCGCAAGGGGGCGATGTACCTGCCCCTGTTCGGCAAGCTGTATCCGTATGCCGAAGCGAATGAAGCCGTGCGAGCGCAACATTCGGGAGCGCCCGGAAAGCAGCCGGAGTGAAACGCCTGACATATCTCCCGTCGAGATTCTGCGAAAAGGTCCAAGAAGGGCGTGGACAACGGGCCGCTGCGGATGGCGGTCGGCAAGCTCCGATGTTATGCTGCAGTGCGAAGAGCAGGGGCACGCGCTTCACACGCAGCAAGACGGATGGGCAGCCAACCCTGCAGGCAAATCGCTATGCGTCCCGGGCGTGGGGTCCGGGGATCGAAGGGGAAGGGGCAATGCTTTATACAATCGTGATGATGGTCTGCATGACGGCCGTGCCGCAGACCTGCGAGCAGCGCGAGGAAATGGCGGACGGCCTGGCCATGAATCCCGGGGTGGCCTTCATGCAGGCGCAGCCGCTGGTCGCCCACTGGCTGGAGACGCATCCTGGCTATTTCGTGCAGCGCTGGCGCGTGCTGCCCGGCCGGGGAACCTGACGGGCGCGTCTTCGAAGCAGGCCCTATTTCGCCGCGGCGAGCATTTCCGAGACAGTCTTGGACAGCTGATAAAGCCGCTGCTCGATTATCGTCGGCACGTCGCAGACGTAAGTCAGCGATTGCGCACGCTCATTGAAGATTCGCGTCGCGAAATTCAGTTGGTCGGTCCGCCGCTCGACCTCGTCCTGATCCGCGTCGGGTTTTGCACGCAACGCATCGACATCGGACGCTTCCTTGCGCAATTCGGCGGCCATTTCGAGTTGCTTGTGGGCGTAACGGGAAATGCCGGAGACCACGTGCGAACGCTCGGCGTCCATGCGGTCGAACATGCCCTGCACGAGCATCGCCATTTTCGGCGCAAGCTGCTCAGCCGGAAGGGAGGCGGCAAAATCCCTGATCTTCTTCTGCGCGTCTGCAATCGGCAGCCTGCGAGCCGCCACCTCCTCGACCAAGGCGGAGACGGAAAGATCCTGCGACCAATCCTTCGCCGCTGGCGGAAGGTCCGGTCCGTTCCAGACCTGGCCAAGCGAGAGTTGCGGCACCTTGCGCTGCATGCAGGGCCAGTCCGGATCGCTGTTCGCGGCCATGGCGCCGACGCTTGGCACGAGCATGGCAGCCGCAACCAGGCTGCAAACAAGACTCATCCGTTGCATCAGCCGTTTCCTCCCGTGCCCTGTTTGCGGGTGATCAGGCCGCGCGAAGGGTCGTAGGCGATGATGGCGCCTCCCAGAAACAACAGCGTGCAGCCGGTGACGACACCCAGCGACACCCAATCGATCTGCCCGTAGAAGGCGAAGCGGATCAGCTCGACGGCATAGGTGAAGGGGTTGGCGAGGCAGAGCTTGTAAAGCAGCGGGCTCGCTTCCTGGATGCGCCACAAAGGGTAGAGCGCCGGAGAGGCGAAATAACCGGGAAAGATGACGAAGTTCATGATGCCGGCGAAGTTTTCGAGCTGCTTGATCATCGAGGACAAGAGCATGCCGAGCGCGCAAAGCATCATGCCCGACAAGAACAGCGCCGGCAGCACGAACAAATAGCCGAGCGGCGGCGCCTTGACGCCCCAGAACCAGGCAACGATCAGGAACGCGTAAACCTGCGCGATCGATACGGAAACGCCGGCGAGCATCTTCGACAGCAGCAGGTACCAGCGGGGAAACGGGCTGACCAGCAGGATGCGCATATTGCCCATCTCACGGTCATAGACCATCGATAGCGAGGACTGCATGCCCGAGAACAGCAGGATCATGCCGCACAAGCCCGGGGTGATGTAGACCTCGTAGAGCACGTAGGTCTTGTAGGGCGGGATGATCGAAACGCCGAGCACCTGCCGGAAACCGGCGGCAAAAATGAACAGCCAGACGAGCGGCCGAACCAGCGATGAGATGAAACGCTCGCGTTGGTGCAGGAAGCGCAGGCATTCCCGTACGATGATGCCTTTGAGGCAGATGAGATAGTGACGAAGACCGAAAGCGCCGGACTTCACCGGCGTGACGGCGGCTACCTTTTCCGGCATTGCGGGAGCGCTCATGGTGAGGTCTCCGCAATGCCGGCGGCTTCGCTGCGGCTGAGCCTCGAAAAGGCGTCGCGGATCGAGCCGGCACCGCTTGCCTTGACGACGTCGGCCACCTTGCCCTTGGCGACCAGGTCACCCTGCCGCAGCACGACGACATGGTCGCCGTCCTCAACCTCGTCGATCAAGTGGGTGGCCCAAAGCACGCCGATGCCCTCGGTTTCGACCAGCTTGCGGATGGTGGCAAGAATGCCCGCGCGCGACTGGATGTCGAGACCGACCGTCGCCTCGTCGAGCAGCAGCAGGGAGGGGCGGTGGAGCAGCGCCCTGGCGATCTCGATGCGCCGCATCTGGCCGCCGGAAAGGCTGCGTGCCTTGTCATGCTCACGGCCCTGCATGTCGACTGTCCCAAGCAGCGCTGCAATGCGCTGCCGGGCTTCGTGCCGTCCGATGCCGTGCAGCGAGGCGTGATAGGAGAGGTTCTGGTACACGCTCAGATCGAGGTCGAGCGTGCGTGCCTGGAACACGATGCCGACACGCCTGAGCGCCTCGCCGGAGGCGCGGCTGACATCATGGCCGAAGATGCGGATCGATCCCCGGCGCGTGTCGTAAAGGTGGCTGATCAAAGAGAACAGGGTTGTCTTGCCGGCACCGTTGAGGCCGAGAAGGACGGTGAAAGTCGCCGGCGCGATCGAGAACGACACGTCGTTGAGCGCCCGCTTCGGACCATAGGAATGGCTGACACCGGCGACGTCGAGCGCCACCACCTCATCTCCCGCTTTCCCGGTCCTCGCATGCTGCATGGATGGCTCCTTAATTGGGCGATATGGCAACGCCCCAGGGCTGCTGGCCGACGGTGACCGACTGAACCGGCTCGTCGGTCGCCGTATCGATGAAAGTGATGTCGTTGGAGTTGCCGTTCGTGGTGATCAGCGTTTTGTGATCGGGAGTGAAGTCCAGATGCCAGACGCGCTGGCCGACGAGGATGTATTTCTCCACCTCGTAGGTTTCGGTGTTGATCACCGCGACATGGTTCGCCGGGCCGAGCGCGACATAGGCTTTCTTGCCGTCGGCGCTGATGGCGATGCCGACCGGCTGGATGGTTTCGGCCCGCAGTCCCGGAATCGCGAACTTGATCTTCTTCATGACCTCGCGCTTGGCGTTGTCGATGACGCTGACGGTGCCGCCGACCTCGGCACTGACCCAGACTTGCGAGCCGTCGGGCTTGAACGCGGCGAAGCGCGGGCGCGTGTCGACCAGCACGTTGTCGGTTACGTCATGGCTCCCGGTGTCGATGAAATGCGCCATGCTGGTGGTCTCTGAAGTGTTGACCATGGTCTTGCCGTCGGGGCTGACGGCCATGCCTTCCGGCTCCACGCCAACCGGGATCTCGGTCGTGACTTCGTTGCTGTCGACGTCGATCGCGGTGATCAGATTGTCATTTTCGTTGGCGACGTAGAGCGTCTTGCCGTCGGGCGAAAGCACGAACAATTCGGGATCATCGCCGGAGGGCAGCGTGCCGACGACCTGCAGCGTCGCGGTGTCGATGATTTGGATGGTATTGTCGTCGCTGGCGCACAGATAGATGAACTTGCCGTCGTGCGAGATGGTGATGCCGCGCGGTCTCTGGCCCACGTCGACGGTCTTGACCACCTGCATGGTCGCCGTATCGACGACGGTGATGGTATTGTCCTTCTCGTTGGAGACATAGGCGGTGTAGGCCGATGCCGGGCCGGTCACGATGCCGGTTGCGAGAATGGCGAGTGCGCAAGCTCGTCTCTGCACGAATTCCTCCCGATTGGCGCTACTTGAGAACGCATTTCGTTTCCGGCTGATCGATGCCCAGGGTGTCGAGCTCGGAGACCTGATGGAGATAGCCCTCCTGGGGAGATGCCGAAACGACCGATTTGGTGTCGCCAACCAGGATCGGCTGGCGAAGCTGGAGGTTCCATTTGCGGAAGGTGAGCTTCTGTCCCTTGAAGGCGGCGACCGAGAAATCGTCCGAGCGGATGTAGTTGCTGATCTTTCTCGGATCGTCGCCGTTGGTGCGCGTGGTCGCTTCGCCGACGGCCCGCACGGCCGTCCAGGCCGACATGTCCTTGGACAGCATTCTCCGGCCCGTCGTCTTCAGGAAGCGGTTCTGCATCTGGATGCCGCCCCATTGCTCACTCGCGGGATGCCATGACGATGCCATAAGACCGGCCGTGCCCGCGACCAGCCGTGACGTCCAGGTGCGGTAGGGCACATAGGTTCCGAACACCTCGCTTTCATCGGCCACAAGCAGCACGTCATGCTCCGGCAGGTCTTGCGTGAATACCGAAATCTGCTGCTGTATCTGCGTGGCTCCAGTATCGGTGCGCCGCGCCGAGCCGGTGTCCTTGAATTCCTTTTCTGCGACGATCTGGCCGCCGAAGCGGGTTGCCGCGCGGCGCAACGCGTCGGCATAGAGGTGGTCCTGCTCATGCGAACCATAGAGCAGCACCCAGTTCGGCCATTTCTTCACCATGAGGTACTGCGCCAGCGCGTCGGCGAGCATGCTTCGCGTCGGCGCGATGTGGAAGACATTTATGCGGCAGTCCTCTTCGCGCAGGCTGTCGTCGGTGGCGCCGACGTTGAAGATCAGCACACCTTTGTCGCGAGCGATGTCGGCGATCGACAGCAATTGCCTGGCCGAGAGATCCGCGACCACATAGCGGTCGCCTTTGGCGATCAGGTCGTCGAATGCCTGGACCGCGTCGGCTTCCGGCTTTATCTCGGTGACGTCGAGGGTGAATTTCTGATTGATGAACTTCCCGGTCGTGTTGTTGTCGCCGATGGCGACATTGGCACCGGCGACACCTTCGTCACGCGGCGGCACGTCGAGCAGGGAAAGCGTCAGTCGCGGCGCGTGGGCCCGCAAATAGCCTATCTTGATTTCGGTTGTCTTTTCCTTCGGGTTGCCCGCCGGTTGCTGGGCTAACGCACCCGGAGCGTTGGCGGTCAGGGACAGAAAGCACAAAAGGGCCAAGGTGCCCGGCACCGCGCTCGTCATCGGCAAACTACCCGTTCTTGCGCTTGATCTCGATCGTTGTCGGATCAGCACGAAGTCAAGGCACCCCAAGCCGAGCTTAGTAGACCTGCCGGATTTATCAACCTGGCAGGCTGGCTTCCCGCGTCTGCTTTAGTCCTATTCCCACCGCAATGATGTCCGCGATCGGACGGGTTGCGACTCCGGAACTGCGCGGAAAGTTCCGGACCGATCCTCAAGATCGGCACCACGTCCATACGTCGCCACCCCCGAAGGAGGCGAGCGTTGCGGGACCTTTGTAGAATAGACTTATGAGGCAGATCGTTCGATCATCAAGGCCTCGCTACGGCCAGGAAACAGGAATTTTGTTCGCAAGGCAGGCCTCAGGCCCCGCCAGAACATGGAATTCTTTCG